>NZ_JACJFJ010000006.1:0-335877 GCF_014164545.1 Shewanella sp. SG41-3
AGTATTAGTAAGATTATAGATACTAACTTACTCGCTGAGTATTATTTAAATCTCAATATAAGTATTTTTATATTTTTTATAATTACTTTAGCTTAGCCAATAATCTTTCAGCAGTATATTCATTGGTAATTAATGAATTAATTAATCGGCCTTGTAATGCTGCAAATATCGCATCCACTTTTTGCTGCCCTGCCGCGATACCATAGACAGGATTGGTTAAGTCAATATTTAACGGTGAGCTCATCACCAGTTGATTGATTGAGTTATCAAGTAATTGTCCTTGTTGGTTATAAACCCAACTGATGATTTCACCGATAGCATCATTATTAACTAATGCATCTAACTGAGACTGATTAATGAAACCGTCAAGTAGTAATGGTGGCTCTATGCCCATGTGGCCTATTCCGACAAAAGTCGCATCAGCTTGTCTGACTAATTCAAAAATACTTTTTACCGGCGCCAAGTCATGCAAAAGCTGTTTCTCAGCTACCGAGCTGGCAATAACGGGCAACGGCATTGGGTAGTGCTTAGCTTGTACTCTATTGGCCATACTCACTACGATATCAAAAGCAGATGCTGAACCGTCGAGCATCATATTGCCCAATAACGATACTATTTTATGCTGTGGGCACTGCATTGAAGGTAACTCATCGATACACGCTTTAAGTGCGCGGCCTGTGCCAAAAGCTAACGTTTTTGGCTGTTCGGACTTTAAATAACGCTCTAATACACTCGCGCCACCTTGTGCTAATCCATGAACCGAACTGCTGTCAGCGGGATCGCTTGGTACAATTTCGCATTCTAGCAAGTTAAAGGCCTGAGTCAGTTGATGTCCCAATTCCATGCATTTAGCAATTGGATGGTCTAAACGGACTTGAATTAGGCCTTCACTCACGGCTAAAGCAACTAAACGCTGTGCAGACTGTCTTGATACTTCTAATTTTTGAGCGATCTCATCTTGAGTATTTTTAGCAACATAATATAGCCAGGCAGCACGTGCAGCTTGCTCTAGTCTTGCGAGTTCAGAGTTTGATTTGGTATCCATGCTATCCCTTTTATGCACTATCAACGCACTAATGCTGGCATTAAACGATCAAAATTCTGCCAATGACTTAATACTGGCACTGTTGGAAATACTTGTGATACTCGGTGTAATTCATTATCAAGGCGATCGATAATATGACCACCGCCAACATAATGAATCACGTCCATATTGGCTGTAATTGCAGCACTGACACCAAAATAACTGTCTTCTATGACTAAACAATGCAGAGGCTTTACGCCCATTGCGTCTGCTGCATATAAAAATAAATCGGGAGCAGGTTTGCCTTGTTTAACTTGGCTTGCAGTAAAGATATGACTGCCAAACACCTCGGTTAATCCCACCACCTCTAATGCTCTCGTTGTTCGGGGTAAACTGCTACTGGTTGCAATACAATATGGTACCTTCAAGCTAGACAATACTGATTTGATGCCATCTGTTACCGTTAAATTTTTTTCAAATTCTACAAGTAATTGCTGTCGATACTCTTCCTCAAAATGTTGAGGTAAGCTGGTAGACAATAAACGCTTTACCTTGTCTGCTACAGTTGTAAATTGACAACCTAAAAAGTGTTCTTGTACAAACGCCATGTCAATGGTGCAGCCCAACTCGGCGAGTTTGTCGATTAACACTTTGGCACTAATGACTTCACTGTCGATAATCACGCCATCACAGTCAAAAATAATCAATTGTGTATCAGTGTTCATATACCCGCCTTAACGCTATAAATCAGAACTATAAATCCATTTTACAGCTTGTTGGACATCAAATAACAATCATATATCCAATATCGTCATAGCTGCATAAGGCGTGTATAGATCACTAAAGCCATTCAATTGCTCTAAAAACACAAAATGAGCAAATGCCCTTCTTCTGAGCATATTCCCTTTTATAAATATTGATGTCAATCACAAATCTTCAATTAAATAAGCTAAACAAACTTTAGGCATTGCTTATGTAGGCTAGCAAGGAATAAAATATTATTAAATTTCAATGCTGTATTTTTACATTGGTTAATAATTTGCTTCAGAGTCACTTATAAAAGTGAACAAGAAACATACCGTTTTAAATATAAAACAATGATTAATGCTTCAATACCAACCGATTTCACTCAACGAAGGCCTGCTCATTCATTATGTAAACAAGGCTTTCATGCTGTAATTAACATAAACAACCATAGTATTGTGTACTAGGGTGTTTTAAGTGATAGTGAAATCAAAGCCTTATTAAGATTCGATATTACTGATTTAAAAACACCTAAACCGTAATAAAATTACCAATTATTACGATTTTGTGGTCATCATCACAACAAACAGCCCCTAGAAGATGTAATTTTATTTACAAAGAATGTTTTGCAAAACTGCTTTGTTGAATGTTTTTAAAGGAAACCACTATGACAGTCACCAATACACAAGAACTTGATTTATTAGTAGAACGCGTTGCCAAGGCTCAGGCTGAATTTGCAAACTTTAGCCAAGAAAAAGTAGATGCCATTTTTAGAGCCGCTGCTTTTGCTGCTGCAGATGCGCGTATTTCATTGGCTAAAATGGCGGTAATCGAAACAGGTATGGGTGTATTAGAAGATAAAGTGATTAAAAACCACTTCGCATCTGAATATATTTATAACAAGTATAAAGATGAAAAAACCTGTGGAATTCTTTCCGAAGATATCACCTTTGGTACCATCACCATTGCCGAACCTGTCGGCATTATTTGCGGTATTGTGCCAACCACTAATCCAACATCGACCGCTATTTTTAAAGCGCTTATTAGTTTAAAAACTCGTAATGGGATTATTTTTTCTCCGCATCCAAGAGCCAAAAACTCAACGACTACCGCAGCGAGAATAGTATTAGATGCAGCAGTAGCGGCTGGTGCGCCTAAGGATATTATTGGCTGGATAGATCAACCCAGTGTTGCATTATCAAACCAATTAATGACCCACGCAAAAGTTAATTTAATTTTAGCCACTGGTGGTCCAGGCATGGTTAAAGCCGCCTACTCATCTGGTAAACCTGCTATCGGCGTTGGTGCGGGTAACACTCCCATCGTGATCGACGAAACCGCTGATATTAAACGTGCTGTTAGCTCTATTTTAATGTCAAAAACCTTCGACAACGGTGTTGTATGTGCGTCTGAACAAGCCGTGATTGTAGTAGACAGTATATATAAGCAAGTTAAAGAACGTTTTGCTCATTACGGTGGTCATATTTTATCTAAAGCTGAAACTGCGGCGATGCAAAATGTCATTCTTAAAAATGGTGGCCTTAATGCTGATATCGTTGGTCAAAGTGCGGTAGCTATTGCGGCCATGGCAGGCTTTGAAGTCCCAAGTAATACTAAAGTACTAATTGGGGAAGTTAACGATATTGATGATGCGGAAGCATTTGCCCACGAGAAATTGTCTCCGTTGTTAGGTATGTATAAAGCCAAAGACTTTAACGAAGCAATGGATAAAGCAGAGGCCTTAGTGACCTTAGGCGGTATCGGTCATACCTCAGGCTTGTATACCGATCAAGACACTCAGACAGAACGTGTTAAGACCTTTGGTTTTAGAATGAAAACTGCACGTATTTTGATTAACACCCCTGCTTCTCAAGGTGGTATTGGTGATTTATACAACTTCAAATTAGCACCGTCATTAACCCTAGGCTGTGGTTCATGGGGCGGTAATTCAATTTCTGAAAACGTTGGCCCAAGCCACTTAATTAATAAAAAAATGGTCGCTAAGAGGGCTGAAAACATGTTGTGGCACAAGCTTCCATCATCAATTTACTTCCGTCGTGGTAGCTTACCAATCGCATTAGAAGAATTAAGCGACAAAAAACGTGCATTAATTATTACTGATAAGTTTTTATTTAATAACGGCTATTGCAACGAGACATTAAAAATCCTTAAAGCACAGGGCCTAGAAACCGAAGTGTTTTATGAAGTAGAAGCAGACCCAACCTTAGCCATTGTGCGCCAAGGCGCTAAAGTGGCACAAAGTTTCCAACCTGATGTAATTATTGCATTAGGTGGTGGTTCACCAATGGATGCGGCTAAAATTATTTGGGTAATGTACGAACACCCTAATGTCGACTTTGCTGATTTAGCATTGCGATTCATGGATATCCGTAAACGTATTTATAAGTTCCCTAAAATGGGACTTAAAGCCCAAATGGTAGCGATACCTACCACATCGGGTACCGGTTCTGAAGTGACTCCGTTTGCTGTAGTCACTGATGAAATCACAGGCAAAAAATACCCTATTGCAGATTATGAATTAACACCTAATATCGCGATTATTGACCCTAACCTTGTGATGAACATGCCCAAGTCATTAACCGCTTTTGGTGGTATTGATGCAATAACTCACGCGTTAGAAGCTTATGTCAGTGTAATGGCAAACGAATACAGCGATGGCCAAGCATTACAAGCGCTCGATTTATTGGTGAAATACTTGCCTGATGCTTATGAGTTAGGTGCCAAAGCCCCTGTCGCTCGTGAAAAAGTACACAATGGTGCGACAATAGCGGGGATTGCTTTTGCCAATGCATTCTTAGGAGTTTGTCACTCAATCGCGCACAAACTGGGTGCTGAGTTCCACTTGGCTCATGGTTTAGCTAATGCATTATTAATCTCTAACGTTATCCGCTTTAACGCGACAGATATGCCAACTAAACAAGCGGCCTTCAGTCAATACGACCGCCCTAAAGCATTATGCCGTTATGCTGCAATTGCAGATCATTTAAAGCTAGGCGGTAAAACGGATCAGCAAAAAGTAGACAAACTAATAGATAAAATCGAAGAGCTGAAAAAGATCATTGGTATTCCTGCATCGATTCAAGAAGCCGGTGTTAATGAAGCAGATTTTATTGCAAAACTGGATCTACTTGCAGAAGACGCGTTTGATGATCAATGTACAGGTGCTAACCCTCGTTACCCATTAATCAGCGAGATTAAGCAAGTGTTACTCGATAGCTTCTATGGCCGTGCTTACAAAGACTAACCAAAAGCGCCATTAGAAATGATAAACGCCTTACACTAGACTAGTGTAAGGCGTTTTTTTATCTATCGATATTAAACGAGGCAACCGATACTAGCTTTCGAACATTATCGGTTATTAGGTCTCATCATGATTATCTAAAGCCAACTTCACAGCACTATTAGCGTGTATTAGCGTCGTGTCATACAAAGGCACTGGGGTATGTTGTTGCTGCACCAATAATGCAATCTCGGTACAGCCTAAAATAACCGCCTCTGCCCCTTGGGCAAACAACTTATCAATAATCATTAAATAAGCCTGACGAGACTGTTCATTAATCTGCCCTAAACATAACTCTTGATAAATTACATCATGAACAATGGTCTGATCTGCCGTATTCGGCACCATAACCTCAATAGGATAATTGTCGCTAATACGGTGTTTATAAAAGTCTTGCTCCATAGTAAAACGGGTGCCGAGCAAGCCCACTTTGCTAATACCATCGGCAAGTAGCGCATTGGCTGTGGCATCTGCAATATGCAAAATTGGGATGCCTATTTCGGCTTGTATCTCATCGGCAACCTTGTGCATGGTATTGGTGCAAATTAACAAAAAGTCAGCACCACCGGCCTCAACCGCTTTAGCGGCATCGGTCAATAACAATGCTGTTTGTTGCCACAAACCTTGATGTTGTAAGGTTTCAATTTCAGCAAAATCGACACTGTATAAACACACTTTCGCTGAATGTAAGCCACCTAACGCGGACTTTACTCCTTGATTAATGGCTTTGTAGTAATTGAGTGTCGACTCCCAACTCATGCCGCCGATCATGCCAATAGTTTTCATGTGCTAATACCTTAAAACAGTCGATGTATTCAAATTATTCATTTTGACTCGTTTTCCACAACGCAGTGAGCTGTTCAACAAATTGACTGTCTTTGTTTTTAGAATTGGAAACAACCAGCCTAAATGCTTCGCCTTGCAAAGGCTCTATCATGATGGTGGATAATTGATCCTTTTGTTCATTTAACTCAGTGGTGATATCTTTGATATCAGCAATTGCCACTGAATACGAGATAAACTTGCCATTTTCAGTCCAATATGAAAACACCTTCGTGGCACTAAAACCATTTCCTTCAACTTGATTATTAAACCAATGATGACTGTAAAATAATACCGGTAGCTCTTGTTCACTGATCAATTGATGTTGGCGTAAAAATGCAATATCTCGGCTCCACAACTGTTGTCCTTCAATGACCTCATCTTGACTAGACAAGCCAATAGTTGACGCAATACTCACCAAATAGAGTGGTAAAACACACAGCCCTATGACGAGATGACGCAGTCGCCAGCGAGAGTTATGTTGATATGCGGCTCCTGCTTTGTCATTAATCCGGTTAATGTATAACGCTAATGGCAAAAAAGTAACAATAAGGATCAACACATCTACATAAAAGTCATCACGCATTGAATAGGTTATCGACACAATCACATAAACAACGAATAAACTAATGGCGGTAGTTTCTGAGATCAGTTTTTTGGGCTGCTCTCTAGCATCATTGTTTGCTTTTAACTTAGCAAACAATGGGAAATACCAGACTACGTTAAAAAAGGCTCTTGCCCTCGGCCAAATTGATGATTGCTCTAGCGTGCGAATATATTGCCAGTTTTTATAGCACCAATAATAAATATACACACCAAGAGTCATAAAGATCATCACAGACATTTTGGTCGTGGATACTGGGTAGAACTGGGCATCATCAGCAGGAGCTTTCTCTCGCAGCCAGGAAACTAAACAAAACGAAATACCGATAAAAAAGCAAACAACATAGCTGAGTAAAATACGTGAATCTGTGTCTAAATCATCAATAAAATTATTATCTGAGGCCGTCGTGGAATTAGCAGTACCATAATCAACCAGACCAAAACTGCCCACATCAGCGACATTTCGTAATGCTGCAACATATTGATCAACTTCATTGGCTTCGACACGGTCAACTTTCGATTGATAATGATATGCTAATGTCAGCTCATTTATAGAGTCATCGAATGTCACTTTGTAATTAAAATCAAAAAAGGGGTTAGTTTCGTTCAAAACTTCTTTATCAAATGTCCATTTCTGATCCAATAATTTAAGCTTAATATCACCCGATAAAGTAATGGGATGACTCAAAGACAACACTCTTGGTCCATGACTTTCTGGCATGGAAATGTAGGGGGATACTTGGCTTTCGTAAACGCTAAGACCAAAACTACCATTGTCAGCTTTTATCCAAGGTTGTTTGATTACGTAGTGTTCTTTAAAAATTGTCGTGCCGGTTTGAGTATTTTGGCTTACAGACATAGGCGTAGCAACTTCAAGATCATTAAACGAATTTTTATAATAATTTTGATAATTGTCTGACAGAGACTGTAAGCCAATATCAGCTAATCGTCCACGAATACGAGTACCTTGATCTCCTTGATAAGTGGTTGTGACATGTAGACTCCCCTCACCATGAACTCCTTGTGTAAAATCATACACTTCATGAAACTCTACAAGAGAACCACTTGCTGCTGAATCCATTAATTCAAGTTGTTGAGTATTGTCTCCAACCACAAGGGCGAAGCCATAATTGGGTTGAAACACAACCGGTAAAGCAACATTTTGATTCAGCAGTGTAGGGTCTAACCAGTAAAATTTATTATCTAAGCTGACTTTGACTATCATGTGATTAAATGCTGATGCTCGAGGTAAGGAGTCTTGTAAGATCTTGCCCTCTTTGGTATTAACCAAAACAGGTGATGCTTGAATGCCTAATCCTCTAAGTAGCGCAATTAATAACACAGATTTATCTTTACAGTCGCCATATCGCTTGGCCAATGTATCGCTCGCCTTAGCGGGTAAATGGCTGTTGGCTCCAATTTCAATACCCAAATAACGAATATCTTGTTGAACAAAATTCAACGCAAGCATGATTTGTTCGGCTTGGGTATCAGCACTTCGGAATTGATTAACCAATTCTTGAATTGCTTGATTTTGATCTATTTGTGGCGCAAAGAGCGCCTGAGCCCACTCTCTAACCTGTTGCCAAGAATCCATCTCAGACCAATAAGCGCTAGCATAAGGATGAAACCAACTGGCAGCGTCTGAATAATACTTACTCACGGGCATGTCTTTTAACATCAGCTGATAATCAATTTCATTGCCTAATTGCGTTTGCGTAAATTTCATCTCAGTATTATTTACAGAAAAATTAAGCGGTTGCTTTTTCCCCCAAATAATACGTAAAAATTGTTGATGTACGGGAACATCCCATTGTAAACGTCGAGAATCTGAATAGATCCCTTGGTAAACAGGATTAGTGCCAACAATACTGTATTGATAATCAACAATATCGCCGACACGAATATCATGTAAAAACCAGCTCGCCGTTTTAGAGGCATCGTAAATTAATCGCTGCCCACTTTCGACTTGTTGTAAATTAAATTCACTGTCTGCTTTTTTATCAATGACCACCCCATCCCGAATAACATTCATCTTATGGAAAATAATTTTCTGATAAGCGGGATCAAACGTAATGCTAATTTGCGAGACAGCTTCTAAGCCTTTGGGCGTCATCGCTTTGGTCGCATAATGATTAAACTGAGTTAGACTGCCATCGGCGGTGACTTTAGACTGCTCATCAATAAGCAAGTAATACACCCCATCGGCAAGCTCTGAAGATGGAACCTTATCTGGTAAATCATACGCTATTGGTGTAACCCAATTAGGCACATTGTCAACCAATAGGCCTTGGTTTTGATGATCCCCAAGGTGCCATTGAGAATTGAAAGATTGTCTCGGTAATTCAGCATGGATTGGGCTAGCAGCTACAAGGGGGGAGTAAAAAGTAATAAAATAAATACTGCATAACGCCAATGCTGCTGACAACAACAAACGATGACCATGGGCCATATGATCTAAAAAGCGCACCATAAAAATATCCTTGTGCTAACAAAAGTCATTTAACGGGCTGTTCCGCCCATTTTTAAGTAGCGCTATGTTATTACAAGTTACTTACAATTAACAATTTTTAGTCGTTCAACTCGTCTATATCACCTACAAACTAACCCCTGCCAAATTTAAGACATAAAAAAACCAGCATAAGCTGGTTTTTCAACGGTAAACTCATTGGTAAAGATTAAAGCGCTGCTAAAGCATCTTTACACAGTTGGGTAATGCGATCCCAATCTTCATTTTCAACTGCATCTGTCGGGGCAATCCAGCTACCGCCAATGCAATCTACATTCGACAGTGCAAGGTAGTCTTTATACGTCGCAGGGCTAATGCCACCTGTTGGACAAAAACGAATACCCGACAATGGACCAGAGAAAGATTTAAGTGCATTAATGCCACCAGAAGCTTCAGCAGGGAAGAATTTGAAATGAGTATAACCTAACTCCATTCCCACCATAACTTCTGAAATACTAACGATACCAGGAATTAATGGCACCGTGCCTTTTTTAGCTGCTTTTAGCAAATCAACTGTTGCACCTGGAGTGATAATAAATTGTGAACCAGCATCAATTGCTTGTTGTAATTGGGTCTGATTTAAAATAGTTCCCGCACCCACTAAAGCTTCTGGCACTTCTTTAGCTATTTTAGCAATGGCTTCAAGCGCACAAGGTGTTCGAAGTGTTACTTCAAGTACGCTAATACCGCCAGCAACTAAGGCTCTAGCCAAAGGCACTGCATGCTCTATTTTATTAATCACCATCACAGGAACAATCGGGCTGCGTTTAAATACATCTTGTGGCTGGAGTAACCAGTTATTAGGCTCAATCATAATACCGACTTCCTTTATTTTTAATATAATTCATCAAGAGCATGTGTACTGCGGGCACCTGTTTCAGGGCTGCTTAAGCTACTGCGTAATGCACCGAATAATTCACGGCCCATGCCATAACTTGAATGGTGTAAATCGACCACGCCTGCTGTTCTGCTTGCCAGTGTTTTCTCATCAACAAACAGGGTTAACTCACCTGTTGAAGCATCAACCCGGATCAGATCGCCATTTTCAACTTTGGCTATCAAACCACCGTCAAGCGCTTCTGGAGTTAAATGAATTGCTGCAGGAACTTTACCTGAGGCACCAGACATACGGCCGTCAGTCACTAATGCAACTTTAAAACCTTTGTCTTGCAGAGTGCCAAGATATGGTGTGAGCTTGTGCAGCTCTGGCATACCGTTAGCTTTAGGGCCTTGGCCTCTGACGACAACAACACAGTCTCGATCAAGCTCACCGGCCTGGAATAGCGCATCAAGCTTGTTTTGATCATCAATGACAATCGCAGGTCCTTCTACCACACGATTTTTATCGGGTACTGCTGACACTTTAATCACTGCGCGGCCAAGATTACCTTTAAGTAATTTCAGGCCACCGTTCTGTTGGAATGGGGTATCAAGATGCGTTAACACTTCTTTGTCTAAGCTTTCTGTCACGCCATCAACCCATTTAAGTTGACCATCAAGTAGGCGAGGTTCTTGGGTGTAACGACGTAGGCCCTGACCGGCGACAGTATTCACATCTTCATGCAATAGACCACCATCGAGTAGCTCTTTGATTAATAACGCCATACCACCTGCGGCGTGGAAGTGGTTAATATCAGCATGACCATTAGGATACACGCGCGCTAACAGTGGCACGGCATCAGATAAGTCAGAAAAGTCGTCCCAGTTTACAATTATGCCTGCGGCGCGAGCAGCTGCCACTATGTGCATAGTCAGGTTCGTTGAACCACCTGTCGCAAGAATTCCCACAATTCCGTTAACTACTGATTTCTCAGAAACGATTTCACCTATTGGAGTATATTGTGTACCCATAGATGTTAAACGGCACACTTGTTTCGCAGCCATTTTGCTTAATTCATCGCGTAATGGATCGTCAGGATTAACAAACGATGAGCCTGGTAGCTGTAAGCCCATTATTTCAAGCATTAGCTGGTTAGAGTTAGCCGTACCGTAGAAGGTACAAGTACCAGCACTATGATATGACTTAGCTTCTGCTTCAAGTAGCGCCGCGCGATCAACCTGACCTTGAGCAAATTGCTGACGAATACGGGCTTTTTCTTTATTCGGAATACCAGACTTCATTGGACCAGCAGGCACAAATAGCATAGGTAAATGGCCAAAACTTAAGGCACCGATTAATAGTCCCGGTACAATTTTGTCACAAATACCCAGTAGTAGCGCGCCATCAAACATATTATGCGATAAGCCGATCGCGGTAGACATAGCAATAACTTCACGGCTCAGTAAACTTAACTCCATGCCTGGTTGACCCTGAGTCACACCATCACACATAGCAGGTACACCTGCAGCAACCTGTGCAACACTGCCGACATCCATACACGCTTGTTTAAGCATATTTGGGTAGGTTTCGTAAGGTTGGTGTGCTGATAACATGTCATTAAAAGCGGTGACAATACCAATATTGGCTTTCGTTAGTTGACGTAAAGAGTCTTTGTCCGCTGGCTGACAGGCCGCGAATCCATGAGCCAAATTGCCACAACTCAGGGCGCTACGATGAACACCTTTTGCTTTGGCATCATTTAAGGCCGTTAAATACGTTGAACGAGACTGTTTACTGCGTGCAATAATTCTATCGGTGACGGCTTGTACTACTGAGTGCATGGTAAAACTCCTTACGCGCTATAGAACACATCAACGGGCGTTTTACGCTGCGCTAATACGGCTCTAATGGGCATTTGGGTAACATCATCATTCTCAAGAGCCTGATGATAAACAGTTAGCTTTGGTTCTCCGACAAGATGCAAATAAATCTGACGGCTATTTAAAATGGCATCTTTAGACAAACTAATACGTGCATGAGGAGCAGTTGTCGGATTGACTGCAACGCATAAATCTTTGGTAGTTAATGCATTATCGAGTTCAGCACTGCAAGGAAACCAAGAGCATGTATGCCCATCAGTGCCCATGCCTAATATCACCACATCAAAGGGACGCGGGAAATTAGCTAACGACTCGCTGGTCATATCACAACCCGCTTCAGGGGTTGCAAACATATTTTTTAAGCCGCGAAATTTGGCACTGGAGGCACGATTCTGCAGTAAATGCTGGCGAACCAACCTTTCGTTTGAATCTTTTTCATCAGCGTTAACCCAGCGTTCATCAGCTAAAGTGACGTAAACGTCAGCCCAATCGACTACTTTATGGCTAAGTAAATCAAATAATTTCAATGGTGTGGAACCGCCAGAAACCACTAAACTGGCTTTGCCTCGAGTATCCACAGCATTTTGTAGTTGCTGGGCAATTTTCTCAGCTAGTTTGGCTTCTAAATCTGCTGGATTGTCGAAGGATTTAAATACAGTATCTTTAATCATGTCAGCTCCCTACTCGTCCCAAGAACGGCCATCTTTGGTTATTAATGCGACCGATGCCACAGGTCCCCATGTGCCAGCAGGATAAGATTTAGGCTTTTCACCACTTTGTTCCCATGACTGAATGATGCCATCAACCCATTTCCAGGCTTGCTCAACTTCATCACGACGAACGAACAGTGCTTGGTTTCCGAGCATGGCTTCTAACAACAAACGTTCATACGCATCTGCAATACGTTCGTTTTTAAAGGTATCACTGAAGCTTAAATCGAGCTTAGTCGTTTGTAGACGCTGCTTTTGCTCAAGCCCAGGAACCTTGTTCATCATCTGAATTTCAACCCCTTCATGAGGTTGTAAACGAATGGTTAACTTGTTCGGTGGCAGATTGCGGTAACTTGCACGATACAAGTTATGAGGTGGATTTTTAAAGTACACCACAATTTCGCTACTCTTAAAGGGCATACGCTTACCACTGCGTAAATAGAATGGCACTCCAGCCCAACGCCAGTTATCAATATCAACACGGATAGCAACAAAGGTCTCTGTGTGGGATTGCGTGTTGGCATCCTCTTCTTCAAGATAGCCAGGAACAGGTGAACCTTTTAAGAAACCAGCACTGTATTGACCACGAACGGTATTTTCATACACATTATCTTGGTTAATTGGCCGCAGTGACTTAAGCACTTTAACTTTCTCGTCACGAATACTGTCAGCATCTAAATTGACGGGAGGATCCATGGCAACCAAGGTTAGCACTTGTAATAAGTGGTTTTGGATCATGTCGCGCATTTGACCCGCACCGTCAAAGTAACCCCAACGACCTTCAATACCCACTTCTTCAGCAACCGTGATCTGGACATGATCTATGGTACGGTTATCCCATTTAGAAGAGAATAAAGAGTTAGCAAAACGCAGGGCAATGAGATTTTGAACGGTTTCTTTACCAAGATAATGATCGATTCGGTAAACCTGATTCTCGTTAAAGAACTCGGCAACCTGGTCATTAATCACATGCGATGATTCCAAATCAGTACCAATTGGCTTTTCGAGCACAACACGGGTATCAAATTGAATAAGGTCTTGCTCGTGTAAACAACGGCAGATAGCACCAAAAATAGAAGGAGGAGTTGCGAAATAATTCACCATGACGCGTTTACTTGGTTCAAGTAAATCGTGGAAGGCACTATAACCTTCAGGATCTGTAAAATTAGTACCGATATAATGACAACGACTCAGGAAGCGCGCTAACGTGGTGGGGCAAAGTTCGTCTTTAACAAATGTATTTAATGCTTTAGTAACTAGGGCAACAAACTCTTCTTGAGTGAATGCGTCTTTTGCTACTCCGATTACCTTGGTTTCTTTATCAAGCAATCCTGCTTTATCTAACTGATATAGAGAAGGTAATAATTTACGCCTAGCTAAATCGCCTTTAGTACCGAAAAGTACGAAGTCGCAAGCCTTAGCTCCAATTGATTTGCCCATTGCTGAAAGCTCTCCTAATTATATGTGTGTGTCATGTTCGAATTCGGTAGATGAATAAAAGCACACTTTTGTTGTAATATAACAACAGAATTTGAATATTGCATCTTTAATTTGCAATTTTTGTATTGTTGTTAACCTAGTCACAAGTATCTATTATCTGCTATGATTTTCCACCAACACCAAGGCTTACAAATCATTTAATCGTGATCGATGTCGTGAAAAATAACTACAGTTGATAATCAACGGTAAATAAATAACTTAATTCACGTAATTCCTGTAAGTTATGATATAAAATTACATTACCTACTTTTTAGCTACTTTCTAGCGGATGCTTGCTTATGAATACCCTTGAAAAGGTTCAAAAAAGCCTTACCCAATTTAGTAAATCTGAACGTAAAGTTGCCGAAGTCATATTAGCCTCACCGCAAACAGCGATACATTCAAGTATTGCCACCTTAGCAAAGATGGCCGATGTTAGTGAACCTACGGTCAATCGATTTTGTCGTCGATTAGACACTAAGGGATTCCCTGATTTTAAGTTACATTTGGCTCAAAGTCTTGCTAACGGCACACCTTATGTTAGTCGACACGTTGAAGAAGATGACACTCCAGAGTCATACACAACAAAAATCTTCGAATCTTCAATGGCATCGCTGGATACGGCTCGTCAGAGTTTAGACACTTCGGCAATTAATAAAGCGGTTGATATTCTCACTCAAGCCAAGACTATTTCGTTTTTTGGCCTTGGTGCCTCTGCTTCTGTGGCCCATGATGCGCAAAACAAGTTCTTTCGCTTCAACGTGCCAGTGATTTGTTTTGATGATGTATTAATGCAACGAATGAGCTGCATTAACTGTAATGAAGGCGATGTAGTGGTATTAATTTCGCATACTGGCCGAACTAAATCACTGATTGAAATAGCGCGTATTGCTCGAGAAAACGGCGCTGCAGTCATCGGCATTACGGCACGTAACTCGCCACTGTCTTTTGAATGTACATTGCCTGTCACTATGGAAGTACCAGAAGACACTGACATGTACTTACCTATGGCGTCACGCTTAGCGCAATTGGTTACCATAGATGTACTCGCGACAGGGTTTACCTTACGCCGTGGTCCGCGTTTCCGTGATAATTTAAAACGCGTAAAAGAAGTATTGAAAGAATCTCGGGTAAACAAGGATATGACTATCTAAATTGATGGGTTGTTAACATTAACACTCATGTACAGCCGTCATTTTTATGCTCGTTTGAACAACAATAACCACCTTTTAAACTGACTTTTGCACCAAGATTACCAAAGAACTGGTAAATAATTACACAATTAAGTTCTATTTGATCGCGTAAATGCTCATAAATAGCCATCAATTATTGTTCACTAGGCCAAACACTTTATTCTGTTTGGCCTTTTTTATTGTAAAAACCGCGAAACTGTCACATAAATTACACATTAAAAACGATCTTTTTGTTGGTAACTTTACTACATTTACTGAGAATGTCTGTTAATATAGTGACATCATTTTAGTGCCAAGATCACAAGAGCACTTTAATAACCGAATTCTATTTAACACAAAATCTTTCTTATCATTAACGGAGTATCTCATGTTCCGCAGAACTAAAATCGTTACAACACTTGGGCCAGCAACTGACCGCGATGACAATTTACGAAAAATTATCGCAGCAGGCGCTAACGTCGTTAGACTTAACTTCTCACACGGTTCACCAGAAGATCATCTAAAGCGTGCTACGGATACTCGTAGAATTGCTAAAGAATTGGGTAAACATGTCGCTATTTTAGGAGACTTACAAGGTCCTAAAATTCGCATTTCTACCTTTAAAGATAACAAAAAAATCAAACTTAACTTGGGTGATAACTTTATCCTCGATGCTGACTTAGCTAAAGGCGAAGGCGATCAGGATCAAGTGGGTATTGATTATAAGCAACTGCCTGATGATGTTGTCATTGGCGATATCTTAATGCTTGATGATGGTCGTGTGCAGCTGAAAGTTGACCGTGTTGAAGGCCATAAAGTCTTTACTACTGTTACTGTTGCTGGCCCGTTATCGAACAACAAAGGTATCAACAAAAAAGGTGGCGGCTTAACCGCTCCTGCCCTTACCGAAAAAGACATGGCAGACATTAAAACGGCTGCATTGATCAATGTTGATTTCCTTGCTGTGTCGTTCCCTCGTACAGGTGCTGATTTAGACCTAGCACGTAAGCTTGCACAAGAAGCCGGTAGCTACGCATTAATCGTTGCTAAGGTTGAACGTGCTGAAGCGGTTGAAACTGATGAAGCAATGGATGATGTTATCCGCGCTTCAGATGTTGTCATGGTTGCTCGTGGTGATTTAGGTGTTGAAATTGGTGACGCTGCACTTGTTGCTGTGCAAAAACGTTTAATTGAGCGTTCTCGCCAACTAAACAAAGCCGTGATCACTGCTACACAAATGATGGAATCGATGATTTCAAGCCCGATGCCAACACGAGCTGAAGTCATGGACGTGGCGAATGCTGTGTTAGACGGAACCGATGCGGTAATGCTGTCAGCGGAAACCGCTGCTGGTGACTTCCCTGAAGAAACGGTTATGGCAATGGCGAACGTTTGTTTAGGTGCAGAATTACATCCTAGTGTTAATGTGTCTAAGCACCGTATGGATCAGCGTTTCTCTTCAGTTGAAGAAACTATCGCGCTTTCAACCATGTATGCGGCTAACCACTTGCCTGGCGTTAAAGCCATTATTTCGTTAACTGAATCTGGCGCGACAGCAAAATTAATGTCACGTATCAGCTCTGGTTTACCAATTTTTGCTTTATCTCGTCATCAAAAGACATTGGCCAGCATGGCAATGTACCGTGGTGTACAGCCAATTGAGTTTGACTCAACAGCATATCCTGCAGATGAGCTCGCTAAAGAAGCATTAAACTGTATGGTTAGCAGAGGTTATTTGGTCAGTGGTGATATGGTCCTGATGACTAAAGGTGACGCGATGGAAACCATTGGTGGCACTAACACTTGCAAAGTATTGATCGTTGCTTAATTGATATTGCATGTCATGAGGCATACTCAATAGCAGGTATATTGCAGTAGACTCGGCACTTTAAAGCCAATCTCCGGATTGGCTTTTTTATGGGTGTATTTTAAGATATTCTGCTTTATGCACTTTGATATTTCCCTTCTCAGACCGATAACTTGTTAATTTAGTTTGCCATAGTAAAAAAAAGCCCCGACAGAGTCAGGGCTATTTAGACAAAGGTTTTATAAAACCATTAAAGGGTTTTATTAATTCTGATTAAATCTTATCAAAATCATCAACATTGATAGCCGCTAAACGCAATACATCTGCCTCAACAAGCTGTTTATGTTCCGCTTTGGTGATAATGTCTTTTTCTAGTGCTTGCTCAAATAACTCAAGCATTGGCAGCTTAGATTTTAAATGACCACTACGTTGCGCTTTCTTTAGCTTCTTATACAAATCTTTCGCAGCATATTTTGCCAAGAAAGCCTGCTCGACTTCAGCAATACCACTTTCATCACCTTCAACATCACTGCAAAGGAAGGTAATACGGTCACGAGCAGGTCCAGGTTTGAGCATACCAGTGACTAAATCAACCGCATATTTATCACTTGGTGCATTGAAATGATTTCCTAATGGGAATATCAATACTCGTAGCAATACCGCAGCGATTTTGCTCGGGAAGTTACGAATAGCATCATTGAGTGCTTTTGCCGCTAGATGTAAACGCTCTGTCATCACATAATGTACAGCAGGTAAATCATCTTGCTGACGGCCATTATCTTCAAACAATTTCAATGTCGCAGATGCTAGGTATAACTGGCTTAATGCATCACCCATTCGCGCAGAAATCATTTCTTTACGTTTAAGATCGCCACCCATAATCAACATCGATAAATCAGTCATTATCGCAAGCGATGAAGAGATCCGCGTCATATCACGATAATATTGTTGAGTCGGACCACTCACTGGTGCACTGCCTAAACGACTTCCGGTTAATGCATAACCAAATGAGCGTAATGCATTACCAATGGCATAACCAATATGACCCAGTAACAATGAATCGAAACGATCTAAAGCTGATGTCTCATCTTCCATTGCTGCGGCTTCCATTTCCGCCAAAACATATGGATGACAGCGCGTTGCTCCCTGACCAAAAATCATCAATGAACGAGTCAGGATATTTGCACCTTCTACCGTAATTGAAATAGGTGTGGCGATATACGCATGACCTAGATAGTTTTTAGGTCCTAATTGGATACCTTTACCAGACTGAACATCCATCGCATCCTCTAATACATCACGGCCTAACTCGGTCATGTGGTATTTAGCAATCGCGGTCACCACAGAAGGTTTCACTTTTAAGTCGATACCTTGGGTAGTTAAACGACGAGCAGCTTCAAGTTGGTAAGTATTAGCGATAATTCGCGCTGTAGCTTCTTGTACGCCTTCAAAATGTCCGATTGGCATACCGAACTGTTGACGAACATAACTATAAGCAGTGGTCGTTTTGGTCGCCACATGGCCAGATGCCGTAGCGAGTGCAGGTAATGAAATACCGCGCCCAGCAGACAAACATTCAACCAGCATACGCCAACCTTTGCCGGCAAACTGTGGTCCACCAATAATCCAATCCAATGGAATGAATACATCTTCACCACTGGTTGTCCCGTTCATAAACGCCATCATTAATGGGTTATGACGACGACCGATTTCAACACCTTGATGATCTGTTGGGATAAGCGCACAGGTAATCCCTATATTTTTAACATCACCTAACAATCCGTCAGGATCGCGCATTTGAAAGGCCAATCCCAAAACCGTCGCGACAGGAGCCAAAGTAATGTAACGCTTGTTCCAGGTTAAACTTAAGCCTAATGTTTCTTCGCCTTCAAACTCACGGCGACACACAATACCGACATCAGGAATAGCACCAGCATCACTGCCCGCTTCTGGGCCTGTTAATGCGAAACATGGAATATCTTTACCCACAGCCAGTGAAGGTAACCAACGTTCTTTTTGTTCTTTAGTACCATAATGCGTTAGTAACTCGCCAGGGCCTAAAGAATTAGGCACCATAACGGTAACCGCCGCACTGACACTGCGCGTAGCAATTTTTGCTACTATGGTTGAGTTTGCATAAGCAGAAAACTCACGACCACCAAATTTTTTAGGAATAATTAACGCAAAAAAACCTTGCTCTTTAAAGTACTGCCACAACTCTGGCGGTAAATCTTTGCGATTATGAACAATATCAAAATCGTCGATCATGGTTAATGCGGTTTGAACTTGATTATTTATAAAGTCCTGCTCTTCAGCACTTAACGTTGGCTTACCGTAGCCGTGTAAGGTGTTCCAGTTTGGCTTACCACGGAATAACTCACCTTCCCACCAAACATCACCCGCTTCCATTGCTTCCTTCTCGGTACTCGACAAAGGAGGTAACACTTTTTTGAAGAACGAAAATACTGGACGCGTAATAAATTGCATCCTGATATTACGTACGCCAAAGAGGACAATGATCGCTATAACTAGCAATATGACGATACTCATTTTATACCTTCTTAGTTTGTTAACACAGGAACAGCAACACCTGCTGCCATGTAGGGGATGACTTTACGAAGAATCGCTTCAATGTTGTTATGTTCACCATACTCAGCAGCGGCAATCTCATTTAACGCATCTGCAGAAGCCATGGTAAATACTATCGTCCCGAGGGTGAAATGCAAACGCCAAAACATTTCAGCTGCGGGAATATGCGGTGCACTGGCCGATACGGCTTGCACAAAAGTCGCTAAGTGTTCGCCATAATGCGTGGTGATAAACCAACGTAAATGCCCTTGGCTTTCAATGTAACCACGACCCAACAGCTGCAAGAAAATAATCGTGCCGCCATTGCGCACTTTGTTAAGCTCGAGTAATGGCTTAATTAAAGCAGAAAAAATTTCATTTAGTGACGCATCTTCAGGCGCATGATGTATGCGTTTAATTTCTATCGCAGCGCTTGGCATAAATACATCTAAGTATCTTGCGAGTACTGCGCGAATTAATTCTTTTTTCGAACCGAAATGGTAATTGACCGATGCCAAATTGACTTCAGCTTTACTGGTGATCAGTCGCAACGACGTTTCAGAAAAACCTCTTTCAGCAAACAACTTTTCAGCTGCGTCGAGTATTCTTGTTTTTGTATCAGTACGACTTGCCATTCCAAGACCCAAGTTAATTTAAACACCCGTTTAAATTAATCATTGAGCGAACAGATGTCAATCGAAATTGTTAGCTTTCTTTAACAACATCAACATCAAAAACAGCAATAAACCTGCCAAATTGTTAACTATTATACAAAGTTTGCTATTTTGTGGTTGGCAGACAACAACAGATAAAAAGGACATACACTAGATACACTTGCCTTTAAAACGACCGTCTCAAATTGATCCAGCGCCTTTATGACATGAGAATTCAGTCACTGTAATTGCACAAATGGATTTATTTTTAAAAAACGCCACCATAGACAGTGTTCATCAAGCCATTATTGCACTTTCTAATACCACTATGTACTGACAGATAATGGGCTTACTCTAAACGCTGCCCAATACGTCAAAGACATTGGCTTATGATGAAAACGATTAGAAATAATATTGCCTTATGCCTGTGAGTTTATTGATAGCTCTATTGCACAGACAAGTATTCACCGACACCACTAAACCGTAGAAATAAAACCAAGCTCGGTGGGATCTAGAAGAAGGCAACGAGGTGTTAAAGAACCAACGGAGCAGTGTGAAGCAGAGATTAATGCCAACGCAGAGCCTATGTAACGCCTAATCTATACATTGCCGTTATACAAACCTAGTGTGATATTGCCAATACTCTAGCCCATTCATTACGTTAGTATTTATAGAAGTAAAGACGCTTGAGGCAAACACAAGTATGTGTTCAAAATCGCTCCCTGTACCTTGGCCTGAAGCAGTCAGTGGTGACAGGTGAGATAACATGACTGCAAAAGCTTAACGATATGGCTTTGCTCCACTACAAATATCACTAGATATGCAAAATACACAAGCTAGCCAACAGTGCAATTGGTAATGCTGACTTGAGCGACTAAGAGTATGAGTATGAGTATGAGTAAAAAATATCGTCAAAATACAAATGTTAGCGCTAATTAGTGCTTAGTTGAAAAAGTTATTTGCCATCAAATTTTTTCAACCAAACAACATCGGCAGTTAAATTTTTGGCATTATTTTTTGCTTTTATAATATGACTGGCTTTTTCGATGCAACATACACCCATAAAACCTACCTAAAACCACGACCCTTTCTATTCAGTTCACTATTTTCAATTCTTTTTTGCGGTGATTTTTTTAGCATGATAAATACCGCACCTACTCCACCACATTCTTTTGTGGCCGAATGATACGCGGTAACGGGTTCAATAAATCTTAGCCAATGGCATACCGCTGATTTCATTAACCCTGAATAAGGTTTACTTTTATAACCCTTGCCATGAATAACCAAAATATTACGTTCACCGCGCTCATAAGCACCTAGCACGCAACTAAGTAAACTTTCACGGGCCTGCGGTAGCCTATATTGATGTAAATCCAACACTGTATTAAATCGGTATTTACCAAGGCGCAGTTGGGTAAATACTTCATCTTGAATCCCATCCATTTTATAGCTCACTACATCATCGGGCTCAACCGCTGTAAATAAATAAGGATCGGTAGGCAATAACTGTAACAACTCATGTTGTTCCGCTGCTGCTCGCTTTGCCAATTGAGCATCTGTTACACTTAACGGATTAAGCCATCTTGGGTCTGTATGCGACTGATGTTCTTGCTTAAGAGGACTAACATCGGCCATTTCTTGTAAAAATAATTCGTCATCACTTAACGACATGTGCCACCTCCAACATACTTTGTAAAGATTCTATGCTTTAGCAAAGTGGATGATTAATTTATAGTTATCGTTACGGTATCGCTTGCCATTATTGATTTACACTAGATAAAAAAGAGAACCATTCCTTGAAAAGAATATTGTCCTTAATGAATACGCTCAGGTTATTGATATTGCTAACCGTTAGTGTGTGCCTAAGCACCATGAACGTTTATGCAACAGAATCTATACCCCATAAAACGTTGAATGCTAATTTTACAAAATTGACGCAGGCATTTGAACAGTTAGATCTTGCCGCGATAGAACAAATATATACCGACGATGCTGTATATATCTCTGAAACACAAGACCGAGGTATCATTAGCGGTAAAGAAAATATTCTTAGCCTGTACAGCCACTTTTTTAACAAAATCAAACGAAAAAATGCCAAACTTGAAGTCGACTTCAGAGTACTGGTACGACACAACGAGCCCAATAGCGCAACTGATGTGGGTTATTATTTAGTGCGTTTTCATCCAGGAAAAGATTCTGGAGAACCTGTCAGTGAATTTGCTGGTAAATTTGTGACTGTTTTTAGTAAAGATAACAAACAGCAATGGAAAATTAGTGTTGATTCGAACACCCATGCTGCGCCCCATTTTTACTATGATGCCAAACCCGTTCCCAATCTTTATTACGGTCGCCAATTTATTACCGCTGCAAAAGAATAAACTCAATGAACCATAATGATTTAATAGACACTAACAGCACGTATTGCCCTTGTGGCAGCGCCGTCGACTATGCTCAATGTTGTCAGCCATTTCATCTAAATCAGGCTGTGGCTGACACACCAGAACGATTAATGCGCTCTCGTTATAGCGCCTTTGTGTTAAAGCAATTTCATTATTTAATTGTGACTCATCATGCGGATCATTTACAGGGATTAACCGAGAAGCAGCTGGCACAATTTAAAACGCAGTGGTTGGGATTAGAAGTGCTTTCTTCGACACAATGCGCTGAAAAAGGTGAAGTGATTTTTAAAGCATGGTTTATCGAAGATAAAAAGATCGATGCGATATATGAGCGTTCATCGTTTATCAAACAAGATGGCCATTGGTTTTATACTAGTGGAACACAAATGCACAATCGTTTACCCGGTCGAAATGATGCTTGTATTTGCCATAGCGGCAAAAAGTTTAAACAGTGCTGTGCCAAGCTCATGAGTTAAAACAGCAAAACCAATAATGCCGCTTAATTATCACTGTGCCATATCATCAGCTAAAAGCGCATAGATGCACTTTTTAGCTGATCAATAACCTGATGTTTTTTCCGAGATGTAACCAATATGGCAGAAATGACCTCGCCTTCATACTCAATAAATCTTATCTGATCACGCTTGTCTTTTCGTCATCAACTCAGTTTAAAAAGTCTAATTATTATCGGTCAGGCAGCGTTGATTCGCTGTTGTTGATAATATGTTAGCTAGCTCTCATATATAAATTTAATTAATGTGTAATATTCATTTTATTTACCTTATTTATATTGAGCACACTAGGTTGTGTCGAAAATAAAGGATATTTTATGACATCATTATCTGGCCAACAGCCTAGCCAAGATTCAAGCCAAGCTAAACCATCCAAGTTTACTGAAAAACTGCAATCAGTTAGTGCTCGCTTGACGTTGAGCATGTTAATCACTTTAGGCGCACTATTATTTTTAGCATATCAAGGTATATCAGGTATGCAACAAGCCACAAACTCAATTGATGACCTATACTCGCAGGGCATGCAACATACCATTCGAGCCGGCAAAGTCTTAGATGAGTTAGGCAATGCAAGAAGTGCTTTGTTGTTATCCTTGCAGCATGATCCCTCATCAGAATTTGCCAAACTCCATGATCACCCAACTGACATACACATTAATGATATTAATCAATCGTTGAAAATACTCCATGATATTATTGATAATGAAATTCTAAGCTCCAATTTAAATGCCGAAGAAAGAGCCCAAGTTAACAGATTGGTTCATCAACTTGATGTCATCACAGATAACGGTTTTAATCGGGCATTGGTAGAATTAAATGCGGGCAGATTCAGACAAGCAAATATGATTCTATTAAAGGATATTAATCCTGTTTTCAAATCAGTCTCTGCAGAGGCCCAAGGCTTTCTGGATATACAAATTGCTGAAGCAAAAGCTAATTTTGAACAATCAGAGGAGAATATTAGTACGTTCCGGATAAAGGTAATCATAGCAGTGCTGTTGAGTATGATAATTATCACCTTTTTATCCTTAGTGATTATTAAACGCATCAAATTAGCATCACAGCATTTAGAAGATAGCGCGAATAAAATTTCCTTGGGTGATTTGACCCAACGGATCCATTTGACGGGGAACGATGAATTTACCCACATAGCTACTTACGTAAATCAGATTGTTTATAGTTTTCAAAGTATCGTTAAATCAATGCACCAATCTACATTCTTGTTGGCAAGCGCATCAGAAGAAAACTCGGCAGTTGCGGCGCAAACAAAACTAAATATTCTCGAACAGCAACAACAAACTCAGAGTATTGCTAGCGCTATCCATCAGTTTTCCGCAACGGTACATGATGTGGCCCAGAGTGCCAGTTCGGCTGCTCAAGCCTCTGAACATACAGATAATGCTGCGTCTAAAGGGCAACAGGTGGTTAAAGAGAGTATTGCCAGAATTGAACGCTTATCGATTGAAATGCAAGAGTCAGTCTCAGCAATGAAATCAGTGGCACAACATGCTGAAGATATTGGCAGTGTTGTCGACGTAATCCAAGCCATCTCTGAACAGACGAATTTATTAGCATTAAATGCGGCCATAGAAGCGGCTCGTGCTGGTGAGCAGGGTCGAGGATTCGCTGTGGTAGCGGATGAAGTTAGAACCTTGGCCAGTCGTACACAACAGTCTACCCAAGAAATACAGAAAACGATTCAAAACTTACAAAAAGCTAGCCGAGATGCGACTCAACGTTTAGTGCAAGGGGCTGAAAATGCACAACAAACGGCAACGGAAGCACAAAAAGCGGGTGATGCATTAGCTGAAATAACTGACAGTGTTGATCAAATTAATGCCATGAATACACAAATCGCCACAGCAGCGGAAGAACAAAGTTCGGTGACAGAAGAGATAAACCGCAACATTACGAGTATCAGTGACATTTCCAATCAAACCGCTGCCGGAGCGGAACAAAGCAGTGCCGCCAGTAATGAATTAGCTAAGTTAGCCGAAACGATGAAAGCAGAAATTGAAAAATTTAGACTTTAAGGCTTAACGACTCAGTTAAATAACAGGAAGTTAGATGCATGACTTCCTTTTTTAATTCATGCAAATCGTTCACCGCTTTAGTTCAAACATCGCTTGGAACCACCCTAGTGTATAAGTAAAAAGACGCTCTCCAACTTACCTTAATGTGTTACTGAACTAGAAAATGTCTTAATGTCACATGAAAGATAAACACTAACAAAATCTCAAAACTAAGCGATAAATGATTCAGGTTGCATGTTAACTGTAGTCGCAGACTGGTGGTTATTAATAAATAAACCAAAATCATTCACCCGTATTGCAGGGCTATACAAAAATCCTTGGGCTTGATGACAACCGCTTAGGGTTAAAAAGGCTTCTTGCTCTGTCGTTTCCACCCCTTCAGCGGTTAATGAAATGTTCAGTGCTTTCGCCATAGCGATTATGGCACTGACAATCTCACGACTTTCGCGGCTGGAAGATATATCCATAATGAATGAGCGATCTATTTTTAATTTGGAAATAGGAAACTGTTTAAGGTATTTCATCGAACTGTAACCAGTACCAAAATCATCAATCGCTAAGCCAACACCTAATTCTGCCAACTCATGACATAAATTAATCGCATAGCGAATGTCACCCATGAGTTCAGTCTCAGTGATTTCAAGGATCAATGTATTGGGCTTAATTCGATAGCGGGTGATTAATAGCCATACGAGTTCATACAAATTGCCACTAAAAAATTGTCGCGCTGACACGTTGACATGCATGGTAATGTTAACGTTTTTATGTTGCCATAAATTTAATTGCTTACAGGCCGCCTCTAATACCCATTCACCAATTTGATTAATCATCCCGGTTTGTTCTGCTATTTCAATAAACGTGCCCGGATACAGCACCCCTTTTTTAGGATGATTCCAGCGAATTAATGCTTCAGCACCAATGTATTGATGATGCTGGAGATCCATCAAAGGTTGATAGTACAGCTCAAACTCACGGCCGCGAATCGCATGCTGCAAATCTCGCTCTATTTCCGCTTTAGTGGTAAATGTTTCAAGTAACGCTTCATTAAAAAATTGGTAATTATTATCGTTTTTCTTCTTGGCATATTGCAAAGTAATATCCGCACAGGATAACGGAGTAAATAAGCCCACAACAGACTTGATGTCTACCACGGCAATAGCGGGGTTAGGTTGTATTTTGGCTCTGGAGATCATTGATGGCGCCGCCAAATTCATATACAAACGGCTAATAATGGCTTCGACTTCGATTTCAGAAGTCACTGGAGGCAATAACACCGCAAACTCATCGCTACCGATCCTTGCGACATCAATCGCATTGGCAGACGTTGCAAAATGTTTTAATCGTCGTGCTATCTCAATCAGTAAAGCATCGCCATCTTCATGGCCATGAGTATCGTTAAAACGCTTGAAGCCCAATAAATCAATGAGGATTAATATGCCATCAGCAGCGCGATCAAGTATGGGGGTAAAATGACTACGATTGTGCAAACAGGTTAACGCACAATGCCAAGCCAAACGTTCTAATGCCACTTTATGTAAAAATGCTGCGGAATTATCATAACTGGAAACTAGCGCATAATGTTTACCTTGTTCGGTGACAAACGGCTTAATATGATACTTTAGCCAATATTCACTGCCATCGGTGCGTGTCAGTTTAAGTTCGCCTTCCACAACTTCACTAGCGCGTAATTTTTCGATGATATGATCAAGTAGTTTAGGAGCGTTTCTAAAAATATCGAGATTAGAAACGCTATGATGTTCAACGTTATTGCGAAGCAATCCAGTCATTTTTTGATGAGCACTATTCACATACTCAATAATACGACTATCGATATTGACCAGCATAACAACATGTTCTGATTGCTCTGTGGCATTGCGTAACAAATGAATTTGTTCATTACTGTCATAGGTATAACGTGTAGACAAGGCTAACGCCAGCTGATCTGCACATTGGATTGCAAGCTGAATATCTAATTTACCCCATTGAATCTGTTGGCAACTTTCCACCGATAATACGCCCTCGATATGACCATTAATTCGGATGGCAATATCAATACTGGTAACAATATTGTGGTGTTGGTAGTAATCAGAAAAAGTGTCGACGAGGTTAATATGAGCATTGTCGGTAGATAATATGTAGCGATGACAACGTAATTCGTTGATGTACTGTGGATCAATGGTCATTTGTTTCAAATGGGAGGTATACACCAGCGTCTGGTCCACATCACTTGCAACCAATGCATGCTCAGAAATAAGGCGTTCATCAACCAGCAAGCCATCATTATTTTTATGTCGTAATGACCAAACAGACACAAATGATGCTTTAAAATAATCCCGCAGCAATTGACAAACCAGCTCTGCGGTTTTGGTGAAATCACCTTGTTGTTTTGCACTGGAATTTACAATTAATTCCAATAAGTGCTGGTGTTCTCTTCGACTCATTTACATCCCGAAAAAAATGGTTTCATTTCCTAAATCTATAACGTTTGTAACTCAAAATACCTATCATTATTGGTTTTGGTATTCAGAGTGTGAGTCAACATGTTACAGCAATACTTAGAGAGCAAAACTCGCGTTAAAGGCATCATAAAGTTACATTAGCAAAAGCTACTATGTCTTTAGTTAAGTAACGCAGATTACACGCGATACTTAAAAACAGCAATCCTTTGGTAATACATTGTTACGCTTTACTAGGATTAATATTACGCGAGGTATACTCGGATAAAAATCTTTAACAACAAACATATAACCAATATTTCTTTTCATTAAACTGCAGAAAGATCTACAGTTGATTTTCAAGTTGAAAAATCATTTTCTCTACACTAAAAGCGAAATCAAGCTTGAGTTCAATGGTATTATCGGCATCAATAATGACAGCTTTTGTATCAGCAAAACGTTGCTGAGCAATTTCCTGCATCGCTTGAGCTTGTGACAATGCATCATCACCAGCAAAACTAAGCACTAATAATGTATCTTCTGCCTCAACTACGGCACCAATATCGACGTAACTTCCGCATTCGGTACAACTATCGCTTACAAGGCCTTGCTGCTGTTTAATTTGTTTAATCATGACTTCACCCACTAGTTAATTTAACGGTCGCTTATCAATATAACGTAGATCAAGCAGCCATTTATTTGCCATGCTCACAAATCCTAAAAGTATTCACTTAATCTAAACAAGATCACCGCATTACAGACTTATGCTAGCTGAAGTGCTAACGTGTTTGATATCTTACGCTGCGTGCTGAGTTGATCTAAAAAATGCATGTCTTCTATGGGAGTATGTTGCTGGTAGGCATTAATCGCTTTATTTTTAGTGAGGTAATCACAGTTACTTAATACTTCGACCATAGCATCAGATTGCGACCCTCTGATGACCAGAGCTTCAGGTGTTAATGCTTGTTGCAGTTGAAACTGTCTGGCACCTTGTTGCTGAAATATCATCGCGTGATCAAAAGTGTCTGGATGGACAGAAATATCATCAACTAATAACTGCGGTTGCGGTACAGAAAATTTGTTGCGTAACTTTTGCGTGTTATCAGTGTCAGTTTCTAATTGAAACTGTGCCATATCACGAGCATCTACAGACAGCATAGCCAATAGCAAGCCAAATTCACCGCGACGATTATGCTCAATCGCGACGTTTAATCGGTTCCCTATTTGTAATTCATTGACTAATGTTGACTCAATTTGCATATAAAAACATCACAACTACTGCTCGATGCTATTTTATCGACCAAACAGTCATAAACTTTAGTAATTTATTCAACTTTACACTTTACATACAAAAGGTTTCTGACTACTATGGCGACCGCAATTGAGGAGGGGTTCCCGAGTGGCCAAAGGGATCAGACTGTAAATCTGACGGCTCAGCCTTCGAAGGTTCGAATCCTTCTCCCTCCACCATTTGCGTTGTTATAAAGTGTTTGTTGTGAAGCGTTAAAGTTGTAAAGCGTTAGAATGTAAAAAGAGAGTAAGAAAAAAAGAAAATATGTGGAGGGGTTCCCGAGTGGCCAAAGGGATCAGACTGTAAATCTGACGGCTCAGCCTTCGAAGGTTCGAATCCTTCTCCCTCCACCATCTTTCTTTTATTCATATTATTTTGCTGTGGAGGGGTTCCCGAGTGGCCAAAGGGATCAGACTGTAAATCTGACGGCTCAGCCTTCGAAGGTTCGAATCCTTCTCCCTCCACCATTTTACATTTTGTTTTATCAATTTATATCGTGATACTAGCTAAATATCTGTCCACAATTCCTCGTTATAAAGATCGTTTTTTCTCAATTCCTACACGACAAGTTTTACCCCTAACGGTACTAATTTTTTGCTTAATCTTTTCTGCTGCTGTTAATTGGTTATTTCGCCGGTCAACATTATTGATGCCATTATTTACGGTATTTTGTCTTTATCTGCTCTATTTCATCCTTTACTGCCATTATTGAACAATAAATACCTATATGGGTCGATAAACACTACTCTTAACTTTGTATTTTAGTTATTATTTATTCCTTTTTGGAATAACGAGTATTATTGCATGTCATCATCTTGGGTCAATCAGGCCATTGCAAAAATAGAAGCCGATTATCAACGTTCTGCTGATACACATCTAATCAAATTAGACTTGCCACAACTTGATGGCATAGACATTTATCTAAAAGATGAAAGTACACATCCTACAGGCAGCTTAAAGCACCGTTTGGCTCGATCATTATTTTTATATGCCCTTTGTAATGGCTGGATTAAAAAAGATACCCCAATCATTGAGTCATCCTCTGGCAGCACTGCTGTTTCAGAAGCCTATTTCGCTCGATTACTCGGTTTACCTTTTATTGCGGTAATGCCTAAAAACACCGCTAAAAAGAAAATTGAACAAATTGAATTTTATGGGGCTAAATGTCACTTTGTTGATAATGGCAGTCAGATGTATGCAGAATCAGAAAGATTGGCTGCTGAGTTAACAGGTCACTACATGGACCAATTCACTTATGCTGAACGTGCAACAGATTGGCGGGGTAACAACAATATTGCTGATTCTATTTTTAACCAAATGGAACGCGAACCACATCCAATCCCAAGTTGGATTGTGATGAGTCCAGGAACTGGCGGCACTAGTGCCACTATTGGTCGCTATATTCGCTATCAACAACAAAAAACCCAACTGTGCGTCGTTGACCCAGAAAACTCAGTCTTTTATGATTATTTTCACAGTGGTGATGCCACGATAGTGAGTGATAAATACAGTAAAATTGAAGGTATTGGCCGACCTCGGGTTGAACCATCGTTTATTGCAGGGGTGGTTGATAGCATGATTAAAATCCCAGATGCCGCGTCAATCGCAACCATTCAATGGCTAGAACAATTAATTGGTCGTAAAACGGGCGCGTCCACTGGCACAAACTTATATGGGGCGTTATTGCTGGCAACACAGATGCGACATGCAGGCCAAACCGGTTCAATTGTGACGTTAATTTGTGATGCTGGTGAACGTTATCTCGATACCTACTACAACCCCGAGTGGATCGAAAATAATATCGGTTGTTTTCAGCACTATCGCGAGAAGCTGTCTGCCTTTAATGTTTGTGGTTTAATCAGTTAACTAAACATTAAAAAAGCCGTTGAATCTGGATTCAACGGCTTTCATTATTGGCTCAGCATCAAGGGGAAACGTTGCTAAATACACATTAGTCGATATTCAAATATTTGTGAGTTTGAATCGATAAACGCCAATTACGCGCAATACACACTTTCATTGCAAGATCGGTTGCCCGCGCCTTTTGACTAATCGGTTGTAAACAAATCGTTTTGGCACTGATATCTATGTGTTGTAACAGCTCATCTAATTCTTCAATATGCCGTTCTGTCGCAATAGGATGTTTAATTTCGTTAGCACGATTTAAGGCTTGATCAAGTACCTTGTAGCCACCTTTCATATTAATTTTAGGTGATACCGTCACCCACACATCAGGATGACATTTCACTTCAAACGTACCACTGGTCTCAATCTGGATCTGATAACCCGCCTCAACAAAATCGTTAGTTAATTCCGTTAGGTCATACAAACACGGCTCACCACCAGTTAACACGATATGTTTTGCGGTAAAACCTTTGTCCCGAAATGCTTGCAGTAATGTGTGACCATTATGATCAGCCCAACGTCCTATGGTGCCATCGACCTGAATCACTTGCTCTGCGGTCACGTTATTCTCAGGTAACACATCCCACGTTTGCTTGGTATCGCACCATGAACACCCAACAGGGCAACCCTGCAAGCGAACGAACAGCGCAGGAACACCAGTATAGGTCCCCTCGCCTTGTATGGTTTCAAATACTTCGTTAACGGGATATTTCATTGTTTACCTTACTTGTAGTGACCAGCAGTAACCGGCTGACGAATTACGGGCCGGCATTTATAGAGTATTTTGCCATTAGCTGCAAGTATTTACCGCTATGGCTTTGCAGTTGAGCCTGCCTTAGGTAAAATATCCATTCTATTTACCTGAACCACTGGGCGTTGATCACCCCGATCTTGCAAGTCAGTTCAGTACGTTAAGAGTATATCCATGTCAGATACAAAGCTAAACACACCGACTAAAGCCCTTGTTGTTTTCAGTGGTGGTCAAGATTCAACCACTTGTCTTATCCAAGCATTATCAAAGTACGATGAAGTACATGGGATCACCTTTGATTATGGCCAACGTCATAGACAAGAAATAGAAGTGGCAAAATCATTGGCAATTGAGTTGAAATTAGCCAGTCATAAAGTCATGGATACTAGCTTATTAAACGAATTAGCTATTTCGGCGCTAACGCGTGATGCAATTCCGGTTTCACATGAATTGATGAACAATGGTTTACCAAATACTTTTGTTCCTGGCCGTAACATTTTATTTTTAACCTTAGCAGGAATTTACGCGTATCAATTGGGCTGTAATGACATTATTACTGGCGTATGTGAAACCGATTTTTCTGGTTATCCAGATTGCCGCAATGAGTTTGTGCAATCTATGCAACATTCATTAGCATTAGGCATGGATAAACCCCTGAAAATTATTACACCTTTAATGTGGCTCAATAAAGCAGAAACATGGGCATTGGCAGACAAATATCACCAATTGGCTTTAGTGCAACATCAAACCTTAACTTGCTATAACGGAATAGTAGGCAAAGGATGTGGCGATTGCCCTGCTTGTGTACTTCGTCAACGTGGTTTAGATGATTATTTACAAAACAGTCAAGTCGTGATGGACTCGTTAAACAGTAAGCTGTAAGCCTATTATTGATATTTAGCCTGTAGTGTAAAGTTAACCATCTGATTTTTATTTTCTTTAAGATTGCTTAATCAATATGAAACACACTATTAGCCTAGTGAAGTCTTTTTAGTCTACAGTTAATTCCGTGTTGAGCTAAATCGGCTTAATTAGTCGTGAACAGAAGTATATAGAGGATATTTTGCTAAAACATAATTCAAACACAATTGGCCTGTATCATTTTCTTGTGGTGATCAGTCTTATTTGTATTGCTCTGTTTGCAGCAGATATTCCCTCTCCTGCATTTTTACCTATTGATCAGTATTTTAGCTATCAGTATGACTTAATTGCCAGTGGTCAGGTTTGGCGCTTAGTCACCGGAAACCTGTTGCATACCAATCTATGGCATTTGCTAATGAATTTAGCTGGATTTTGGGTAATTGTTTTTTTACATGAAGTGCATTACAAAAATCATTCAGGCAAGTTGTTGCTACTGTTTTTGAGCTTATGTTTATTTGAAGGCATAGGTTTATACCTGTTCTACCCTACCTTAAAGGCCTATGTGGGTCTAAGTGGCGTATTGCACGGATTATTTGTATTTGGTGCTGTGATGGATATACGTAAAGGCTACAAGTCGGGATACTTACTCGTGATAGGGGTCATGTTAAAAGTCGGTTATGAGCAAGTATTTGGTGCCAGTGACAGCGTGACTCAATTAATCAATGCACGGGTTGCCACTGAATCACATCTTGTTGGCCTTATAAGCGGTCTATTGTGCGTGTTGTGTTGGTCGATAATGGATAATCGCTTAAAACACCATAATGAGGCATAAACTTGTGTCTGTCTTACTGCAATAATCTCACTAACAATAGCCTCACAGACAATCGTTTCACTATCAGACATTAATGATAAACAATGAGTACACTAAGGTACTCATTGTGTCGTTATTGGCTCAACTTCTGATACGGGCGTAACCTCGGATTGATCCATTTCTGCAGCTATCCCAGCATCGGGTTGTGTCACCTGGCTCGCGGCATTGGCTTGTGCTCGCTCAACTAATTTATCGTATTCTGCTTGGGTAATAAGATAACTTTTTAAGGCGGGTAACGATTTTGTCGCCGGTTCAGTCACGGGAATATCTGACATTCCACTAATATCAACTCGTCCAAATAACACCACTAATGTAATCACAAGCAGGTGGACAAATACCACGAATAAAGCAAGATAAGGACTCCTACTCACAACAGCCAAAGCCCGTTGCAAGGCATTAGCATTTGGCTCATCAGGCTGTAACAAAGGTTCGTTGCCATTGACTGAACTTGTTACACCCGTTAACTGCAGTTGGATATCATCAGCGACTTGCTGGCGATGCTGTTGTAACTCATGTTCATCCACAACATCATCTTCTAACTCTACAAAAGGTGTCACGTTTTTGTCAAAATCAATACTAACAGCATCTGCTTGCGGTAATGATTTATTTCCCCAACGCGAGTGGTGGCGAGTTGATGCTGAAATACTCGAATGGGATTGTTGGTTATTTTTAAACATAAAGTCTAATCTGCCAATAATGATTGCCTAAGTATAACGTCAACCGCCTTATTGAATAGCACCTTATTTATGCGGTTAACCCCTCAATGAGATTAATAAAGCTTAACCCAATAAAGCGTAAAAAGACGATCTACGCCATGATGTATGAGACTTAAATTTCAGCTTACACGTGTTCACCTAAATATAGCTATTTAATATTAGGGCTGATAAACTCAATTTGCTCAAAATCCTTTTAGCGTTATTCACAGGATATTATGAATTCACTATCAAACATCTCGACACCTGAGCAAACATCTACCGTTTCTTCTGGCTCAGATTACGGCCATAGGGAAGAACAAGCCAATGCATTATCGCATGCGCTTGGCGTGATAGCAGGTATTGTTGGGTTAATTCTGATGCTTATAAAAGCTCCAGATCATTTAACCTTGCTACAAATCACAGGTGTAACGATTTATGGGGTCAGTATTATTGCGTTATTTTTAGCATCGACCTTGTATCACTCAAGTAAAAGCGCGCTGTGGCGAAAACGCTTTAAAATGGCTGATCATTGCGCCATTTATGCGCTCATAGCAGGCACCTACACTCCAATGATGCTGATTAGCCTTCAAAGTTCTCAGGCCACGATTATCCTTGTGGCTATTTGGACATTAGCGCTAGGAGGAATTATATTTAAAACCTTGTTCATTGGCCGATTTAAAGCTTTTAGTGTGCTGCTGTATTTATCCATGGGGTGGTTATGTGTCACTATAATAAGCGACTTAAACACCAAAATGAGTGATTTAGGCTTGGGCTTATTATTCGCAGGCGGCTTATTTTATAGTTTAGGTGTGGTATTTTATGTAGGTAAACGTATCCCATATAATCATGCTATATGGCACTTATTTGTTCTTGGTGGTGCGATTAGTCACTTTTTGTGTATCTACTTAACCGTACTGTAAAAGTGAGCTAAGGTAATCGCCAACTAAAATATACTATTATCATTATCAGCTTGATTACGATTGTACTTTTGAAAATGTTTTATTATCCTTGCCTAATATTCAACATCTAATCACTATTGTGTCTATAGTGGGTTTATTTGGGATCTAATGTCTACCCTATCTTCAATTGAGCGCATTTGGTTTATTGTTAACCTTATCCCAAAAGGCAATGTGTTACCTTATGGCGTTGTTGCTGACTTTGCAGGATTACCAGGCAGAGCACGTTACGTTTCTAGGGCGTTAAAATTAGCACCACAGAATCTAACCTTACCTTGGCATCGAGTGATTAATAGCCAGGGTAAAATTTCGTTTGCTAACAACACTGATGCTTTTAAAACTCAACAACAATTATTAAGATTAGATGGAATAGAAGTGAACGCAGGCAAGATTTCATTGTCTCAATATCAATGGAAACCTGATATCGCCACCCTAGTAATGACTTTACCCTTTTAATATCAAGCTATTAACTATTATCAAAATTGAAGGTAACAATACTTTGGTCAATAAATTAACTCGCTTATCCACGTTAATCTTGTGTATTAGCCCGGTGATCCACGCACACGCAACTGACAATCAACAACCTGTTGCTGATAGCGAAACCACGCCTAAATTACATCAATCAGAAACCGCCGTCTTATCAGAAAAATTTGCACAAGTTAATCCAGCTGCGGCATTAAGTGACATGGAACAAGCAGCCATTTTATCGCCCTTAACAGCCCATACAGCTAGCTATAAGGTGTTTTATGGTAGCTTCGAGTTAGGTGTAGCAAATTATCGCTTACCTGCAACCGATAGCGGTTTTTACAGCTATCATTTCGACAGCGATGTCAGCTTATTAATGCTATCTGATCAACGCCACCTTAAAAGCGAATTTACCCTAGAAAACGGTAAATTAGTGCCATTTCGATACATACAAGAACGCACTGGTACAGGTAGTGATTACACTGAACAAACCGCCTTTGTCAAAGGGCAACAATTTATTCACACCATCTACAAGCAAGAAGCATTAAAGCTGCCATACCAAGAGAAAGTATTTGACCCTTTGATGGTGCAATTACAATTTAGAATGGATTTAGCGGCCAATATTCGACCACTAGATTATAAAATGGTGAAAGAAAAAGAAATTGATGACTATCAGTTTCGAGTCTTAGGTAAAGAAAAAGTCACGATAGAAAGCGGTACTTACGATACCGTAAAAGTTGAAGTTGTCCGCGACAGTACTAAAAGACAAACCTTTTTCTGGATGGCACCGACTTTAGCGTATCTGCCAGTGAGGTTAAGCCATTTCTCAAAAGGCAGTAAACAACTGGATATTCAGCTAGCGAGCTACCAATTTGAGCAACCTCTACCACCTATGACACCGACACTCATTGATGGCCCTAACAAGCAAAGTTCAACGGCGGTAGATGAACTGCATACAGACCCTGAAACTAGTGCTCAAATCACAGAGTCAGAATTAGATGAAATAAAGCAATTAGCGGAGGATTAACTCACCTTTTCTAAATAACTTCCACTCACCTGGCTGTAACACAACCCAATTTTCGTTATTGGTCAGTGGCCTAGTTGCAATAACGGTTACCACGTCGTTTGGCGTGGTTTCTTGACTAAAATCAATGACCACATCGGTATCAATTAAAGTTGCCTTTCCAAACGGTGCACGGCGCGTGATATGGCATAAGTTGTTGGTACAATATGTCATCAAATCAATGCCATTACTCAACAACATATTAAACACGCCTAACTGTCTTATTTCATCAGCAAGTTGACTGATATAATCAAACACATCATCGAGATTATCAGGTTCATGCTCACCAAACTTATTGACCACAGATTCTAAAATCCAGCAAAAAGCTAATTCACTGTCTGTATCACCTACAGGTTGAAATCGAGAAACGATGAATCTTGAGTGGTAATCCGTCAATTGGCCATTGTGGGCATAAGTCCAATAACGGCCCCATAACTCACGGCTAAAAGGATGGGTATTGACCAAGGATACGCAGCCTCGATTCGCTTGGCGAATATGACTAATGACAATTTCACTTTTAATTGGATATGACTTTATCAGCTGTGCAATATGTGATTGACTACTAGGACAAGCGTCTTTAAATGTGCGGTTTCCTTTACCTTCATAAAAGGTAATTCCCCAACCATCAACATGAGGACCCGTTACCCCACCACGCTCAGCTAAGCCTGTAAAACTAAAAACAATATCCGTTGGCACATTCGCGCTCATCGCCAGTAATTCACACATTAGCCTTGCCTTTTCTGTTGCTATATTGAGCTAAACACTTTTCATAAGCGTATTGTATCGAGTAAGCCAATTGAGTGGAATATTTCTGACACACAAATATTTAAACAATTGTTTGAAAAAGGCTTGTAATCGAGGCGGCATAAGGTTAACTTTTATGTGACACAGGTCCGACCACGATCATTCCTGTGAATGAGATCAACAATAAATAAGCTATTTTGCCTACATAATAGCTTTAAGGAGAAGTACAGTGACCACCCTACTTTGGATCATCGCGATGATCTTTGTGCTCGGCGCTATGGCATACTTAAGAGTATCGCTATTATCAACCACGATTGCTGCGGCAATTGTGTTAGTCGTCGGTAGCACCTTGGACATTATTGGTGTAATTACATGGATTGTATTCCTTGTTATTGCGCTGCCACTCAATATTAAATCATTCAGACAAAACTTTATCAGTCGTCCGCTGCTGAAAGTGTATCGCGGTATCATGCCTGAAATGTCTTCTACAGAGAAAGAAGCCATTGAAGCAGGTACAACGTGGTGGGAAGCTGATTTATTTGCCGGTAACCCCAACTGGAGCAAATTACACAACTATCCTAAAGCGCGTTTAACTGCCGATGAACAAGCATTCCTAGATGGTCCTGTTGAAGAAGTCTGTAAAATGACTAATCAACATCAGGTATCACATCAGTTAGGCGATTTGCCTCCAGAAATCTGGCAATTCTTAAAAGATAATGGCTTCTTCGCGATGATCATCAAGAAGAAATTTGGTGGTCTTGAATATTCAGCTTATGCCCAGTCATGCGTATTACAAAAGCTTGCTGGCGTCAGCAGTGAATTAGCCTCTACTGTTGGTGTACCTAACTCATTAGGCCCTGGCGAGCTTTTACAGCACTATGGTACCAAAGAGCAGCAAGATCACTATTTACCTCGTTTAGCTAAAGGTATAGACGTGCCATGTTTTGCACTGACTAGCCCTGAAGCAGGCAGTGATGCTGGCTCAATTCCAGATTTTGGTGTTGTGTGTAAAGGTGAATTCCAAGGCGAAGAAGTGCTTGGTATGAAGCTAACATGGAACAAACGTTATATTACGTTAGCACCAGTCGCGACTGTATTAGGCCTGGCCTTTAAACTACGCGACCCTGAGCACCTACTAGGCGATAAAGAAGAATTAGGCATTACTTGTGCCCTTATTCCAACTGACATCCCAGGTGTTGAAACCGGTCGTCGTCACTTCCCATTGAACTGTATGTTCCAAAATGGTCCTACACGCGGTAACGAAGTGTTTGTACCATTAAGCTTCATTATTGGTGGCCCAGAAATGGCCGGCCAAGGTTGGAGAATGTTGGTTGAGTGTCTGTCTGTTGGTCGTGGTATTACCTTACCTTCAAACTCAGCCGGTGGCGTTAAAACTGCCGCTGTTGCTACAGGTGCTTATGCACGTATTCGTCGCCAATTTAAATTACCTATCGGTAAATTAGAAGGTATCGAAGAGCCAATGGCCCGTATCGGCGGTAACGCATATTTAATGGATGCCGTTGCAACCTTAACCACAACTGCCATCGATTTAGGTGAAAAACCTTCAGTTATCTCTGCCATCGTTAAGTATCACTTAACCGACAGAATGCAGAAATGTATTATTGATGCAATGGACATTCATGGTGGTAAAGGCGTCTGTCTTGGCCCAAATAACTATTTAGGTCGTGGCTATCAAGCTGCTCCAATCGCCATTACTGTTGAAGGTGCAAACATTCTAACGCGTTCAATGATTATTTATGGACAAGGTGCTATCCGCTGTCATCCATATGTATTGGCCGAAATGGAATCAGCGTTTGATACTGATGCAAACCGTGGCTTAGCTAACTTTGATTCAGCTATCTTTGGTCATATTGGTTTTGCAACGTCGAACTTTATTCGTAGTTTCTGGATGGGTGTTACCTCATCTTACTTCACCAATAGCCCTTACTCAGATAAAACAAAACGTTATTATCAACAGATGAACCGTTTCAGTGCAAACTTAGCGCTATTATCTGATTTGGCCATGGCGACACTGGGTGGCAACCTAAAGCGCAAAGAACGTATTTCTGCCCGCTTAGGTGATTTACTGAGCCAATTGTATCTAACTTCTGCCACGCTTAAGCGTTATGAAGACGATGGCCGTTTAACTGAAGATTTACCTTTAGTGCAATGGGCTGTTGAAGATTCATTATACAAGTTACAAGATTCATTAGATGACTTGCTTAACAACTTCCCAATGGGTTTAGGCATTGCACTACGTGCGGTAATCTTCCCATTCGGTCGCCCAATTAAGCGTCCTAGTGATGTGTTAGATCATAAAGTGGCTAAGATCATGCAAACGCCTTGTGCGAGTCGTGACCGTTTAGGTAAAGGCCAGTTCTGGACTGCTTCTGAGTTCAATCCAGTCGGTATCCAAGAACAGACGTTCAAAGATATCCTAGCGGCAGAACCACTCTATGACAAAGTCTGTAAAGCTGCTGGTAAACGTCTACCATTTATGTGGTTAGATAAAGTTGCTGCAGAAGGTAAAGCGCTTGGTGTGTTAAGCGACAGCGAAATCGCTTTACTTGAACGAGCTGAAATTGGACGTTTGAAATCAATTAACGTTGATGACTTCGATACCAATGAGCTTCAAGCACAACTTGCACCAAAAGCTAAGCAAGAGAAAGCAGCTTAGCTGCTAGGTTTAAAACCTAAAAATAAAAAGGGTAAAGCGTAAGCTTTACCCTTTTTTATAGTAATAAATTATTCAGATAACTAAAGGACTAAGATGAAACACCTTACTGGATTACAATTGATGCAAGCCATGCTTAATGGCGACATCCCTGCCCCTTCAATCACCCAAACTATGCCAATGAACGCGATTGCGGTAAGCGAAGGCAGTGTCACTTTTGAAGCTTTCGCTGATGAGCGCCATCTCAACCCAATGGGCGGCGTGCATGGGGGTTTTGCTGCAACGGTTCTTGATTCAGCTACAGCATGTGCTGTGCACTCTGCATTACCCGCAGGTGTCGGTTATTCAACCATAGATTTAAATATTAAAATGGTCCGCCCTGTGCCTCAAAAGCAACGCTTATTGGCTAAAGGTAGCGTAATGAACTTGTCTACATCTCTGGGCATTGCAGAAGCAACCTTAACCACCGAAGACGGTAAACTATTGGCCACAGCCACCGCAAGCTGCCTTATTCTTCGTGGCAAATAGTCAATATTTGACCGCGTTAGGATGAACAGATTGTTAATCTCAAAATATTACTTCACTTGGATTTAATCTATAGCCGAGCGGATATTCATGCTGGCAAGGTGTACTGAACTGTTCACGCCAGTCAATGTAACCTAATACAATAAGCCACCTAAAATTAGTATTAAAACGATTTAAAACATAATCTTACACCACTAATTACCTTGAATTAACTTACAATAGACTAGATTATTCTGAGATGAGTAAACAAAAAGCCAGTCATGAAAATGACTGGCTTTTTATTGTGCTTATTATCGTGCCAAACTAGGATTAATCGTCTTGTAATTCGATTTCCAACTGTTTGGCCACCGCTTCAGGAGAGCTACTGTTACGGGCAAATAAGCTGTATGCAACCGGGATGACAATCAAGGTAAAGAATGTTGCTAGTAAAATCCCCGATAACACAACAACACCAATAACAAAGCGAGTTTCAGCACCGGCTCCAGACGCCATCACTAACGGAATCGCACCTGCTGCTGTCGTGATACCTGTCATTAGGATAGGTCGGAGTCGTTGTGTTGATGCTTGTAAAATGGCTTGTTGAAATTCAACTCCGCGATCGCGCAGCTGATTTGAAAACTCAACAATCAAAATACCATTTTTAGCCGCTAATCCTATCAACATAATAATACCAATTTGGCTGTATATATTCAGACTTTGACCTGTTAACCAAAGCCCCACGAGTGCACCTAAGGTGGCTAGTGGCACGGTTAACATAATGACCATGGGATGAATAAAGCTCTCAAATTGAGCCGCCAAAACCAAAAATACAATCCCTAACGCCAATAAAAAGACAAAGTTCATTGAGCTACCAGAATCTTGGTAGTCAAGTGATGGACCTTTGTAACTTATAACCGCTTCGGCAGGCAAATAGGTTGCAGCCAAATCATTTAGGTAGTCTAACGCTTCCCCTAAACTATAATCTTCTGCCAAATTAGCTTCTAAGGTAATTGAGCGCATTCGATTATAACGGTTCAACGAACTGGCATCGGCGAACTCTTCAATTGATACTAAATTAGATAAAGGGATCAATTCTTGAGAACGATCTGAACGCACGTAGATATTTTCCATATCGGTAGCCGTGCTTTGATTCTCACGATTACCTTCTACAATAACATCGTACTCTTCACCATCGCGCATAAAGGTGGTCACTAAACGAGAACCTAACATCGACTCGAGTGTTCTACCAATATGAGAAATTGACACACCTAAGTCTGCTGCTCGTTCACGATCTATCACTACCCGCAACTGTGGTTTAGTCTCTTGATAATCATGATCTAAGCCAATGAGTTTATGATTTTCTTTGGCTTTTTCTATCATGATATCGCGCCACTGAGCCAGTTCTTCATAGCTAGGGCCACCAATCACAAACTGCACCGGTTTACCCACACCACGGCCAAATGCTTGGCGCATGATAGGAAACGCCCTTATACCGGCTAAGTCAGATAAACGACTGCGAATATCAACAATGATTTCGTTTGCACTACGACGTTCCGCCCAATCTTCAAGAACAATAATCGCCATACCATTAGAGAAATCAGAGGAGCCTCCAAAACCACGCGGAGCACGGATCAATAAACGCTTAATTTCACCGCTTTCAACCAATGGCATTAAGCGTCCTTCTACTTCATCCATATATTTTTCAATATATTCAAAGCTCGCCCCTTGCGGCCCATTTACCATTAAGAACATGGAACCACGGTCTTCTTGCGGCGCGAACTCTTGTGGCACTTTATTGAGTAAAAAACCGCTAAATGCAAAGGCAATTAATACAACCAGCGATACTAAAATAGGACTTTTCATACCTATTTTCAGGGTGGTCAAATACCAGCCAGATAAAATATTCATCATCTTATCGACTTGTTTAACTAACCACGGATCTTGATCGGCCGGTTTAAGTAACTTAGAACACATCATCGGCGTCAGTGTTAATGCAACAACACTGGAAAAAATCACCGCAGCACTCATGGTCACCGCAAACTCTTTAAACAGCTTGCCTAAATCGCCATCGAGGAAGGTGATCGGCATAAACACAGCAACCAGCACCAAAGTTGTCGCCACCACAGCAAAAGCAACTTCACGAGCACCCAAAAAAGCGGCTTTCAATGGTGAATCGCCATCTTCAATACGCCTGTGAATATTTTCCAGCATGACGATGGCATCATCGACCACCATACCAATCGCCAATATCATCGCCAGTAAGGTTAATAAATTGATGGTATAACCAAGGGCATACAGCACAATAAAGGTAGCCAATAAAGATACCGGTACCGTAATGGCAGGAATAAGCATGGCCCTGACCGAACCTAAGAATAAATAAATCACCACAATAACTAACACCATGGCGATAAAGAGGGTTTGATACACCTCATCGATGGAAGCTTCAATGAACACTGAACTGTCGTAGGAGCGTTTAATGTGCATCCCTGCTGGCAGGGTTGGATTTAATTTATCGACCAAGGCATTGGCCGCTCGCGCCACTTCTAAAGTATTGGCTGTTGATTGCTTACTGACACCTAAACCAATCATTGCTTCTTTATTGCCCCGGAACATAATCCGTTCTTCTTCAGAACCAATATCGACCTTAGCCACATCGCCAAGTTTAACTAAGTAGCCATCCTCACCTTGGGTTATCACCAAGTTTGAAAAATCTTCTGCGGTTTTGAATACTCTGTCTAAACGCACGGTAAAAATACGTTCTTTTGATTCAATTGAACCGGCTGGTAATTCTACGTTTTCTGCCCGCAATGCTGCTTCAACGTCTGATACCGTTAAGTTACGCGAGGCTAATGCCTGACGGTCAATCCAGATCCGTAAGGCATATACCTTACCGCCACCTAAGCGCAGTGTTGATACGCCATCAATCACCGAAAAACGATCCACTAGATAACGGTTGGCATAATCAGTGAGCTGCAAAATATCCATTTGGTCTGATACCAAATTGAGCCACATGATCACTTCATCGCCGCCGTTCGCTTTATAAATCGATGGCGCGTCCGCTTCTATAGGTAGCCTTTCAAGTAAACCAGAAATGCGATCTCGCACATCATTGGTTGCGGCCTCAATATCACGATTAATATCAAACTCAATGGTCACACTTGAGCGCCCATCACTACTGGATGAGCTGATATGACGAATGCCTTCTACGCCACTAATTTGATCTTCAATAAGCTGAGTAATCCGGCTTTCGACTACCGATGCACTGGCACCACGATAACTGGTTTCCACCGACACAATCGGTGGATCGATATTAGGATATTCACGCAGCGGTAATTTACCAAAAGACACCAGACCCAATACAATAAGCAAAATACTGATTACAGATGCTAAGACCGGCCTTTTAACCGATAAGTCAGTTAATATCATGCCGATGTCTCCATTCCTTCGACTTGAGCGAAGGTGAAGTTTTCTGCTTGCTGCACTTTAACAGTATCACCAGGACGAACTTTGAGAATGCCACGAATGATAATTTGTTGACCCACGTCAAGGCCTTTCGCTATTTCAACCCAACCTCGAGAACGTGTACCTAAAGTCACTTCAATTTGTTCTACTTTGTTTTCTGCATTAACGAAATAAACAAAGTGCTTGTTTTGAATTGGGATAATAGCAGCTTCAGGTAACAATAATGCTTCACGACTTTGCTTAATTAAACGTACCTTCATTAACATGCCGGGCAGTAATTTATAATCATCATTTGGCATAACAGCACGTACGATTACCGCGCGAGTATCTGGATTAACACGGGTGTCTATTGAGGTAACAACACCTTTAAATATCTGCTCTGGGTAAGCTACAGCTCGGGCTTCAACGAGTTTACCTGGCTGTAATTCTTGAATGAAACGTTCTGGTACAGAAAAGTCTAATTTAATTTTGCTCACATCATCCAGAGTACTGATTTGCTCGCCTGGGGTAACTAAGCTGCCCACACTGACTTGACGTAAACCAAGTTTACCCGCAAATGGAGCTTTAATTGCACGGTCTTCTAGGGCCGCTTTTGCCTGTTGCACTTCTGCACGAGTGGTATCAATTAAACTTTGTAAACGGTCACGCTCTAACTCGGCAATGGTTTTACTGGTGACCAATGAGCGGATACGATCTAATTCACGTAAATTTTCAACTAGCTTGATTTCGGTTACGGCCAGCTTGGCTTTATGTTCCTCGTTTCTGAGCTGCACGAGAAGTGCACCTTTTTCGACCAAATCACCGTCATTAAAATCAATCTTAGTGACAATTTCAGTAACTTTGGATGTCACGATAATAGACTCGTACGCTTTACCAGTACCCAAAGCTTCTACTTCATCACGAATAGGCATAATCGCCACTTTAGCAACCACCACGTTAGGTATAGGCCGTGGGCGTTGAACAATAGCTTCTTCAGGAGACATTAAGTTGTACGCCAACAGTGCCGCTAGCACTATGACGATCAGTACGATTATCTTTTTCATTTTGAGTCCAAAACCATTAAAGGCTAAATGAATTATGTATAGGATTAATGAGCTTATGTGATTGTACTTAGCAATGATTCCACATCAAGTCGTTTTACTTTTGCTTACAAATTACGAACATATCCAACAATTAGATCATATCCTTTCCATATTCACTTAATTGGCTGTTTTAACCAAGGTTTAAGCGCTTTATGAATATTTTAGGCAGTATTTGAGTAAAAAAAAGTATTACCCCCTGATTGTCGACACATGCTGTGACAAATTGCTTAACATCATGACGCCATTGTTCAGGCTCAAATTTGCAAATTTGCTGCGTTAACTGTCAAAACAACAATTAACAACTTGCCAACGCCTAGGCAAAGAAATGGTATTGAGGGCTTGTGGAGAGCAAAAAAAAGAGACGCTTTAAGCGTCTCTTTTTTAGTCCAAGCTATGCATGAAACTTAACGAACTTTTCGGTCTTCTTGCATTAAGTCAGAGATAATTTTGTACACTTCAGTAATAGACTCATCAGGAAGAGGTTTGTCTTCTGCATCACGAAGTAAAATTTTAGTCTGATTGATATCATCTGTTTCTTTAAGCAATAAACGATAATTGCCTTTTTTCAGTGTTAATTTCTCTTCGCTCCACAACGAGCTCCAGAAACCACCACTTTCTTCTAGATTAATATAAAACAAACCTTGGCTGTTATCGGTATCAACAACATCAAAACCCATTTCCGGTAATACTAAACGCAAACGATCCCATACTGACTTGTAACTTGCGTCAGCTAACCAATAAGCCGCTTCGTCAGTATTTGTGACTAAGTCGACCTTAATCCCAAGGCTTTGCTCAATTCGTGCTGCACGAATCGCTTGATCACGTTTGATGCTCATGTAAGCAATAGCATTATTAAGCATGTCAGTGGTATAACGACGCTTATCTTCACCGCTTAATAAGATTTGCTGATCTTTATCGTCATAGAACTCTTGGTGTTCAATTAAATCTATCGCCACAGTACCTGAACGACCGTGGGGTTTTACGTCTATTTGAAAACGGTAACGCTGACGTAGTTGATACACTTTGTCACTGCTCCACCAATTAGATTCAATGATTTCATCATTTTCAATCCAATCTGTTTCAATAAAACCGGCATTCATATCTTCACTACGAACAGGGATATTGCTCTTCGCTAGATAACCGTTGATGACGTCATAAATTTCTTGTTTTAAATCTGTGGTGCTTTCAATCGATTCAATCACAACACGAATATTGTCACTGCTTTCTTCGATATGAGTACCTTCGGCCATAGGTAACACTTGTAATGGCGCACGGATATCAAGATTTTTACCAACGAGTTGTTTATTGACCTTGTTACTTACCGCAGGAATATCATATTCCTTGCTATAAGTAGGCGTATTTAGCCCTTGTGGGATAGTCAATAATGGTGCAGTTTCAGCATTAATGAAATCATCATTACCATTTGCCTGACGGCGGTCTAATGGCGTAGAGCAAGCTGAAACAGCTGCAACAAGGAGTAACGGAGTGACTTTCTTTAACATGAATTTATTTTACCTCAATATGAGCTTGTTTCATTGTTTCTATTAACAGACCATGAAACTGCTCAGAAAGTTCAGTTAAAGGTAAACGAATGTGGCCATTAGCAATCAAACCCATTCTATGAACAGCCCATTTCACTGGGATAGGGTTGGCTTCACAAAATAACGAGCTATAGATGCCCATGAGTGGTTTATCGATTGATTCAGCTAATTGTGTATTTTTGGCTAACGCTGCATCACACATGGCTTTAAACGCATGTGGAACAATATTATTTGCTACGGAAATCACACCATTACCACCCAACAATAAAAACTCGCGGGCAGTGGCATCATCGCCGCTATAAAGTAAAAAGTCATCACCACACAATTCACGTAAACGTGCCACACGGCTCAAGTCACCAGTGGCTTCTTTTACACCAATAATGTTACTGACACTTGATAACTCAGCCACAGTTTCAGGCTTCATATCAACTGCAGTTCGACCTGGTACGTTATATAGAATTTGAGGAATATCAGTACTTGCCGCAACGGCCGTATAATGGGCAATTAAGCCCTTAGGCGTTGGCTTATTATAATAAGGCGTGACACCCAACATGGCGACAACACCAGATTTTTGCATGGCTTTGGTTAAGTCAATAGCTTCAGCCGTTGCATTGGCGCCATTACCACCAATAACGGCGATACGACCTGCGGCAAACTTAACAGTTTGGCTGACAACAGCGGCGTGCTCTGCCATAGGCAATGTTGCTGACTCACCTGTAGTACCGACCGCGACAATGGCATCAGTACCTTGTTCAATATGAAACTCAACAAGTCGTTCAAGACTTGCATAATCTACTGTGCCATCACTGTTCATTGGAGTGATTAAGGCTACGATGCTTCCGTTTATCATCTATCTTCCCCACGGTTTCAGGATTCGCTATGTTACTGATGCCAACCACTAATGACAAGCTCTTCGGTAACCATAAACTGAAATAAGTCATTTATGCTATTTAATGCACGTAACCTAGCATCTTTAGAGCCATTGCGCTAAAAAATAATCATATTTATGTGAGTGATATAGGTTAGTATATTGAGGTGTTTTAATGAAAAATGATAACATAAACACCCGCACCAAAACTTACATGCTTAGCGTAAGTTTTCGCTCAAAGATATCGACAAGTGAGGAAAATCCATGACCAATTACCTGGTCGTTACGGCAATGGGCGCAGACCGTCCGGGGTTAGTGAGTCGCCTAGCACGTTTAGCAAGTGAATGTGATTGCGATATTGTAGATAGTCGTATGGCATTATTTGGTAATGAATTTACCCTAATTATGATGATATCGGGCTCTTGGACAGCGATAACAAAAATTGAAAGCTTGTTACCGGCATTGAGTGTTGAACTTGAACTCATGACCGTCATGAAACGAACATCAAAACATACGCCGAAAAACTTTGTCTCACGTATTGAAGTCATTTTTAATGGCGAAGACCAACGTGGAACCATGAAGAGTATTACTCAGTTTTTAGCAGAAAGAGGCCTCGATTTAGCGGCAGTTCGCTCCCACGCTGATGATAACGATAGTCTTAAAACCCAGTCGATTTTATTAGCCATTAATATCCCAGAAAAAGTCGACCTATTAAAACTTGAACAGGGTATTCATGAACTGGCAGAATCGATGTCGTTAGAGTGCAGCATTAAGCGTATGCAGGGCATTGCTGCACCTTAATCCAATATTCACATCAGATAGTAGTGAACTTTGTTGCTAACATTGACGTAATAAGCTCACTTTTATCCGCTAAAGGAAACATGATGAACACACTACAAGCTGGTGATACAGCACCAAATTTTTCATTACAAAATCAAGCTGGCGAAACCATTTCTTTGCAAGACACACTCACCAAAGGCCCTGTCTTAGTCTATTTCTATCCTAAAGCGGCAACGCCAGGTTGCACAGTACAAGCTCAAGGTCTGCGCGATATCAAAGCACAACTTGATGGCTTAAATGTAACTGTTTTTGGTATTAGTCCTGATCCTGTGGCGAAACTGGCCAAATTTGCTGAAAAGCAAGCGCTCAACTTTGCTCTGCTAAGTGATGAAGACCATGCCGTTGCCGACGCCTTCGGTGTATGGGGCGAAAAGCAATTTATGGGTAAAACTTATGACGGGATTCACCGTTTGAGTTTTATCGTTGGTACTGATGGCAAAATTAGCCATTTACTCAATAAGTTTAAAACCAAAGATCATCACCAAGTTGTGTTAGACACTCTTGCTCAATAGTGGATTGAGTTAACAGGCCTCTATCGACATTAGCCTGTATCACTCAGTAGACAATAAAAAGGCTTAGCATTTAATTGCTAAGCCTTTTTTCGTATTTACGATTAACTCAATGACGACTCAAATAACGCTGAGGCTTAAAGAGTTTTAGGATCTGATTTTTCTTCAGACATAGTGTCAGTCGATTGCGGATCTTTGTCTGTTGAGGCCGATGCCATGGCAGCTTTGGCTTTCTCATTTGCAGCCAGCTCTTTCGCCAATTCAGAGGTTTCTTGCTTAATCAGTGTGGCCTCCTCCTCGGCTAATAAGCGCGCTTTCTCCTGTTCTTCAAACAGTGCAAGTTCTTCCTCTTTACGGCGGGCCTTTTCAATGGCACGTTGCTCAGCTTCTTGCGCTTCTCGAATAGCTCTTGCTTCAGCGGCTACTTTGGCTTCTGCCTCTGCTAGAGCTTTCGCTTGGCGATCAGCTTCATCGTCTAATGCACGTTGAATAACCGCCTGATCTTGCGCCTCTTGTGGTAATAAACTAATAAGCTCTATGCCAACTGGCAACACAATAGCTTCAACACCTGATAGCACTTTAACCTTACCTTCTTTGGTTAAATAAACCAGCGGCAAAGCGGTTTCACCATAGCGTTTTTTAAAATGCTCAAAGGTAAAGTTTTCAGTAATGTTGGTAATTTTGAGTACCGCACCTTTTGCCATTAACGTAGCAATTTTAGCGTAAGAAATATTCTCACCAAATAAACATAAACGCTTTAGATAAGATTCAGATAGCTGATGACGCGCACTGGCGCTGTCGGCATTGTTTAAACCATATACTTTTTCAGTGCCCATTAAATCTTGAAAATGAAATGTTACTAGAGGATTTAACTGACGATATGGCGACATCACTAATACTCGGCCAATACCGCTTAAATCCATGTAATTTGAAGCATGCTCCGATGCCGGATTACCAAAATACACAGGAATGTTTTCCATTCGAGCTTGGCGAATACTGTCCCAGTTGTTATCAGCTAAAATAACTTTGATATTTTTAGACATTAAAATTGATGCCAATTCACGGGAAAACTTAGATGCACCAAAGATTAATAACCCTTGGTTAGAACCTTCTTTTACCCCTAAAAACTTAGCCCAACGGCCCGCGGTTAAACTCTGAATAACCACAGTGCCGATAATGATTAAGAACACTAGCGGCACGATTGAACTGGCCCCTTCTAAACCCACTGACTCTAATTTTATCGCAAACAAGGATGAAATCGCTGCCGCAACGATACCGCGAGGGGCAACCCAGCTTAAAAACCACTTGTCATTAGATGATAAATTCGTGCCTAAACCTGAAACCCATATACTCAATGGCCGTGCAATAAACATCACCACCAACAACACGCCAAGGCCACCGAAACCAAGGTCGAGCATAGCACCAGAATCAAGACGCGCCGCCAGTAGGATAAATAATGCCGAAATTAACAGTACTGTAAGGGTCTCTTTAAATTCGAGAATGTCAGCAATATCAACCCCGCGCATATTGGCGAGCCAAATACCCATTACGGTCACAGTTAATAGACCAGACTCTTCCTGAATAATATTTGAACCAACAAAGATACCCAGCATAATGGTGAGTACTGCGGTATTACGTAAATAATGTGGAAACAAGTTCTTACGTATCGCCAGACCGGTTAAATACCCTGCTGCTGCGCCTAAACCAAAACCAAGGAGTAAGGTCAGGCCTAAGGCATTTAATACATGAGTGGTGGGATCGGCAGCCACGGCAATATACTCAAACACCAGTACGGCCAATAGAGCGCCAATGGGATCAATAACAATACCTTCCCAACGCAAAATGCTGGCTAAATTGGATTTGGGTTGCACGGTACGCAACATAGGCACAATAACGGTTGGTCCTGTCACGACCACCAATGCACCAAACAACATGGCTATTGCCCAATCAAAACCGAGCAGATAATGGGCTGCAGGAGCAATACACGCCCAAGTAATGAAAGCGCCAATGGTCACGAGATGCGTCACCATTCGTCCGTGTTCTTTAATTTCTTTAAAGTTAAGTGTTAATGCACCTTCAAACAAGATGACAGCAACACCGAGGGAAATGATAGGAAACAATAAATCGCCAAAAATTTCATCTGGATCTAATATGCCTAATCCGGGCCCAAGTAATAGACCACACAACAACAGTGGTAAAATTGCTGGCAGACGTAATTTCCAACCTATCCATTGACACAAAAGCGACAACACACCGATTAATGCCAGCATGCCTGTAATGTGTTCAACCATATTTGTTTCCTTCTTTTTCGATACACCACAAGATAACATCTATGCAATGCGCTTCACGATCATACGTGAACTGTAATATCCATCAGGCTTAATATTTTATAACCTAACCCAAAAGTTATTCAGATGTTGACGAGTAATCGAAGTCTGAATCTTGTTAATTCACGGCGCCAAAAGAGTATCTAGTCAGGCTAACAATACTCATTGTTGTCGTAAATTCAGCATATAACATACTACTTTAACTGTAGGATCAAGCGTTTTTGACGGTCATCACATTTTATACCGATAACAAAGTAACATATTAAGTCTATAATTTAATTGTTAAATTTTTATGTCTGCAAACGATATTAGATTAATCTTACAGGCTAAATTATCGACAAAAAAAACCTTGGCATAACCAAGGCTTTTTCTATTTGACACAAAACATAGTCATATTGGCTATTGCGGTACTCTTACATAACCTTCCATTAATACACGAGCACTGCGACTCATTATGGCTTTTTTAACCTGCCATTGCCCATCAAGCAACTGCGCTTGTGCCCCGACTCTGAGCGTGCCTGAAGGGTGACCAAAACGGACTGCGGTTCTTTCGCCACCGCCAGCAGCTAAATTAACTAAGGTACCAGGAATTGCCGCAGCCGTGCCAATTGCTACAGCAGCAGTGCCCATCATAGCGTGATGTAATTTCCCCATAGACAACGCACGTACAACTAAATCGATATCATCTGTTGTCACGGTTTTACCGCTAGAAGAAACATACTCAGCATGCGGTGCAACAAAGGCGACTTTGGGGGTATGTTGACGAGCAGCGGCTTCTTCAATATGGTTAATCAACCCCATTTTAACAGCACCATAAGCTCGAATAGTTTCAAACATGGCTAAGGCTTTATCATCATTATTAATGTCATCTTGTAGTTCAGTGCCAAGATAATTAATGTCAGCAGCATTGATGAAAATGGTAGGAATACCGGCATTAATCATGGTGGCTTTAAACGTTCCCACACCAGGTACCTCAAGTTCATCGACCACATTACCCGTTGGGAACATAGCGCCTTCACCATCTGCGGGGTCTAAAAACTCAACTTGAACTTCGGCGGCAGGAAATGTCACTCCGTCCAGTTCAAAATCGCCCGTTTCCTGCACTTCACCATTGGTTATCGGCACATGGGCAATAATGGTTTTATGAATATTGGCTTGCCAAATCCGCACAACAGCAGTGCCATTGTGTGGCACGCGGCTGGGATCAATTAAACCGTTGCTGATTGCAAATGAGCCAACTGCTGCGGTTAAATTACCGCAGTTACCACTCCAATCGACAAACGGTTTATCAATAGCCACTTGGCCAAATAGATAATCAACATCGTGATCGGCTTGAGTACTTTTAGATAAGATTACCGTTTTACTGGTGCTAGAGGTTGCACCGCCCATACCATCGGTTTGTTTACCGTAAGGATCAGGGCTGCCAATCACGCGCAGCAACAATGCATCACGCGCTGCACCCGCTACTTGGGCCGCTGCTGGCAAGTCAGTTAAGCTGAAAAACACCCCTTTACTGGTGCCGCCACGCATATAGGTTGCGGGGATCTTTATTTGTGGTAAATGTGCCATAACTTCATCCTATTATAAAACATAAAAATCGGTAGCTTATGCGTTATAAACTACCGATTAAGCTAGACGAATATGAGGCTAGTTAGCCACTTCATTGGCTAAAAAGTCTTGCGCAAAACGTTGTAATACACCGCCAGCTTCATAAATCGACAGTTCTTCAGCCGTGTCGACACGACACTTCACCGCAATCGTCACTTGCTCACCGTTTTTACGCGTCATGATCACATCTAACATAGCACCTGGCTTACGCTCGCCAACCACATCATAGGTTTCTGTGCCATCAATCTGATAAGTATGACGGTTATGACCTGCTGTGAATTCAAGCGGTAACACGCCCATACCGACTAAGTTGGTACGGTGAATACGCTCAAAACCTTCAGCAACAATCACTTCAACACCCGCAAGGCGCACGCCTTTTGCTGCCCAGTCACGAGATGACCCTTGACCATAATCAGCACCAGCAATGATAATCAGTGGCTGTTTACGCTCCATATAGGTTTCGATAGCTTCCCACATGCGAGTGACTTGGCCTTCTGGCTCTAAACGGGCCAGCGATCCTTGTTTCACTTTGCCGTTTTCCTGCACCATTTCGTTAAACAGTTTTGGATTGGCAAATGTCGCACGCTGGGCGGTTAAGTGATCGCCTCTGTGAGTGGCATAAGAGTTAAAGTCTTCTTCCGGTAAACCCATTTTATGTAAATAGGCGCCTGCGGCACTGTCGAGCATAATCGCGTTTGATGGAGATAAATGATCTGTGGTGATGTTGTCGCCCAATACCGCTAATGCGCGCATACCTTGCATCGAACGCTCACCCGCTAAGGCTCCATCCCAATAAGGTGGACGACGAATATAAGTGCTTTGTGGACGCCATTCATATTGTGGATTAACGTGACTGCCATATTCTACTTTGATGTCAAACATCGGCTCGTACACTTTACGGAACTGTTCAGGTTTAACGCTAGCTTTAACAACCGCATCGATTTCTTCGTCGGTAGGCCAAATGTCTTTTAATGTGACCGCTTGACCTTGGTTATCAATACCTAAGATATCTTTTTCAATATCAAAACGAATGGTACCGGCAATCGCGTAAGCTATCACTAATGGCGGTGAGGCTAAAAATGCTTGTTTAGCGTATGGGTGAATACGTCCATCGAAATTGCGATTACCCGATAACACAGCCGTTGCGTATAAATCACGATCAATCACTTCTTGTTGAATAACCGGATCGAGTGCGCCACTCATGCCATTACAAGTGGTACAGGCAAAGCCAACAATACCAAAGCCTAAGTTTTCCAGCTCTGGTAACAAGCCCGCTTCTTCTAAATATAACTGCACCGCTTTAGAGCCAGGCGCAAGCGATGATTTCACCCAAGGTTTACGTAATAAACCACGTGCATTGGCATTTCGTGCTAATAACCCCGCGGCAATCATGTTGCGAGGGTTGCTGGTGTTAGTACAGCTAGTAATGGCGGCAATAATCACGGCACCATCGGGCATTTTTCCTGGCTCGTTTTCAACTACGCCGCTAATGCCGCGAGCAGCAAGCTCAGAGGTTGGAACCCGAGAATGCGGATTTGAAGGACCGGCAATGTTACGCCCAACCGATGACAAATCAAAGTGCAGAACACGCTCATACACAGCATTCGTTAAGGTATCAGCCCATAAGCCGGCTTGTTTGGCGTAGGTTTCGACTAATTTAACTTGTGCGTCTTCACGACCGGTTAATGTCAAATAATCAATGGTTTGCTTATCTATATAAAACATCGCCGCGGTGGCGCCGTATTCAGGTGTCATGTTGGTAATGGTGGCGCGATCGCCCAAGGTTAAATGGGTGGTACCTTCACCATAAAACTCAAGATACGATGACACGACTTTTTGCGCCCGTAAGTATTCGGTTAAAGCTAATACAATATCGGTAGCGGTAATGCCTGGTTGTGGTTTACCGGTAATTTCAACACCAACAATTTCCGGTAAACGCATGTAAGATGCGCGGCCCAGCATCACGCTTTCCGCTTCTAAACCACCTACGCCAATGGCTATAACACCTAACGCATCTACATGAGGTGTATGGCTGTCGGTGCCGACTAGGGTATCAGGGAACGCCACACCATTTTGAGCATGCACCACTGGCGACATACGTTCTAAGTTAATTTGATGCATGATGCCGTTACCCGGTTGGATAACATCAACATTTTTAAACGCCGTTTTAGTCCAGTTGATAAAATGAAATCGGTCTTCATTACGACGGTCTTCAATTGAGCGGTTTTTCTCAAACGCGTCTTTATCAAAGCCGGCATGTTCTACCGCTAACGAATGATCGACAATCAATTGAGTCGGTACAACAGGGTTAACCTTTGATGGGTCACCGCCTTTTTCTGCAATGGCATCACGTAAACCGGCTAAATCAACTAAAGCGGTTTGCCCTAAAATATCATGACACACCACGCGAGCGGGATACCACGGAAAGTCGAGGTCATTTTTACGCTCAATCAGCTGTTTTAACGAATCAGTCAACGTCTCTGGCGCACATCGACGCACTAAGTTCTCGGCAAACACGCGAGAACAATAAGGCAGTTTGGCATAAGCGCCCGCCTCTATGGCATCAACGGCTTCTTCGGTATCAAAGTAGTCTAAAGTTGTGCCGGGTAAAGGTTTACGATAATCAGTATTCATAGTAAGACCCACAGTAAATTTGGTGATCGGTGAGCGGTTGTTGATATCAGCTAAGTTAAGACATCACCGCATTTGATATGCGTTAATTGAAAAAAGCCGAGCCATCATATTGATACTCGGCTAATCAGATTAACGTTGGCTGATAGCAACCACTTTACGTGGCTCACTACCAACATAATCAGCACTTGGACGAATAATGCGATTGTTCGAACGCTGTTCCATTACGTGTGCCGCCCAACCTGTTAAACGTGAACAAACAAAGATTGGCGTAAATAACTTAGTTGGAATACCCATAAAATGATAAGCAGAAGCATGGAAGAAATCGGCATTACAAAATAGCTTTTTGGTGTCCCACATAAACTCTTCACAGGCGACAGAAATGTCATATAAAGATGTATCACCGTTTTCATGAGCCAATTTTTCAGACCATGCTTTAATGATCACATTACGTGGATCTGACACGCTATAAATAGCATGACCAAAGCCCATGATTTTTTCTTTGCGTTCAAGCATCAAGGCCATTTGCACTTTAGCGTCGGCAGGCGAGCTAAATTTTTGGATCATCTCCATCGCCGCTTCGTTAGCACCACCGTGCAGCGGGCCGCGTAATGAACCAATCGCGCCAGTCACACACGAATACATATCTGATAAGGTTGATGCACATACGCGCGCAGTAAAGGTAGATGCGTTAAACTCATGCTCTGCATAAAGAATCAACGACACATCCATTACACGGCGATGTTGCTCTGACGGCGTTTCACCACGAAGTAACTTAAGGAAATGGCCACCAAGAGAGTCTTCATCTGTAGTGCAATCAATTTCAACACCGTCATGGCTGTAACGGTACCAATAACACATGATAGCTGGGAACGCGGCAAGCAAGCGGTTCGAGGCCTTATGTTGCTGAGTAAAATCAACTTCTGGTTCAAGGTTACCTAAAAACGAGCAACCTGTTCGCATCACGTCCATCGGATGTGCATCAGCAGGGATCAGTTTTAATACGGCTTTAAGGGCAGCGGGTAAATCACGCTGCGCTTTCAATTCGGCTTTATAAGCACTTAATTGTGCTTGAGTCGGCAATTCACCATTAAATAACAAATATGCGACTTCTTCAAAGGTCGCATTATCGGCTAAATCTGATACATCGTAACCGCAATAAGTCAGACCTGAACCTGATTTACCCACAGTACATAATTTAGTTTCGCCAGCACTCTGACCGCGTAATCCTGCGCCTGATAATTTCTTGTCAACCATGATCTCTTCCTTATTGTGCTTGTCGCGATTGAGCAGTACTTAATCGCGATTGTAGGGTATTTTTATTTTGATTATAAAAGCAGTCCACACTCTTAGAGTGGCTGGCTATTTGTTTTTGCCTTCGGCAAATAGGCTGTCTAATTTTTGTTCATAATCGTGGTAGCCTAAATAGTCATACAAATCCATCCGCGTTTGCATGGTATCAACCACCGCTTTTTGGTCGCCATCAACTAAAATAGCGCTGTAAACATTTTCGGCTGCTTTATTCATCGCACGGAATGCGCTCAATGGGTACAACACCATAGATGCGCCCCACTCGCCTAATTGCTGTTTATTCCACAGTTCAGTTTGGCCAAACTCGGTAATGTTAGCCAAAATAGGCACATCAAGTGCTGCTGCAAAAGCACGATAATGCTCTTCGGTTTTAATTGCCTCAGCAAAAATACCGTCAGCACCCGCTGCAACATAGGCTTTAGCACGTTCAATTGCTGCTTCAAGGCCTTCTTGAGCAAATGAGTCTGTGCGCGCCATAATGAAAAAGTCAGGATCTGTGCGGGCATCAACAGCCGCTTTAATGCGGTCAACCATTTCTTCTACGGGGACAATTTCTTTATTAGGACGATGACCACAACGCTTTTGCGCTACTTGGTCTTCCATGTGCACAGCGGCTGCGCCCGCTTTTTCCATATCACGAATAGTTTTGGCAATATTAAATGCCCCGCCCCAACCAGTATCAATGTCCACCAGCAAAGGTAAATCACAAGCAGATGTAATACGTTGCACATCAACCAACACATCATTTAACGATGTCATGCCTAAATCAGGTAAACCATAAGAGGCGTTAGCCACGCCACCACCGGATAAGTAAATGGCTTGATGGCCAATTTGCTTAGCCATCATTGCTGAATAAGCATTAATGGCACCCACTATTTGCAGTGGTTTGTTATTGGCTAATGCTTGACGAAATTTTTTACCTGCACTCATGATATTTCCCTCTCTGCAATTAATACTGTAAACGCGAAACGCTACAGAATAGTCGTTACGATAATTTATGTTCGATACTATTTTTAGAATACAAAATATGGCGGCGCATCAGCATTTCGGCTAATTCTGCGTCACGATTTAAAATGGCCTGAACAATATGTTTGTGTTCATCATAAGCAGTCGTTACACGCGGACCCGCCATGCCAAGTTGCACTCGATACATGCGCACCAAGTGATAAATGCCATCAAATAGCATTGAAATTAGGTGTTTATTTTTACTGCCTAAGATGATGCGGTAATGAAAATCAACATCGCCAGCTTCTTGATAATAAGACTCGCCACCTTTGACCTCGTCAAAGTGAGATTGCAATAACTGGTTTAAATCGGCTATTTCATCGTCGGTCATGTTCTTTGCCGCTAACCGTGCTGCCATTCCTTCAAGTGATTCACGCACTTGGTATAATTCGATAAGTCCCTGAGGTGACAAGGCTACGACTCTGGCACCGACGTTCGCTTTACGCTCAACAATATGGCACGACTCTAAGCGGTTAATGGCTTCACGGATCACCGCACGGCTGACGGCATACTTTGTCGACAATTCAGTTTCACTCAACTTAGAACCCGCTGCAATACGACCTTCGACGATATCGTCTCTTAGGGCTATAAAGGTCTTATCTGCTGAAGTAATCGGCTGGATCATGCTCATACCTTGAATATAAAATGGGATAACTCAAAACAAGTTGTCGACAATATAGCACCTTTAAGGCGTATAACAACCCCAAAATAGACTTTTTGTCGACAATAAATAAAATCCCTCCTAAAGTGTTACCTATCACTAATTTATGCAATCAGTCGGTAATGCCTTAAGTCAGCCCATGCTAATATTAGCCAAAATGGCATTACTGATATCAATATGATGCCCAGATGCTCACCCAACTGTCCGTTTTACTCAGTGCTGAGCAAACAATGGATAAGTCGAATAATAAAATAAGGGTTTCTTAATGAGCCAACATTTAGCCTGTCATCTTGAATTGATCCATCTATTTGTTCACGTGGTCAATGCCGGAGGGTTTTCGTCTGCTGCGCAAGAATTACAGTTACCTATTGCCACCGTTAGTCGCAAAATCAGTAAACTAGAACAGAGCCTCAATACTCAGTTAATTATGCGCAGCACACGTAAGCTGCGATTAACAGAAGAAGGCGGAGCGTTATTCGACCGTTATCATCATGTGGTGGCACAGTTCGATACGATTTGTGGCCAAGCGCTCAATGAACCCCAAAGCACTTTGCGGATATCAACACCCGTCTCTATTACCTCGATGATCTTAATTGAAGCGATTAATGACTTTTCAAAACAACATCCGCACATTCAACTGCATATCACCCAAAATAACAGCACCATTGATTTAATCGATGAAGGTGTCGACGTCGCGATAGTAGGTGGTGCGCAACCAGACTCATCTTGGGTGTCAACATCATTAGGGGTGTTGAACTACGGACTCTACGCATCGCCAACTTATGCCAAGCAACTGATTGAACTACAGCACCCGCAGCAGCTGGTTGATTACCAATTAATTAAAGTATGGCCACTGTTTAACTGGAGCTTAAAACATTGCGACGGTGAGCAATATTATTACGATGGACCAGCAAAGTTAACTTTAGGTGATTTACACGGCGCAGTGCGGGCAGCCGTCGGTGATGGCGGGATTTTATACGGACCTGAGTTATTCGTTAAACAACAGCTTTTACACGGTGAGCTTATAACAGTATTACCACAATGGGCCGGCGAGCATCGCCGTATCAGCATCTTGTATCATCAACGCCGACAACAACCATTAAAGGTAAAATTGTTTATTGAGTTTCTGCAGCAGCGAGCAGCGAGTATTTTCGACTATTTTTAAGCTGTACTTGGGTTTAACTACTTGGAATGATTGAACGCTTTTATAAAGGCAGTGGATGGCTATTTTTACTGATTTGAGTTGCTGTTTTTGCTGTTGCAATAGCTTGATGATATCGATTCAATCTGACAAACAGTTACAGTGATGCCACTGACTTAGTCAATGGCATCACGGCAAGCTAGTGTTAATGAGTCATGAGTTAAACATTACTCACGACTCTTGGCTCATTTAAATTAATACAAATACACATTTAAGCTACAGGCACCATGGGCGCCCACCACTAATGCTTGCTCAATATCAGCCGTTTTAGACGGACCCGATATAAATAATCCTAAATCACCTTGTTGCAGCGACACCTGTTTAACGGCTTGATGCATATTGGCGACAATATTGTCTTTGGATAATGCCAAGATCAGGTTTTCGCAAATAAACGGCGTCACTCTATGACTCGGTTGATTAACCCAAATCGCACCGTTTTCGGCCACACCGAGATCGCCTGGAATCACAGCATAATCAATATCCGCTAAAAGATGCGCAGTTGTTGGCACTGAACGATTACCTTTAATGCCCTCAATTAATGATATCACCTGCATATTTTGCTTTATCAGATCATCTACAGCTTGCTGGAGCGAGGCTAAACCGCCGTCAGTGTGAAGCGTAGCTGCAACAGACTGTAAACTGGCATTAAACTGGCCGACAAGATCATCATTATTTGCCACAACATCGATCTCAGGCATGGCATGATTATCCAATGCCGACTGTGATAATGCTGATAAAATAGTTTGTTTACTCGACATATTAACGTCTCCGATTCTTGTTATACCAGCTAGCAAAGCTTGATTCTGGTGCCACTGGTAATTCGCGATACTTACCCCATGCACCACTAAATGGCTTAAGTAAACTCCCCGGTAACACCCGTAAGGCTAACCTTGCTGCCGACATAGAGGTATTCATTAAGGTTTCACTGGCCATAAAGCGCCCCACTAACGGCATATAGCCACCTTTTCCGTAAGGCAAAGTCTTAGCCTCGGCTTTTAAACGACGATGATGAGCAATAATCTTATCTAATGGCACCATTGTTGGACACACATAGGTACAACTCCCGCACAAAGTACATGCCCAAGGGATAGAGTTGGTATCATCATGCTTAGCCCCCACAGCAATGCCAATAGGACCAGGAATCGTATAGTTATAGCTATACCCACCTGAACGGCGATATACCGGACAAGTATTTAAACAGCCGCCACAACGGATACACTTTAGCGATTCGGCTAAAATTTTATCCTTCATCATCTCAGTACGGCCATTATCAACAATAATCACATGCATCTCGCCGCCATCTTGCGGACCGCGATAAAATGAAGAATAAGTGGTGATCGGTTGCCCAGTTGCATTTCGGGCTAAGGTGCGCAATAACACCCCAGCAGAATCCATATCAGGCAGTACTTTATCAATGCCCATTGAGTGCAATTGCAGCTTAGGTAAGTTAGCGCCCATATCAGCGTTACCTTCGTTGGTGCACACCACAATAGCGCCTTGATCGGCAATCGCCATATTAACCCCCGTCATGGCCGCATCGGCACTGAGGAATTTCTCTCTCAAATGCGCACGAGCAGCACGGGTTAAATATAAGGGATCCGACTCACCAGCCTTAGTGCCTAATTGTTGGTGAAATAACTCACCCACTTCTTCTTTTTTCATGTGAATGGCCGGCACCACAATATGCGAAGGTGGCATATGTGCTAGCTGTATAATCCGTTCACCTAAATCGGTATCAACCACTTCAATGCCGTGACGTTCTAGATACGGATTCATATGGCATTCTTCAGTTAACATCGACTTAGACTTAACCAGCTTCTTAACCTGATGTTGAGCTAAAATACCGTGGACAATTTCATTATGTTGCTGGGCATCTATAGCCCAATGCACTTTAATGCCATTACTAATGCATTGTTGTTCAAATTGTTCAAGGTACTGCGCTAAATGGCTCAAGGTGTGCAGTTTAAGCTGTGAGCCTAGCAGCCTTAGTTGCTCCCATTCAGGTAAACTGCCCGCGGCACGATCACGTTTTTCACGTAATGCCCACAGGGCTTTAGAATGCCAATCAACTCTGGTTTCATCGCGACAGAAAATATCAGCTTTATGGGCATGCACCTTAGAACCCGATGCGGTATATAGTTCGGACATAGTGGCTCCTAAAGTGCGTCATTAATGATTTGGGCAATGTGACGGGTTTCTATCGGTAATTGTTGACGGCGGATCATGCCATCTAAATGCAATAAACATGAGGGATCAAACCCTACTGCATATTTAGCACCGGTTGCGGCGTGCGCTTGGGCTTTATCTTTACCCATTTTGGCTGACACAGCACCTTCATCAACCGCAAACGTACCACCAAAGCCGCAACACTCATCAATACGTGCTGGGTAGACAATTTCAAGCCCGGCAATGTTGCCCAGTACCGCTTCTACTTTGTTAAAGCGTTGTTTGCCCATTTCTTCCGTGGGCGTGGCTAAATTAAGCATACGGATACCATGACAGCTCATTTGCAGACTTATTTTAGCTGCCACTGGACGTTTAAAGGATTTAATCGGAGCAACGTCATGTAGAAATTCGGTCAACTCATAAAGCTTATTAATCACATCTTGAGCTTCTTTGCTGTCATCAAACTCATGGAAGTTTTCTTTCGCAGCGACTAAGCAACTGGCTGCAGGACAAACAATGGCGTCGCACTCAACCCCTTTGAAGGCATTGAGTAATTTAAGGGTAGTATTTTTAGCTTCGTCAAAACAACCTGAGTTTGTCATCGGTTGTCCACAACAGGTTTGTCCTGCAGGGAAAAAAACCTCATGACCCAATTTTTCTAATAATGTCAGGGTTGCGATGGCCACTTCTGGCATCATTTGGTTGACTAAACAAGGTATAAATAATGCTATTTTCATAAGCGATGTATCCCCAAAGCGTTATTAAACATGGCACTCAATCAACACTTATTGATTCAATGTCATGACTAACGACTCATAATCGTGCAACCAATGTATGCCAATATCCTTACAATATGTAGTGCTTATTTAGTAAATATCGCCGCAGACTTTTCCATTTTTGATAGCAAGATTATTTTGATGATTCTCAGAGGCATTGTTTCGATACTGAAGGATTAAATCGTGATGATAAATATCTTACATTTCATTGCATACACCAAGCTAATACCTATGCATAGGAGGATTAATAGGCAACGCCTGCGACAATGTGTCGCAGTTTGGACTTTATTGATTGCCACAATCGCAGCGATTAAGCACACTGAATTTACTGAATGACGTCAATGAGATCCCCTGTTAAGAATGAACCATTAACTCATGACGTTAATCCACTTTTGATACAACACGTTAGCATTGTTTGATTGCATACTTTGAGGTTTCAATCAAATGTCTACACAATGCATGTGTAACTTTACTCAGTGTTTATTTGCTATGGGAATGGGGATAAATACTGGGTAAAGGTATCACTTTTAATCTTATTAAGATTGTAGGGCCTCTATCAACAGAGGCCCTTTTTTTATGACCTGTGGCCACTAACCTAGTGACGCTTGATTTTGCCAGACAGAAATAGCCAACTGCCGAGCACCACCGAAAATGGGACCCACAACAAGCCCTGTTACTGCTCAAATCATTGCCAGCCAGCCTATGTAAACTGAATCATTTAGACAGGCGGTGACAATAGCCTAAAAAATCACGATGAACAGCTCAAATGCGAGCAACCACCAACACCAAAGAATTCAGATGCCTTGGTTCGATAGTATTTGTCGTCAACTTGCTGGGACTGCTCTGCGTAAGGCTGGGTCATAACAGCCTGCAATTCTCTAACCGGTGCATAATTACCGACGCTGGCTTGCTGATAAGCAGGCACTAGCAACCACTCGCGCAAGGTATATTTAGGGTTAACAGCCTTCATCTGTGCAGAAATCTCATCACGACTGCGCGCCTGCGTATTTGTGTCACCGGTACTGCCAACCTCAGAGCTGTCGACCACATTACTGTCGAGCAGAGATTGCCATTGTGTCAGCCAAGCAGACCAACGCTGCTCAAGTCCTGCGGGGGCTTGTGCTAAGTCTCGGTAGAAACTTTTTTTCAGTGGGCCAATATCATCCGGTAACGCCGAAAGCTCGCGGAAAAACAGAGTGTAATCCACAGGGGTTTGCAGCATGAGCGTTTCAAGTTCATCAAATAGCGCCGCGTTAAAAGTGCCAAGCCCAAGTTTGGCGGCCCACATCTGCTCCATTTTTGCTTGCATCTCGGCCGAAAAACCATTGACCAGCTGTTGCAGCTGGTCGACATAATCTGGCTCAGACGCCAGTAATGGGCTTAATGCGGTGCAAAACATCAAGAAATTGCGTTCCGCTGCCACACCTTGATTAAGAAATGCAAAGTGCTGTCCACCACCTGTCCAAGGCTGATATTGCGGGTTAAACACATCACAAAATCCGAACGGACCATAATCCAGTGTAAAGCCACCTGCGGCACAGTTATCGCTGTTGAAGTTGCCCTGACAGTAGCCGACACGGATCCAGTTCGCTATCAATGAAGTTAAACGACTTCGGAACTCGCCCGCCAGCACCAATACCTTTTCGGCATTGGTGAGTTGCGGGTCGATAACATCAGCGTATTCTCGATCAACTAAATGCAGCATCAGTTGTTCAAGCTCTGCCATCGCTTGTGGGTGTTCTTGCTTGCGAGCGCGGCGACCAAATAGCTCAAGCTGGCCGACCCGAATGAACGAGGGTGCCACACGAGTTGAAATAGCCACAGCCTCGGTGATCATTTGGTCAGGATCTTGTGAGTTAGAGCCCTCGGAATACCACGGCCGCTGGACCGTCTCAGTTTTAGACACATACAAACTTAGCGAACGTGACGTTGGCACACCAAGCGCGTGCATGTGTTCTTGTGCGAGGAACTCCCGCACACTGGATCGCAACACAGCACGGCCGTCAGCGCCGCGACAATATGGCGTACGACCTCCCCCTTTAAGCTGCATTTCCCAACGTTTACCTTTGATGACAGCCTCAAGCACCGAAACCGCACGACCATCGCCGTAGCCATTGCCAGTTCTGAACGGACATTGCTGGATGTATTCGGTGCCGAAGATTGACAGTGCATAGCCACACGCCCAACCGACCTTGCGCATCGGCTCTGGAACCTGCGAAATATCGCCAGAGAACAAGCTAATAAAATCGGCAGACTGCGCCATGCTGTCTGCAAAACCCAACTCACTAAAAAAGCGTTGGCTGTGTGCTACGTACTCAGGGTTTTCAATAGGCGTCGGCTTAACAGGGACATAGTGCCCCGAAAACACTTGTCGTGCTCTATGGTCGTCGCCATTTGTTGTTGCGTCAGGATCACTATTAAGCGTGTCCATCAAAGAGTAATTGGCCAATTTAGCAAGATCGTCAACTGTCTCGACAGTTGCGGATGTATGCTGGGACAGTTGCTTAGTCATAGGGATACCTTATTGATTAAGTAGAAGGGCTATTCCCCGCTGCGTGATATGTCGTATCGATGATTGTTCAATTTGTTCAATTTGTTCGATGTCTGGAGTCGAATCATTTCATCCTTTGATGTCGAAGGCCTGCGCAGGGTAATTTGAAAGATCCTGAGAGAAACGGAAACAACCCGCATCCATGGTAACTTCTGCTTATAATAATGGAAAGCTTAGCTTGCTGAATCTGTAAAATCGATAGCTTGTAATAGGTATCTATTCTGACTTATGGCCTGCGGCCACTAACGTCGGGCGCTTCGCCCATACCGAGTTATCAAACTTCGTTTGAATTAAGATCGCAAGGTTCCACCCTACGCCGACCAAAAGGGGATCAACAGCAATCCGCTCTTTGCTGTTTATAAAAGAATGGGCCCCTGCCGTTCCGGCAACATTTTAGCTATCTAAAAAACAACAGCTGCGAAAAAATTGCGACGGAAATAAGTTTGGCTTTTAACTTTGATTTGTAACCTTCTTAGGCCCATCTTGTCATAAAGAGTAAAAATGCTAACGCTTGCGATGGGAATCTGATGTGAATGGATTCACGAATGTCGTGGTGGCATGGAAGGCAAAGAACGACCTGTACAGCGAAAACTAGCCTGATGTCCTGTCAGGCTCACGCATTCTGTTATAAAGAGTCTTCAACGGCCTCAAGTTCAGAGTTGAATGTGTACTTTAAAAGCCAAAAATCTAACTCATCTTTGCCCCAAAATGATTTTGTAATATGGCCTGTGGCCACAAACGTCGTGGCGCTTCGCCCACACCAGACCAAGAGGAAATCAACGGCTATTCCCTCTTGGAACTCCCAGCCGCCCCGCAACATTTTCGCGATTTACAAAACAACAGCTGCGAAAAGGTCGCCATGGGGATTGATCCAGCTTTTAACTTCAAGTGTATGCAGCTTCGCACTTATTCGAAAATGCTAACGCTTCCGATAGGCCATCCCTGCCCAACGAAAGCTAGCCTGACATCCTGTCAGGCTCACGCTATTTTCTTCAACGTCCTCAAGTTCAGAGTTGAATCACGCCAATTGCAAGCAAGGTATGCAAATCATTTATGCCCCATTATCATTTAGAACAAAAAATTATTCACAATCTATAAACCAAATTTCGCCTCAAAATAACTTATTAATCAGGCACAGTTTCTGCGTTAAGTTACTCTGTACCTATCCCGTTATTTCTGGGCATCAGGCTGTGATATCACGGTAACACTTTGAGTGCCTCGCGTTAACGCGACATAAAACTCTTTTGCGCTCATCTTTGTGGGGTAAGCCACGATGCAGTGATTATACTCCAAGCCTTTGACCAGTAGTGTGGTTCCTATTTGATTACTCATACGAACAGGGCGCCCTAAATGTCTAAAATCTTGCCTATATCGTTTAATTGCTTCGTCTAAAGGTATTGTTTGGGCGTAACTCAAGACCGAAAGAAAACGGGAGAACAAATCTCGACGATACACCTTGGTTTCAGTGTGCTGGGCAAGCCCTTTAAGAAGCGCCATGAGATGAATTATTTGGCCGCTTTCCACATAACTATTGGCTGATTGAACCTCCAAGGGAAGCTTTGTCCGTACGTTTACTTTTGCTTTTCTACCATCGACTGTCGCATTGGGAAGTAAAGCACCAACAGAAGTCATGCATAACTTAGCGAAAGAGATTACTACTACTAGTTTTGCACTATTGCTCTTAGCTTTAACCAGCTTATCGACAGTACTTTTGAGAGCCTTGCCCTCAACTTCTTCGATGCTAGTGAATATTCCAGAAAGACTTTTAGCTAATAAATGCGTTTTGTTCTTATATTCCCCTGACCCTGGGTACACAACAATGCAACTCCCTTTTTCTTTTCCTTGTTTTCGAAACTCAGTAAGTCGTTTTTGGTCTTTCGCATTATCAAGGTCACAATGAATATGATTAAAACCCTGTAATTCTCGTGGTGCGTTAGGAAATTTGCCCTCTGCGATTTTATCCCTAATTTCGAATAACCATTTACCAAGGGCCTCAGCACCTGACAGTTTCCATCTCCATGGCACTGTCAATGTTCCCAACTTATCAAATCGTGGCTTGATACTTTTTTCCCAATCAACTACTCCATCGCCGAAATCGAAAATAGCTTGAAGCGGATCGCCAATTAATCTGGTCGGTTTCAATTCAAGTAGTTTGAGTACTAGTTCATGCTGAACTAATGAACAATCTTGATATTCATCCACGAACACACCTGTGTAAGTACTATTGAAAACCTTATGAACGAAGCTCTTAGTAAACAGCGATGTGCACTTCTGATAGAGAGACTCCCAATCTTGCGCTGTTTCGGGTTCATTTATAGCCCAGGCAGTACTTGCAGGATAAGCACGAACCCACTTAAGTGCAAACGAAGCTATCGTATCAATATGATATTGGCTTGATGGTACATTTTGATTCGCTAACTTAGTTTTAATAGAATCAATCCCAGCAAAGGTATGCGTTAAAATTAGCTGCCTACCTTCGCAGTATTTAATGCTTTCAGCAATGAGATATGTCTTACCAAAACCAGCGGGGGCGATGATATAGCCAGATTTTGGATTTTTCGCTAAAGATCTAGCCAATTGATCTGTCATCTTTCTATAAAACCTCTTAGTATTAAAAGCTTATTGTGAGTGTCTGTGTCATCCAAACCGCCATCAATGAAACATGCGGCAACTTTCTGGCCCAGTACCTCACCCAGCGACATATTCTTAAACCACCCCGACGATTTTGCAGCACTTCCGATCGCTTTTCGATACTCCGGAGTATCATTCCAATCACCAATTAATGGAGGTACTCGACCTTCATATTTGGAGTTAACATTCTGCACTACATCTACAGTAAGCTCTTCAACGGCATAAGTCAGAAAATCAACTACGAGTGACCATGGCAAATCCATAAACAGTCTTTGTTCAATTGCAATTCCACCTTTCCACATGACAACGTTGATGCCTTTTTTTTCTAACTCAGAGCTATCTTTATCACCAAATAGCTTTGGGGCATCGGAGTCGACGAATACTGCAACTTTATATCCTAATGCATGCATTGCTTCAGCTCGGCCTCGAACATTACCACCACCGGATGCGTTTAAATATGAGACGCCGAAATAACTCATAGATTCTTTGTGTTGGCTAACATAATAGTCATCAAGCCCTCGAATGAAGCCAACTTCTGTTGCACCTTCGCACACAATAACTTTGGGACAGAGAAATGAATCAGCATGCCCTCTAATTGTACCTTGAATATTGAATGCTCCCGCTGATTCTTCCGCAGTATTGCGAACGCTAACATGACCATCTGCGCTGTGGGTTACGTTTAGCTCACAAAAATCAAGTTCGCGCAAGACGGTAGGATTATGGGTTGTAAAAAGATAGGTTCCCTTGGTGTCTTCCTTAATGTGCTTTAGCAACCGAGATATGCGGTGGGGTTCTAATCCATGTTCAATTTCGTCTATTAATGTAATATGCTGACTTTCTAGGTTCTCGGTTTGAAGTCCGCAAGCCAACATTCTTCTAGATCCCAACCCTAATTGGCGTATAGGAATCTCACCATCGTGTAGTGCAATACCACCGGCTTTGACATTAACGGCACTTACATCAAGGTGACTACGAAATATCTCTCCAGTTTGCACACCGAGTTTTCTAGCGAGATCATGAACTTTTTTAGCTGCGTCATCCAAAGGTTTAAGCTCACCACGATTTGCATCGAACGAGGCTTTTGCCGCCCGCGTAACTTTAGCTAAACTGGATAGTAGATTGGTTTTGTCAGTAAGTTTAGACAAGGGACTGTGAGTATCCCAACTAAACAACTTATTACTATAAGCGCCGATGAACGTTGCATTAAGCCGTTTTCGATCTGATAGCGAGAAACTTGTACCATCGGGATTACGATCCGTTATGACATTCCAGTGGGGTTCGAGATCTGAATCAACTCTGAGCTCGACTGTAAGAACAGGTTCATCATCCACCAGAACACCATCGACTTCCTTCTGTTGTGGCTCATCTTGAAGACTAAGCTCCTTCTGGTTCCAACCCCGCAAATGAAGCCCATATTTACCAATATTTAGAAGCTCTTCAGGTAAGTCACCAATTGTAGCTCTGATAATAACTGGCTCATCGGTATTTGAGTTATAAAAGTCAGTATCACTAAGCTGTAACGACCAATGCGGATAGAATACAGATCTAACCGCTTCTAAAATGGTTGTTTTGCTTGAGTCCCCCTTTCCTATTAGGGCAATGACAGAGCTCTCAGGAAGGCTCCATGAAAGTGATTTTATTCCTTTGAAATTTGTGATTTTAAGATGGCGAATCTTCATTGCTGATACTCAACATGATGCTAATGACCATTATGAGCACCATGTATCGCCGATAGAGTCATTGCGAGATATCATGTACGAATAAATTATTCTGATGTTAGCTCTAAATTCTAGAGTGCTAGTTTTGCATACTCGGTTTAAGTATTTATGTCACAATGGTTTAGGTAGGCTGGTAGCGTTGCTCACCACTTAACTTAACGCGACGTTATGTCTCCGGAGGACGTTTGAAATGTTCGATCAAAAGAAAAAGAAACAACACTACGTATGGAGACGTTATCTCAAGTCTTGGTTGGTAGACAATAAGCTCGCATGCATGAGAAATAAGCAATATGTATTTTCTACAAGAGACTTAATGAATGTTGGCCAGAAAAGCTACTTTTACAAAGTAAATAGCCTTACTGAACAAGATTTTAGTTTTGTTCGAGATTTATTTTTAAGTGATGTAGGTGAATCGACAAATGCTATTTTTGACCGACTATTTTCTTTGTTCCGTCAGGTAGAGCAATTAGAAAGTTTTCAGTCTGATGGAAGCCATGCTGGAATAGAAAATCTAAAAAAGCATTATGCCACGAATCTTGAAGAAGAGATTCAATCTGAAATTGAGTCACAAGGTGACCCTTGTCTGGCACAACAACTGGTTGAAGATACAAGCTTTTTTGAAAATGATAAAAGTGCAGCACATTTTTTAAACTATATCTGCATGCAATACTTACGTACTAAAAAGCAACATGATGCATTGGTTTCATGTGTAACCGGGGAGAACCGTGATCAAATAATAAAGTGCGCAAACTTAATACGGGTTGTATTCTCATCGAAGCTAGCTGCCAACCTATATGCGAATAGAGCGGACTATAAATTAGTTGTTGCAAAAAACACTAGTGATGTTCCATTTATTACTTGTGATCAACCTGTGATAAATTACTTAGACACAAAAAGAGATCAAAGCGAGCAGACAGAAAATTTTGGTCTTTACTATCCACTATCCCCTAATTTGGCTGTGTTTTTAGTTGAAAATAAAATTTTTGGCTCTGTGACAGAAATGAGCTTTGACCAGTCATCTGTAGAAGAATTTAACCAAATTATACTCAATTCATCATATGAGCAGGTTTATTCTTCTTCCGAAAAACAATTAAGGGATCTGGCTTCACAAGCAGAGATATAACAAACGTTTAAAGTTCTAAGTTATTTTTTCTCATCTGAATGGAGAGTTTTAGAGTGATTTGTCTAACATGCTTTTGTCCATCTTCGTGTCGCGATACGGAGTATCTAGGCTGACACGAATCAGCCCCAAAGTAAGTCAGCTAATTAGATTTGAGCTTTTTCTATTTAGCTTTCATCTATAGACAACTATGCGGCTAAATCGAAGAGAGTTAAATTACAGGTGTAGATGAGTCAGCGAGTATCCAAAACAGGGATGTTTTGGTTAAGCCCACAGGGATGTGCTCGTGGCGTCTCGCTTAATCATCTGCACATTAGCATGCTGCAGGCAATAAGCTCAAATGAAGCTACATTATAAATCAAGCTAAACTAATACCAAGTAAGCTGAGTTAATTAATACCTTAAACAAAGTTTTGTTCAAAGATATTTGGGAAATATTATAAATAGTTATTCGTTAGCTTTTATACCATGCTGTTTAAATATGATTACAATCCCGTAATCTTGGTACATGTATCAACGTTCTCTGGTGTGCAAACTGTGATAGGTGTGTAAATTGTTTTCTCATATTTTTGTTCTGTTACAATTTTATACAGTGTCAAAATGGCTAGTCTTCCCATTTCATATGGGGCTTGACCAATATTGATATGAACAAGATTATCTTCCAACATAGCTAATTGTTCAGAGGATGTGTCAGTAATAACAATGATGACCTTGTTGTTATTAATTTTTGCCTGGTACGGGGCAATCATTTTACGATAAAGTGCTTGGTCATTTTGCGGCCAACCACCAACAGCAATAAAAGAGTCTGCTTTTACAGGCTTACCTTTCATTACAGACTCCATTTGATTAATAGATTGATCCAATTGATCAAAATTAAAGAAAGGTTCTCTAACTTCAGTCCATCCCGAATCGTTATTAAGCAATTCTCCAGGAGGTACATCGTATTTTTTTCCCGATAATGCGGAACGGACACCCATCAATCTTAAATTCAGATTGGGAGAATCTGGTCGCCCAGATTGCATTATTAGCGTTCCCCCATTGGGCCGAAGTTTTTTTAACTCTTCACCTAATGACTTACCCAATTCAAAATTGTCAGTGCCGATATAGGCTAGGCGTAAACTATTAGGATCTTCATTGATTGAAACATCAATATCAGAGTCATAGGTAATAACCGGAATACCTGCTTCTTTAGCTCTCTTAAGGCTATTTTTAACGAGATATTTAGATTGTGTAACGGCTACTGCGATACCGTCTATACCTTCATCAATAAGTTGATTTATTACCTGATCTTGCATCCTAACATTACTTATATCTGGTCCCCGATATATGCATTCCACGCCTTTTATTTGAGCCGCTGCATCTATACAGCCAGCTTTGCTTCGCTCAAAAAAAACACTATGAAATTTAGGTACCACGGCAAGTCTTAATTCTTTTCCATATACAGAAGATATGGGTATTAGACTAAAAGCAACAAACAATACAAGTGATCTCCCCATACTCCCTCCTTAAATAATCATATTGCGACTCAGCTTACAATAAAACATAGCAAAGAAACTCATTTAAAAATGTGAGCTGAAACGGTATTGCTGAACCTATCAGTGTGAGCTAATCGATATTGTTGTGTTTTGAACTCCCCCATGCGTCAGCATGGCAACACCATACAAGTAACCAATTGGTTCTAATTTTTGAATGCCTGTCATAATTTTATTGCTTGCTTGTTTTTGGCTCATTCCAAGCATCAAGCGCTTTCGCAGACATTCAAATGAAACTGGGTGGGGATATTAATAACTCAATCGAATCAGAGTAAACTTTTATAAAATTAAACTGAAACACTAGCTTCTCTAAAAATTCTGTCCAAAAATGAGTTAGTACCTGCAAATGGGTAAATTCAACTCTGAACTTGAGGCCATTGAAGACTCTTTATAAAAGAGTCAGTGAGCTGACCATAGCCTTTCACGTATTCCAAGGCATCCTGCCTATCAGATCCCCACTAGCTTTCGAGTTACAAGTCGTTCTTTGGCATACATGCCACCACGACATTCGTGAATCCATTCACCATAACAATCGTTAGCATTTTCACTCTTTATGACAAGATGGGCCAAAGCGGAATTCAAACGAAATTAAAAGCGGGATATCCTTCCGTCGCGACCTTGTAGATTTTTGAAAATGTTGCCGGAACGCTGAGGGTTTGCAAAGGCTGATTTATAAATAAGAATGCGCTTTACCCTTTTGCTCTGGTGTAAGCGAAGCGCCACGACGATAGCGGCCTTAGGCCATAAAGCACAAAACATAAAAGAACAACCCTAGATTCCGGCTCAAAAGCATTACCGGAATGACACTTGGTTTAGCCACCTTTCTTACCGATTATCAGCCGTAGGCTTTTTCAATAACTTCCGCTGTAAGGTTCTGCGGTGCATACCCAATTGTCGTGCGGTTTCTGATACATTGCCATTGTTGTTGGCGAGCACTTGTTGAATGTGTTCCCATTCAACGCGCTTGGGGTTAAGTGGCTGTTCTTCAATATCATCATAAGTGGTTGTGGTTTCAACCGAGACGGATAATGCATTTAATAACGTTTGGGTATCGACGGGTTTAGCGAGGTAATTGTCTGCTCCAAGGCGGATGGCTTCGACGGCGGTGGCGATGCTGGCAAAGCCAGTGAGCAATACCATGTGTACCTGGGGTAAAAGTTGTCTTAAGGGTTTAATTAACGACAAGCCATTATGTTCGGCTAATTTCATGTCTAACACGATATGGGTGGGCACAAATTGCCTTGCCATTAATAAGCTATCACTGGCGTGATGGCAGGTTTTACACTCAAACCCATGCTTGCCGAGGCGGCGGGCTAAAATGGCAGCTAGGGCCAAATCATCTTCAATAATCAATAGCTTGTTCATGGTGATCTCAATCCAGCTTATCTTTATTTCAACTTCTGTTTACTTCGATTCGCTTCTATTCGTTAAAATAGCTTCAACTCGCTTTTTGTACACTAAGCGGTAATGTCACTATGGCTTCGGTGCCACAGTCTGGGTGCGGTTTAAGGTATAACTTACCGCCTAAACGCTCAAAACTGGTGTGACTTAATAATACCGCGATGCCCATCCCTTTGGGGCTTTTTACCATATTATTACCTAAGGTATGAAGCAAATGAGTAGCAATGCCGACACCGTAATCGCGAATAGTGATGCTCAATTCTTGTGGCTGTGACAGGCTGATATTGATATCAACAACGGCTGAGTGCTGGTTATCTTGACTCGCCTGAGCGCCATTTTGGATCAGGGCCATTAACGCCGGTAATAAGCTCATGTCGGTATATAAGATCCCCTGCTCGACTTGTGGCGTTAAGGTGATGTTTAATTGAGTTTCTGGCATTAATAAATTCACTTGGTCAATCAACATATCAGCTAACTGATTAACCGGTTGGTGGGTTAATTTATGCTCGCGTATCGACTCTGTGGCGAGGCGTAAATCGCTTAAGGTAACTTCACATCGATTAAGCGCTTGTTGCATCTCACTAATCAATTCTGTTTGTTCAGCATCATTGGCCGATTCGAACAGTTCATCAACCAATAAGCGTAATGTTGCCAATGGTGTTGCCAGCTGATGAGCCATTTGTGCTGATGCGGTGCCTAACGCCAAAATCTTTTCTTGGCGTAACTGGGCTTCGCGTAAATAGCGTAGCTCTGCATTTTTTTGGCGTATCCGTTTGGCGATAAAACCTACGGTAACCGTTAACACCAATGCAGAAATCACAAAATTAAACCACATGCCTAAATAGTGCGAGCCCATATCCATACTGTGGCTTACAGGCATAGCCTGATTGGCTTGTATCGTATGGGTCATTGGCATTTGGCTCATGTCATGGGCCATAGCGGGATCGCGCATTTCATCTGAAATATCGACAATCATTAAGGTATAAAATGCGGTTGATACTATGGTTAAGTACCAAGGCGCCCAACGAGGCAAGGTAATGGCAGAAATAGCTATCGGTAATAATAGTAATGATACGAAAGCATTGGTCGCCCCGCCGGTAAAATATAACCAGGTTGCCCAAAACAAAGTGTCTAACAATAAGGTTAAAAACAACAAACCATTGTTGTTCATGCTCAGTCGATGAAAACGATAACTAAAGCCAACATAACAAGCTTCAATAATTAACACGTATGATAAAGCTATTGGAGGAGTTGTTAACCCAAATAAGTCTGTGGCAAACAAGATCAGCCCAATTTTTAAACCCCAATTAACCAGTCGTAGTAAGGCCAATTGTTGCTGACTTGCGTTAAAAGGCATGTTCACATTTGCCATACTATTGCGATCCTAATGTTGATGATATATTCAGCTCAATCCCCTGCTGCCACTACTCTGACGTTGCCATAATAGCAAATCACTTTATCAAACTATTTCACCATTGTGATGCCAATATTGACTATTTAATTCACAACAACACACTGACGTGATTATTGGCAAGCAGGTTTAACCTCACCTTTGAAATAAGTGAGCAGATAATGACGACAAAACATAATATTGAAGTCATTTATTATAAATGAATTACTGCTGTTTAACGTTAACTTGATCCATGCTAACGATAAAAACGCTAAATGATAACACGCATCAATGGCTGTATTGAGTCACTTATATGGTGTCTATTTTAGGGTTAACAATAGATAACTGTTACGCTTTATAATTAATATTTAGCACAATAGGCTGGCCTTAGGTTACCGGCTTGTCGTAAAATAGTGATCTAACTAAAAGAGGCACTAATGGCTAATATTTCCAAATTTAATCGTGAAGAAGTACTTGAAAAAGCAAAAAATCTATTTTGGCAAAAAGGTTTTTTGGCGACTTCGACCCGAGAAATTCAAACTACCATGGATATGCGGCCTGGCAGCATATATGCCGCATTCGGTAGTAAGGCCGATTTATTTCATCAAACGTTGATTCATTACGTGCAAACCTCCACGGGTGATTTAAATGAAAAAATAGCCCAAAGTGACAGTGCCTGGAATGGATTTAAGCAATATTTACGCAGTATTATCGTGCCTTGCTGTGCCGAAGTGCCAAGCGAATTATGCATGGTTGTGCGCACTTTAGCTGAACTCGATGAATCTCATCAAGAAACACTGAACATAGCTAAAGATCTGCTGACTCAAGTTGAGCATCGCTTTGCCAGTATCATAGAAAAAGCTCAGCATGATGGTGATTTACCAAGCAAATTAGATAAATCTCAAGTGGCGAAAAAGCTACAAGTGCACATTATTGGTTTACGATCTTATCTCAAAGCCACCGGCGATACAGACACAGTAAACAGAGAACTAGAAGAATTCTTTATTCAATTAGAAAGTTAAAAAAGCGCTTTGAGCGCTTTTTTAATTTTTAACAAATGATAACAAAAATATGTCGTATTATTTAACGACAGCTTTAAATCCGCCAGCAACTCCACTAGGTAAGTAAGTCATAAAACTTGATATTAAATTGACCGATACCTGTATATTCAATATTCACTTCTGTTGCCATGGGGACTTTGACAACACCGCAATATGAACCCGTGATAATGGCTTGACCAGCACTGAGCTTAATGCCCAATTTTGCTAAGTAATTAATTAACCAATACACAGGGTTTTGCGGTAATTCACAAGGGTGTACCCCAGAAAATTGCTGTAATCTTGCGGTGCGTTCACCGCCACTGACCACCACCTCAATATGGCTGGCTTGATAAGCAATAGAAGTGTCTATTTTTGGACCTATGTACAGACCTTGATTGCTCAAGCCATCGGCAAGTTTTTGATAAAAACTGGGTTGTATCTCACGACTAAAACGATTTTGAATCAATTCTAAAGCCATGTGTGTAGCACTAATAGCTTGGTCAATGTCATCATTACTGTAATGGCGATAAGGCTCAATGTCCTGACCTAAAATAAACGCAATTTCAGGCTCTATCAGCGCGGTTGGCTGCCCGTCTTTAATACTGGGTATAATGCCGCAATCAATAGTCTGGCTCACTGCTGTTGATAATATTGGCGCAACAATTAACTGACCATTAGCTTGCGGAACTAGGCATTTCCAACCTGCAATGGTGCCATGTTGAGTTATCATCAATTGTTGTACAGCAATAGCCTGTTCAATACTTTGGGGCACAAAGGCTAAATAGTTTGAGTCAGGATGAGGAATACCACGCTGAGCATATAAATGCTTAGCAAGTTTATTAAGGGCTTTATCGGTCACAATAGCATCATCAAAAAATCAAAACGCTAGATTATCGTTTTTGGCTATTGAGATCGATAAATTTCGTATCCGAAAGCCAAAAACAACAAACCGCTGTAGCAAAGACAGCGGTTTGATTTTACTGCAAGTTATTAGCCTTTATTAGCGATATAACGCCAATCAGAAGCGGTTGATCTCATACAGCAGCTTACTTGCGTGTAGCTCTTAACATCCATGCAGTTTTTTCATGTATGCGCATCCGATCTGACACTAATGCAGCGGTTGATTCATCATCAGCCGCTTGAGCTAATTTAAGCACTTGTCGCGATGTTTTAACCACTTGCTCATGGCCTTGGGTTAATAAATCAACCATATCTGCAGAACTTGGTACACCTTCAACTTCTTTTATTGAACTTAAACGAGCAAACTCTTTGTAAGTCCCCGGTGCTGCTACATCTAATGTACGAATGCGTTCAGCAATATCATCAACAGCCACCGCAAGCTCAGTATATTGCTCTTCAAACATCAGGTGTAACTCACGAAAGTGTACGCCTGTTACATTCCAGTGAAAATTATGAGTCTGTAAATAAAGTGTATATGAATCTGCTAATAAACTTTTTAAGCCTTCAGCAATTTTTAGTCGGTCGTCTTTTTTTATACCAATATCGATGTCTGTCATTTTATTCCTCTCAAAGTAGAATTAATTAGTCATAACATTACAGCATTTGTATAAATGGTGAATACACGTTATTCATAAGTCGCTTAATAAAATAAGCATAACATCGAATAACAATATATTGGCCTTAATGCATATACCAACTTAACTAATATAATATTACATCAGTGTATAGTATCAAACCTATGTGTTAAACCTATAAATAGAGTCTATATATTAACACTATTACTCAACTCATAGGTCTCTTTTAAAAGGTCTCATTTAAAAATAAACCAATAACATCTTAACAGATGCCTTAATAATATATTACACACCATATAGTTACTGTTGATGAATAGCGCTATGGCTAACTCATCGTTAACGTTACTAATGTATTTATACTAACATCATGATATAAAGGATCAACTCTCAACGATTAATTTATGTTAATAGTTCAACTTAATCGCTTTATAAAAAATTTGAAATACAGCTCATATTGAAACGCGACGAGGAAATAACACCAAATACATATATCCCACCACCAGTAGATTAATTATCAGCACCACCACACTCATTAAGTTAAAGTGATTAACCACTTCATAAAGCTCTAAAGGCAGATATATCGCGCCACTGACCAACGCGAACCATTGAGTCCAGCGTAAGTTATGCCATAAACCATAAGCTTCAATAAAACGAATTAAGGTATATGCTCCAGCACCTATTGCCATTAACGTTAAACTCGATGGTGATACTGCGCTAACGGCCGAAATAAAAATACCGGGATAGTGACTCGCAGGATTTAAGTGCAGATGAGTCATCCATTGTGTTGCCAGCGCCGACAGGTTTTGCCCAGCATATGCATGCAGGCCGATAGCAACCAATAAAGCCAACATTCCTTTACTGGCTTCTAATACCGCAACCGCACGTACACCTTTGCCTGACGCTATCATTTTCGCATATCCACTCTAAACCGATTAGCCTATATTAGCGGCTCACAACAATGACGCCAATGACTATTTTACTGATAAAAAAGCACTTCAGTTGAAGTGCTTAGCCGTTAACCTGAAGATAACTTAAGGTAGCGAATAACGCAGTATTCGTTTAACCACTTGACTATATTGACGTAAAAAAGGTCCCGTATGATAAGCAATACCGTGACGGGCAAAGATAGCTTGCACTTTTGGCGCCACTTGCTGATAGCGTGACGATGGCAGATCGGGAAACAAATGATGTTCAATTTGAAAGCTCAAATGACCAGTGAATATATGAAATAATTTGCCGCCGAGAATATTCGACGAACCTAATGCCTGGCGATAATACCACTGACCTTGAGTTTCATTTTCACACTCAGCTTGGCTAAAGGTATGAACATCTGAGGTAAAATGACCACAAAATATGATAGTCGATGTCCATAAATTACGAATTAAATTGGCGATTAAGTTACCACATAGCACCCACAAAAATAGCGGCCCCGCGAGCAAGGGAAATAGCAGATAATCTTTGAATAATTGTTTACCGCCTTTACTAAAAAAACGTCGTTTCAGTTCGCTTGGATCAATTTTTGATGGACGGTCTTGTTTCTTTTTGCCCATAAAAACACGTTCTGCAGCGAGTTCATGATAAGAAACACCCCACTGAAATAGCATGCTTAAATTTAGGTAAGTGAGAAATTGCCACAGGTTTTTAACCCGCCAGGAAAAGTCATTCGACAAACGCAACAAACCATAGCCAAAATCTCGGTCTTTACCAATCACATTGGTATAAGTGTGATGCTCATAATTGTGGATCCGTTGCCAACTTTTACCATCACAGGCTATGTCCCAATCAAACTGACGCGAGTTAATATGAGGATCGTTCATCCAATCGTATTGTCCATGCAACACATTATGACCGATTTCCATATTGTCGAGAATTTTGGCACTGGCTAAGCTCAACACACCCAAAATCCAACAGAGTGGATGAATAACCCCCAACATCAATAACACACGCCCGCCCCACTCTAAAGCTCGTTGCCACACAATGACGTTACGAATATAGGCCGCATCGGCTGTGCCAACTTCGGTTAACGTTTGACGTTTCAACTCATCTAACTCGTTAGCTAACAGATCAAAATTAATATTCTTATTCATCACTTTACAGTTCCAACTCAAGTGGCGTCACCGCCTGAGAAATACATAATTGAATTAATTGCTCACCTTGCTGTGATATCTCACCGGTACGCATATTCCTCACCACACCAGATTTTTTAATACACTGGCATTGATGGCACACACCAATACGGCAACCAAAATTAGCACTGATCCCCTGTTGCTCTAAGCCATTGAGTAAAGAGTTGTTAGTTGCTAATGTTAGCTGGGTTTGTTTACCACGCTGGGTTAACTGAATATGCTGCTCGCCGCTGTGTGTTTGCGACATAACCGGAGCTTGAAAATACTCCGCTTGCCGCTGCTTTAACGGGTGATTAATGGCATCTAATTGGCGATCAACATCCTGCTTAAACTGGCCTGGGCCACATACCAACACTTGGCTTTGCACGGTGCAGTCACTCAGAGCATCCGCTAAATTGTCGCCATTTTTACGAATAAGCAATTGCACTTTTAATTGGTTTAACTGCTGCTGTAACGCCATGAGTTCGTCAACATACAAATGCTCACCCGGCTTGGCAAAATAAACCAAATTAATGGGATTTTGTGGTTGTTGTGGTAGCAACGCCAGTTGGTTTAGCATCGCCATAAATGGCGTAATGCCACTGCCAGCCGCCACAAACCATAATGGTGTTGATGGTTGGACACGGTCACTTACTGCAAACTCACCTTGTGGCGCACTTAAATTGACATAAGTACCCGCGGTTATATTCGCCAATAATTTTGCCGTAAAAGCACCGTCAACATGGGTCTTAATGGTTAAACGAATCACGCGCTTTTTAGGGTATTGGCTATGGGACTGGTCGGGTGCAGACGAGATTGAAAAAGGTCGGGTCATTAAACGGCCATTAATTTCTACGGTCAATAACACGTGCTGGCCTGCTATGGCTTGCGGCCAGGCTTTATCTGCAGACAAGTCTAGTTGCACAACATCGGCACGAAGTAATTGATGCCCCAACACTTGGGCGCGAAACCAATGGGTGCGCCAAGCGGGCTTTATGCGCTGCATAATAGGTTCGAAATAACTGCCAAGAGAGTCAGTATGGAATAAGGTTTTTGCGGTGACTTGGTTAAGTCGGGTCAATAGATTCATTTTAGCGCACAAGTGTTAGCTCAATTTCAGCGCACAATTGTACTCTTAAATTATATTGTGGTGCAAGTAGTCATGTTAACGATATCGTTTAAGCCTAATATAGCGTGATGGATGGTACAACATCACTCATGACCGTGGATGAATTTAAGCGGACTTAGTTGATGATGATGGGTTTATAAAAGACATAGCATCAATTAAAAAACTGAAATAACCAGCTGAAAGTAATAAGCTGCAAAGCGTGAGTTAATCGGTCTGAAATGTTAACACTAGCCGATAAGTGATATTAAAAACCAGAGACATCTGAGTGGTTACGAAGAAAACAATCGCTCACTTTTTCTCAAGAAAACACAAATAGTGTTCGCGTGTAAGCTCAAAATGCAAATGTATCATTTTGGCTAGGTAGCCCCATATATTGCCCCCTCTTGAGTTGAACTAGAATGGTGATACTAATAAGGGTTGTGACAGTTGCTCAACTTGCTTAAGCTCATCGACAGTTAACGAGCCGTAATCTCTAGGATACGACCAGCCATAACCCCAGCAAAAGGGTTTGCGTAAATAAGATGTGCAACCTAGGCAGTCATGTTTCACATTCACATCCAGCTTATAATTATTGACGGGCTAAGATGGCACTGTGATCATGACAATAATCATGACAGTAATATAAACAAACTCCGCTTAGGCGTTAATAGACCACACAGGTAATCATTAGTTTATACAAGTAATATAAGTTAACGATTATTGAGCCAATTTAATAAACCAAATTATTGGGCAAAATTAGCAAACCATTTTTGATACGGTTGATATATATCGTAAAGCCAATTAAAGACCGCGGTATAAATTAAAATAAAAATCAACACTCCAGCTTCTAATATCAGGGTATCGATAAGGCTTAATGACAGATACCATGATACTAATGGAATAGTGACCAACAACATGCCGCCTTCAAAACACAATGCATGCACAATCCTGATCAGTAACGTTCTTTCAATCCTATTTGGACCAACTATTTTATCAAACCACACGTTATAAATGTAATTCCATAACATAGCAAATAACGACAAACCAATACTCACAACCAACATATCGCTGGCCTCTTGCTTCATCATTAACGCGCTTGTCGGCACAATGAGCGCCATTGCCAGCAGCTCAAACGTTATCGCCTGAAACACTCTTTCTTTACCTTGCATAATAGACTCAATATATCGTGACCTTTCAACTATTGTCATCCAGAATAGGGATACATAATAGCTGGATAACATCGGGAAAAGCGATATGTATAGTATTGAGCAACTTGAGGCCTTTGTGGCGACAGTAGAAACTGGGTCTTTCTCTTCTGCTGCAAGATCCTTACATAAAGCGCAGTCGGTGGTCAGCCAGCATGTGATAAACCTCGAAATAGACTGCAACGCTAGCTTATTTGATCGTAGAGGACGATATCCGCAGTTAACCTCGGCCGGTAAAAAGCTGTTGCCACATGCCCAAGTCTTATTAGCGCAGCATCAACGCTTACGCTATTGCGCCCAAACCTTAGAACAGCAAACACTTTCAGAGTTAACCATTGGCTTAGATGAAGGCATTCCACTGCAAAAACTGTCAAATATTATTAATGAGTTAGAAGCAAATTTCCCAAATGTCACCTTAGAATTTTTAACCGCTTCAAGCATTGATATTATCGATATGATTGACACTGACCGAGCCGTCACTGGAATTATTTTCAGTGAACTGGTTATTCCAACGCAAATTGATTTTGAATCCATTGGCTCAATTAAGTTTGATATGTATGTCGCCAGTAGCCATGCGCTAGCACAACAAGTATGTGATAACTTAGCCAGCTTAAAGCTGCACCGCCAATTATTAATGCGCTCACGCAATACCAAATCCAGTAGCTTTCAGTTAGCCATTAGTCCAGATGTTTGGTATGCCGACAATTATTATATTTTACTTGAACTGGCATTACAGGGACATGGTTGGTGCTTGCTGCCTAATCATATTGCCAACAGCTATGTAGATAATGGCCAATTAGTGCTGTTGCCCTCTGAATTCAAAGAAATTGGTTGGCAAGCAAATGTCGATGTCATTCAACATCATCGCTATAGCAGCGAACCAGTATTTAAACAGCTAAGGCACTCATTACGGCAATTACTAACGCCATAACATTAATAAAATGAGCAATATCGGCTGATGTATATGCTAAAGCATAAGCGAAAATATGCGATATATGGATGTATGCCCAAGGGTTAACGTACAGGTTTCACGCGACTCAAATCATTTATGATATTTAGCTAGGATTGTTAACTCTTAGCATAGCGTTATTTTCTCAATGACCAGAATCTCTATTGTTGAACATTACCAGTGTGTTAACTCAGACTAATGTACCATTAGCCAATATTCACACCTTTATTTAAAGGGTTGTATTAACGGTATAAACTCTATAAATCTGGCTAAAATAACACGATTAAATAATGATTGTTCAAAGCCATTGGATCTCACGGCTAATTAGGCATAATATCCAAATAGTACTCCTGTCACATTATTGATTAACTGCCCAAACATATTTGACAATATCATGCTAAAGATTGTGCTACAGGCTGATGTTCTTAGCATTTTTGCTTATATTACAATGTTAAATGAACTATCTTATGCAATGCTGTATGAATAAATACCGAGTAACTGATTTATCTTTGATGCAAATAAATACCCAAGGAACCGATATATGCTGATTGAACATAACATTACTGACGTTAATGTTGGAATGTATGTAGTTGAAATCACTGAACCTAAAGACATGTTTTCATTAACTAAGCCCGGTGTGATTAAAAGCAAGCGTGTTATCGAAGCATTAAAACAAAAGTCGGTTACTAAGCTGCTCATTGATACCAGTAAAAGTGAAGTTATTGTCGAAAAAGTTGATCTTAAGGTCAATGTGCCTAAGCCTCAAGCGCCTCGAAAAGTCACGCCTGCCCGCACCGATGTGACAGCAAATTTCTTTAATCAAGAAATAGTACGAGCGCGCCAAGTATTCAATGAGTCAAAAGACATTCAAAAAAAGCTGTTTCATAATGCGCAGCACGGTCTTCCGTTAGACATGGATCCGGTAGAAAAAATTACCACCGAATCAACAGATTTAATTTTTAATAATCCCAATGCCTTATCATGTGTGATTAATATTCGTAATAAAGATGAATATTTACTTGAGCATTCAGTGTCCGTGTCAGTACTCATGACGATGTTTGCCGTATACAAGAAAATCGACAAAGAGATTGTTAATCAACTGGCCATCGGGGCTTTTTTACATGATGTTGGTAAAATCATGATCCCCGATCGCATTCTCAACAAACCAGATAGACTGACTGAAGAAGAGTTTCATATTATGAAAACTCACGCCAGTTACTCTATTGAGATCATGAAAAATACTCCTGGGATCAGTGCGCTGAGCTTAGAAGTGGCGAGCCTACACCATGAAAAACTCAATGGTTTGGGTTACCCGTTCGGCGTAACGGCTGATAAAATTACCCTTTATGGCCGTATGATCAGCATTTGTGATATTTTCGATGCGCTCACTTCTCATCGTTGCTACAAACAAGGCTATGCTCAGGTAAAAGCCTTTAGTATTTTACGTGCGTTAGCAGACAACAATGAATTAGATAAAGATTTAGTCGACCAATTTATTCGCTGTATGGGAGTTTATCCTGTTGGCTCTGTGGTACAACTTGAATCAAATAGGCTGGCTATCGTTGAAGGCCATAATCCTCAAGATCCAATACGTCCTCTTGTGAAACCCTTTTATCATCTAAAACCGGATCATTTTGCATCTGATAAAAAAATTGATTTGGCAACCGTCACTGATGACTTAATTGTAAAGTGTGTGCGTGCTGATGATTTTAATCTGAACATGGAACAAATTATTGAATACCTGGCGCAAGAAGGCTAATCCCAACAAAGAAATTAACCGAAAAACTTAGCCACTATGTTAAAGATATATATGCATGTCATTGCTTAAAAAATATCATCACGATTAAATCCAGTTTTAGTATCACCATAAATAAAATGACAATACCTTCAGTATTGTCATTTTTTGTTGCAGGCATCAATCTTAGTGGTTGCTGTGATAAGTTATGATATAAACATTGATCATAATCGCTGGCCACTATGCAAAATCTCACCCATGACCATATCAACGCTCTATTACCGCCTCGGCCAGATAACAGCCATAAAATGACTTTTGGCCATGTATTGAATATTGCAGGTTCGATTCATTATCGCGGTGCGGCTTACCTGTCGAGTATATCGGCATTGCGGGTTGGCGCGGGTTACGTCACCTTAGCCAGCAGCCCATCGGTATGTGACAGTGTGAGTGCATTAACGCCAAATGTTGTTACCTTACCGCTGCTGACTCAGATGACAGCAAAATATGATAATAACGCCCCAAATACTGACTTATTAGCAACACAAATACAGACCGCTCGTTGGCAGACAATTGATCTACAAGCAATTGATAAAATGGCCGTGTTACAACTTGACGATAAACTTAACCAAGCCAGTGTGATTTCAATAGGCAGTGGATTAAGTATTGGCCAAAGTACTGACCAACTCAGCGTTAACTTTAGTCGTAGCCGTAATTATCTTGACAACAGCTCTCTGGGTAACAATAAGCATCACAATAGCGATTCAGATGACTTATCTGTCCCTAATGGTAATAGTGAGTTTTTTTACGCGCTCTTAACTCAGTTACAAGCTAATCCTAATCCGGTCATATTCGATGCTGACGCACTGAATTTTATCAGTCGCTTACTTCACCCAGGTAATATCGCAACCACATCGATAACCCTACCAAAACACAGCATTATCACGCCACACCCCAAAGAGTTATCACGATTATTGAATCTTGATGTTAGCGAAATCCAAGCCAAACGGGTGCACTATACCAATATGGCCGCTAAGCAATTAAACGCAGTCGTTGTACTTAAAGGCAAACATACTGTGATTAGTGATGGCGAGCAGGTATTTATCAACCCAACAGGAAACAGCGCGCTTGCCAAAGCCGGAACCGGCGATGTGTTAACCGGAATGATAGCTGGTTTTTGTGCTCAAGGTGTCAGCCCTATAGATGCCGCATGTTTAGGTGTCTATTTACACGGTTTAGCAGGTGATATTGCTGCAGAGGACTTAAGTCAATATGGCATGTTAGCCAGTGACCTACTTAACTATATTCCTCGGGCTATCTTGCAAGTTCTATCGGTTTAACGGTTTAACGGTTTAACGGTTTAACGGTTTAATCATAAGTATAAAAAACAACCCGGAAGTACAATAGGTGTACGCCGGGTTACTTATATATTAAAGCTTGAGACTATTTAGCCGCATTTCGTGCTTCAGTAAGCCAACCGTTCCATTTTTCTTGGTTGTTAGTAATCCACCCATCTACATGATGTTGAATATCTTTCTTGCTCTTTTCGCCATCGTTCATACGAGTATTCTGCTCATTGATGTCAGCCAATGGCAGTGTAAATACCTCAAAGAACTTCCTTGCAGCAGGATTTTGTTTAGTGAATTTTTTGTTGGCAACAATCTGAATATCAGAAGCAACAAACCCCAGTTTTACCGGATCAGAAACCGCGCCTTCAAGCCCCTTTACTGTCATTCGTTCAACAGCTGAACTTTGAGCTTTAGTCGGATTAATTTCAGGCACGTTTATCCACACTACGTCCTTACCTGGCTTCATTTTAAAAATGGTCCAGTTAGGCGCCCAAGTATAGAAAAATATCGGACCACCATTTTTATAACCCGCCATAGCGGATGCCATCCCAGCTGCATAAGCTGCTTTCACCGGATTAATCGAATCTTTTAGACCGTAAACATCCATATGATGGGTGATGATTTTCTCGCATCCCCAACCAGGAGGACATGCAGTCAAATCCGCTTTACCGTCTCCATTAGTATCGAATGCTTTCTTCACTTCAGGGCGTTTAAAATCTGCAAGAGAGGTAATATTATATTTATCGGCTTCTTTTTTAGAGACTAAATATCCGCCTAATCCACCGGCTTTAATAACATAACCCACCTTTTCGGCTTTCTCGTCGAAATTGCTCGGTAGCTGATCGTTATGCATTGGAAACCAACCATTGGTCCAGTAATCAATATCACCGAGTGTGACGGTTTTGTAAAAAATAGGGTTAACCAGCGTTTTAGGCTTTTCGACATCATACCCAAGCGTTTCAAGACCGCGTCGAACAAGTGCTTCCTGAAAAAAACCTGTGTCCCATGTCGCCCGAGCGGGTTTAACGGTTATCCCTTCTCCTGGCTTGAGAGTATCTGCAAGCGCTGCTGATCCCGTCACTGTCATTGCAGCTAACGCTGCACCCAGTATTACTTTTTTAAGTATCATTTTACGTCCTTATTTTTTTTGGTTGCCATTGATTGGGTGATCCTATCGAGAATGATTGCTAATAAAACAATCGCTAGACCGCCCACCGTGGCCAAACCAATATCAAGTGTATTTAAGCCCAGAACGACAGGTGCCCCAAGGCCACCAGCGCCAATCATTGCGGCGATTACCACCATGGAGAGCGACATCATGATGGTCTGATTCAGGCCCGCCATGATGGTCGGTAAAGCAAGTGGTATCTGAACTTTAAGTAAAACCTGCGAGCTTGTTGCCCCAAAGGCGAGCGCAGCCTCGACTAACTCTGGGTGTACCTGCCTAATACCGAGACTGGTTAATCTCACCAAGGGTGGCAGGGCAAAAATGATGGTCGCCAGAACGCCCGCTGTGTTGCCAATAGAAAAAAGCATCACAATGGGGACCAAATAGACAAAGGCTGGCGTCGTTTGCATCGCGTCCAAAATGGGTCGTAGAATGTTGTTAACACGATCACTGCGTCCAGCCCATATCCCAAATGGCACACCAACAAGGGTGCAGAACACCACGGATGAAAAGACCATGGCGAGGGTTATCATGGTTTCTGACCAGAAACCGAGTAGACCGATGAGCACCAATGATAACAGCGTAAAGGCTGCCAGCTTTAGACCAGACACTCGCCAAGCAATGACACCAAACAGGGCAATAACAAGCAGAGGTGAAGTTGCCAGTAAACCATCTGACACACCAGATAAAATAAAGTCGACGGGCCATTTGATCAGTTGAAAAAACCATCGATAGCCTTCAACCAACCAGTTAACTAAATTGGTGATCCAAACATCTAAAGGAATCACTCTTTCATCAAAACTGAACATGATTTAAAACTCCTGAAGCTAATATTCTAAGATGTTGACTGCTCAAAATAAGTCCCCTTCTCTGCACGGTTTAAGGTACGAAGAAACAGATTTTTAGAAACAACGCCGCGATATCTACTTTCTGAGTTTACAACTGGAATAGGCCAAGAATGAGAGGCGACCAGGGATAAGATATCCTGAAGACTATCTGTTTCTTGAACTGATTTAGCATCGGTTAGAAAAGCATGCTCAAGTTTGCTGGCACCATTTCCTTGGTCAACAGCGTCGCGCAAGGAGTCTGAAGAGACCACACCTAAAAAGCGGTGCTCTGAGTCAAGTACATAGGCAAACTCGCGATCTTTAATACTCAACATTTCTAGGGTGGCGCGTGGGCTACCTGCTTTAGTATGCCAAACAACGGTTGGTTGACTGTCGCGGGCAATGTCCCCAGCGGAGATAACACCAGTTGGATCCACACCTCGGAAAAACGCGCGCACATAATCATCTGCGGGATTTTGCAGAATTTCTTCTGGCGTCCCCACCTGAATCACTCGGCCGCCCTGCATAATGGCAATTCGGTCGCCAATACGTAATGCTTCGTCTAAATCATGGGAGATAAAAATGATGGTGCGTTCATGACGATCTTGCAGTTTCAGCAGTTCATCTTGCATCTCTGTCTTGATAAGCGGATCAAGCGCCGAAAATGCCTCATCCATGAGCAAGATATCAGGATCTACCGCTAAGCCTCGCGCTAATCCTACTCGCTGCTGCATACCGCCACTTAACTCATTGGGATAGGCCTTCTCCAAGCCTTCGAGTCCGACTTGTTTTAAAGCATCTAGGGCTCGTTCTTCACGCTGTTTTTTATCCATGCCATCGAGTTCGAGGCCAAACGCGGCGTTCTCTAACACTGTTTGATGGGGCATAAGCGCGAAGGACTGAAACACCATACTGGTTTTACTTCTGCGAAACTTGACCAGTTCATCCTTATTCATGTTGAGGATATTTTGGCCATCAACCAACACCTCTCCCGATGTGGGTTCAATAAGCCTGTTTAACATTCTTACTAGGGTTGATTTTCCTGAGCCGGATAGCCCCATAACCACAAAAATCTCACCTTTATTGACAACAAAACTGGCACCTTGTACGGCAACCGTTAGTCCTGTTTGTTCGTAAATCTCTTCTTTGCTTTTCCCTTGTTCAAGTAATTTAACCCCCTTGCGAGGCTCAGAACCAAAAACCTTATAAAGGTTTTTTATCTCTATTTTTTCCATACCAATTTCCATGACGCTTTTTTACGCCGTTCGGCTTTTTTGCACTAACGCTACATAAAAAGCACATGAATAGATCCTGCGCTGTTAAATATTTACCACACACTTTCGTGGTATATTTTATACAGTAGTCCCTAAGCGATCGCCCTGTCAACGTTAGCGTTTTTAAAAGTAGACATAAATCATTGAATTTAATTGTAAAAATTCCGAGCAGATTGACAACGTTTTAACTTAGGATCATTGCTACTGATTTACTCACCGGTATCACTTTCTTCATGGGCGTTATTTGTCACTATTGTGTTAAGCATTTTGGCTTAGTGTTGACTGGTTAACCGCTAGGCAGATAACGCTGTAAAATTGAATGCAGTCGGTGCTTATTTTTGTTTGCAAGAGCAAGTGTCTTATGCGGTGATGACGAATCGATTTGATCCAATAATTGGTAAGGTCTCTACTGCGACAATGGGGATGCAAGCTTATTTATCAGTAAGTTAAAACAACGTGATTCATTGTCGCAATTTCACTTTGATAGCAGCATTAAAAATGGATTAACTTAAATATCAGCCAATAAAATCATAATTTTGTCTAAAAAAAATCCCCAACACAATACTGCTAGGGATTCACATCGACAGATGAGGTTAGCTAACCTACAAGGGGATAAAAACCTTGATAGATTATATGTAGAAATTTAGTTATCAGTCTCGCTAACATAACCCAATAAAGTCCAAAATATGGCTTAAATAAAGGGCATAAAAACAGATTAATGATTAACTAAATTGAGCTGTATATTTATATTTTGATAATGTTGACCATTACGCTTAATTTGGTCACATTCTTGTTGTGATTGGGGTTTAATAATCAATTTAGCTTGGCCAAGATCAATATCATTTTGGCCATCTACACAGGCTTTATCAACCCAAGCATTAAACTCTCGCTTAACATCGGCTTGCTTATTGATCGTCTTATCAGCGCTTAATAATTGAATATGGTTTAACGATTGCGTGACTACATCTACTTTTGCGTTATCGCCCGCGGTTAAGTAATGCATGACTCCTGAATAAGATAGTGGTGTTTGAGTTACATGAGATTGTTCCACTACCCAAACACCATGCTCGCCAACAACAGATACTGTGTGATTGCGAAGATCAACTAATAGAGCGGTATTTTCATCAACTCCAAAGCCTAATTTATTTTCAGACAAGGCACTTAGCATGAATAACCTCACTTGCCGCTCACGCTGTGAGAAATGGGTATCAGTGACTCCAAATGGAAAAAAACCTAATCCTCCCGCGGTGGAATATGTAACCGCAGTAGCCGGAATGTCTGACTGACAATGACTCTCCTCACATCGCTCACTTGGCGCCTCGGCAGCCAACACGCCATAGGTTAATGCACCATGACTTGTGCCGCCTGTGACCATATATTGAGCTGTCATAACTGCCGTTCCTGCACTCGTGCCACCAATCACAATTTGATGTTGTTGTAATCTTTTCTTAATAATATCAAGCGCTTTACTTGGCTTTTTCTGTGGTGTTAACCAAGCTGATAATGTTAAACGTTGATCACCACCATTAAGAAATAAGCCGTCAATATTAAGCAGTTGCTGGTAAAGAGAATCAGGAGATACACACATGGATTGTTGTAATGCGGTAGCAACCGGATACAATCGCGCGCGATCGACATTACCTTGAATTTTTTCGCGCAATGCAGGTAACTGATCACATTGTTGTTGTGCTATAGCGGCTTGCAATGCGCTATCTAAAGGCAACCAGATAACATCCGCACCGGCTTGCTCAAAAACTTGAGTATAGAAATCAATTGATTCAAAAGGATCTCTTGCAGATGCGGTAACTACGGCGATTAATGGCCGCTTAGCTTGCGGCTGCCGTTGTTGTTTTTTTAACAATGCTTGCTGAGTAAACAAAGAGAATATCTGCGCGCCATATTGGTTCTGGGTCGCACTCAGCATCACATGTTCTTGGCGATTGATTCCCGAGGTAATGGCTTGTTCATCTTCAAGTAAATCCAATAAAGCATAATAAACTTGATCGTTTAAATCCGTTAAAAAATCTTTTTCAACAGCAGAGATGGCATCATAAAATGCTTGATAGCTCAAACTAGAACCCGCAACACCCTGCTGCTGACTGGCATGGAGCAATATAGCTTTTTGAGGTGCTGTTAACCCAGATAAACTCGGATGTTTAAAGGCTCGCTCGAGTGCAGAATGCGTTAATCGATAAACAGAGGTTTGTTTTGCATCAGCAGTAAATTGACTGCCAGGCACACAGTTTTGTCTAGATAAAGAACTGCAAGTGACCAACCCACCGCCAACCATCATTAAATCGAAAGTTTGAACCGGCGGAGTAGCATCGGTATTGACAGCAGTACTAGCCAGCGCCATTGAACTGTATAACGACAGCAACAAAGTACAAATTAACAAGCTAAATAATAGACAAGACAAGGCATTGAAATTAGGTTTAATCGAAATTTTCATGGTAGTACTCAAAAAAAGTTTCTGCCATGTATTGACTCAGTACCTATCTTACGGATAGCCTCTTAACAGGTCAACAACAATAGCTCATAGTTTATAACATGATTCTAATTGCAACAATTTTCCAAAGATACCATTACCGCACATGGTATTTGTCTGAATGGTGGGACGAATAAACCACTGAATACAATAGTGTTCGGTGGAGTCTTGTCTTGCTGTCATTACTCCCCTCTCAAAACTTAATTGATGTAGTGCATCTGCATATTCTTACATGCCACGCGTATTGACTCACGCGCAGTTTGTCTGCATCTAAAAAAATACAATAAGAGATATCTCGGGAGCTTATCATGAGAAGTTCAGTATTATTATGCGCTGCATTTGGCGTAGCGTTATCACCTGTTGCAAGTGCTGTTAGCAATGAATTAAATGACACTCAAACAGAGGTCAAAAAAGTAGAACGGGTCAGTGTTACCGGATCAAGGTTAAAAGGCGTTGATATGGAAGGCGCTAATCCATTACAAAGCTTTACTCACGATGACATCACTAAAAAAGGCTATGGATCGGTCAGCGAATTTCTCCGAGATTTACCACAAGCCTCCAGCGCTGGGACCTTTTCAGAAACCGGTGGCGTTGCCGGTGCAGATGGTGCCCCAGCAGGCTCGTCTGGTGTCAGCTTACGTGGTCTTGGATCCAGTTCTACCCTAGTATTAATTAATGGCCGCCGTGTTGCGGTTGATTCGTTCTCCAATGGTTCTGATTCATTTGTGAATGTTAATGCCATTCCACTGTCTGCCATTGAACGTATTGATGTGCTAACAGATGGCGCATCATCCATTTACGGATCTGACGCTATAGCTGGGGTGATTAACTTTATCTTACGTAAAGATTTTGTCGGTCATGAATTTAGCGCTCAGTATGGAGACGACACATCAAGCCACGATGCAAGTCGCACCAACCTTACCTATGCTGGAGGCTTTGAAACAACCAATAGCAACACCACAGTAGTGGTAGATTATGCTACTCGTAATGCCATATTTAATAGCGACAGAGCGGTTAATGTTACCTATGAATCAAGTACACGAGTGTCGATAGATGGTAATGATTATGCTGAATCATGGTGTGGTGACGATACTCAACAAGATGGTAGTCGATGTAATTATGACTATGTTATCCGACGAGCAATTCAACCAGATTATGAGAATATAGGCACCACGTTAAATCACCTTTATCGATTAGATAATGGGATGACATTGTTTGCCGAAGCAATGTATCAGAAAAATACCGGATCATCTTATGAAGCCCCCGCTGGCTATACTACTTATATCGATGGTAATTCTACTAATGTTCCACAGTATCTGCGCGATATGGACTTACTTGATGGCACAGTAAGTGATTCTATTACCGTAAGAACCCGCTTCCCTGAACGTCGAATTCAGCAATATGATACTCAAAGTTATCGTGTGTTATCTGGTCTTCGCGGAGAATGGGACGATTGGAGCTGGGAAACGGCGTTGAGTTACGGAAAGTCGATTAACGAGATTAGCAATACTTCTGGTTATATGAATGGCGACTTACTCGATGCAGCAATCGCAAATGGCAGTTTTAATCCGTTTAATCTTGGGCTTGATAATACACAACAACAAATTGCTGCATTAAGGGATCCTGGCGTGCGCAAAGGTGAGTCAGAGGTATTATCTGTCGACTTTAACTTTTCAGGCGATTTATTCGAATTACCCGCGGGCGTAATAAGCTCTGTTTTTGGTGGCGAATTTAGAAAAGAAGATATCTCAGACACACCGTCACTCAATGCGGTTAATAACAACATTATTGGTCTTGGAGCCAGTGATGCTGCAGCAGACAGAACACAATATGCAGCATACGGTGAATTTAACTTCCCGATTTTCGATTCTCTGGATGTCATCGCGGCTTTGCGTTATGACCATTACAGTGATTTTGGCGGCGATATTAATCCTAAAGTGTCACTGAGATACAATCCTTTTGATGACCTTGTCTTGCGCGCGTCATGGAGTACAGGTTTTCGGGCACCATCTCTATCGCAGTTAGGTGCGGGAACATCTTTGGGTAGCCAATATATTAATTGTGGTGCAGGCGAGCCATATAATGCACTTTGTGGTGTTGCGGGGGCTGATTACGGCGAGTTAGAATTTGATCAAGAAACCATAGGCAATAAAAATCTGCAGGCTGAAAAATCACAGGCGATGAATGTAGGATTGTCTTGGAATACCACAGATGATTTACAATTCACTCTTGATTATTGGCGCTATGAACACGATGACATTGTTGATATTGATGCCAATACTACCTTAGATTCGTGTATTAAAAACCCAGCTAATGTGGTGAACAATATCGGTGACTTAGGTGATAATTTTGGTTGTGTTGTCGATGGTCAAGGCGACATTAGCTTTTTACGCACTGGTTACTTTAACGTTGGTAACCAAAGTACCGATGGCATAGATTATAAAATTAACTATCGTCTTAAAACGAGCAATATGGGTGATTTTTCATTCTATTTCACGGGTACTGAAACTTTCTCATTTGAACGACAAGTGTCTCCGACAACTCCTGTTGAAGATTTACTGGGTAAACTCAGTGGTGCATCTGAAATAGCCAGACCAGAAAGCGTACTTGATTTTGGCGCTGATTGGCAGCTAGATGATTGGAATGCCAGTGTGTCGAGCCACTATATTAGTTCACTTGGTGATGGTGACTTTAAATTTGATAACGAAACCGTGGATGATTGGTTAACCTTTAGTGCCAGCTTGGGATATGATTTCTCGCCACAGCATGCACTGTTGTTTTCGGTTCGTAATCTCACCGATGAACAACCACCCTATGCATCGTCACCGACTAACGGTTACGCCAGTTCAATTCATGATTGGCTCGGCCGTCGTTGGAATGTCCGATATACTTTTAAATTCTAAGTAAACCTGCGTTGGTCGTTGTCCATAAACGACCAACGTTTCTCTCTTTTCGGTGAAAAAGTATAACAATATGAAGCCACAAACTGTTCGAGAAATGCCTGATGCATTTATCATTTTATTTTTTGTTGTGATGTTTGCAGCAATCGCAACTCACTTTATACCAGCCGGTTTTTTTGAAGTTACGATCAATCCACACACAAACAAATCTGAATTAGTTGCCGGGAGTTTTCAATTTGCAAGCCAGTACCAAGGTGTGCCTTTATTTGCTGAACACGGCGAAATTGGATTTCTCAATTTTGCCTTTGAAGGCATGGTTTCTGGAGATAAGTGGGGATCGTCTATTGGCGTAATGATGTTTATCATTATTACCGGGGGAGCCTTTGGCATCATCATGCAAACACAGGCCATAGACAATGGTATTTTAGCGCTCATCGCTAAAACGCAAAAGTTTGAATTAGCCTTTATCCCTATTTTATTTGTGTTGTTTTCTGCTGGTGGCGCTATTTTTGGTATGGGTGAAGAAGCCATAGCATTTTGTATCGTTTTGCTGCCATTAATGCGGGCTATTGGTTACAACGGTATTGTGACCGTGTTAGTCACTTATGTCGCGACACAAATTGGTTTTGCCGCCTCGTGGATGAACCCATTTAGTGTTGCCATAGCACAGGGTATCGCTGATTTACCTTTAATGTCTGGCTTGCAGTTTAGAGTCGTCATGTGGTGTATCTTCACACTTGTTGGTGTGGTGTTTACGATGCGGTATGCCAAACAGGTAAAGCACAATAGTGGCTTATTAGATGATCATCTTGATAGTCATCTAACAATCCATAGCGACACTGACTCCAGCGCTGAAAATACCTTAAAAGCAAATATCACTCTAACCGATATCCTTATCTTAACCACCTTTGCACTCGGTATTGTTTGGGTTATTTGGGGGGTTATCGCCCGTGGATACTATATTCCTGAACTGGCAAGCCAGTTTTTTACTCTTGGTTGCTTAGTTGGCATTATTGCTATTTTTAGCGGCCGACTTAAGGTCAATGCTGTTGCTGATGCATTTAAAAAAGGCGCAATGGAATTATTGCCAGCAGCAATGATTGTAGGGATGGCAAAAGGCATTGTCATTATATTAGGTGGCGATCAAGCCAATACGCCCTCAGTGTTAAACACCCTGCTTTACTATACCGGCTTGTTTTTAGGCGATTTGCCAAAAACAATCTCCGCCGTTTGTATGTACTTATTTCAATCGGTATTTAATTTCTTCATCGCTTCGGGGTCAGGCCAAGCTGCGTTAACCATGCCCATTATGGCACCGTTATCAGATATTTTAGGTTTACCAAGGCAAATTGCAGTATTAGCTTTTCAACTCGGTGACGGTCTCACTAATATTATTATCCCCACATCCGCTGCATTAATTGGTTGTCTAGGTGTTGCAAAAGTAGACTGGTTTGTGTGGGCTAAATTTATATGGCGATTTATGTTGTTACTGGCAGTGATATCAATCTCATTCATCGTGATTGCCGTAAGCATTAATCTCAGTTAAGGAATTTCATGAAATTATTTAAATCTGCTCACGTTTATGCACCCCAATATCTTGGTCAAAAAGATGTGCTGATTGCTGGTGATAAAATTATTGCCGTTGAAGACAACATCAACTTAATCGCCAGCTCATTTGTTGAAGTGATCCAAACTGATGGACTTATTTTAACTCCAGGCTTTGTTGATTCACTCGTGCATATTACCGGTGGTGGTGGTGAAGGTGGTTATACCACTCGCACCCCGGAGATGCATATTAATGAAGCCATAAAAGGCGGCGTGACGACTGTAATTGGAGTGCTGGGAACAGATGCACAAACCCGAAGTTTAGAGAACTTACTCGCCAAAGCCTATGCCTTAGAAGAGCAAGGCATATCGGTTTACTGTTATACAGGTTCTTACCATTATCCTATGGTGACAGTCACTCAATCCATGAAACACGATATCATGCTTATTGAGAAGTTTATTGGTGTTGGAGAGGTGGCCATTGCTGATCACAGAAGTTCTCAATTAACCGCTCATGAAATGGCAAGGTTGACATCTGAAGCAAGAGTCGCCGGCATGTTAGCGGGAAAAGCAGGAATTGTAAGTGTGCATTTAGGCGATGAAAACAGTCGCCTAGATTTGCTTCATGATGTTATTGCACAATTTGATATTCCCATCACCCAGTACTATCCAACCCATATTAATCGCAGTCGCGCCTTGTTTGAAGCTGGGATTGAATTTACCACCAAAGGGGGTTATATCGACTTTACTACCAGTACAACAGCGCAAATTATTGAGCAAGGCGAAATACCGGCCGCACAAGCATTAGCCTTAGCGTTAAAACAGGGAGTACCTGTGCACCAAATCACCATGAGCTCCGATGGTAATGCGAGTTTGCCGGTATTTGATCACTTAGGTAAATTAATCGATTTACAAGTGGGTCAAGTCTGCAGTCTTCATCAAGCTATGGTTGACGCAGTAAAACAGTTTGACGTGTCAATTGAAGATGCTTTGACGTCGATAACTCTGTCCCCTGCGAGCATTTTGCAGCTTAAGACTAAAGGCTGTATCGCAGCTGGGTTGGATGCCGATATTAATCTACTTAATGCACATACATTGGCAATAGAGGCGGTATACAGTAAAGGCGAACGAGTCTATTTTGACGGCGTATCTCAATTGAAAATACCGTTTTAAGCGATTATAAATATCTCTCTCAATAACACAGTGCCTGTTAACCCGGGCACAGTAAGTATAAGAGTCGCGTGATTCATCTTATGTTTTTAGTGATCTCATGTTTTAGTGATCTCATATTTTAGTATTCTCATATTTTAGAGAACTTATATTTTAGTGATCTTTTTGTCCCATCATGTTAACTCAACAAGCAGCAACCTAGGTATCAATCACCACAAAGGTGCTTAAAATACAATCAAGCAAACCCAGTACGGTTAGCTATATCGGTATTGTTCAACAGCAGGTAGCAGCTTTTGTTACAACACAAGCACAGCAGTGATAGAATGAGACTTCCAAATTGACTATCGTTTGTCTTTACCTATTGTTTACTTATTATCTGCAATAACATCACCACTAAGCAGACTCAATATTCATCAACAACGATAGACGCCACTATTTTCGCGTTGATAGATTTGCATTTAAATACTATCAACGAAGCTCAGTCATCACATATTAGCAGGCCTATTTATGTCAGCCGAACTACTCGAAATTCAAAGCTTCATTGCCCAGTACGCTCCCTTTGATCAGCTTCCTGAACAAGTCATCATTGAAGTTGCCAAAAACGTTGAAATTTCTTATTACCGTACCGATAGCATGATAGTTAATTTCACCGATAACATTACCGAACTGTATATGATCCGCAGCGGAGTGGTTGAGCTATATCGCCGTAAAGGTGAATTGTATAATCGCCTCGATCAAGGGCAATTATTTGGCCAAATGGGTTTACTGACTAATAATAAAGTTCGTTTCCCAGCCAAAGCGGTAAAAGATACCCTGCTATATTGTATTCCAGAGTCAGTATTTACTGATTTGTGCGAACATTACGACGATTTCGCCGATTTTGTAGAGGTTGAAGATACCACGCGTTTAAAACAGGCGGTAAAAGGTAAAACCAGTGACAATGCGCTGACCACATCTAAGGTGAAAACCTTACTGACCCGAGAGGCTCTAGTGCTTCCCTGTAATACGACAATCCAAGCCGTGGCCAAAATTATGGCCGACGAGAATATTTCTGCAGTATTAATTAATGATCCGACGATAGAAAATCAACAAGACAGCAGTTTCGTTGGCATTATTACTGAGCACGATTTGTGTGCAAATGTAATTGCTGCAGGCATCAATGTTGACAATCCTATCTCACAAGTCATGACGACTCAGTTGTTTTCACTGGATCATAACGCATATATCTTTGAAGCCATGCTGCTTATGTTGCGTAATAACATTCACCATCTGCCTATTTTAAAGAATAAAAAACCCATTGGACTGATCGAAGTTGCGGATATTATCCGTTACGAATCACAAAATAGTTTGTTATTTGTCAGCAGTATTTTTCAGCAAAAAAGTAGCGAAGATTTAGTGTTTCTTTCTGCACAGCTGAAAAATTGTTTTGTGCGTATGGTTAATGAAGATGCCAACTCCCACATGGTTGGTCGGGCAATGTCAGAAATTGGCCGTAACTTTAAACAGCGTTTGTTAGAACTGGCGGAAGAAAAATTTGGCCCGCCACCAGTGCCCTACTGCTTTTTAGCACTGGGGTCGATGGCCCGTGATGAACAGCTGATGGTCACCGACCAAGACAATGCCATTATTCTCGACAATAGTTATCAAGTCGCCTTGCATGGTGCCTACTTTGAACAGCTAGCAAACTTTGTCTGTGATGGTTTAGCCGCCTGCGGCTACAGCTATTGCACCGGTGATATTATGGCCAGCAACCCAGAGAACCGCAAAACACGTGCGCAGTGGGAAGAATGTTTCGGTGACTGGATAGACAATCCTAATCCACAAGCGTTATTAAATTGTTCAATTTTCTTTGACCTTACCGGTGTCTATGGCCGCATCAAATGGGCTGAGCAGTTAAATGCATTTATTCTTAGAAAAGCAAAGAAAAACAACCGCTTCTTAGCCTGCTTGGCGCACAATGCTCTTAACCGTAAACCTCCGCTGGGATTTTTTAAAGATTTTGTAATGGAAAAAGATGGTCGCCACAATAACTCGATTAATTTAAAACGTCGTGGTACTGCACCATTGGCGGATTTAATTCGAGTACATGCCTTAGCCATCGGTTCGCAATCACAAAACTCATTTGAACGCTTAGAAGATATTATCGAAGCGGGTATTCTGCCCACCTCAAAAGGTGAGGATTTACAACATGCCATGGAGCTTATCTCTCTGGTTCGCTTGCGCCATCAGTCGTCAGATATCGAATCTGGTATCGAGCCTGATAATAATATTGAACCAGAAAGTATGTCTGATTTTGAGCGACGCAACCTTAAAGATGCTTTTTTAGTGTTAAGTAATGCGCAAAACTTTTTAAAATATCGTTATACAGCCAACAAACTTTAAGGCTAACTCATGACCAATTTCAGCGATAACGAAATTTTAAACTGGGCAGCGTTGCTTAAATTAAAAGCAAAAAATAGTAAAGATCGACGCCTATATGATTTTTATCAAGCGGGTACCTACTGCAATGAAACTCCATTGAGCGACATTGAATTTGTCGCGCTTGATTTTGAAACTACTGGCCTAGATTCGCAGCAAAATAGTATTATTAGTATTGGTCTAGTGCCGTTTAATTTACGGCGAATTTTTTGCCGTAAAGCCAAAAAATGGTATCTAAATCCACAAGATAAACTCCAAGAAAACTCGATTATTATCCATGGTATTACCCACTCCGATTTACAAGGAGCACCTGATCTGTTACTGATTTTAGAGCAGCTTTTAGATGAACTGGCAGGTAAAGTGGTCGTGGTACATTATCGCCATATTGAACGTGACTTTCTGGATCACGCTTTACGACTGTTGATTAATGAAGGCATTGTCTTCCCAGTGATTGATACCATGCAAATTGAAGCTAATTTACAACGGGCTAAATCTCAGGGAATATTGAGTTTTTTTAAACCCAAACACAAGGTGTCAATTCGACTGGCTAATACTCGAGAGCGTTACAACTTACCCGCTTATGCACCTCATGATGCCCTAACCGACGCGATTGCCACTGCCGAGTTACTACAGGCACAAATTAACTATCATTTTAGCTCTGATACTGAAATTAGAAAATTGTGGCTATAGTCCCACCGATAACCATTAACCCATAAAAAAGCCGATGAATTAATCATCGGCTTTTTGTTACAGATTAAGACTAGCCTTTATTATGTTTCTCGGTGCGCATGCCTAACAGCAAGCTGACACACATGATTAACAGAATAATGGTAAACGGTAATCCTGTTGATATCGCGCCGGCCTGCAATGCTTCAATCGCTTCAGTACCACCAACCCACAATAATACCGCAGCGATAGCACCTTCGATGACAGCCCAAAAAATACGCTGTGGGATCGGAGCATCTATTTTGCCACCAGCAGTAATACTGTCGATAACAAGTGAACCTGAATCAGAAGAGGTAATAAAGAACACCAACACTAAAAGTACCGCCAGCATTGATAACAGATTACCTAATGGCAACGAATCAAACATTTGGAACATAGCTAATGGCACTTCTGTTAGCCCTTTGCTACCCAATGTACCGACATTATTGATCACTTGATCGATAGCGATACCACCAAATACAGACATCCATAAAATGGTTACTACAGTTGGAACAATCAATACAGTGGCCAGAAATTCACGAACGGTTCTGCCGCGTGAAATACGAGCAATAAACATACCCACAAACGGAGACCAAGAAATCCACCAAGCCCAATAAAACACAGTCCAACCATGCATCCAAGCTTCATCTTCACGACCGATAGGATTGCTCAATGGAATAATATTTTTCACATAGCCCATTACCGTGGTCGGAATCGTCCCCATGGAAACGGCAAAAGTAACAAGTGCAACAAACACAAGTAAAGCAACCGCAAGTAACATATTGATGTTACTGATCACTTTAACACCACCTTCAAGACCACGTACCACAGAAATAACGGCAAGTAATGTGACAACCACAATAATCGTGATTTGTAAGGTTAAGTCAGCTTCGATACCAAAAACATGTTGGAATCCGCCAGCGGCTTGTTGAGCACCTAAACCTAATGACGTTGCAAGACCAAATAATGTGGCTAATACCGCTAAGATATCAATAATGTGCCCAGGCCAACCCCAAGTACGGTCACCCAAGATAGGATAAAAAGCAGAGCGTATTGAAAGTGGCAAACCTTTGTTATAAGCAAAGAAAGCCATTGACAAAGCAACAACGCCATAAATTGACCATGGGTGTAATCCCCAATGGAACATAGTTGCACCAAGAGCAAGCTCTGCCGCTTCAGGTGTATTAGCAACCACATTCAGTGGCGTTTCATACCAACCAGTGTAATACGCTAAGGGCTCAGCAACCCCCCAAAACATCAAACCAATCCCCATACCAGCAGCAAAGAGCATTGCTATCCAAGAAAGCCTAGAATAGTCCGCTTTGGCATCATCGCCACCTAAACGAATTTTACCGTAAGGAGATAAAATTAATCCGATACAGAAGAGTACGAAAAAATTCGCAGACCACATAAATAGACTGTCAAAAGCGCCTATAATCTGCCATTTCAAACCGTCCAAAAATTCTTTTGATGTTGCCGGATCAATAATTAAAATTGCAATTAAAAAGGTCGCTATTAGACCTGCACTAATACCAAAAACGGAATTGTGAATATCAAAGCCCCATTTTTGGATATTATCCTGCCCCACAGTATAATCGGTATTATCTATACTGTATTTGTCCTTATTTATCTTCATAAATCCTCTGTTAGAGCCGCCAGCCCTGTAAATTTGACACTCAATTCAGTTCTTGGTGGGGATTTTAACAAAATAAGCTCATCATTTCAGGATTATTTAGAAATCAAGCATATTTACAAAAATAATCCTCTTTAAAAACAACTGACTAAATCAAAAATAATTATAAATAAACTGCTGTATATTAAATATATTTCCCAATAAATTATCTTTATTCAATATTGTAATAGTTGATCTTATGAGGATATAAGAGTTGATTTATCCTCAGTAGACTATTATTAGATTTTTGCCTGCTAAAAACTCAACAAGATTAATTTTTACACACAGCAAGATACGCGAAAAATATATTCATTTCTTGCGCCATTAGAGAGTTAGCTTTTAATCATATTCATTATTATTCAGGCCATTTTTTTACGCTAATATAATTACTTAAACCATATTATAGCTTAGTTCATAAAATGAATTATTGAGCTTGCTGCGCGATAATTATTGGTCTTACCAAAATACGGCTTATTAATATAATTCCGCACGAGATCCTATATTGGGGAATTAATATCCTATTCTCTTAGTCAGTATTTGTTATTATTCATCAATAGATGAATTAACGGAGTTTGATATGGCTGATAAACCGGGAAGACCCAAAGGGGAGACACAAACTCGCGCGGCGCTGATAGAGGCGGCAAAAGGATGCTTTCTTCATAACAGCTACGATCGTGTGTCTATTCGCGAACTCGCTCGGCGTGCTGGCGTAGATGCAGCAATGATCCGTTATTACTTTGATTCTAAAGCTGGTTTGTTTGAAACCATGGTGAGAGAAACCATTGCTCCTGTCGCCAGTGTATTCAAGCATGATTTAAAAAAACAACAGAACTCACCAGAAGCATTAATGCGCGCTTATTATCGCATAATGGAACATGTCCCCGCCCTGCCTCGGCTAATTTTCCAATCATTAAATCAACAGGCCAGTGATGAGGCATTCATCATAGTATCGAATGTTATTCATGAAATGCTCGGTTATGCAGGCGACTGGATTAAAGAATTATCCGACCAACAAAAAATCAACCCACAGCTCGATCCCAAATGGGTCCGCTTAAGCTTTATTAGCTTAATGGTCTTTCCATTAATTGCTCCCAAAGTATTACTCAAACAAATGAATCTCCCCCTGAGCGAGTCTATGTTAGACCAACTGATTGCCCACAATATGCTGGTGATGAATCAAGGACTGTTTCAAGTTCCACCTCTAGAATCTTCAGGACCAGGAGTCCAAAAATGAAACCTCATCTAATTTACTTGCCGATTATTTTGCTCTTCGCGGGCTGTACCGCTGAAGAAGGTAACCGCGCAATGGGTTTAATTGAACGGGATCGGATTATGCTTTCAGCGCCGGTAACAGAGCAGATTAGCTCGATACAGGTAAAAGAAGGACAACAAGTCAACGCAGGAGACTTGTTACTTCAACTTGATCCTCGGCACGCGCAATGGCTTATTAACCAACGACAAGCGACGCTGACTCAAGCCCAAGCAAAACTTAAGCAATTGCAAACCGGAACTCGTTTAGAGCAACTTGCCGCCGCTAATGCAGCAATGCTTGCAGTACAAGCTCAAGCCCAAGAAGCAGACCGAAACTATGTGCGCATGAAAGACCTTTGGTTTAAAAAAATTGTCGCCAAAGCCGATTTTGATTCAGCCAAAGCAATAAAAGATCAAACAGCTGCACAATTAACCCAAGCAAAACAGCAATGGTTAGAGCTTAAAAATGGTACCCGCAGCGAAGAAGTCGTTCAAGCACAAGCTCAAGCTGATGCGGCGCAAGCATCATTGGCCGATGCCCAGCAATCTCTAGCCGAATTAAGCATTCGAGCCCCTAAAGCTGGAGTGGTAGATGTTTTACCTTGGAAACTTGGAGATCGAGTCGCAGCGAACGTGCAATTAGTGACATTGCTAGCCAGTGATCGACTTTACGCGCGAGTATATTTGCCCGCAACGGCTCTGGGTAAAATTAACCGCGGTGACACTGTAGCTGTGTGGATTGATGGTTATGAACACCCAGTAACCGGGACGGTTCGCAATATCAGAAGTAGCCCAGCGTTTACACCTTACTTTGCTCTAAATGAGCGAGATAGAGCAAGGTTAATGTATTTAACCGAAATAGACTTACCTATTGATGCAAACTTGCCTAATGGTCTGGGTGTTGAGGTTCGTTTACCATGAATGACTTATCAAATGTGATCGAAACACAAGGCTTAACCCGTCAGTTTGGCGATTTAGTCGCGGTAGATAAACTCTATTTACAGGTACCTAAAGGCAGCATTTACGGTTTTCTTGGCCCCAATGGCTGTGGTAAATCAACCTTAATTAGAATGTTAACTGGGTTATTAAAGCCTACTGCGGGCGAAGCCACCATTTTAGGTTTACCGTTGCAAGGAAATGAAGAATTACTTAAAAGCCGAATCGGCTATATGACGCAGAAATTTTCCTTATACGACAATTTAACGGTATTGGAAAATATGCGTTTCGTGGCGGCTATCTACAGTGTTAAAGACAAAAAACGCATAACCGACTTACTGGGCCAATATGGTCTCGAGCAGCAACAAAAGCAGCTAGCAGGCACCATGAGCGGTGGACAAAAACAACGTTTGGCGCTGGCCTGTGCCACTATGCACCGCCCTGAACTGCTGTTTCTTGACGAACCAACATCAGCCGTTGATCCGCAAAACCGACGTGATTTTTGGGAGCATTTATTTGATCTGAGTAACAGTGGCACAACGATTTTGGTATCGACGCACTATATGGATGAAGCTGAGCGCTGTCATCACTTAGCCATTCTTGAAAATGGTATCAGACGAGCAAATGGCACGCCGCGTGACTTAATGCAATCAATGGGAGCCACGGTTATTGAAGTCAGTGGCGATAATATAAGAGAGTTAAAACAGAAACTGTCGGCTGTTGATGCAATAATTTCTGCGTCTCAATCTGGTACGCGCTTAAGGGTCCTGGTGAATGAGTCGATATCGGAGCCTCTGCAGTACCTGAGTTCTATTTGTCAGCAATATCAGCTTGAAATTGTTCGTCCGAGTCTTGAAGACGTATTTGTCACCAGCACCGGAGGTCGCAATGTGGGATAGATTAGTGGCGATTGTTGTCAAAGAAATGAAGCAACTCTCTCGAGATCGGATGACATTTGGCATGATAGTGATGATCCCATTGTTGCAATTAATGCTATTTGGGTATGCCATTAACACCGACATTCGTCATGTGCCCGCAGGCATCATCGATATGAGTCAAACCACCTATAGCCGAGCCGTCACTCAGACGATAATCGCAACCCAAGCAGTGGATTTTCAATATCAATATTATTCTATCGAGCAAGCTGAGAAAGCGATTACCAATGGTGAAGTCAAAGCCGTACTTTATTTACCCTTTGATTTGCCTCAACGTTTACTCATCCATCCTGCATTTGATGCCAAACAAGGTTCATCGCAAATCACTCGTCCGGTAGGTCAATGGCTTTTGGACGGTTCCGATACTATGGTAGCCGCAACAATTCGCTCATTGAGGAATTTACCGTTGGACGAAGTGGCTAACCGCTCAGCCAGCATGAGTGTGCCGACATTTGAAGTGGTCGAATACTTTAATCCTGAGCAGCGATCTGTGGTCAATATTGTGCCTGGATTACTGGCAGTTATCCTAACAATGACAATGATTATGTTTACATCTGCGGCCATTGTACGTGAGCAAGAACTGGGAAATATGGAGTTTTTAATTGCGACTCCGGTTCGGCCACTGGAACTGATGCTGGGTAAAATCATTCCGTACATTTTGGTAGGACTCATCCAAGTCGCCATTATTCTTAGCGCTGGGCACTGGATCTTTGCTGTTCCGGTTCGCGGTGGATTAGACTCTTTGTTACTGGCGTCTTTCTTGTTTATCTGTGCCAGTTTGTCACTAGGCTTAGTGATAAGTACTATTGCGAAAACTCAACTTCAAGCCATGCAATTAACCATTTTTGTGTTGATGCCCTCAATTTTACTATCTGGATTTATGTTTCCTTATGAAGCCATGCCGATTGGAGCACAATGGGTATCGGAAGCTTTACCTGCAACCCATTTTATTCGTATGGTACGAGGCATTGTGCTTAGAGAAGCGGAAGTCATGTCATTAAGCCAGGATGCACTGTGGCTACTGGGCTTTACCTGTCTTGGGGTACTATTAGCGGCAAAACGGTTTAATAAGCATCTATAAATACTCAAAATAAGCGTTGGGCATTACATAGCCTGCGCTTATTTTGCATCTACAAATAAATGCACAAAGCGCGTTAACCTTGCTAAGGCTGCGGCATAAGGTATGGCTATACCTTAAAACGGTTAAGTTGCTGTTTTAGCGTATACACTTCATGTTCTAATCTGTCTCTTTCATCGAGTAATTGTAAAATTAAACCGACGCCACCCCAGTCAAGTGCAAAATCACGTTGTATACGAGTGGCTTTTTTAACTTGATGTAAATTCTCGACACTAAATTGCCATTGCTCTATCACCTCCCCCTGCTGTGGAATGGCAATACTATGCTCCACAAGCTCCAGTAGTAGTGCCAGGCTAATATCACTGCATTCACACAATTCATCACTGCTCAACCAACTATCTTGTTCACTTATATTAATCTGCAGCATGATTATTTACTCCAACTGGCACGAGGGTCGAATGTATTTTTTTCGGCTAATTCAGTCCATAAACTTTTGCTGGTATCATCTGATACCGTCGGCACCACAATTTTTAGCAACGCAAATAAATCGCCTTGATGTTTTTTACTCAGTAACCCTTTACCTTTTATGCGTAATCGCTGTCCAGATTGACTATTAGCAGGAATACTTAATTGGATGTGACCTGTTAATGTTGGTAATTTAACCTTAGTGCCGAGCACGGCTTCCCAAGGTGCTACAGGCACTACAATAGTTAAATCTCGCCCGTCGACATCAAATAAAGGATGAGGCGCAAAACGAATTTTCAAATACAAATCACCGTTGTCGGCTTTGGTTTGCCCCGGTCCACCTTGGCCTTTAAGACGAATACGTTCACCATTGGCTACACCGGCAGGAATGTTAACTTTTAACGATTTGGGGTGTTCAACAATATGACCATCTGCATCGCGTTGTTGAAGAGTAAACGAGACAGGCTTAAGCGTGTCGGCCAATGTTTCTTCAAGAAACATCGGGAACTCCATTTCAATGTCTTGGCCTTTTGCAGGTTGAGTCTGTCGACCTTGATATTGGCCGCGAGGATCAAAGCCTGTATGCCTGCCACCAAAAATTGAATTGAAAAAATCAGAGAATTCTTGATCCGTTTGAGGATCGCTTTGCTGTTGGCCCCAATCTTGGCCGCCAGCTGCGTGATTTGCATATTGATTTTGGCTTCGATTTAAATGATGCTGACGCACTTCATCGTATTCAGCACGCTTTTTAGCGTTATGTAATATCGCGTAAGCTTCACCAATTTCTTTGAATTTTGCCTCTGCATCATCATGCTTGCTCACATCGGGATGATACTTGACCGCGAGTTTTTTATAAGCGGCTTTTACCACCTTATCATCCGCTTGAGGATCTATGCCTAATACCGTGTAATAGTCTTTAAAATTCATGTTATCCCCTAACAAAAACACGTTTGCAACGGAGTGTCGGACTGCTTTAAACACAGCTACATTAATGAGTGTAGACTCACAGAGCAACAATATGCTTGATCTTGATCAACACTAACACACTATGCTTAGGTTACTTAATCAGCATTAGTTGATTAAAAAAACAAAGGCTTACTGAGGTTTGATGTACAAAACACAAACAGAATATTTAATTGATTTAATTAAAAATGCCGCTAAATTAGCGGCATTTTTGTCGATGCAATGTGAATGCTTAGTCCAAACCGCGTCGCTTGAGGAGAGCCTCAGTTGTCGGCTCTTGTCCACGGAAGGCTTTATAAGCTTCCATCGGTGGCACACTGTTACCCACTTCACGAATGGTCTTGCGGTATTTCATGCCAATCTCACGGTTTAATCCACCTTGAGTTTGTACATAAGCAAATGCATCAGCAGCTAAGATCTCACTCCACATGTAGGCGTAGTAACTTGCTGAGTATCCACCAGGGAATGCGTGAGCAAAGTAAGTCGATTTATAACGTGGCGGCACTGCAGCGATATCAACACCATGCTTTTTCAACGCAGCGGCTTCAAACTGCGCGACATCTTGAAGCGGCGCATCTGCCGGCAACGAATGCCACTCTAAATCTACCAGTGCGGCCGCCATATACTCAAGAGTGTCGAAACCTTGATTAAAGCTTCGCGACTTAAGTAACTTTTGGAGTAGCTCATCGGGGATCATCTCGCCGGTTTGATAGTGTTTAGCGTAATTTGCCAGTACTTCAGGGTGCGCGGCCCAATCTTCTTCGAAGGTTGATGGGAACTCAACAAAGTCGCGGGTAACAGCCGTGCCAGAAAGACTTGGATAAGTGACTTTTGAAAACATTCCATGGGTGCCATGGCCCATTTCATGGAACATGGTGGTCACTTCATCATAGCTAACATACGTCGGCTGACCTTCAGGTGCCTTTTTGATATTCATGACATTAACAACGACAGGTTTGCTGTTAAGTAATGTCGATTGAGTGACAAATGCACTCATCCATGCTCCGCCGCGCTTACCTTCTCGGGCAAAGTGATCGGCATAGAAGATGGCCATCGAACTGCCATCGACATCAAACATTTCATAGGCTTTTACATCTTTATGGTAAACCGGTAAATCTGGACGTGGCTTGAAGGTGACGCCGTAGAGTTTTTCAAGGGTAAAGAAAACACCATCTTCCAATACACGGTTAAATTCAAAGTAAGGCTTGATTGAAGCAGCGTCGAGATCGTACTTCTCTTTACGTACTTTTTCAGCGTAGAAAGCCCAGTCCCATGGTGCTAGGGTAAAATCAGCGCCAGTCTTGTTGATCATCATTTGAATATCAGCGGCTTCTTTTTCGGTATTAGCGACAACAGCGGGCACCATAGAGCCAAACATTTCATATACCGCCTCTGGCGTCTTAGCCATTTGCGGTGCCAGAGTATAATCCGCCCAGCTATCGTACCCTAATAGCGCTGCACGCTCAGCACGAAGCTGGGCTAAACGTGACACCAATGATGCGGTTTCGTTATCACCACTCATTCCGCGAGTCGATGAAGCCTGCCAAACACGTTGGCGCAATTCGCGATTTTCAAGCTTGGCTAATACAGGTTGGCGGGTGGTATTAGTAATACTTAGCAGATATTTACCTTCAAGACCTTGTGCACTCGCATCTGCTTTCGCTGCTCGGAGCTCATTTACAGATAATCCTGAAAGCTCTTCTTCAGAATCAACAACAACTGCAATCTCTTTCGTCAGCCTGAGTAGGCGTTGGCTAAATTCATTGGTGAGTGTTGATTGCTCTTCATTGAGTAATCTAATTTGGGCTTTTTGCTCATCGGTTAGCTTAGCGCCAGCCATGATAAAGCGCTGATGATAAACCTCAATCAGACGGATCTCTTCGGCGCTCAAGCCTAACTGCTGGCGTTGTTGATAAAGTGAGTCAATACGAGAGAACAATGCCGAGTTGAGTTGGATATTATCCGAGTGAACCGCCATTTTTGGTGCCATTTCACCCTGAATTTTCCGCAGTGTTGGGTTACTGTCTGTGCTCGCTAAATTATAAAACACATTCGCTGCTCTATTGAGTAGTTCACCGCTAGTTTCCAGTGCAACTATGGTGTTGGCAAAAGTGGCTTTATCATTATTATTAGCAATCATCAGTACTTGTTGATAATGCTCTTTAATACCTTGCTCAAGTGCTGGCTGAAAATGCTCATCTTTAATAATGTTAAAATCGGGGGCTTGATATTGTAATGTGCTAGCAACAAATAAAGGATTTGCGGATAGTGGACTAACCTGTAATTGTTGCTTGTTGTCCGCTTCTGATGCTGATTGGCATCCCGTGAGAAACAGGGTGGTTGAAAGTGTACCTGCAACGGCTAGCGCGATAAGATTGATTTTCATATAACAACGACTTCCTTCTTTTAATATTTGTTATTTTTCATAGTAAACAACTCATTGAATACGTTATCGACTAGTTTATTATTTGTGGCTTAAGTCAGGCTGAAATAATCAACATTGGTGGGTAAAACATAAAAAACCTAACAAAAGTCTGTAAATTTAGCCAGTTTGGTCTGTAAAACTTCACTTTTTGTAAGCGGGAAATTGAATAAAAATATGATGTTATTTGAAAATATCATATTGATGTTTTTTAGACTTAATTAAGTTAACACCGGATAAAAACCTGTTACTTGTATCGGCGTGCAACCAACTGAAGCGGGTTTATTTTAGTTTGCCGTAGTTGGTTTATGAGATTATTAACACAAAGTATCAAATAAAAACGCTATGCCAAACTGGCTAAACTCCTTGTTATGAACAATCCTTATAACACATGAGATGCATGGTTAGATGAACTCACCGCTTTACTGATTCGATAAATCAAAGCTCGTGACTAAATAAGGATACACATAGTGAAAATAGGTAAATACTTAAGAGTAAACAACCTGTTTTTAACTGGTATATTGATGTCGACAAATACCCTAGCCGTGACATTGAACATACTAGAATGGGAAGGCTATATCAGCCCATTTAAAGAAGATTTTAAGGTCTATGCTAAATCTAAGGGGATGGAAGTTGAGCTAAATATTATGGATCCCTATATCACAGATCCTGAACTTATCTTCAACAAACTGCGAGCCAGAGCCGCTGATGTGACTACCCCAACACACAATTACTACAAGATGAATAAAAACAGGTTACTTCTGGTATTACAACCCATAGATTTTAGTCGCCTGAGTCATTACCCCAAAGTACTAAATTCATTAAGAAACAGTCAATACGATGAATTTAAAGGCAAAAAATATTCAGTTCCTTTACTTGGAGGCTCCTATGGCCTGGCTTACAATGCAGCAAAGCGAGATGAGCCAAAATCCTGGGAAGAACTGTGGCAACCGGAAAATAAAGCTAAATTTGCTATCACAGGCGATCAATTTGAAGCCAACATCTATACCACGCTACTGGTTTTAGGTTACCCACCAGAATCTTTCTACGACATAGATGCTACAGAGTTTGATAAGCCTAAAGTGCAAGCTAAACTGACGAGCCTAGTCCAAAATGCAGACTCATTTTGGAACGGTATGGCTGATGTAGAGCGCATGAAAGATCTAGAATTGGCCACCACATATTGGTTTGGGGTAGCAGCTGCCAATAAAAGCGGACAAAACTGGAAACTAGCAACCCCTAAGGAAGGCCAAACGGTGTGGCTAGATACTTTAGCTATAGGAAGGCATGTTAAAGGTGAAAAGCTAGATGCGGCCTATTTACTAATCGACTTTATGATCAGCGAACCAGTGCAAAAACGCATATTAGAAATGTATGGTTCTATTATCGTGAATGGCGCTACGGCTAAGTTACTCGACCCACAATTAGTTAAAGATGCCAGAGTCGGAGATGAGACATTTTTCTCTGAGCAATATTTATGGCGCCCTCTAAGCTCAAGAACCCGTAATACCTATAAGCAAATGTGGAATAAGGCCATGGATAAATAAAGCCTCCGCAATGCTCCCAAAAGAGTTTACACCCAAGACTCTCGCGTTAAATATTAAATTAATCATTCTGTTTCAATTGGTTAGTTTCACAAGCTAAAATCAACCCTGCAATTACTAACTGAAACAGGCTTTATTCCTGAATTAAAAAGTCAATTTTTTAACCATCAAAATATGAGTTAACCATTACAACCGCTTAAAAACGCTTATCAGATTTAACTTCCATGATAACAATACGCTTTTGGATCAGTAAAATAACGGTAGTTTGTGAGACAGTGCTATTTCGCACTGCCTCTCTATTTGCTGTCGCGGTTAAAATGTAATCAGTTTAAATACTGAAGTGATAGTTTAGTGTGTTACTACAGATAGATTTATGCTGCCTACTTTGCTACTCGTTGTGCTGCACTGTCGAACCCGTGTAGGAACTATTGTGGCTTATGAACTGACGCTGAGGTTGGGCCCCAGCGCGTCAGGTTTACTCAATTTGCCACGGCAAACAGTAAACTCAGTTGGTAGAGACGCACTGGGCCAAGTAAGGCGCCGTTCGGCTCGCCGGATGAGCGGCCACAGCATGGGGCGTGCCGGCGACCACTATGCAGCCGCCCTTGTCACCGCCTTCAGGGCCAATGTCGATAACCCAGTCGGCGGCGGCAACTACGTCCATATTGTGTTCCACCACGATCACGGTATTGCCAGCATCGACGAGCCGGTTGAGCTGAGCGAGCAGCAATAGCACGTCGGCAGGATGCAGCCCGGTTGTGGGCTCGTCGAGAATGTACAGCGTATGGCCGCGGCGTGCCCGCTGCAGCTCGGTCGCGAGCTTGATGCGCTGCGCCTCGCCTCCGGAAAGCTCGGTGGCGGGTTGGCCGAGTCGCAGGTAGCCGAGCCCAACCTCACTAAGGGTCTTAAGACTGCGCAATGCCGAGGGCACATCGGCGAGAAACACCATTGCCGCATCCACGGTAAGCCCAAGCACCTCGGCTATATTCTTCTTACAGTACGTCACCTCGAGGGTCTCAGGATTATATCGAGTGCCGCCGCAGTCGGAACAGGGCATATAACTACCTGGTAAAAAAAGCAGACCGACCGCCACAAATCCCTCGCCAAGGCAGGTCTCGCAGCGGCCGCCCGCCACGTTGAACGAGAACCGGCTGGCGCCGAAGTTTCGGCTTCGAGCCTCGGGGGTCGCGGCGAATGTGGTACGCACGGCATCGAACAGGCCTGTATAGGTGGCGAGGTTGGATCGCGGTGTGCGACCGATCGGTTTCTGGTCAACGCGCACCAGTCGATCGATCAGATCCGCCCCGGTGATCGTCTCAACCGTGGTGATTTCGACGGGTTTTGGCTCGGGTTGATCATCCTTCTCGCCATTCATCGAGGCTGTGGATGCGATCTCGGCACTGGGATCTAGATCTGGATGAAGGTACAAGCCTACGGTCTCGGCGAGCACCTGACTCACTAGGGTGGACTTGCCAGAACCCGATACACCCGTAACCGCGGTCAGTATGCCGAGCGGAAACTCAGCATCAAGGCCGCGTAGGTTATGGCGGGTGATCCCCGTCAGGCCAAGCCATCCGAGCGGATGTCGTAGCTCGCGTGCCGCCGGAACGGGGCGCTCGCTTGCAAAGAGAAATTTTCGCGTGATCGAGGCGGGTACATCTTTGAGTCCCGCCGTCGGTCCGCTGTAGAGGACAACTCCGCCCTGCTCTCCCGCATGTGGGCCGACGTCGATGACCCAGTCAGCGCGGCGCACCACGTCCATATTGTGTTCCACGATAAAAACTGAGTTACCGCTAGATTTGAGCTCCTCGAGTACGGCAAGGAGCGGCTCGGCATCTGCCGGGTGCAGCCCAGCGGAGGGTTCGTCGAGTACGTAGATTACACCGAAAAGCCCAGAGCGCAGCTGGGTGGCAATGCGCAGCCGCTGCATTTCACCAGGAGAGAGCGTGGGTGTTGCGCGGCCTAGACTGAGGTATCCGAGGCCCAGATCGAGCAGCACATCGAGGCGGCGAGTAAGATCCTTGGTGATAGTTTCACCTGGGGTATTGCTGGCCGCCGGACGGTCAAGCACACGGCGGAGCTCGGTGAGCGACAAGCTGTTAAGCTCGGCTATGGTGCGGCCGTTGAAGGTAACCGCGAGAGCTTCGCTGCGCAGTCCGCTGCCCGCGCATGTTAGGCATGGCCCTGATTCAACATATTTCAATACACGGTTACGCACAGAGGTGCTTTTTGAATCGGCGAGCGTGTGCATCACATAACTCTGCGCGCTCCAGAATTTTCCCTTGTAAGGTCGGGGCCTTTCCCGCTCCGGCATGATGTCGACCACGGGTTGTTCCTCGGTGAACAAGATCCAATCGCGATCGGCGCGGGACAGCTGTTCCCAAGGTTTATCTACGTCATAACCGAGCGCTGTAAGAATGTCACGCAGGTTCTTACCCTGCCACGCCCCAGGCCAAGCCGTGACGGCACCTTCGCGAATACTCAGTGAAGGGTCGAGCACCAGCGATGCCTCGGTGACTGTGTGCGCGGTTCCAAGTCCCTGACATTTAGGGCATGCGCCCATGGCGGTGTTGGGTGAGAAGGAGTCTGACTCGAGGCGCAAAGCCCCATCAGGATAGACACCTGTTCGAGAATAAAGCATCCTCAGGGAATTCGAGAGGGTGGTAACTGTGCCTACACTTGAGCGTGAGTTGGGTGTTCCTCGGCGCTGTTGCAGTGCGACGGCTGGCGGTAATCCAGTAATTTCATCCACCTGAGGCGAATGGCCTTGCTGGATCAGGCGCCGGGCGTACGGCGCGACGGACTCGAAGAAACGTCGCTGGGCCTCAGCGAAAATGGTGCCAAAGGCGAGCGAGGATTTGCCGGAGCCGGACACCCCAGTAAAGGCGACTATCGAGTCCCTGGGTAGATCCACGTCGACGTTCTGCAGGTTATTCTCTCGGGCGCCGCGCACGCGCACAAACCCCGTGGGTATGGGGTGAGAAACGGGTGTTGCTGTCGGGGTGTGGCTACTGAAAGTGTCAACTGGCAAATGATGGCTGCCGCTATTCTTTGCTTTATTCATGCTTAAAGACCCCTTAGGTTAATTCTTGTCTATATATGCAGGATATGATGGGACGTGCAGAATATGATTGCCTCTACTGGCATTAATGTGAAATTCTCAGCCTAAATTGCTATTTATTTCGTGGCTCAACAATAACAATAATCAAGCCATAAATGGCCTAGTTTACTCAGTCAGGATGAACAGAGTTCATGGTATGTTCTTAACCAAGAGCTTAAGATCACTATCTCCATCAAAATATTCCAATTAAAATATGCCACCCGTTTTTAAGGTAACACATAACGCCTTTCGTTTTTGAGTTGCCAACACCTGCTATGATTTTATTAACGCACAGATTCAACCGAGTGATTTGAAAAATGTTTACTCAATAGCCACAAAATGACTCATTAGTTAAAACCAAGGCAACAGAAAAGCTTGATATCAATCAAGTAGAAAATAGTTTGTGGGATTCAGAAGTGATTGTTTACGCACACAACCCGCGCTGGCAATTTTACAACGCCTTGTCGTCGTTTTCGGTCTAAATGCTGGTAATGTCTTTTAATATGGGCAAAGCCCCCTACTTCTTCTTTGAATAACGCGTCAGAATCTATTGTGATTTTTAAGCAACTTTCAGCAGCAATATTCAATCTATTAAAAATAAATGGCGCCATGGTTATCAGCCAGTATTTCGGGTTATCAGCATCAACTCTAATTACTACATCTAGAAATAATTGACTATGCCAGCCATTTTCAAGATAACAACATAGATGGATGACCATGTTTATAACAAACAAGAATTAGTGGGTTTAAAGTCCTATCTATTTATTTATTCAATATGGCAAAGATATAGCAATCTTAAAACTATGAATCTTGGATTTAAATGTTATAAATACAAAAAAGCCCCATCATTGCTGATGAGGCTTCCCCGTTAAATGTGGCGGAGGGATAGGGATTTGAACCCAGACTCTCGAATTAAATAGTTAAAATAGTCGTTTAAATTCATTTTGTTGCAGAATTTTACATCATCAGATTCTGCAATTGCTAAGTAAGATTGACTTTATTCCTGAAGTTGAAAAAAGTCAATAATTATGAACTGATTTCATTAGGTTCAGATTTCACTGTTAAGCCCGCGACTTTATAAATATCAGGGCAGTAAAACCACTTCTAGCGGTAAATGCGCGCATAAAAAGCAACGATAAGAGTGAGAATGCTGTACAGGAAACTAAGGCCAAAAAGCCTTCGGTGAGCAGAGTATTATCTTGACTCACCGGGAGCGTCCATATATGGCCATGTTTAATGTCTATGTTTAATTTCTTACCGCCAGTTGGTCGTCTTAATTATTTTCAGTTAATGGATTAACCCTTAATCTTGATAATTTACTTATATTACCGAAAACCCCACTCTTTGAAGGTTTTTTTTGGCTATAAATACCAATTACTTGAACAGCCTTTTGATTAAGACTTTCTTTAGCAAAGTCAAATACTTCTTTATCTACAACAACCTTTATTCTATCAAAAGAATTCTTATTCCCTCGGCTAATATCAACTGGATATAAATAGACTGAGTATTTACCATCATCAAAGTCACCCCAAACTTCTAACCATCCTTGAATCTGTATTTTTTTGCCATCCAAAACAGTCTCATTCGCAGCCAAAGTGAAGAAATTGACATCTTCATAATCAATTTCCTTTGTTGCTAACGTGTTGTTTGAAAAAATAATAAAATATACACATATTGAAAAAGACAACAATTTCATTATTAGCATTTTGTTCCACATATATTGACCTCTGCACCCTTAGAATATTTTTGTAAAACATATGATTTGAGTAAATAATTGTTCGCTCTAGACAAATACGCTGCTCTTGAATCAATCTGGTCTGCCCAGTCTGTATCAGCACCTATAGTAAAAGGTGCCGGATCAGGTCCGTGAGAATGCCATCTTCCAGATATATTTAATTTGGGATTGTTAACTGAACCTGATAAATCTACTTGGTTTCTCATATGAGAGGTCACAACAATACCCAAATAATACTTATCAACAAGCTCTTCTCCCGTCCAATAGGAGTTCTTAAATATTTCAGCTCCAATTTCTGTGTCATAATATATTGCTAATGAATTTACATTATTATGATACCATGCGGCAGCATCGTCTCTTCGTTCAAATCCACCATTTTTATTAACAACACCAGCTATAATATTCAATGCTTTCAACTTAGCTTTCAACTTAGCTTTCAACTTATCTTCAAGCTCATTTCGCTCTTTAGGGTAAGTATTAGATTCTCTTGGACTGTGAGTTCCTTGAACATTTTTTTCTTGTTCATGGGTATCACTAGCCCCTTCATCTTCATGTTTCTTTGAGCCATTACCCGTAGATTTTTCTTCGTTTTTCTCGCCATTTGAAGTTGATTTTTTAAGCGCTTTCATCGCTTTATTATATTGCATCTCCTCAACTGTTTTACGGAAGGAATACATGTCTCCCATGAACTCGTTTGTGGCCCAAGCAGATGCATTACCACCTCGAACAGCACTATACCCGGTCGGATCTGTCCCTCTCATCGGGTTATTCAAAATATACGAATACGGATTAGCGCTCTGGCTATTCTCTGGGAACTGTAAAAACGGGTCAACACTTAAAAAACGGCCGATGTTGAAATCATAAATCCGCCCGTTCATGTGAATGAGCTCTTGATCAATCAAATGCTCATGGTCGGTGTAGCCCTTAGTGACACCTTGCCAATTAGTACCAGATAATAATGTATTACCAGATGCGATGTCCCTTGGACGACCAAATACATCATAACCACGGTGCTGCAGTACAGCTCCGGTTTTGGCATCCATCAAGGTATCGACACTGCCTAAGTGGTCGCGCAGTACATGCTGGAACGGTGATTGATTATCTAAGCTGCCCACATGGGCTTTCATCTTAATAGTGTGGTCACCAATGTAGGTTTTATCTACCGTACTGCTTAGGGTCACTTCACGCTCAAAACTGCCCACATAATACGTGGTCGATACCACACTACCGTTTTGCTGCTTAACCTGTTTATAGCGGTTACCATTCGCATCGTAACTGAATATACTTTTTACATTATTGCTGTCTACCGTTAACGGCTTGTTTTGGTCGTTATAGCTTAACGTTACGCCATCACCGGTGAGCCGGTTACCGTTATTGTCATAGGTGAAGCTTGGGTGCGATTGCGCTCAGCTGTGTTTGGCTTTTGGGGTTCAAAGGGGCTCCCCTTGCCCGAGTTTATCTCCCATCTTTTTGGAACAAAAAGTGGGAGATAAACGTACCGGGTTACGTACTAGTCCCACATAATTGTGGGCTGCTTTTTGCTTCGCAGTCGATGACTGCGAAGTTGTACTTTTTCGCACTCACCAAGTGCGAAGTTAAGGTTTGTTTAGGCTTAGCCTAAACATTATCACGTCGTGAAAACAACTGACCATGCGGGTTTTATACTCTCACCATCTACAGTAATTTCATTTCAACACTAATGGGCTTCAAACATACATGTTGTTCAAACCTCAATTTATCAAATCGATATTTTGACTATTTCGCCTCATCCGTTTGCTCTCTAAAACGACCACTGACATGTTTAATGCCGCCACTGGCAGCGTAAGTGCCATCTATGGCAGCAGTGCTGCCAATTAGGGCTAGATAGCGCTATTGGCACAAACTACACTCCATAACTCGATACAAGCATAACCTCATGCCTGGCCGTCAATTTAAGTCTTACATTCGCAGCGATTAATAAAAAATCGGTCATCACTTTAAAAAGTAATGACCGATCCCCTGCTTATTTTGCGAGCATCTTATATTGTATTGACTCTAATCTGAGAGAATACGGTTAACGCATCATTTAACGAATATTGAACGCGTGCTTTATCACATATCCAATGAGTAGTTAATCTGACTGTCTTTGCGTGTTAACGCGTTTTCAAGCTCTGTATCGCCCGTATTATTCGTAATTTTTATTAGTGTTTTTCGGAGCTCAGCTGGCAAATCTGCACTAAAGGCTTTAATGATATGTTGCATGAACTCCGCCGCTCCCGCTCTTCCTTTTAGTATTAAGCGATTGTTCATGTGCTCCAACATTTTGTGTACTGGATACAATGCCTTAGTTGTCATTACGCTAAGTCTTTCTAAAATTGATTGTTTCTCAGCTATAGCGCTATCTAATTCTGTGTGTTTTTGCTGTTTAAGCAAAATCGATGTATCTAATTTCTTTTCTTTCTCTACCTTTACGTTCAAACGCTCATCAACTTCTTGTTCAAGCAGCATTTTTTTACTGAGTCTACGCTGCTTTTGTTGAACAACTATCTCGATATCAGATAGTCTTTCTTCTTGCTGAATACATTGTTGTTCAAGTGCGTCATGTTTTATTGTCAAAGCGTCATAACTTTCACTCACGTTAATAATTTTGCTCTCTACATCGCCAAGCACTTGTTTTTGCTCAGAAATTTTATCATCAAAACTTTTAAGCTGAATTTCTAAACTGTTTACATTTTCAAGCAGTCGAGCATGATAGTTGAATGCTCTATCACGCTTAGCCAATTTCGCTTCTCTGCGCATTTGCTTTCGTTTTTCAGATTTACGAACCGATTCCGGATGAAATGCAGCATTGATGTTCTTCGGATGAAAGAGATGTTCGTTGACGAACTCATAGAACATCTCTTGCATATGCTTTGCCACATCGCCTGCCTGCTCATAACTCAAACGTCCAGTTTCAGAAAATAAAGTCGCTGACATACCATCACGTTTGAATAGAAACTCATTCACTTTTTTAATTTGTGCGATACGTAAATCGTATTGATGCGTTAAAGCATTTTTCCCCGAAATAAAAGCATGCACATGACCGCCAGTTACTTCACCGGGTAGTCGTTCATCATGATGTAACACCATGAGTTTAATTGGATAATCAGGATAATAACGCTGTAAGAAACTTTTCATTGCGTGCATCATTTCTTCATTGCTCACAATGTCTGTACCTATCTGATTATTTATCGGGATTTTGAATAATAATTCTTCAAAATTGACAGAGTTAAGTGAATTAGGCTTATCTAACAATGCATTGTGGGCTTTGATATAATTCACCAATTGCTCAACTCGCTGAGCTTTACGCTTCATATCAAGCAAATTCAATCGATATGCAGCATGATGCACATTTATTAAGCTATCACTCGAGAAAATTTCATCGACTAACTCAATACCTTTCTTGCAAAAATGACCTGCCTTTATCCACTCTTTAAGTTTGTTTTTTGAGCGTGCTTTGTCTTGCCCCAATTTACGCGCATCAGCACTCTTCATTGTTTCGGGTTGCAAAATTTCGAACATCATTTGCTCTCTTTGCTCTTGTGAAAAGTTATCTAGAGGGACAATTCCATCAGGGGTATCAATCAAATTAGTGTGCGATAGCGAGCTATCCCATTCAATTTCGATCTCATTCTTTGAGCGCATCAGCTTCTGTGACTTAGTCAAATACTTTTGTTTAAGCGCCATTTCTTCTGTGAGACGTAATGAATGAAACAAGGTAGCTTTGCCAGCTCTGCGCCCCTTGTCATTAAATGCATAGTTAACAAATGCAAAGAAGAGAGTCGTTAATCTCATATCAACATCTCCCCAACATTCTGACTTAAAAGCATTTTTAGATGCTGTGTGATTAAATGAGGGTGACTAATGAGCAGTTGTGATAATTGTTGCTCTGAAAGCTGAATATCAGCTCCTGTTGGAGTATTTGAAGGTGCAGGTAATTCTGATGCGCAGGTATTTACTGTTGCTTGCTCAAATGCCTGTATTGGCGTAAATATCCCTTGAAACTGCTGCTCAACTTTATTAACAAAGTCTGGTGCATCTGCACACATCCACCTCGCGTAGTGAATATCAATCATGGCAGTGCTTTCGTGTCCCATTTGCCTTGCCAGCCATTCTTTTGAGATGCCTGATGTCAGGGCTTGACTTGCAAACGTATGTCGCAACTGTCCGGCTCCGCGGTGCTTCACTTTTGCAGATGCTAAAAATGGTGTAAAAAACGTTTTGTTAAATTGTTTTGCGCTAATGAAAGGTTGATTCGTCTGAGTGTTGTAGAAAACGAGTGATAAATTTTCTATTTTTTTCGTTTTATTGTCGCGTTGAAGCACTGATATTTTTCTAGCTTTTCGATGTCCAGTTATCAGTTTTTGTTGTGTTAATATACTGATAGCAGATGCACATAACTCAACTGTACGCTGTGAGCCTAGTGTTTTTGGTGTTTTATATTGTTTATCAACTAATGCGATTTTGACTTTGAGTTTTGCATTAATAAAGTCAATATCTTCCCAGGATATAGCTAAGAGCTCACTTATTCGGAGCCCTGTTAGAGCACATAACTGAAAAGCATTTTTTCCAGATAAACATCGAACCTCTGTTTGTGCTAACGCTGTTAATTCAGAGCGGGTAAATGGATTTGGCTCCGCGTGACAAACTGTCAGGTTAGGTACCCCGTCCATAGGATTTCTAATGATTACACCGTCACGAAACGCATTGTTAAAAACGGCGCGTAGAATGATATAAAACTCATTTATCGACTTGTTTGCATAGCTTTTATGCAATTTTTGACGCAGCTGAATGATTTCGCTGTGACAAATAGAATTAATCGCATGCTTACCAATTAATTTGATAATTTTTTTAGCTTTACACGTTTCTGAATTAAGCGTGGACGGAGCTACTTCATGTTTTCTAGAAGATAAATATTGTTCGACATAAAACTTGATGCTCAGGTCTTGCATAACTAACCCTTTGCAGCTCTAACGGCTGCTTTTTCTTAGGGTTAGATTAACATATCGTTAAACATACACAATACGAAAACAAAAAACAAATTGTTATATTTCAATAATTTACATAATTTCAATATCATAAAAAGTCAATATTACAACGTTTGGGTCATGATAAAACGTTACATAATCACAGTGTTAAATATCATAGCGAACACTTTTAAAATGAGTAAAATCATCATCAACAATTTAGATTATTGAGTACATTATTTTTTGAATATATTGAAAAATAGGCTAAGGAGTTAGGAAGTGTTAAAGGTTCGTCAGACACAGCAAGGTAACTGACATTGTTGCGCTGTCATACCATGCAGTAATTTAGTTAACCTGGCAGTAATCATTTCAATACCAAAAAAGTATCGCTAAATGAAATTATATATTGATGGGCAAAAATAATATTTGGCAGTTGTAACCACTTTAGCCGTTTATCTTGTGCTTAAGTGGTCTTTGCCAGTCAGAATGATACTTAACTAGCATTAATATTCGCCATACGGCAAATGATTGTCATGGAGTTGTGTCTAAATCTCGCTTCGATAAGATTATTCTCATAACTGCATTAAGTAGCATGTCACTCTCCTCTAACGTTAAATAAACCCTCACTTTACTCGGCAATCTTATGTCTTAACGTTATTGATTTTCGGGTGAAAGTTCTTTTTCATCGGGGATTAAATCATGCACTGAGCATTCAAGAATAGCAGCAATTACATACACTTTTTCAAGGCTAATGCTTTTCTCACCGCGCTCTACGATGCCGATATAATTAAGACTAAAGCCACATAGTTGAGACAAGTCTTTTTGAAGTAGTCCTTTTTCTTTTCTTTTTTCTTCGAGTTTTCTTCCAAACTCAATCGCAATCTTTTTTTTCATTCTTATCTTGTAGATCAGAACAAAACACACTATAGTGTGTTTTATGGTAATTAATCACTTAGCTAATATCAGTTTGCCGCTGCCACATTAGCTAAACTCCCGCCCACTGATGTTCGTATCAGTGGGTTCATTTACTCACAACTCGAATCCATCAAAGATGAAACAAATTGATTTTATAGCGATTATTAATAAACATTGCCCCGTTGTTTTTCAAACGGAGTTTTTATTACAAGCACTTATTGTTACCGCTAAAGCTAATTGCTATGAAGACATCGCTATTCTTCGAAAGTGTATGTATAACCACTTATCTCGATTAGAAAAACAACATCTAGTTAAACGGCTTTCCCCTAAAGGAAGCCGCAATGCCCATTATGAACAACTTTTTAGCCTAAAAAGCCCCATTCAAGTGTTCATCAAAAGACATGACAACACTCAAGGTAAGCACTGTCACAACCAGAGCCTGCTGAAAAGCCACTATAGTGTACTTCAACAACATATCAAGCAGTTAACACATAAACTCGATGCGTTTAAATTACTTAATGATAAGTTTGACTCATACAGCCCCATAATTAATCGCAAGCTCAAGCTGTTGGATGCAGAGCTGTATCTTAAAAGTATTGAGTTCAATGCGGTTAATGAGTTGATGGATGAGGTCAAAAAAAGCCATGCTACTTAGAAGGTGTTGTGGACTTGAATCTAGTGTAGTGACCGATGAATACTGCCACTACACAGCGAAAAGGTGGCACAATTAAGCAAAGATTTTTCAAGATGATTAGTGCAAAGGCTTTTTGAATAGGTTATCAAAGTTTTCTGCTTCAATGATTTGAGCAACTAATGGGTAAAACATCAAAACAGGCCCTAAGAATTTATCGCGAATGTGTGTTAAAGGGCGTGGTGTCTAACACCTCAATATGAAAATCTAAATCAAACTGTAAACTTTATACAAAATAGTTAATGCACTTGACTGTGAGTTTGATGAAATTCTACCTGCTAGGCTCAAATATAAAACTAGATTAGTGCTTATATTTAAATTGGGCCTAATTAATTTACATTTACAGCAGCACTTTAGTAATTAAAATCATCAACTTATTAGCTAAGGTTATAATGGAACTGATAAGAAAAGGTTCCAAAGCCATATTGTTTAATCAAATCTGCAACACTGGGCAAATGAGTTTGCAATACATATGCTGCTCGCAAGCGTTTATCATCCATTATGCAAGTTTCATTCATACCCTCGCATTCAATCAATGCGCTTTTCATTTCTTCAAACGAGTAAAATCCTAACCCCGTTGAAAAATAAGGCCCAGCAAACTCGTTAATTTGAGTCTTTGTACCGGATGCTATTACGTACGTAACACCTTCTCCTGTAGCAAAATACTCAGAAATACCAACGTATTTAGTATCCATAGAACTACTGTTTAAATCAGTTGTCATGAAGTTAAGCTTCCTATAATTAATTCAGAGTATTTGTCGTGATTTCAAGTTGATAAGCCTTTAAACAATGAGCTAGTTATGTGCTAATTTAACTTGAAAATGGACATAAACGAGTTAGACCTTTAGATCTAATTCGTGAGTTTCAGGTTAGATTCTCTATGGGTAACAAGGTTGTAGAATAACTCCAACAGCCAAATTCAATTAAATAACGAGCTCCTGTAATTAACTCTAAGCGTTTTTAAAGCATTAGGTAATGCATTTGGAACCCATAAAACAGGCTATTTTTCTTATAAAAGAGTAATTCTACAGCCTCAACGCCTGCTTAAAGGGAGCCTTAGGCGGCCTATCCTTATTTGTTAAAATTTTATTTGCACTTACACCAGTTTAAATCTTCTGATGCCTCCCACCCGTTGCCGTCAGATTCGAAAATAACATTTTGTTTAGGTGTAATAAAAGGTCTGCATAATGTACATGCTCTTTTAGCAACTGATTGCAAGTAAGAATTCCCTGGACGTGATTTATACTTTCCATCGCTACGAATCAGAATGCTTTCATCTGTAATTACATTAAGCTTTGCTAGTTCTTGATATGCGTTTTTATTATGTTCTGAGCCGTGGTGGGGAGCAGTAATAATAGAGTCGCTCCCAACGTGTTGTAAGTTATAATTAAAAGCTAAATCTGAGTCAGCACTGAAGAGAACATTTGCTCTTCCATTTTCTGTGGGAGAATGGAAAACCAGACTCTCTTTGTTAGCCTTGCTTAATGTTAAATAATCTAAAGCTGATTTACGCTTTGAAATTTGAAATATTTCTCTCGAATTAATAGGCTTCAGGTATCTTTCACCACAGGTTGGTGTGGGTGCTTGGCCGAATTCAAACCATCTTATTTTAGCCCCAGAATGATAGGCTAATATTGCCATCTCTCTAATCTTTTCAGCCGTTTGAATTGCATCAACATATATGTCTATATTTCTATTACGCATTTCATAGACATGGCGGTAGTATAACAAGTCAGGGAAATAATCAAATTTCCATTCATTGTTTTGTTCTTGTGCTTCAATTGCTGAATAGATCTTAGATATCTCTATATTTGGATCATCAGATCTTACATTTTCAATGCAATCTGGATTTATACTTTCATAGGTATCCTCCAGGTTGACCCCATAATCCAGATCTTTATCCCTTATTTCCCTGTAGACTTCAAAAATGAATTCGTCAGGTCTGTTTATAAGATCTTCTAATCTGCTGGTCCAAACACCTGGCAGCCAGACCTCTGCAACGCAGAAACCTTCATCTAATAAACCAAGTAAACCATTTATATGGTCAGCATCAGCATGAGTGCAAACTAATATATCAATAAATTCAGAATTTGTTGTTCTTGAAAATTGCCGTGTAAATCCATTTCTAGATTTTCCACCATCAACAAGGATTCTTCGTTCTGCCCTTTCTAAATAAAAGGCATCACCCTGATTGACACTTATTGAGATGAATTTTTCCAATTAAACTCCTAATGCTGCTAACGCCCGCCACAAGCGCGAGCTACTTGTTGCTAGTCGAGCCGCAAAGCGGCGTTTTGATGGCGATTGTGTACGCCCAGCATGGGCATGAACTAATGAGGTGAAAGTCCTCTGTGGGAAGTTCACTCCTGCTAAATTTGAAGAAACGTTTTTTTGGAACAACAGACTGTCGAGTAAAAGCTGGGAAGTTCAAGCCTTATTTATTTCACCCTAATACCCAATACTACTCAGGCGTCAAAAAATATCTCTTTATTCAGTGTGAGCAAAATCAAGTCAGTCATGATAGACGAAACCGAGTGCTCCAATGGAATCTCTCACCACAGCCATGTCAGAATCAGAGAGTAGTTCATGATCTAGGGCCAATACCAATTCCTTCTTTGCCCGTGTAAGCGCTACATAGACCTTTTTCCACTCTTTGTTAAAGTAACTGGCACTAGCTAGCTTGTTTTTTGTTAGATATTTCATTACGTTAGGTGTAACCACAATAACGCAAGTATCGGCGTCCAGCCCCTTAACAGAGTCAATACTTTGTATTTTAAATTGTACGTTGTCTTCAGCACATTTATTACATAGTTCGTTTAGTTGATGATAGTGATAGCCATTTAGTGCTAAAGAATTCCTGGTTTTCAGCCTGTTTATTGCTACTCTTGCACCTCCTTTAGCGACATCATCTATAAAGTCGGCAAAAGCTGCTTTGACAATTAAATTTTTGTCCTTCTTATGATTAGACTCACGAATCATTTCCTCAATCTCTTGTGGGAACGAATGTTTGATCTTAGATGAAGTTGAATAACGACCAGTTCTTTTGTCGATACAAACAATCTGTTTAGTTTCTATATATCCATTTAGTAACTCGTCGTACCGAGCATCGACTGATTCTACGTACGATAGCTCACCAACAATTTCTGATAATGACTCTTGCTGCTGATCTGCATAGCAGAAGCTGTTTGAGACAGCTAGGATTTCCTTGGGTACTCGTCTAGTTTGATTATTAATCTTTAATATCGTTGCGTATTGCTGCACTGAGACTTTAGCTACGAAAGTATCAAGTGCAGTGGGATACTTGATCGCTTGCTTTGGATCTCCGATCATATATACGTCAATGCCATTGCAGCCAAGTATCTCAAATATTCGCAACGCATCGCTATCTAAGTCTTGGACTTCGTCGATGAATATCTTGTCAAAGCAGTTTTCAAGAATAGCCAGGAGTCGTATAACCTTAGCTCTCTTCGCTCTGGTGTTATGCTTGCTAACTTTCTCATCAACAATTTGTTTGGCGATGTTGTAGACGTTCTCTGCGTGAATGACATTTCGTTCTCGCAGCCGTCTATAAAGACTATTTTTATACTTAACATCACTTGGCAATATCATAATTGAAGCGTCGTTATAGACATCGCCGAGAGTGAACGATGAAAACGGGTAGATAATTTCGTTCAGTAAAAAGCTATGCACTGTTTGTATGTAAAGATTTGGCGGGATAAATCCATGCTGTTTGATCATCTCTTGCTCGATCTTTGCTGTTGCCGAGTTTGTGTACGTCAAAGCAAATGTCTTTTTATGGTTAGTACAAGCTTTAATGTGTTCTACCAAGGATTCAGCTAATCCGTAGGTTTTACCAGCTCCAGCCCCTGCAATTTGCACCTCAATCATGATACAGCCTCAATGACCTGAGCAATGTGAGCGGGTAGATTGATGTCTAGTGGTTTTTCTTCATCTACCATTGCATCACATACATCTAACATTCTTGCTGTTTTACCATTGATCATATGGTCTGATACTTTTTTTACGTCTCCTTCCATGCTGAACAAACTATTAAGTAAAGCCAAGTTGTCCTTTGCTTCAACCAAATCAATCTCAAGTGTGTAATTCGTAGTAGTTCTTACAGTGACATTAAGATGAGAAGTGTCATAGGCATCATGTTTTGCTTTCGCTTTATCTGAATTGTCATAGTCACGAATAATACCGATTTTTTTGTTCGGGTTATCTTTGTTTAGTACAAGCCATATATCTAGGAAGGTAGCATAGCCACGTTGGCCAATAGCCATAATATCAATGTCGTTAAGAGCGGCTTTTTTCGATAGGTATGTGCTAATTAACATTTCTTCAGTTGGACCTTCAACAAGAATGACCTTGTTTGCGAACAGGAGTTTAAGGATATCGAAGTTCGGTCTCTTTCTTAGGTAGTCAACTAACTTAGTTGGAGTGTCTGACAAGCTAATCGCTTTCTCACCAGTAAAAGCTAACACATTAGAAATTTTTAGCTTGTTGATTATCGACGGATTGTGAGTCGAAATAATCGTTTGCACAAGCGAACCACTGTTATTTGAACTTTTCTCAATAAAGTCTCTTACCAGGCGAAGATTGTTTACACTCAAGTGAGCTTCTGGCTCCTCTATACAACATAGGTTGAAAGTATCACCGCACGATTTGTAGTAAGCGAAAAGGATCAGTATGTAGATAAGGTTTCTTTGTCCCAAGCCTTTTTGGTAAAGGAATTCATTGCCGTATTTGAGAGTGATGTTGGACAAGATATTCTTTAGGTTAGGCAGATTAGGAGTACATTCAAGCTGTTGGATAATACTGTCGTAGTTGTCAAAGTCTGGATTGGTTCCGATGATTTTGTCGAATGTTTCAGTGTTTTCGATAGCACTAAAGAACTCAGAGTACGCAGTGTTGATTTGGCTCTTGTCATCATCGTTTAGTGTGTTCATAAGAAGTTTTGTAAAAATGCTATTAGACTTCATTGAACTGCTTTCGGAGAAATCATCTCGCTCAGCATTAATACTATGGATACTAACGTGTTTTAGGTCACTATATGCGATAGGCTTTTCGTTATTCACAGATACTATTTGGTAGTCATATAGCTCGATAGGCAGTATAAACCAGTTAATGTCGTCGATTGTTTTACCGTCAAGCGACTTCTTAACGACTTCAAGTAAATCTATGTCGTTTTTTGGCTTAAAGTCATATCTGATTTTGTATGTTTCTTCGTCACCATCTGAAACCAGCCACTTAGCTAGTATTGCCGTTTCATAGCCATCTTGAGGATCTGCGAACTCTAATGTCACTGACACTTTTGGGATCTTCTGGGGCTGATCTGCATCGTTGTTGATTACTGACGTCAAGAAGTCAATAACAGCGTCTTTATTGATATCCGAAATGCTCAAACGCTTCTGATTGAAATCTATCTGATTGCCGCTCAGTGGTAACGAAAGTGCAGTGAAGAAGTTTGTCTTGCCCGTGTCGTTTTCTCCAATAACAACAGTTAGCTTTTGTAATTGAGCCTCAAAAGTTCGAAAGCTACGATAATTATTAATCGTTACCTTTTTGATGTACATAAGAATTTCCCTATAAAGCATACGAGCGCATATGCCATTAATGTACTACAAAAGGTCAAATTTAAATAAGCGTTTTACCATAATGATTACATTATCTAAGATTAGCCCCACATACCCTCGAACAATAGAAAATGTATCGCAAAACCATAGATGAGATTTAACTATTAAACTCACAATGGGGCAACTGTGAGTTACATTGGGAAGTGTTCATTTTCATATGTTTCAACTAATGAAATCCATTTTTCGAGCTCAGAACATTCTGCGGTATTAGGTATTGCATCAAACAATCCTTCAATTTTCTTTAATGCTGCACGATACTCATCATCAGAACTCAGAGGCGTATCTTCGCAATCCGTGATAATTTCATTTCCAACAGAAGGAGAATCAAGCCATTCAGCTAAGTCATCAGGTCTTGGTGCCGTTATGTCACATTTTGAGAGCAATATATTGAGTTTAGTATTCTTCATTATCAATTCTTCTCTTTGAATCGTCACCGTTACAGCAGCCACTCTGTAGTATGACTGAAATTGGGTCTAATTTATCCTGACACTTTGGGGCATAAACGTTTTAGCAGGTTTAATGCAGAATCCCTATATCTTTAAAAAATAAAGGTCCAGCTAAAACTACTTACTCACTCTTTAACACAAATTTTTTACTCTCAGTGAGAGCAAAAAGGTTTGTTTCGCACTCCCCTGTAGCTGATGATAGCTGGGTTGCAGAGCATTTAAGGCAATTTATTAAATAAGCAATGTTTAAAATACTTATTTGATTTACCTGTTATTTTTCGCACTCACTGACTGCGAGCCATTTTCAATACCATTATATTTCGCTCTCTGCTGTAGCGAAATAATTACAGTTTTGGCAGTGTTTGTGCCTCAACTGACACTGTTGCAGTCAATTGCGGCAAGCTTCTTTTCGAACTTTAATGTTTATCTATTTACAACACCCGATCATCAAATGTCATATTCAATTCTATCAATATCCTTGAGCAATGCAGCAACCCTTACATCTTTGCCGTAACGACTGAAAGTGATGTTGGGATTAGCGTGACCGACGATTTGAGCAACGATGTGCTCGCTGATATCCAGTTGCTTCATTTCATCGATAAATGTGTGTCTGAAGCCGTATGACGTGGGACGCAGGTTCGCTTGCATGCCTATCTCGGTTTGAAGCTTGGCGAGCTGTTTACAGTAAGTTTTTGACCAATCTTCAATGATGCCGACAGGTTTATAATCAAACAGCTGAGTATGAGTTGATTTTCTTTGCTCAACAAACGCAATAAAACCTTGCTCAAGCAAGTATTTGTGAATGGGCACATAACGTTTGGCATTGAGGTTCTTTAATCGTTGTACAGCACCACTGTCATCAATGCTAATACAGTGTACGCCATCGATTAGTTTGATATCTCTAGGTTTGAGCTGGCAAGCTTCTGAAGGCCTTAAACCACCATAAAGCATTAATCGGGTGACCCATTTGAAATCAGTTGTTGAAGCCTTGAATGATGAACTGCGAAGTAGTTGCTTAAGTTCAATGTGCGTCCAGCGGTCTCTAGCTTGATTCGGTTTAGCTTTTGGTTTTTGTCCGACAGTAACACTTTCAAACGGGTTGTGGCTGCAATAGATCATTAACTGGCACCACTTAAAAAACTGGAATACGGCAGCTAAGTACTCTTTATTGCTTTTGTAGCTTCGGCCTTGCGTTAGCAACTCATCACGATAGGTCATCGCATCTGCGCTGGTTACGTCGTGAACGCATTTATGCTCAGAGTTAAGTTTAGATTTAGGTTTGGTTTTAAGAGCGGGTTTTGATGATACGGTATCAATAAAATGGCGTATGCGTTGTTCAAGTTGCTTGATAGACAGCGGCCTGATGGCTGATTTTTGTTTTGAGATAATAAATGCGCTTAATGCTTCGTTTAACCCAAGAACAGGCTTTGTTTGCGCGATTGCTGTGGTTTCACGGTATTCTGACAGCTTAGCGTCCCTAATAGGGATAGCATGAGATTTAGGCGTGATGTTGAACGTGATATCAGAATCAGCTGCATCAAACTGAGCTCTGAGATGGTTAATGACCTCATCAACGTAGCGAATAAAGTCATTAATACGGGTTTTATGGTCAATAGACTTAATGATTTTTTTGAGTGTTCCGGCAACATCAATATTGCGGATGACCGCTTCTGCTCTATCTCGAGTCAGCAACGACACTTTTACATCAAAAGGAAAGCCTTTATCGCGAAGCGACTTGGCTAAACAGATACGTGTGAAATACACGTTGTTGGGTGCTCGATAAAGATACATTGTCTGAGTCAATCCTTATGGAGAGCCCCTCAAACGCCAGAAACAAAAAAAGCCGTTGATAATCAACGGCTTTTCTCGTATTTAATGTGGCGGAGGGATAGGGATTTGAACCCTAGAACGGGATAAACCGTTGCCGGTTTTCAAGACCGGTGCATTCGACCACTCTGCCATCCCTCCGAGCGGGCGAATAATATGATAATGCCCCTATGGTGTAAAGAGTAAATTGCAAATAATTTGTTAAGTGGCTATTTTATGCCCAAGTTCAAATCCCCTTTGCACATCTGCTATTAAACATGGTTTACAAAGCTCAGCTTGCTTGATGGTATTCACTCAATAAACACCCATAACCCGCTATTTGTAATAACACCTGTTTAAGCCACAACAAATAGCCATTAGCTTAATGCAAATGTGATTAAACGGTCGATAACAGCGACTTTGCTTGATTTGATTTAGGTTAATGTTTACCTTTACTGCAAGTAATGTTGCTAATGCCAAGGATAGCGAGATGCTTTCAGAACAAGCATTCGAAATGATAGATATTGTGGCCCGCGTAGGCAGTTTTACCGCCGCCGCAAATAAATTAAATAAAGTGCCCTCTGCGGTGAGTTATGCCATTAAGCAGATTGAAGATGACTTAGGGGTAATATTGTTTGAACGTCATCATCGCAGCGTGAGTTTAACCCCTGCTGGTGAACATTTTGTCGCCCAGTCTCGTGAGATCATGACCAAACTTAATAATATTAAGCGTGATACACAAAAAGTGGCTAATGGCTGGCGCCCTTCATTGTCCATTGCGATTGATAATATGGTTCGTGCCGACAAAATAAGTGGCTTAATAGCTGATTTTTATCGGCATTTTACCGACATTGAATTGATTATTCGCTTAGAAGTATATAACGGCGTCTGGGAAGCATTGTCTACAGGAAAAAGTGACATCGCGATTGGCGCTACCTCGAGTATTCCTGTTGGTGGCACCTTTAAATCTCGCGATATGGGGATGATCCAGTGGTCTTTTTTAGTCGGTAAGAATCATCCTTTAGCTAAAGCTGAGCACGCGTTAACCGATGAAGAGTTATTACAATATCCGTCAATCTGCCTGCAAGACACAGCGCATAATATTGCACATCGACCGAATTGGTTATTGAATAATCAACGTCGAATTGTGGTACCCGATTGGATCAGAGCGATAAATTGCTTTAGAGAAGGTTTAGGTGTGGGGTATATGCCATATCATTTAGCCGATATCTTTATCAAAGCTGGTGCGCTAATAGAAAAACAGCTCGCTACTCCCAAACAAGACACCGCCTGCTGTTTAGCTTGGAATACTGCCAATATGAGCCCTGCTCTACAGTGGGTATTAGATCACTTAGGTGACACTGAAAAACTGAAAAAAGAATGGCTTAGCTAAACAGATTATGCAAAATATGTTTTTGTTAATAACATTACTTATCGAATAGTTTATGATAAATTAGCGCCTATTAAGATGATGTTTGTTATGAATTAATTTTTGTTTAATGTACATTGCTTACGCTATAGAAAAAGATTTAGCTTCAGAGTGAGAAAGATTCTTTTCTCGTTGAGCAAATCATTGAGTTAACACCTGGAGACGATAATGAATCAACAATCAGTTATATCACCCAGTCTATCGACGACTGATGTCAATAAAATGCTAAAAAACACCTACATGCTTCTGGCGATGACATTGGCATTTTCTGCTGTTACTGCTGGTTTAGCCATGGCGATTAACCTTGGCCCAATGATGTCATTAGGTTTATCGCTTGGTAGCTTAGTATTGTTATTTGTGACCCTAAAAAAAGCCGATAGTGCTGCAGCCATATTTTGGGTATTTGCCTTTACGGGTATGCAAGGTGCGTCACTCGGTTATATTTTAAATCATTATGTTGGTATGGCGAACGGCCCAGGGCTTATCATGCAGGCGTTGGGCTTAACCTCAGTGATTTTCGTATCACTGTCGGCTTATGCTTTAACCACCAAAAAAGACTTCTCATTTATGGGCGGTTTCCTATTTGCCGGTATGCTAGTGATGATCGGTGCTGTAGTGATTAATATTTTCGTCGGTAGTTCAGTATTATTTATGGCAATGAATGCGGGTATTGCATTGCTTATGACCGGTTTCATCCTCTACGACACTAGTCGTATCGTGAATGGCGGCGAAACCAACTATGTTCGCGCGACCATTTCATTGTACTTAGACTTTTTGAACTTGTTCATGAGCCTGCTACATTTGTTAGGTATGGGCAACGACGATTAATCGTCGATAGAGTTCATTGGTAAATTACGTTAAAATGACCCTACATTAGGGTCATTTTTTTTATAATGAGCAAATTCATCATTCAAGTAAACGGAAGTGTTTATGGCTCAACAGCCAGCTTTCGTGCGTTATCTTTTTGCCAAAGCGCATTAGCTAACGGTCATCAAATCATCAATGTCTTTTTCTATCAAGATGGCGTAACCAACAGTAATGCCCTTACTTGTCCGGCATCTGATGAAATAGATATGCACTCACATTGGCAAAATTTGTCAGCGCAACACGCAATACCATTAACCAATTGTGTTTCAGCAGCATTGCGTCGTGGCATACTCTCACCACAAGATGCATCAGAAAATGGTAAGCCACAGTGGAATAGCAGTGGCGCATTTACCATGGGCGGCTTAGGTGAATTAGTGGTCGGTATTGAACAATCCGACAGATTAATTAGCTTTTAAGATATTTGTGGAATAGATAATGAAATCACTGGTGATTATTTTTAGACATGCACCTTTAGGCACCACGAGTACTCGTGAAGGGCTTGATTTTGCTATGCTCAGTGCCAGCTTTGAACAACAGGTGAGTATTGTGTTTACCAATGAAGCTGTATTGCATTTGCTGGCAGGCCAAACACCTGAGCAAGCAGGATCGAAAGATTATGTGTCGGCGTTTAAAGCGCTATCTCTTTACGATATTGATACCGTGTTGGTTTGCGCTGAATCAATGCACACATTAGGATTGCAGCCCAATGACCTCAGTATTGCGGCAACGGTAGCGACGCCAGAGATGATTAGGCAAACCCTGCAAGCGGCTGATGAGGTGCTAGTATTTTGATATTACATCATATCCAAGCATCAGTAATGAGTGACGATGCCTTAAGTACATGCCTGCGCTATATTCACCCTAAAGACAGTATTTTATTGTCTAGCGATGCGGTGAATTGTTTATTACAACCTCAATGGCAACAGCGTTTAGCAAATATTACACTGTTTGTACTACAAGATGATGTTGTCGCTAGGGGGTTATCCGATCGCTTGATGATTATTTTAGCCAATAAAGCTGCGGGTGATTTTGATATTATTGACTATTCACAATTTGTTGAACAATCTTTGCGACACGATAAGGTGATAACTTGGTAAACTTTTTTGAATTTAATGGCCTGCAAATTGAAACCGATCATCAAGGCTACTTAAAAAATATCAATGACTGGCAAGAACCTATGGCAACTGTGATTGCCGCCACTGAGAACATTGAGTTAACCGCGCAACACTGGGAAGTTATTCGTTTTGTGCGTGATTTTTATCTAGAGTACAAAACCAGTCCTGCTATTCGTGTGCTGGTTAAAGCTATCGGTCAACGATTAGGAGCCGATAAAGGTAACTCTAAATATTTGTATACCTTATTTCCTGGGGGCCCGGCTAAGCAAGCAACCAAAATTGCTGGGCTGCCCAAACCTGCTAAATGTTTATAGTTAATTAAAGCCTACAAAAAAGCCCGCTTAAGATAACTTAAGCGGGCTTTTAAATAATTAACCTCAATAAAGATTATTTAGGGAAAATGTTTTCTACCACTATCAATGCTGCTTGAGCTAGTTCAACAATTACCAACAAAATAAAAAAGAAGATAACTGATAAATAGATAAGCCTACGATTATCACGCCGACTTGAACCCATTGCTGGTTGTACCAATCCTTATCAATAATGCTCAACTTAAACAAAGTGGCACCAATTTAAATACTCTAAGTAAGCCCAAATATAATGCGTTGTTACCTCACTCTGTGCTCATAGCAATAAGCACAGAGTGATTAGAGAACCTAGCCAATAACGCTTAAGCCGCCCATGTATGAACGTAATACCTCAGGTACTGTGATAGTGCCATCTTGATTCTGATAATTTTCAAGCACGGCAACTAATGTCCGTCCCACTGCTAAACCAGAACCATTTAAAGTGTGCAATAACGCAGGTTTGTTATCTACCTTGCTACGGTATCGAGCTTGCATTCTGCGTGCTTGGAAGTCTTTCATGTTTGAACACGATGAAATTTCACGGTAAGTATCTTGTGCTGGTAACCACACTTCAATATCAAATGTTTTACTTGAACCAAAGCCCATATCACCAGTACATAACACCATAGTGCGGTGTGGCAAGTTTAATAACTGCAATACTTTTTCAGCATGTGCGGTAATTTCATCTAACGCATGCATTGAATTGTCTGGATGAGCAATTTGCACTAATTCGACTTTGTCGAATTGATGCTGACGGATCAAACCACGGGTGTCACGACCATAAGAGCCCGCTTCACTTCTGAAGCATGACGTTAATGCGGTCATTTTTATGGGTAGCTCACTTTCATCAACAATCATGTCGCGCACATAGTTAGTTAATGGCACTTCTGCGGTCGGGATAAGTGACAAGCCTTGGCCTTCTTCTGTTGCAGGTTTGGTGTGAAATAAATCTTCACCAAACTTAGGAAGCTGACCAGTACCTAACAAGCTGTCTTCGTTAACCAATAGCGGTACATAGGTTTCGCTATAGCCATGTTCAGTGGTGTGTAGGTCTAGCATGAACTGACCTAAAGCACGATTTAAACGGGCGATTTGGCCGCGCATGATAATAAAACGTGAACCAGTAATTTTAACGGCACTTTTAAAATCTAATCCGCCGAGTGCTTCACCTAAATCTAAGTGATCTTTCACTTCAAAGTCGAATACTTTTGGTGTACCCCAACGACGCACCTCTACATTGTCATTTTCATCGGCACCAATTGGCACAGACTCATCAGGCAAGTTTGGTATGCTCATGGCGATGCTATTGATTTGTTGCAATAACTCAGCAAGTTCAGCTTTCTTTGCATCAAGCTGCACACCTAAATCCCCTACCTGCGCCATAATGGAACTGGTATCTTCGCCACGAGCTTTAGCTTGACCAATCGACTTGGAGATCGCATTACGCGACGCTTGTAAGTCTTCTGTTTCTACTTGAAGCGATTTACGCTTTTCTTCAAGTTTGGTCAAATTATCAACCTCTAAAATAAAGCCACGAGTGGCTAAACGCTCGGCGGTGACGTCAAGTTCATTACGCAAAAATTTTGGATCTAGCATGTTGTGAGTTCTTTTTAGTTAAACGCGAGAAAATATAAGTTGTTGACCTACATACACCATAAATAGACATAAGGTGACATTCAACAACACATTTAAAATAGCTTTATGCCATAAGCCTTCTTGCAACAGCAGTAAGGTTTCATTCGAGAAAGTTGAAAATGTAGTTAATGCGCCCAATAGGCCAATGCCAACAAGCGCTTTAATTTCAGGGCTAACATGACTTAACTGCCCTAGCGCATAAACTACGCCCATTAAAAACGATCCCAGTAGATTGACCAACAGTGTACCAAAAGGAAAACTGCTTCCAAATAGCTGGATCATAAAAATTGATAGAAGATAGCGTAAAACTGCACCAATTGAACCACCTAATGCCACCAAGATCACATTAGTCATAGCGTTTGTCCTCGCTTTGTTGATCAAGCTGACGCAATTGCCCTAATTTATCTTGAATGCGTTTTTCAAAACCTCTGTTCGTTGGCTGATAAAACTGGCTGTGTTGCAATGATTCAGGGAAGTAGTTTTCGCCGGCAGCATAGGCCGCGGGTTCATTATGAGCATAGCGATATTCTTTACCAAAACCGATTTCTTTCATCAATTTTGTCGGCGCATTACGCAGATGATTAGGCACAGGTTCGTGTCCAGTTTGCTTAGCAAGCTCACGGGCTTGATTAAACGCACTATAAACGGCGTTACTTTTGGGCGCGCTGGCTAAATACAACACGGCTTGAGCAATTGCGCGTTCGCCTTCAGCGGGTCCGATACGGTGATAACAATCCCATGCGTTAAGTGCAACTGTCATGGCAATAGGATCGGCATTACCAATGTCTTCTGAGGCAATGGCCAATAAACGACGAGCAACATATAAGGCATCACCACCACCTTCTAAAATACGGCAATACCAATATAACGCCGCATCGGGCGCCGAGCCGCGCACAGACTTGTGCACTGCAGAGATTAAATCGTAAAATTGATCGCCATTTTTATCGTAACCCGCTGCTTGATGGCCCGCAACTTGAGTGAGCATCTCGGTGGTAAACGCACTTTCATCTGCAACTAAATCGCTCATTAACTCGATTAAATTAAGTGCTTTACGTGCATCACCCTCGCTAATATCGGCTAATTGCTTAGCCACTGTGCTAGGTAATGTTAATTGGCGTTTGCCTAAACCACGTTCAACATCAGTTAACGCTTGAGTCACAATTAAGCTGATTTCATCGGAGCTTAAGCGATTAATAAGGTAAACACGCGCCCGGGATAACAAGGCGTTATTAAGTTCGAATGAGGGGTTTTCAGTGGTAGCACCAATGAAGATAACCGTGCCATCTTCAATAAAGGGTAAAAATGCGTCTTGCTGGCTTTTATTAAAACGGTGTACTTCATCGACAAATAATAAGGTACGTTGACCGCGACTTTGGGCCACGGCTTTGGCTTGTTCAATCGCCGCACGGATCTCTTTCACCCCAGAAGTCACCGCAGAAATACGCTCAACATGGGCGTTTGCATAATGGGCAATAAGCTCAGCTAAGGTGGTTTTCCCGGTACCGGGCGGGCCCCACAGTAACATTGAGTGGGCTCGATTTGCCTCTAGCGCCTTACGCAGTGGCTGGCCCTCACCCAATAAGTGTGCCTGACCTATGTATTCACTAATATCCCTTGGGCGCATACGCGCAGCCAAGGGGCGAAAGTCTGGGGCGAAATCAAAACCTAAGTTAGCCATAAACTGCTTAGTGAGCTTGCTTTAAGCGTTGATCGTCTATATCGACGTTATCAGGTACAGCAAAATTAAAGATATTGGTCTCGTCTGCTTTTACGCTGCGCTGCTCAGTGAGCGAAAATTGGCTTAAATTACCTTGCTCGTCGGTTAAGTTAAATTTGACTAACTGCTTGGCGTCAAAGCACACACTAACAGCAATAACGTTACTGTTGAGTTTCTTAGGCTGAATATCAAAACAGCTAGATGTCGCATTAATAACTCGTTTGGTGACTGAATATTTAGCCCATGTGGCTTCATCTCGATGCACTAACAAAGCCATCGGCGATGCATCAACCGCTTGAGCAACATCCATTACGGTTACTTCTTCGGCGAAGGGGTTATAAATCCATAAATTAGCGCCATCGGCCACAATCAAAGATTCATCTGGCTGAGTTAAATGCCAGTAAAATTGATTGGGATATGCCAGGGCAAATACACCACTGCCAGTTTGGATTGGTTTATTATTAATATCGGTAACTTGCTGGGAAAATGTCGCATGCAAACTATCAATGTTAGACAGTTTTGCTCGTAGCTCAGTGGCGTCATCGGCCTTCGCGGCAAAGCAAGTTACGCTGGTGGTTAATAATAGGCTCAATACAGCAAAACGTTTATTCATTATCATTCCTATTATGATCTCGGTGGCGGTGGAGCCAATACTTCACGATTACCATTATGACCTTGAGCTGTAACAATACCTTGGCTTTCCATCATTTCAATAATACGGGCGGCACGGTTATAACCAATTTTAAATTTACGCTGTACGCTAGAAATAGAGCCACGGCGCGTTTCGGTAACAAACGCAACGGCATCATCATATAACGCATCTAACTCTTCTTCACTGTCTGAGGTTTCACCGGGTAACAATACTTGCTCGCCATCGGTGGCGCCGTTAAGAATGTCGTCAATGTATTGCGGTTTGCCTCGAGCACACCAATCGGCAACCACTTTATGAACTTCGTGATCATCAATAAACGCTCCATGAACACGATTAGGTAAACCGGTACCAGGTGGAAGATACAGCATATCCCCCATACCTAATAAGGTTTCTGCACCTTGCTGATCAAGAATGGTACGAGAATCAATACGTGATGACACTTGAAACGCAATACGGGTTGGAATGTTAGCTTTAATCAGACCAGTGATCACATCAACCGATGGCCGCTGTGTCGCCAATATTAAGTGGATCCCTGCAGCACGAGCTTTTTGAGCAATACGGGCAATTAACTCTTCAACTTTTTTACCAACAATCATAATCATGTCAGCAAATTCATCAACCACCACCACGATAGATGGTAGCTTTTCAAGCGGCGGCGCATCATCTAACATACTTTCAGATGACTTCCATAATGGATCGGGAATGTACTCCCCTTTTGCAGCAGCATCTTTAATTTTGATGTTGTAACCTTTAAGGTTACGTACCCCTAATGCCGACATTAATTTATAACGTCGCTCCATTTCACCGACACACCAACGCAATGCATTAGCAGCTTCTTTCATGTCGGTAACCACTTCACAGAGTAAATGTGGGATCCCCTCATACACAGATAATTCGAGCATTTTAGGGTCAATCATAATAAAGCGAACATCATCCGGGCCTGATTTATACAATAAGCTGGTGATCATCGCGTTCACACCCACAGACTTACCAGAACCTGTCGTACCGGCAACCAATAGATGAGGCATTTTACCTAAATCAACCACCACAGGTTCACCGGCGATGTCTTGACCCAGCACCATAGATAATGTTGATTTGCTGTCTTTAAAAGCGGCAGAATCGAGCACATCACGCATAAATACGGTTTCACGGAATTTGTTTGGCAACTCTAAACCGACATAAGCTTTACCAGGAATCACTTCAACAACACGCACGTTTTCAGATAATAATGAGCGGGCTAAGTCTTTCGAGAGATTGGTAATTTTAGAGGCTTTAACCCCAGGGGCTAATTCAAGCTCAAAGCGAGTAATCACCGGGCCAGGATAAACGCCAACAACATTGGCGATAATATTAAAATCCGCCAGCTTTGCTTCAACTAATCGAGCGACTTGCTGAAGTTCGGCTTCACTAATAGGGTTTTTCTTGCGATCAGGCACATCAAGCAAGGTAATGCTTGGTAAAGGATCCATTTTCTGGCGAGCTTGTTGCGTGGTTTGACCATCGATTACCACTACGCCGTCAACAATTCTGGCTTCTTTTTTCGGTTTTTGTTGTGCAACTAATGCCCCCTTTGAATGAGGTTTGGCAAAAGCTTCCTCAAATGGTTCATCACTATCAGAGTGATTCATACTCTGAGCAATATCGAGGTCATCATTGTCGTCGTCAAGATTGAAGTCAACGTCGTCTTTTGTCGCGACCCAAGGCGCAAATGGCGTGTCTTCATGATCAAATTGTATTGACGGTTCTTGACGATCGTCACTATCAAACTCTTGGTCATCAATGTCTGAAACCGCAATATCTTCAGCGGGTTTAGGCTTGCGACTAAAGAAGCTACGTTTCTTTTCTACAACCGGCGGTTTCTCGACTGCTTGTTTAATATGGATTGGCGTTTTAACTGGCTTGTTAGATTGAGCTCTTGTTGGCTCATGTTGATCATCCATTTCGTTACGACGTTGGGTAAATTTATCCACTAATGAAAGGAAGCCTTTAGTATCTTCGGTTTCTGTTTCACGTTTAAATAATTTAGGTAAATGCCATATTTTCTTGGCACACCAGATAGAACCTAAGCCGGTTAATTCAATAATGGTTAACCAACTAATCCCAGTCGCTAAAGTGAAGCCTGCGCCAAAAAAACACATTAGCAATAATGTGGTTCCTAGCTTATTAAAGTACGGCAGCATCGCCTGACCAATCACATCACCAGCGACCCCACCGGCTGAAAAGACGTACATATTGTCGGCATTCATACTGACCAATGCAGCTAAGCCTAACAACATCAAAATAAAACCAATAATTCTTAATCCGACTGAAAAATAATCTATTTCAAACAAACGATGTGCACGATTAAAAATAAACCAACCCGTGGTGGCTATCATAATAGGAATTAAAAAGGCGATGAAACCAAAGAAGTAAAACAGCACATCTGCAGTCCAAGCGCCAACAGCACCAGTCCAGTTGTGAATTTCACCTTGGAAATGCGACTGACTCCAGCCTGGATCACTTGGATTAAAACTGGATAATGCCAATAGAATGTATGTCGCGATCATGCAACATAAAATAAGGCCACCTTCAAGCAATCGTTGAAGGCCACTGAGTGTTTTTAGACTATTTTCCTGAGTCAAACGAAAGAATCCATAAAAAGTGAAAAATAAGGGTTAAGATAACAGAATATCACTGTATTTGCAGTGATTATGCACCTTGAATTAGTCAAGCTCAATCGATTGTTATACCGAATTAATCCAGAAACAAAAAAGCCTTAACGATTACTCTCAAGATGATGATTTTATATACAAAGATTAGTTCTATTTGATTAGATGATGAATATAAGTGGACAATGGTCATCTATATTCATCAATCAGCGGCTAAAGACTTGATGGGAGATTAAACTGTAGGATTAGCCTAAGTTGTATAACGCGACCTTATTCGTCTGTTTGACCTCTTCCATTACCACGTAAGTACGAGTATCTGAAATTGAGGGCAGTTTCAGCAATGTTTCACCTAATAAACGCCTATAAGCAGACATATCTGATACTCGAGTCTTTAATAGGTAGTCGAAATCACCAGAGACCAAATGGCATTCTTGGATATCATCGAGTAATTGTACTGCACGATTAAAGCGGTCAAAAATATCAGGAGTATCACGATTAAGGGTGATTTCAACAAATACTAATAAAGAAGCACCAAGGAAATGTGGATTAACCAGTGCAGTGTAGCCACTTATAAAACCTTGTTTTTCAAGCCTTTTCACTCTTTCTAAGCATGGAGTTGGACTCAACCCCACTCGTTTTGATAGTTCAACATTCGAAATGCGACCATCCAATTGAAGCTCATTTAAAATATTGCGATCTATACGGTCTAAATCTTTTACTGAAAAGCTTTTACTATTTGCCATATATTTAACCTTGCTTTGTACTTAAAACAATATTTTTGTCTATAAAAAGTGCAATTTCAGCAGCATAATCTGCTAAAGCAGCACTATACTAGAGTGGCTTGAAATAAGCACGTTCAGGTCACAATTAATAACAATTATACCCATTTGAAGTGGGTTTTATGTCAATCGAGGCTCAAAAATGATTATTGGTGTTCCAACAGAAATCAAAAACCACGAATACCGTGTAGGCATGGTCCCTTCAAGCGTACGTGAATTGACCTTAAAAGGTCACGATGTTTTTGTACAATCAGAAGCGGGTGTGGGGATTGGGTTTACCGATCAAGATTATATAGACGCTGGTGCCTCGATTTTAGCCACTGCAGCTGAAGTTTTTGCTAAAGCAGAGATGATTGTAAAAGTAAAAGAGCCGCTAACCGTTGAACGTGCAATGCTACGTCACGACCAGATTTTATTTACTTATTTACATCTTGCACCAGATTTAACACAAACAAATGAGCTAATCGCCAGCGGTGCTGTGTGTATTGCTTATGAAACCGTAACAGATGACCGTGGTGGATTACCATTACTTGCACCTATGTCAGAAGTGGCTGGGCGCATGTCAATCCAAGCTGGTGCTCGTGCTCTTGAGAAATCATTAGGCGGACGTGGTATGTTGCTTGGTGGTGTACCGGGTGTTGAACCTGCTAAAGTTGTCATAATTGGCGGCGGTATGGTAGGTACTAATGCTGCACAAATGGCTGTAGGTATGGGTGCTGACGTTGTTGTATTAGATCGTAGTATCGATGCATTACGTCGCTTGAATATTCAGTTTGGTTCTGCTGTAAAAGCGATTTACTCAACAGCGGATGCCATTGAACGCCATGTATTAGAAGCCGATCTTGTGATTGGTGGTGTATTGGTTCCTGGTGCAGCGGCACCAAAATTGATTACCAGAGATATGGTTAAGCGTATGAAGCCTGGTAGCGCGATTGTTGACGTGGCAATTGACCAAGGTGGCTGTGTTGAAACATCACACGCAACGACGCACCAAGACCCAACGTATATTGTTGACGACGTTGTGCATTACTGTGTGGCAAATATGCCAGGTGCAGTTGCCCGCACTTCGACGTTTGCATTAAACAATGCAACGCTTCCTTACATTATCAAGTTGGCGAACCAAGGTTACAAACAAGCATTATTAAATGACAAGCATTTACTTAATGGCTTAAATGTTATCCACGGAAAATTAGTCTGTAAAGAAGTGGCTGAAGCATTAAGCCTTGAATTTACTGAACCTAAGAGCATGTTGGCTTAATTTATTTTGACCTAACATTGCCTTACTAAATAAAAATGCCGCATTAATTGATGCGGCATTTTTTTTACTTCACTATTCTGATTAAGAAAATGAACTTATCAACCAGGATATGAATAAATAACTTGCTGGCACCACTCTACTCATCATTCTGGGTAATTGACGTTCTGCCGTTCTATTTTAATCTTGCTATTGATTCGGCTTGTTTAGCTAACAAATCGAAAAACGCCTCTTGTGGCATCGGTTTATGAAAGTAGTAACCTTGTACAGCGTCTATGTTTTGCTGCTTAATAAAATCAAGCTCTGCTTCGGTCTCCACTCCTTCAGCAACAATCGATAAGTCTAATGCACGACTCATGCTAACAATGGCTTCAATTAAGGATTTGTGACGTGAACCTGATGAAATTCGTTGAATGAATGATTTATCAATTTTGATTTGATCAACGGGGAAGTTAACTAAATACGATAAAGAAGAATATCCGGTACCAAAATCATCTACCGAAATCTGCATGCCGCGATGCCTTAGATCTGTCAGTAACTGATTTATGCTGTCTTGTTGCGTCATCATTAATGATTCTGTTATTTCAAGGGTAAGCAGAGAGTAAGGAAAAACGTCAAGCCCAAATTGTTGCTGTAACACATCAAAGTAAGCGGCAAAACGATGTTGTAAATCAGTATTCCAAAACTCAATAGTGGACACGTTAATGGATAACGGGATAGTAAAATCACTTTTTTGCATCGCGACAATACTTGTTAACGCTTGCATTCTTACCCACTCACCGATTTGGACAATTAGCCCAGACTCCTCTGCAATAGGAATGAACTCATCAGGGGAAATAAACTGGTCATCATGTATCCAGCGTAACAAGACTTCAGCTTTGGTAATTTGAGCAGTAAAAGGATTAACAATTGGTTGATAATACAACTGAAATTCATTTTGGATTAATGCGGTTTTGAGGTAGAGATGCAGTTCAGCATTTCTTTCGGCATCTTTTTGAATTTGTTGATTAAAAAACTGCATACAATTACGGCCATGCGCTTTGGCACTGTACATAGCTTGAGTGGCACAATTTAATATTTGTTCAACATTATCGGCATCATAAGGATAACGAGCAAGACCGGTACTCATTGATAACATCATATCTTGGTCGGCAATAATAAAATGCTTTTTTAACTCATCAGTGATGTTGTTAAACATACTTATCAATGACTCAGTACACATTTTTCCCGGTATGACCAAGGCAAATTCGTCAGCGGCAATACGGGCAATAAGGACATTCTCGGGAATTGTATTTAACAAACGTTGCGCGACTAATTTGAGAACCAGATCACCGTTATCATGGCCAAACGTATCATTAATTTGTTTGAAGTGATCAATGTCCATCAGCATCAAACTGAATTCTTGCTTTTTACCATCAATACTATTTTTGCACTTCATTGCTTGCAGAGTTTCAAACAAGTACTTGCGGTTTGACAATCCGGTTAATTGATCATAATTAGTTTGGAAACTTATTATTTTCTCAGCATTTTTACGTGCAGAAATATCAGTAATTAGCCATGCAAAACAATTTTGTTGAGTAAAGGTATCTCTAATAACCGTCACATTGAGCGCTATGTCAATGATATCATTATCAGTTTTAAGTCCTTTTAACTCCCCTTTCCAAGCATGCCCGCGTTTTAAATGTTCAAATAAATCTGCAACCTCCTCCGCTTTGGAGTGGCTTAAAAAGCGATGAACATCGAATAACTTAAGATTGGCATAATAGGTAGATGTTAACGACTTAAAAACAGGGTTAGCAGACAAAACGACATTATCTTCACTGGTGATCACTAGCGAGATAGGCAAACTGTTAAATATTGTGCTGCTTAAACGTTGAATATGCATGCCACGACTGCGTTCAATGGCTAAACTGGCCAAACGTGCCGCCTCTTGAATTAAGTATAAATCTAGCTCTGAAGGCGATTTAACCGTGTCATAATACATGGCAAACGTGCCGAGTACTTTTTGATTGCTGTCTTTTATCGGTTCTGACCAACACGATTTTAATCCCGCTTTAAGCGGTAATTCTTTATACTTTGTCCAATTGGGATGATGTTCAATATCTTCAACAATCACTCTTTCACAGGTATATGCCGCTGCACCACAAGAACCGACATCAGCGCCGATCTCAACACCGTTAATGGCATTATTATATTCTTCAGGCAGATTTGGCGCCGCCCCGAATAGTAGACGTTTACCGTCATCACTCAATAACAGCACAGATGCTCGAGTGCCTATCTTTTGAGCTTCAATCAACAATATTAAGGCGTGGAGCATTTCGCCTAATGGAAGGCCCTTTAGTACCATATCAAGTATTGCACTGTAACGCTCAATACTCGATTCACGAAAATCGGCTTGAGGCGTATCTTCTATGAATTTATTGATATGCGGACCTATATCCATAACACTCCAACATCACAACGAATGATTCGACATACTTTTTATAATACACATAAGATTATGCATTTGTGAGAATATTATCAATATATTAACGTTTTTTTAATAAATTAATTACACCTAAACCCTAAATATTCCCCATAAAAAAACAGCACAATATTTTTGCGCTGTTTTTAAGTGATTAATAATCAATGTCGTGCTTGTAAAAAAGAGTAATGATGAATAACTATTCTGCTATCCGTTCCATCTTAGCTAGATAGAAGCCATCAAAACCACGTTCCGACACTAAAATATTTTCATCTTCTATCAGCGAAAACTGCGGATTTTCAGCTAGAAAAGCATCCACTTGATGACGATTTTCTTCAGGCATAATTGAGCAAGTTGCATAAATTAACATGCCGCCCACTTTCACCATGCGGCTATAACTTTGTAAAATATGCTTTTGTAACTCAATCAATACCGGCAAGCGCTCTGGAGTATCACGCCATTTTGAATCCGGATTTCGTTTCAATACCCCAAGCCCAGAACAAGGGACATCTAACAATACCCTGTCTGCGGTTAATTTTAAGCGCTTAATGGTTTTCGAACTGGCGATAATCCGCGTTTCAACATTATGAGCACCTGCACGTTTAGCGCGTGTTTTAAGATTATCGAGTTTCCATTGCTCAACATCCATGGCTAACAAACGGCCTTTACCCTGCATCTGTGCAGCAATGTGTAAGGTTTTGCCGCCCGCACCAGCACAAGCATCAACAACTCGCATACCCGGTTTTGCGCCAACGGCATCGGCAACCAATTGCGATCCGGCATCTTGTTGTTCAAACCAGCCGTCTTTAAAGGCGTCAGTTCGAAACAGTGCAGAGTCAGAAGTTACCTCAATTGCAGAAGCCACATCATCCAAAGGTACAGCTGTTACACCTTCTTTTTGTAAGCGACTGATCAATTTTTCACGGTCACATTTAAGCTCATTAACGCGTAAATACCGTTTTGGTTGCTCGGCAAGTGCTGCACGTTCAGCTGGCCATTTATCACCTAATTGTGCTTGTCCAAGTAAGTCTAGCCATTGTGGACAACCGTCCCAAAGCACAGGATCCATTTTGGCCTGTTCAAGGTTAGCATCAAATTTCGCTTGCTCAATCTGCAATGAATACTGCATTTTGGGTAAATCTAAACCGTGAAAGACGTGCCAACCGTTAAGTAACTTCGATCCTAAACGATCGAATTCTTCCGGTTCAATATCCACCAGAAAACAATATAAGTTTAATCGACGTAAAATATCGCCAGTGACCTGCGTGATCCGCGCTTGCTCTGATGGGTTAAGCGTTAAACCAGAAAAATGCTCTGAGTAAGCTCTATCTAATGGTTTTCCTCGGGTTAACACCATAGTAAGTACATTTAAGACTAACTCTGATGAACTGCCTGACAACGGATAAGTCAACATGGGGGCTCTCTATCTAAGATTACGTTCAATTTAAAAACGTGCTGATCATAGGGATTAAAACACTTGATAGCAAGGCAATATCGGCCTTTGTCCCTTCAGTTGGGTGATTAAATCAGTCATTTCGTCAATCCATTTAACGTCAGTTTATTGCTTCAACTCATTCGGACTCTGTTTGCGAGTTATCCTCAAGATAAACCACAGACCAATGATATATTGCTTTAAATAAAAAAGCGGCCCGAAGCCGCTTTTTCATCATGACATAAGTGAGTGTTTACACGACACTACATTCTTGAGCCTTTAGCACCATAAAAGACAATAAAGGCATAACATACAACCGGCAGAATAAACGCCAATTGCAGCCCCATATTATCGGCCAACACCCCTTGTAACAGTGGTAAAATCGCCCCACCGACAATCGCCAAACATAAAATACCACTTCCTTGAGAGGTATGTGGACCTAAATCTCGTAGCGCTAAACTAAAGATGGTTGGGAACATGATTGAATTGAATAGACCTACAGCCAAAATTGACCACATGGCCACGGCACCACTGCTGTTCATAGCAATCAAAACCAAAGTCGCTGCGACACAAGCATTAAACGCTAATAAGGTCCCTGCAGGAATTTTCTGCATGATCACAGAGCCCACAAAACGGCCAACCATGGCGCCGCCCCAGTAGTAAGTAATGTACTTAGCGGCATCAGCTTCTTGCAAACCTGCAATTTGTTCTTCACCTAGAAAACTCACTAAAAAGCTGCCAATTGAGACTTCAGCACCAACATAAACAAAAATACCAATTGCTCCCAGGACCAAGTGAATGCTTTGTAATGCGCTAGTTTTACCATTGTGAGTTACCACACCAGTATCAGAAGTATCATTGTGTTCGGTAATCTTAGGTAAATTAAGCTTGGCAAAAATTAAAGCCAGCAAACCGAGCATTGCAGCAAGAATTAAATAGGGCAGCTTAACCACTTCAGCTTCGGCTTGGGCGTGATCCAGTCCATCTAATGCACCTGACGCTACCGACAAAATTAATACCGCGCCAAAAAAGGGGGCCACCGTGGTGCCAAGGGCATTAAAGGCTTGGGTTAAATTTAAACGACTTGAGGCTGTTTCAACTGATCCTAACGCATTCACATACGGATTAGCTGCCACCTGCAAGATAGTTATCCCTGATGCCAATACAAATAATGCACCTAAAAATAATCCGTAAGTTGCAAATGCAGCAGCAGGATAAAACAGTAAACAACCGATACAGGCAATAATAAGCCCTGTGACGATACCTTTTTGATAGCCTAATTTTTTGACTAACTTACCGGCTGGTAATGAAACTAAAAAATAGGCGCCAAAGAAACAAAATTGAATCAACATGGCTTCAGTGTAATTTAACGAAAATACAGCTTTTAAATGAGGAATTAAAATATCATTTAAGCAGGTAATGAATCCCCACATGAAAAATAATGATGTCAGTGACACGAGCGCAAAGCGGTAATTACCACTATTGCCTGTTTCTGTTGTTTCAAGGGTACTGTGAATTGCTGTAGCCATAGGGAGATCTCTTCTTAATGATTATTGTTATACTACTGTTTTTAATCGTTAAACTCACTATCACATCCGCTATGATAGTGTAAAACTTTATCGCCGATATACTGAAAATAGTTCAATCAAAAAATAAACCAAAAAAAACCGAAATACAGCAGTATTTCGGCTTAGTCATGCTATCCAAGTAGGCCATAAAAACTGGCGAAGCTTGGCAACACAATAGTTGCAGGGTCCAGTACATCTTGCGCGCCACAGAGTAACCCATGATCGTCTATAATTGAAGACAATCGTAACTCATTTAATGCAAAAGTTTGTTGCTCACCACACAAATTAAACAACACTAGCATGCGCTGATCATCTTGACTGCGGATGAAGGCTAACACATCAGGATGACTGTCGATAAAGGTAATATCACCCTCAATCAGTAAATGTTGCTTTTTGCGCCACTGTAAAAAATGACGGTAACTTTGCAAAATCGAATCTTGATCAGCTTCTTGCACATCCACAGCACTATTATTATGTGCAGGATCAATAGGTAACCAAGGCGTTGCTTCACTAAAGCCTGCATTAGCAGCCCCTTTTACCCAAGGCATCGGGGTACGGCATCCATCACGACCTTTAAACATCGGCCAAAAGGCAATACCAAAGGGATCTTGTAACTGGTCATATTCAATTGAGGCTTCAGTTAACCCCAGCTCTTCCCCTTGATAACTGCACACACTGCCACGTAATGAAAATAACATCGCATTGAGCATTTTCACCATTGTTGGGTTCACGCTGGCTTTACCCCAACGAGACGCAACCCGTTTAACATCATGATTACCTATGGCCCAACATGGCCAGCCATCACCAATACTAGCTTCTAGTTCTTCCACGGTTTGACGAATATAAGCCGCGCTAAAGTCATCGGTTAACAACTCAAAACTGTAGGCCATATGTAATCGGTCATCACCTTGAGTGTATTCAGCCATAGTGGCTAACGAGTCTTCAGATGACACTTCACCTAAGGTGACGGCGCCAGGATAACGATTAATTAACGCCCGCAGCTGTTCAATAAAGCCAACGGTTTGCGGCCGAGTATTATTGTAATAATGATATTGGTAAGCATAAGGATTATCTTCACTGAAACCACGGCCTTGGCGCTTATCTTTGGGTTTAGCAGGGTTGTCACGTAATTGTTCATCGTGGTAACAAAACGTAATCGCATCGAGGCGAAAACCGTCAACACCTTTTTTGAGCCAAAACTCAACATTGTCTAATACCGCTTGACGAGCCTGAGGACAGTGGAAGTTTACATCCGGCTGACTTTTGAGAAAGTTATGCAGATAGTATTGCTGACGACGAGGTTCCCACTCCCATGCACAACCACCAAAAATGGCGAGCCAGTTATTAGGCGCACTGCCATCGTCTTTAGGATCAGCCCACACGTACCAGTCAGCTTTGTCATTGTCTCGGCTTTGACGACTTTGCTCAAACCAAGCATGTTGGTCTGAAGTATGGCTTAGCACTTGGTCAATCACGACCTTGATATTTAACTGATGGGCTTTTTCGATAAGCTGATCGAAATCAGCCATGGTGCCAAACAGCGGGTCAATTTCGAGATAGTCGCTGATGTCATAGCCAAAGTCTTTCATTGGCGACTTAAAAAACGGCGAAATCCAAATTGCATCAACATTCAGGCTGGCAATATAATCAAGTTTAGCAATGATGCCCTGCAAATCACCAACACCGTCACCATTAGTATCCATTAAACTGCGAGGATAAACTTGATATATCACTCCGCCGCGCCACCAACTGACCTGACCCATTGCATCCCCTTAGAAGTAAGTTAACCCTGAAATAAATCGACGAGTTACCTTGATGTTGCGACTGCGTAACAGTTCGCTAGTGTTTTTTTATTACCCCGAGGATACGTGAATAAGGAAATCAGGTTCAATACACCTGCATACGTATGCAAAGAAATAATTAGCTTGCAACATACAACTGAAACGCCATAAGCCTCATTAATACAACGAATTAAGTATGATACCAAGCCCCACTCAGTTGTTTCAAAATTGTAAAAAACTGTCACTAATTAGCCATGATTAGCGCTGAATACGTATGCATAATATTGTCGGCAAAACTGAACTGGGAGTAGTATCGTCACTGTTGTGCAACAATTTGGTCATAACTTCAGCACTTATGCAGTCACTTACAAAAGTTAATTAAGCATGCTGAGGTAAAAACACAATAAAGAATGTAACCAAAAATCAAAAGGATACTAACACTCAACTTGTACTTTACGTTGTTAAGTATCCACAAAAGGGGAAATATTGATGTTGCTATTTAAACCGAGCCTACTCACGCTGGCGTTAGTTGCAGCAGGTGCAAGCATGACTGCTTACGCTGCTGATGACGTAAATACTACGGCAACTGCCGACGAAAATATTGAAGTGGTAAAAGTCACAGGTATTCGTCGCAGCTTACAAGAATCACAATCACTAAAAATGTCTTCGTCATCAATTGTTGAAGCCATTTCAGCCGAAGACATCGGTAAATTACCCGATGTTAGTATTGCAGAATCACTCGCCCGTTTACCTGGCGTATCAGCACAGCGCCTTGATGGCCGTGCTAACGTTATCTCTATCCGTGGTTTAGGTCCAGATTTCACTACTGCAACATTAAATGGTCGCGAGCAAGCCTCGGTAAACGATAACCGTGGTGTTGAGTTTGACCAATACCCTTCTGAATTATTAAACCGTGTGGTGGTATACAAAACACCAGATGCTTCTGTCATGGCGCAAGCCATCGGCGGCACGGTAGATATGCAAACGATTAGCCCGTTAACTCATGGCGAACAAACGATAGCCATGTCGCTTCGCGGCGAAATGAACGACTTAGGCTCACTTAATAGTGGTTCAAGCGATACCGGTTACCGTGGCAGTATTTCATATATTGACCAGTTTGCTGATGACACCATAGGTATTGCCCTAGGTTATGCCCGCATGATGTCGCCTAACCAAGAAGAACGCTGGCAGGCATGGGGTTACCCAGAAAATGATGCTGGTGACAGTGTTTTAGGTGGCGCAAAACCATTTGTGCGTTCAAGCGAATTAGAACGTGATGGTGTATTAGCAGTATTTGAATACGCACCTAACGAAAAATTCACTTCAGTTGTTGATATTTACTATACAAAATTTACTGATGATCAACGTTTACGTGGTATCGAAATCCCTGCTGCTTGGGGCACTAATGGCGGCGTAACATCGACCACTGCTGAAGACGGTTTAGTCACTCAAGGAACCATTAATGGTGCCGAAGTCGTTGTGCGTAACGATGTTAACAAACGAGATGCTAAATCGCTTGCGATTGGTTGGAACAACAAGTTTACCATCAATGATAACTGGCGCGTAGAAGCTGATATTGCCCTATCAAAAGCAGAACGTACCGATATTGGTATGGAAAGCTACAGTGGCACAGGCCGTGGAACCGGCGTCGGCGCAGTGGATGACTTAGGTTTTAACTACAATGGAAATGGCGGCTACGACTTCACCCATAGCCTTAACTATGCAGATCCTAATGTCATTAAATTAGGTGATCCACTCGGTTGGGGCAGCCCACTGGGCGCTAATACTCAAGACGGTTTTATTAACAAGCCTGAAATTGACGATGAGCTTAAATCATTCCGTTTAACAGCAGAATACGTGTTTGATGAAGGTGCAGTGCGCAGTGTCGAGTTTGGTGTTAACCGCACTAATCGCGATAAAAGCAAACTTGATAAAGGTTATTACCTGACTTTAGCGGGCTATGACGGATCTGATAATTACTTAGAGACCGTTCCTGAACAGTATTTACTATCACCAACTTCACTTGATTTCTTTGGCATGGGTGACGTACTAAGTTATGACTCATTAGCGTTTTATAATGCTGGTGGTTATACCGAAACTGACGTAGCAGATGTGGATTTATCACGTGCGACTAACTCTTGGGCTGTATCAGAAGAAGTCACCACGACTTATGTTAAAGCCAATATAGAATCTGAATTGTTCGGTTTTCCTTTAACGGGTAACGTCGGTATTCAAGCTGTAAACACAAACCAAAACTCAGACGGTACAGTGGCCACAGTTGAAGATGGCGTTGTGACTTTAACGCCTCGCACTGCGGGTGACTCTTACCTTGAATGGTTACCTAGCATGAACTTAGGCTTTGAAGTTGCCGATGGTCAAATGTTACGTTTTGCTGCTGCACGTACGTTAACCCGTGCTCGTATGGACAAAATGAACGCTAACGTTAACTTTAGCTACACTCAAAACCCTAATGATGGTGTTAACTGGTCTGGTGGGGCTGGTAATCCAGAACTACGTCCTTGGTTAGCGCGTCAATACGACATTAGCTATGAAAACTATTTTAGTGACCAAGGTTATTTCTCATTAGCAGTGTTCTACAAAGACTTAGAAAACTACGTTTATGATCAACAAACTAACTTTGATTTCAGCACTATTTTACCACAGAACCCAGGTGACAACCCAATTGGTAATGTTAGCCAACCTTTAAATGGTAATGGCGGTTATGTACAAGGTATTGAGGCCTCGTTATCAATCGACTTTGGTTTGTTTGCTGATTCTCTAAGTGGTTTTGGTACTATCTTAAGTGGTTCGTACAACGACAGCGAAGTAAAAGAAACTGCAGACAGCGATCCAACGACTCTGCCTGGTCTTTCTGAAAAAACCTTCAATGCCACTGTTTACTATGAAAACTCAGGTTTCGAAGCTCGTATCAGCTCTCGTTACCGCAGTGACTTCTTAGGTGAAGTGACTAAAATCAGTCTTCAACGTGAAAACGTTAACATCAAAGCAGAAACGGTTGTTGATGCGCAAATTGGCTATGACTTTACTGAAAGCGGTATCGATGCGCTATACGGTTTATCAGTACAGTTCCAAGTGAATAACTTAACCAACGAGCCATTTACGTCTTACACTGGTGATGACCAACGTTTAGTGCGTGATTATCAAAACTACGGTCGTAACTTTATGTTAGGCGCAAACTACAAGTTCTAATGGGCTTGTAGAATGTACTAAACCGACAAAAAAGCCTCTGTAACCTATTACAGGGGCTTTTTTACTTTATCGGGTTCAGTAAAAATAAATCCCAAATAGTTAAAAGGCGATAACAATGGATCAAACGATAATAAAAAACATTGTCATTGTAGGCGGCGGAACGTCGGGCTGGATGACCGCAGCAATGTTAGCCAAGTTGTTTAACAAACAACTCAACATCACCCTTATTGAATCCGACGCCATAGGTACTATCGGTGTGGGTGAAGCCACTATCCCGCCACTGCAGATATTTAACAGTGTACTTGGGATTAGTGAAACTGATTTTATCAAAGCCACCCAAGCCACTTATAAATTGGGTATTGAATTTCAAAATTGGCATCAACAAGGCGAAGCTTATATGCACGCCTTTGGTAATATTGGCCGTGACCTAGGCTTTACCTCATTTCATCATTATTGGCTTAGTGCTCAGGCCAATCTTTCTCCAAGCAATCCTTCTCAAGCCAATGGCAGTCAATATAATGCCAATGACTTTTGGCAATACTCGCTTAACTATCAAGCGGCCAAACACAACAAATTTCAACCCATTCAAACCATTGCTCAAGCACAAATGAGCGGTATTACCCACGCGTACCACTTTGATGCAGGCTTATATGCCAACTTGCTATGCCAATACAGTGTTCAACGTGGTATCAATCGAGTTGAAGGCATTATTACCAGCACCGAACTTAGCGTCGATGGCAGTATAAAAAGTGTCACCTTACAAAATGGTCCTTGTATTAGTGGCGACTTATTTATTGATTGTTCGGGTTTTAGTGCATTATTAATTGAACAGGCATTAGGCGTCGAATACGAAAACTGGCAGCATTGGCTACCTTGTGACAGCGCATATGCAGTGCCTTGTGAAAGCACCTCTCCCCTTACGCCTTACACTAAAGCCACTGCCCACCATGCTGGTTGGCAATGGCGTATTCCACTGCAACATCGCACAGGCAATGGCATTGTATATAGCAGCCAACATATGAGCGACGAACAAGCAAAACAGCATTTATTAGCCAACCTAGATGGAAAACCCTTAGCCGAGCCGCGTAAAATAAACTTCACCACTGGCAGGCGCGTCAAGCAATGGCATAAAAACTGCGTGGCTATTGGCTTATCGAGTGGATTTTTAGAACCGTTAGAGTCCACCAGCTTACATTTAGTCCAATCAGCAATCATTCGTTTAACTAAATTATTTCCACGAAACGGTATTCAACCCCAGCACATTGATGAATTTAATCGCCAATCACAAACTGAGTTTGAGCAAATCCGCGACTTTATTATTTTGCATTACCATCTTAATGCAAAACAATCTGCCGACAATGAACGCGGTTTATGGCAGCAATGTCGCGATATGGATATTCCCGAAAGCTTGCAACATAAAATCGATTTATTTAAAGCCACAGCAACAGTTTTCAGGCATCAAGATGAATTGTTTACTGAAGCAGCCTGGATCCAGGTGATGTTAGGACAAGGCATTATTCCAGAGGATTATCATCCGCTTACACAAGCGGTCAGCCAAGACGATTTAACCGACTACTTAACTAATATCCGTAAGGTTATTAACACCACTGTGAGTCAAATGCCGAGCCATAAAGACTATATTGCAACGCTGTAACTGGTTTATAACAACATGATTTAATTATCTTTAGCGACTAATTAACCGTCATCAATAAACAACAAAAAAATACAGGATGAATAACTATGTCATTTCATTACCCCCATTTAGCACAAGCCTACCAACAACACCTGGGCAGGTTAGCATCAAGCTTCTTACTCGGTTGTGCATTGAGCACATATGCCATGTCGGCCAATGCAACACTCAGTGTCGAGCCAATGTCATGGTGGGCAGGCATGCAACAACCCCAGCTACAACTATTGCTTACGGGGGAAAATATTCGTGAAAGCCAAGTTAAATTAATTAAGGCTCAAGGTGTCACGCTGATTAATGTCGAGAGAACTGATAGCAATAATCATCTATTCGTAAATTTGGATTTAAGCCAAGCTAAACCACAACAATTGATCTTAGGCTTATTTAAAGATGATCAATTAATTGAACAATTTGATTATGAGCTACAAACCCGCAAAAAAGACTCACGAGATCGCCAAGGCTTTAGTAATAAAGATGTGATTTACTTAATCACCCCGGATCGTTTTGTTAACGGTAATCCAGACAATGATAATCAGCCAGACATGCTTGAAAAAGCTGACCGCAGTTTTGATGGCGGTCGCCATGGCGGTGATATTTTGGGGATCCGCAAAGCACTGCCCTACTTACATGACTTAGGTGTGACCCAGTTATGGATAAATCCACTGCTTGAAAATAACCAACAAAAGTATTCTTATCATGGTTATTCCACCACCAATTTCTATCGCATAGATCCACGTTTTGGCAGCAATGAAGAATACCAATCACTCGTAGAAGAAGCGCAATCATTTGGTATTGGGATCATTCAGGATGTCGTGGTTAATCATATGGGATCAGGCCATCAGTGGATGAGCAGTATGCCGAGCAACACCTGGATTAATGGTCAATCACGTTGGCTAAAAGATCCAACCGATGTCAGTTACTCAAGCCATAGACGCACTACAGTACAAGATCCTTACTCTGTGAATGCAGACAAAACTGATTTTAGCGACGGATGGTTTGACGTCACCATGCCAGACCTCAATCAACGCGATCCACACATGGCAACATACTTAATCCAAAATAGTATCTGGTGGGTCGAATATGCAGGGCTGAGCGGTATTCGCGAAGATACTTACTCTTACGCAGATAAAGCGTTTTTAACTGCTTGGTCAAAAGCCATTATGGATGAATACCCTCATTTTAATATCGTTGGTGAAGAATGGAGCAGTAATCCAGTGACGGTGAGCTACTGGCAGGCAGGAAAGAAAAATGCCGATGGTTATCAATCTTTTGCACCTAGCATGATGGATTTCCCGCTTTACGACACGCTCATATCCAGCTTAACTAAAGAAGAAGATTGGGGAGCTGGCTTTATCGACCTTTATCAAATGTTGGCTAACGACGTGGTGTATGCCAATCCAAGTCAGTTAGTGTTATTTGAAGGTAATCACGATACTAACCGTATTTATAGTTTAATGAAAAACGACATTGAACTGTACAAAATGGCCATGGCTTATGTGCTCACCAGCAACCGTATTCCGCAAATATTTTACGGTTCAGAAATAATTATGCAAAGCCCTGCAGAAGGCCGTAACGACGGCGCTGTTCGGGGTGATTTTCCGGGTGGCTGGCCACAAGACAGTGTCAATGTGTTTACAGGAAAAGGCTTGGATCCACAACAAACTGAAGCACTGACCTTTGTGCGTACATTACTCAATTACCGTAAAAACTCGTTAGCGATTCAACAAGGTAAATTGCAGCACTTTGTGCCACAGGACGGTATTTATGTCCAAAGCCGTCATCAAGGCAATGAAACCTTGCTGGTCATCTACAATAAAAATACCCAAGCCGTTGAGCTTGATTTACAGCGCTTTAAACCTGCTATTAATGACAATACTATCGGCGTTGATATTATCAGCAAACAATCGTATTCATTATCCAAGCCACTTTCGTTGGCTAACAAAGGTGTCACTATACTTAAACTTGAACGCTGATATGTAGACGATTCAATCATTAAGGTACTGCAAATTATGGCGTGTTTCTATTGTCTTCAATACAAACACGCCAATAAAAACAATAAAAGAGAGACTCATGGGCCCCATCACCAAACCGTTAGTAAGCCAACTTCACATTCACCTACCGTCACCAAGCGTAAAAGTGTTGGTTATCGCCTGTATGCTGGGTTTAGGATTAAGTGCTTGCCAACCTAGTAAAGTTGAACAAACCAATACATCGATAAAAATCGATAAAAATAAACTATCAGTTACTCCCCCCCCCCAAATACCTGCAACGGGCAAACCTGTGGTATATCAAGTATTCACACGTCTGTATGGCAACACTAACACCACAAATAAACCTTGGGGCACAATTGCAGCTAATGGTGTAGGTAAATTTAGCGACTTCACGGATGTGGCATTACAAGATATCAAATCCTTAGGTACCACTCACGTTTGGTATACTGGGGTACCACATCATGCGCTGATCAATGATTATACTGCCTATGGCATTAGCAATGATGATCCTGATGTTGTCAAAGGCCGTGCGGGCTCACCTTATGCCGTAAAAGATTATTACAACGTCAATCCGGATTTGGCCAATAATCCGGCTAGCCGCTTGGCAGAGTTTGAAGCACTGATCGCCAGAACTCACGCCAATGACATGCAAGTTATCATCGATATAGTGCCAAACCATGTTGCACGAAATTATCACTCTATTTCAGCGCCCAAAGGTGAACTAGACTTTGGTGTTAATGACGATAAAACCCAGGTGTACAGCAAGCACAACAATTTTTACTATGTGGTCGGTGAAGACTTTCAAGTCCCTGATGCGTCAAATGGCTATCAAGCATTAGGCGGTGAAGCTCAGCCACTCAGTGATGGTAAGTTTCAAGAATCGCCCGCTAAATGGACCGGAAATGGTTCGCGTTTAGCCAAACCCGACGCCAATGATTGGTATGAAACCGTTAAAATTAACTATGGCGTTAAACCCGATGGCAGCCATGACTTTCCAACGCTACCGCGTGACTATGCGACTAAATCTGCTGCAGAGCATTTAGCCTTTTGGCAAGCTCAAGATACAAACAACATTCCCGATTCATGGCGTAAATTTGAACATATCGCCCAATATTGGCTAGCCAAAGGCGTAGATGGTTTTCGTTATGACATGGCCGAAATGGTGCCAGTTGAATTTTGGAGCTATCTCAATAGTCACATCAAGCACACTAATCCAAACGCATTTATCCTTGCTGAAGTGTATAACCCCGACTTGTACCGTGACTATATTCATTTAGGCAAGATGGATTATCTTTACGATAAAGTCGATTTATACGACACCTTAAAAGCCATCATTCAAGCTAAAGCTAGCACCGCAGCTATTGCTGCGGTTCAAGCAAAAGTCAGTGACATTGACCAGCATATGCTGCACTTTTTAGAAAACCATGATGAGCAACGCATTAATACCAGCGATTTTGCCGGCAATCCATTTAACGCCTTACCTGCTATGGTGGTATCGACCACGTTAAGTCGCTCACCTACCTTATTGTATTTTGGCCAAGATGTGGGCGAACAAGGCGCTGAAATAGCAGGCTTTGGCCAACCGACTCGCACTAGTATTTTTGACTATGTGGGCGTGCCAGCCCATCAACGTTGGATGAATAACGGCAAGTTTGATGGCGGCCAATCCACAGCCGATGAAAAAACCCTGCGCACCTATTATCAAACGCTATTAAGCCTAAGCCATACAGCATCGGCATTAAGCGGTGATTACATGGAATTAGACACCCTACAGCGCCAGCTGAATACTCAAGGTTACGATAACCAAGTATTTGCTTTTAGCCGTTTTAACCACAACCAGCAATTGATCATTATCAGTAATTTCAGCCAAAAACAAAGCAAACAATTTACCCTTGTGTTACCAAAGACGTTAATACAAAACTGGCATATTACAGGCAATAAAACGCTGACGAACTTATTAACAAATAACACAATAAGTCAGCAACTTATTTTAAATAACCAAGGTGGTGCCAGTGTTGATATTAACCTGCAACCACTGCAATCAGTGATCCTTGAACTAACAAACTAACATCGGGCGCAGCGCTCCTAGGCTGCCCAGACACATAACAATCATTATCCTCTGACAATTTATGGAGGATAATGATTGTACTCAAGCTATCGGCCCTGCAATTTACCCATCCCTCTCTGTACGCAGATATTCCTCATCCGTTTCAAACAACAATTATTCTCTAATAGGCGTTAAATCAATTCGCTAATAGCGACACATAACAGTACTGATCATAGACCTGCACTGGCGTATTAATGATTAGCCAACTAATGTTATCTTCGATACATGAACATCATCGTGTTATAGGACATAACAATGATCAAACCACTTATCGTAACAATAACAACACTATCGCTTTCTATGAGTGCGATTGCGAAGGAAAACCACAGCGAACATCAGATCTCGATAGCTGATAATGTTATTGCTACACAAAGGGCAAACCTTGCAATTAGTACTAAAGGTAGAGGTTTTGGGCCTCAATCACCCCGAGATTTAAACTCACTGGTAGGAACCAATCCAATCAATTTTTCTCCTGCGCCAGCTTATACAGAAATGAATTTATGTAACATCCATTTCCATAAAAATGCTGAACATTCAGGAGGTGAATTTACTACCTATGCCGGTAACGGCAATGGCCAAGGCGTGACATCTGGCTATCAATATTCAGGCAAATTAACTAAAGCCGAATTGATGCCAGTGGACCATGCTGTTTGCTCTAGTGAACACGGCGCTTTAATCTCTGGTGATACCATAGAAGTCCATTATGTATATTCAAGTGCACAGGTTAGCCCTGGCCCAACATTAGGCGCTTGCTTAAACGAGGCAATCAATAACCCACAGCTACGAGTTGAAACGCAAGTTTTTGTCTTAGTCAATGACGCTAAAGCGCTAGATTTTTCAACATTAACAGCATTAGATATCAAAAATGGACTTCACCAAGCACTGAATATGCTTAGTAATACTGGCGAAGCGATTCAATATCTTGGCTCAACAACAGGCCCAAGCTACAATCAAGTCGGTTCGCCATTTCAAGTGTCTTGGAGTGTTCATCCTAAAGTCGCGAAAGTGAATATTGACACTGTCGGTAACTGGTGTGAGGGTAACGTGTTCAAAGAAGATCATGCTCATGGTGTGAGAAACTTAGTCACGAATCCTGCACTACTGTCACCGATGAAATAAGCTATATAATCAATAAGCTTAATTGGTCAAATCTAAAAGTCTCAGCTAACCTCTGTGACTTTTTATTTTTGGCCTTATTATTTTACCTATCAATAATATTAGAACTAAACAGCCTTTTATTGGCCTGATGAGCAGCATCAACAGTTGAATAAATCTCACTTCAGCATGCTCAATCACATCACGCTTAGCGCTTGTTTTAACAAGTGTATTGCTCAATTGTACTTGTCTATGCCAACTAAAACTCAACCATTAGATTAATCAGGTTACAGTCAAGCTTAAAACTGGGATAATAGCGACAATAAAAGCTGTAACTGATTGATTATTCGACTACGTTATCGCTTTATGCTTAATTTACTTTTAAATAGGATATACCGATGCGCGCTTTTGTAGTTAGAGCCAGAGCTGCTCCAGTTGATAGTCAGCAGTTTTTGGCGGGTATTGGCGAATCGGCTCATACTGAAATTTTAGCCCACACCTTAATGAACACCATTTTTGTCGCTCAATCCCATCGCGATGATGTCGTGGTATATTTGGTGTTAGAGAGCACCCTTGATTTTTCACGTACCATCTGTTTTCGTTCAAGCGAATTAGGTCATATCGGTGGGTTTCATGAGCAGAACCTAACCAATAAAATTGCTAAAGCCTTAAGCGCATCAAAAGGGATGACGAAAGAACAGTTACGTGAAGTAGAGCCTGGAATTACGGTGCGCACGGTGAGTTTTGAAAAGTTAATACAAGAATTAGCTGAAGATTATCAACTGTATATGTTGGAGAAAAAAGGCACCCCAGTACGTGATGTAGAGTTTGCTGCTAATCCATGCTTTTTACTAACAGATCATATTCCTATGCCTAAAAAAAGCTTTAACAGCTTGAAGCGTCTGGGTACCCAACATATCAATTTAGGGCCAAAAATGTTGTTCGCATCTCAGTGTGTGGTGTTAATCCACAATGAATTAGATATGAGATTGTAATCGATATGGCCTGCAGTCATTAATTGAATTGTGGGTCAGTCAATTTTGCCATCATTCCGCTAATGCTTGTAGAATGGAGTTTCATTTTATCTTTGTCGTCTCATCGCTTCTTGCAAATCATCACAAAAATAGCCACTACCACTCTACAGAGCTAAAAATTCTTTAACACCTTAACCAATATTGTATTTCTCGCTAAACTGAATAGACAAAGCGACCTAAACTGTTCAATGTTTAGTGGTCTCAACTAACTTAACTCCGACAATCGATGGACGCATTCCTGCTACAATCATAGCGGCAAGCTTGATAACGATGCTCTATAAACCGTCGATATAGAGGGGTTAAACAGTTTGGCGAATAACTTAAGCGGCTGATTTTATAATATCAGTCATTTATAAGCTGATATAAATTAATATAATTTAGGAGGTTACAAATTTGAACCAATTAACAGAGCAGCTTATAGATTGCCCCTATTGTGGTGAAACAATTGAAGTTCTTATTGATTCATCAGATGCAGGACAACAGTATATTGAAGATTGCCAAGTATGTTGCAAACCGATAAATTTCTTGGTTACTGAAAGTGTTAATGGTGAGATTACGGTGAATGTTTATAGTGAAGATGAGGCATTTTAATCAATATTAAATCACTTGGGCTTTTACTGTATAGATTCTTATATTTAAAAAGTTCGCTAAAGATTTGTGTTATCAATTGTCTGGCCCAGACTGTAGAACATATGCAGCTAAAACACACAGTGCCCCCATCCATTGGTGGTCGGTGAAAGTACAGGTTTAGCTCCTTTTAAATACATGCGTACCAAATAGTATTTTCTTCGATGTAGTCTCAATTGAACCGAGGAGTCAATCTAGGGTTATTAAACTTCATATTTTAGGCGTTTTTCAGCAATGTACGCCTGTATTCAATACAGGCCCGTATCGGCTAAAGTTTATCTGGCGCTATAGTTACTCTAGTAAGAGTTATCAAATTAGCACTACATCCCTAGGGCATGATATCAAGCGACTGATGCTGCTTTAAATCAGCTTTATTGCGCACTTTTTAATTTAATGCCGAGCGAATTGATCATTACCGCTCAAGCTTTAACCTTGTATTAAAATACCAGCCCAAAGCTGAAACAGCACAGTCCTTTGTGAATTCCATACGCGGCTTATCACTTTGAGTTATCAGCGCAATCGACCAAGTGGTAGTGCATTAACGCTTTTTATCCGAAAATGAGTTAGCTAATAAACGGTTATCTTTTGCGATCTGACATCCTGAATACGTATGCAGATCTTTGCTGCAAAATCTAAAAACGTCATATATTGATTGCTGAATAAATAAAATAATAAACAAGGACTTCGTATGACGTACGCTAACTCATCAGACTCAACTGCCTCAACAACTCATATAAGCTTTACTCCCAACATGATTAGTTTTTCATGTGCTCTGGCACTGGCAGCAATGCCTTGCATGGTGCAAGCTAAAACGGTTAATGTGACCTCTCCAGATAAACACATTGCCATCAGTTTGACTGATGACAATGGTCGTCCTGAATACCAAGTTCAATTTAACGGTAAAACCGTAGTTAACCCGAGCAAACTAGGTCTGGTATTCCAGCAATTAGGTGAATTAGGGCTGGATTTCAACATAAAAAATGTAACTAACAACAGCGTTGACCAAACTTGGCAGCAACCTTGGGGTGAACGTGAAAACGTGCGTGATCATTACAATCGTATCGTAGCGACCCTCAGTAATGGCCAGGTAGATTTCGATATTGAATTTAAAGCCTTTAATGACGGGATTGGTTTTCGCTACTTAGTACCAAAACAAGCAGGGCTTGCTAACACGCCAAAGCTGGATATTACTGATGAATTAACCGAGTTTGCGATACCTGACCCGCAGCACACGACCGCCTGGTGGATCCCTGGACGTGGTTGGAACCGATACGAATATTTATATCGTACTACCTCGCTTGATAAAATCGATAGAGCTCATACGCCCATGACGTTTCGAACGGCAGATGGCGTTCATTTAAGTATTCATGAAGCGGCCCTAACCGACTATGCTGCCATGGTGTTAAACCAAGGTAGAGATGGTATTTTACGTGCCGATTTAACCCCGTGGTCAGACGGAATACGAGTTAAAACCCAACCGGGATTTTCTACACCTTGGCGAACCATTCAAATTGCTAAAGATGCCCCTGGTTTATTAAATTCTGATTTAATTCTAAACCTTAACGAGCCTAACAAGCTCGGCGATGTGTCTTGGGTGCAACCGGGTAAATACGTCGGAATTTGGTGGGGAATGCATTTAAATGAAAACACCTGGGGAAGCGGCCCTAAGCATGGCGCCACCACCAGCGAAACCAAGCGTTATATGGACTTTGCCGCCCAATATGGTTTTGATGGGGTATTGGTTGAAGGTTGGAATGAAGGCTGGGATGGCAGTTGGTTCGATAATGGCGACGTGTTTAGCTTTACTAAAGCGTACCCAGATTTTGATATGGATGCGATTACTGAATACGGTCAAAGTAAACATGTTCGCTTAATTGGACATCATGAAACCTCTGGCTCGGTAACCAATTACCGTAAGCAAATGAGTGATGCTTATGATTTGTATCAAAAGCATGGCGTGACACAAGTAAAAACTGGTTATGTGGCCGATGGTGGCGATATTAAGCGGGTTGACGAAAACGGCATTGTGCGACACGAATGGCACGACGGCCAATTTATGGTTAATGAATATTTGCACAGTGTGACCGAAGCCGCTAAGCGTGGTATTAGCATCAACACCCATGAACCCATTAAAGATACTGGCCTGCGCCGTACTTATCCAAACTGGATCGCCCGCGAAGGTGCTCGTGGGCAAGAGTTTAATGCATGGGGTAATCCACCCAATACGCCTGAGCATACGGCAATATTACCTTATACTCGTATGCTAGCCGGTCCGATGGACTTCACCCCGGGGATTTTTAATTTAGCCCCTGAGGGTTTAGATGCAGTCAATCGAGTTAAAACCACATTAACAAAACAATTGGCTTTGTACGTTGTGCTGTATAGCCCAATCCAAATGGCGGCAGATTTACCCCGTAACTATGTACAACGCTTAGATGCATTTCAATTTATTCAAGATGTGCCGACTGACTGGAGTAACAGTATCGCCCTTGCCGGAGACGTTGGCGATTACGTAGCTTTTGCACGCAAACAACGCGGCGCTGAAGATTGGTATTTGGGCGCGTTAACTGATGAACAACCCCGTAAATTAAGCTTAAAGCTGGACTTTTTAACTACAGGTAAACGTTATGAAGCGCAAATATATCGTGACGGTAGCAAAGCTGATTGGTTAACCAACCCTTATGATTATGTGATTGAAACTAAAACCGTCACTGCAAAAGATACTCTCGATTTATCATTAGCAGCCAGCGGCGGTACTGCCATTCGTTTTAAAGCACTGTGATGTGTTAAAACGAATGTTGCATCTGTGTTTGTATCAGGTTACTTGAATGGCATGAATACGTATGTATTCAGTTGTACCATTCTCTCGCTCAGGGATACTATAAACCAAGCTATTTCGTCTGTGATTGCAGGATGAAATGGGTTAGGTCGTTTCTGATGTATCTTGGTCCATAGAGAGCATCAGCTTTAAAGTACCTTCATTATCTTTATTAATTGCTGATTTAATAGAAGTCGACAGAGAATAAAGCGTAGGTCTTGGCGAATACCCGTCTTAGGGAGATGCGTATTCGCTATTTTTTTAGCTATTAATAACGGGATCTTCATCGCGATCAGCAACAAACCAGCGGTAACCCCTTGGGCTAAAAAGGTAGCCAAAAACCAGTAAAACTAACAATAAATAAGATAAAGATTAGAATTAAAAGAAGTAAGCACAACGACTTACCAAAAAGGATGTCACATGTCTGGCCATAATCATAAAAACGTCACCCAACAACCGCAGCTAAATTTTTGGCAAATTTTCAACATGTGTTTTGGCTTTTTGGGGATCCAATTTGGTTTTGCCCTACAAAATGCCAATGTCAGTCGTATTTTTCAAACCTTAGGCGCGTCTATCGACGACATTCCCATTCTGTGGATTGCCGCCCCACTTACAGGCCTAATTGTCCAGCCCATCATTGGCTACTTAAGCGACAACACTTGGAATAGCCTTGGTCGCCGTCGCCCGTATTTTTTAATTGGTGCCGTTCTTACTACCTTGTCACTGTTTATAATGCCGCACTCGCCGACATTATGGATTGCTGCGGGCATGCTGTGGATCATGGACGCCTCAATCAATATCGCCATGGAGCCCTTTCGCGCTTTTGTTGGTGATAATTTGCCTAAAAGCCAACGTACCCAAGGGTACGCCATGCAAAGTTTCTTTATCGGCATTGGCGCTGTGGTCGCTTCAGCCATGCCATACATGTTAACCAATGTGTTTGATGTGGCTAATACTGCCCCTGCTGGTGAAATTGCCGACTCGGTGCGTTATTCATTTTATTTTGGTGGGGCCATTTTATTTATCGCGGTTGGCTGGACCATTATTTCGACCAAGGAATATTCGCCGGAACAACTGGCAGCGTTTCACCAACATGACACCACAGACAATGAGGCAACCCGCGCGAATACTCGCACCAGCGGTCAATATCAAACTGGCGCGATTATTTGGATAGTCATTGGCGCATTGTTTACTGCTGCCATTATGATCCAAGACCTTGATAAACAATTGTACATATTAAGTTTAGGTATATTTGTCTTTGGCCCATTACAACTATTTTGTGCGTGTAAATTAGCGAAAACGACAACAAACGCTCCCGTGTCAACCCAACAACGTGAAAGTTTTGGCATGTTATTTAATGTGGTCGATGACTTATTTCATATGCCCAAAGCCATGCGACAGCTTGCTGTGGTGCAGTTTTTCGCCTGGTTCGCCTTATTTGCCATGTGGATTTATACCACTGCTGCCGTAACGTCACATCATTACCATACCTCAGATGTGCTCAGCCAAGCTTATAACGACGGTGCGGATTGGGTCGGTATGTTGTTTGCTTCTTATAATGGCTTTGCCGCCATTGCCGCGATTATTATTCCATTTTTAGCCAAAGCGGTTGGCATTAGATTAACCCACACCATCAATATGTTTTTAGGTGGACTTGGGCTAATTAGCTTTATGTTTATTCAAGATCCCACTCAATTATGGATCCCCATGATTGGTGTTGGTTTTGCTTGGGCATCTATCCTATCAGTTCCTTACGCCATGTTATCAGCCGCACTTCCTCCTCAAAAAATGGGAGTGTATTTAGGCATATTTAACTTTTTCATTGTTATCCCACAGCTACTTGCCGCCAGTATTTTAGGTTTACTACTCAAGACGTTTTTTGATGGCGAACCAATTTATGCACTGATTTTAGGCGGCGTATCTATGATGATTTCGGGTATTGCAGTGTTATTCGTTAAACAAGAAAAATAACTCTCTTACGATTATCTGTCTTTGTCACAGGTAGCGACTCACGTTTAATTTTGCTTAAGACTATTTTGGGGAATTCCATGATAAAGCCTTTTCTCACCCATCGCAGCACCATAGCGGCTGCGATAACTGCTAGCTTTCTCGGTTTATCGTTAAGCGCATGCTCTCCTGCTGAGGAGCAAAGTGATGCATCAACCGAAACAACCACTGAAGTCGTTAAGCTTGCTCCTGGTGCGCCAGGTGTCGAACCCACTTGGGCTTTTTCAGGTAAAACCGGTATAGGTACCTCCTATGAGCCCTATGTAAATGGTCAATACCAGGACCAAGCGACAAATCCTGTCAGTAAGGTGTGGTTTTCGATTGCACAAGGTGTGTTAACCGAAACCATGTTTGGCCTTATTCATAACGCTCAGCTTAAAGAACTGCAATTTATTATTACCGGTAATGGCTTTGTTGATACAGAAAAAGACCACACCATTAGCACTATTGAATATTTAGACACAGATGAAACGGGCCGCCCTTTATCTTTGGCTTATAAAATTATCAATAAAGATATTCAAGGTAAATACCAAATCGAAAAGCATATTTTTACCGATCCCGATAGAAATAGCTTAATGATGAAAGTCACTTTTACCGCATTTGAAGCAGGCATAACCCCACATCTTTATGTTAATCCACATATCGATAACAGCGGCGCGAATGACATTGCCAGCGTTGAAGGGCAAACACTCGTTGCCCACACCAGCGATGCTAATTCAACCGTAATGACAATTAAAACCGATGTTGACTTTGTTGCTGCCAGTGCTGGCTTTGTCGGCACATCTGATGGCCTAGTTGATTTACAAGATAATGGAACATTGGATTGGCACTACCGTACAACCAGTGATACTAATCAAGGCGGTAACGTCGCACTAACTGCACAATACCCTACCCTGACGAAAGCAAACGACAGCCTAAGTTTTAATTTGGTCATCGGTTTTGGACAAGACAAAGCCAGCAGCTTAGCCACAGCTCAAGCAACATTAAATTCAGGTTACGATGCAGTTAAACAAGCTTATTTAGGTGACGAAACCCATCTTGGTTGGAAAGACTATTTAGCGTCACTTGCGCCATTAAATAATATGAGCGCAAACACTACAGATAACGGCCAACTTCTTTATGCCAGTGCATTAGTGTTAAAAGCACAAGAAGATAAAACCCATGCGGGTGCCCTGATTGCCTCGCTGTCTAACCCTTGGGGCGATACGGTTTCAGCAACGATTGGCAGTACAGGTTATAAAGCCGTATGGCCACGTGATTTTTACCAATGTGCGATGGCGTTTTTAGCCATGGGCGATACCCAAACCCCAAAAGTGGCATTTGAATATTTAAAACAGGTACAGGTTCAGCAACAAACACCTGGCTTTATTGGTACACCAGGGTGGTTTTTACAAAAAACCCATGTTGATGGTGAAATTGAGTGGGTTGGCGTGCAGCTAGATCAAACCGCCATGCCTATCATGCTTGGTTGGAAATTATGGCAAGCTGGCATACTAAACGATGCTGAGATCAGCCAGTGGTATCAAGACATGCTTAAACCTGCGGCGGATTTTTTAGTAAACGGTGGCAAGGTAAAACTGGGCTGGAATGACACTGCAATCAACCCGCCAAGCACTCAACAAGAACGTTGGGAAGAACAAACAGGATTTTCACCATCAACAACTGCGGCTATCATTGCCGGTTTAGTTGCCGCCAGTGACATCGCTATGCTGGTAAAAGATGAACAAGCATCTGTATATACCGATTTAGCACGTAAATTACAACATCAGCTCGAAAGCACTATGGTGACGACGACAGGCTCGCTTGGTAAACAAACAAACGATACTTCATCAGCCCCTTACTATGTGCGTATTAGCCCAAATGGTAATCCGAACACTACAGATAAACTACTGGATAACAATGGAAAACCAGGCCTAGATCAGCGGATGATTTTAGACGGTGGTTTTTTAGAATTAGTTCGCTATGGCGTAGTCGATGCACAAGATCCTGTGATTAAAAACAGCGTGATGCTGATTGATGATCAAAGTCTTGCTGACAATCTGCGAGTTAAGTATGAATTTAGTGCTAAAGATGGCAGCACAATCCCTGGCTATCGTCGTTATGGTAACGATGGTTATGGTGAAGATACTGTCACGGGCCTTAGCTATGCAGAAAAAGGCAATACCGAAGAGCAACGTGGCCGAGTTTGGCCATTCTTTACTGGCGAGCGTGGCCATTATGAATTAGCGCTAGCCAAGGCAAATGGCACATTATCGGCTGACACCAAGCAAGCACTAATTAATACGTATGTTCAAGGCATGGAAACTTTTGCCAACCAAGGGCTTATGTTGCCAGAACAAGCTTGGGATGGTGTTGGTAATGCTACTCGTTATGACTACAAAATGGGTCAAGGTACTAACTCTGCGACACCACTGGCATGGACTCATGCTGAGTACATTAAACTGGTTCGCTCAATGACCGACGAACAAGTATGGGACTTTTACCCAGTAGTTAAGCAGCAATTAGCACGGTAAACACCATCGCCATTTTACGATTAATAAAGCCGTTGTCGTTTACAACGGCTTTATTTTTTTGTATAGATTTTGAAATAAAATCTTGTTAATTCAAGGCTATCTTGTTACAAATGCACTAGATTAAAAAACATTAACGTTAAGGAATAACGAATGGATTGGTATGTAAAAGTATTGAAGCAGTATTTTGATTTTAGCGGCCGTGCACGTCGTAAAGAATACTGGATGTTTGGATTAATCAGTGCGGTGATCAGTATCGTACTGACGCTATTAGACATGGGTGTCGGTTTTTACAGCGACGTTTACGGTGCAGGGGTATTAAGCTCAATTTATTCACTCGCCATCATGATCCCAAGTATCGCTGTGAGTGTCCGTCGTTTACACGACACAGACCATTCTGGTTGGTGGTTATTATTGATATTTATTCCATTGCTTGGCGTATTAATTTTACTGGTTGTGATGTGCTTTAACAGTAAAGATGACAACGAATATGGCCCGAATCCAAAAGCGGAACCAAACCTTGGTGAGAGTGACAACTTAGCCGTTTAATCTCAAGTGATTAACTAACAGAGGTTAGTATCACAGATCAAAAAAGAGCATAGTCATTGACTATGCTCTTTTAGTATTTGCAGCCGGCTTTATCACTATTAAACTAGCTTTTAGCGGGCATTAACTTACTCACACCTTTGATGGCTAATAGTACAACGCCACCAGCAACCACGCCAAATAATGCATTGAGTATACTGGGTGTAAGCAATCCTAGAAAGCCACCCACAACATTGATTTGAGTCACCACGGCTTGTGCATGCTCAATCCATTCAGATACCAAATGAATACCATGGGTTAAGATACCGCCACCGACCATAAACATGGCAATAGTGCCGACAAAAGTGAGAGTTTTCATTAAATAAGGGGCGGCAGACACGAGAGTTAATCCCAATTTATGCCCCACTCCACTTGGCTTACGCCTAGCAAGATATAAACCGAGATCGTCTATTTTGACAATACCAGCCACTAAGCCGTACACCCCAAATGTCATCACAATAGCAATAACCGATAAGGTTAAAAATTGCGCCATTAAGTCCATATGAGCTGCGACGCCTAAGCTAATTGCGATAATTTCAGCAGATAAAACAAAATCGGTACGAATGGCACCTTTAATTTTTTGTTTTTCATAGGCGCCTAAATCATCGATGTCTGCTTGTGCTTTCGCGACGACAGTATCGTCATCGACCAAATGAGTCTGCTTATGGGTCATTGAATGGTAAACTTTTTCAAAGCCTTCGTAGCATAAAAATAAACCGCCACACATCAATAACGGCGTAATAGCCCAAGGAATAAAGGCACTGATCAGCATTGCTAAAGGCACTAAAATGACTTTGTTACGCAAAGAGCCCATAGCCACAGCGAATACCACAGGCAGTTCTCGCTCAGAGGCAACACCTGATACTTGCTGCGCATTTAACGCTAAATCATCCCCTAGAACCCCCGCGGTTTTACGTGCAGCAACTTTACTCATTGCCGCCACATCATCCAAAATGGTGGCAATATCATCTAATAGGGTTAATAGACTGGCTCCTGCCATAAATCGACTTATCCTTTTAACAGCAAAAAATTAATATCAATAGCAATCATCTAAAACCCCATTCGATTACATTTATAACTACTGGGTAATAGGTAAACTAGTTGTCTTCTACATTGGCACCGCAAGAACTACGCACCACTATATTTGTTTTGATTAACCGCTGACTGACCTCTTGACCACGGATTAATTTCAATACACTTTCAACAAGAATTTCACCCGCAAACTGAGTATCTTGCTTAATCGTGGTCAACGCCGGATTAGCAAAGCTCGCCACTGGGATATCGTCATATCCAACTACAGCAACTTGCTCAGGAACGGAAACTCCGCGCTTTTTCAGCGCCCGAATGGCACCTATAGCAATAAGATCGCTGGCAGTAAAAATGGCATCAAATACTATACCGCTGTCTAATAACTGGTTGGTGGCATCATAACCAGAACCTTCAGTATTAATCGCATCATGCTGGAGCTGTTTATCAATTGAAATTCCAGCTGCTTTTAAGGCATCAAGGTGACCTAAATATCGATCGCGAAACTCAGGGCTGCGACTGGACGAATCACCTAAAAATGCGATGTGTTTACGGCCTAATCCGAGTAAGTGCTCAGTGGCAATGATTCCACCCTGATGGTTATCACAGCCAATCGACAACACAGATTTGTTGTTATGCTCTGCCCCCCAAATAACGAAATGGGTTTCTTTCTCTATCAATTTATCCAGCTTGTGTGCGTAGTCCATATAATCGCCATAGCCTAATAAAATGATGCCATCGGCTTTGTTACTATCCTCGTAATCTGCATGCCAATCACTTGAAAGCTGCTGAAATGAGACCAGTAAATCATAGCCTTGTCGTGCAGTAGCACGCGTAATGGAGCCTAGCATCGATAGAAAAAAAGGGTTAATCATTGAGTCGTCATTGGTAGGATCTTCACAGATCAGTAAAGCTAATGTATGACTGTTTTGTGTCCGTAAATTGCTGGCATTTTTATCAACTTTATAATTAAGCTCTTTGGCAATAGCTTGAATACGCTGACGCGTTTCTAGATTAACCAATGGACTGTTTCTCAACGCACGTGATACGGTCGATTGCGACACGCCTGCGCGGTAAGCTATATCAATAGAAGTCGCTTTAGATGCCATTTTTGATGATTAGCCTTGTATAAGTGATACGCATTACTAAACAAAAGCCAAGCTAAATGAATTAACTGGCCTTTTTCATTAACTCTGTGTGCTTATAACCCAAGCTCACTGAGTAAATCATCAGCATCATCAACAACAATGCCTTTTACATTAGGATCAAGTACATATTTTGAGGCTTCTGATTGAGCTTGCTGTTTTTGTCCGTGAGTTTCAATTAATGAATCAAGATCAAACTCTTCGTCCATTTCAAAATCGGCAGAACGAATGAATTCTGTTTTATCCATAGCAAATTCAAGATAAAAAATATGATTATTTTCGGTTTTAAAAGTCACTCGTCTTGCGACAGCGTTATCAAGGTTAGTATCAATTGAAATCGTCAACTCTTTATTAATAACCAACATTTTTGGCTGGCTCTGGCTAATTGACGTTTGTAATTCTTTTGAAATTTTGCCAATAAAGTCGCCCAAAATTTGGTTCATTAATTCGCCCATCACATTACTGACATCATCAGAAGTATGTGAAAAAGCTAATTCAGTTTCTGGCATGCCCATGTTGAGCATATAACGACGATAAATTTCAATTGCTGCGGTGGCAGAAAAGTTGATCACAACTAAACCTGAAAAGCCGCCATCGAAAATAGAAAAACACGCCAAATCAGGTTTTAAGCGAGTACGAGAAATACTTTGAACCATCCCAGCATGGCTAATATGGCTAGCACTTGTACTAGAAAGAACATGAGAAACAGAATGACAAAGCTTTAGTAAAATATCGTCATTCTTTACTGTAGAAGATAAATTCATCGTATTAATACCTTTTCGTTAATTACCCTAATCTTGCGGGTAAATAGAAAAAAAATCAAAATTAAAACAATCAATTAGCATGTTAATTAATCGATCAAACTTATAAACCAACTAATCAATTGATAATCAATACATTTTTATAAAAACAAACATTATTTTTATCAATAACTAAATTCCACTGTTTGCTCACAAAAATAATAATTTAGGCTTAAGTTTTTTGATAAAATCACTATAATTTCGCCACATTAAATGGATATATGATACTAGGATAGACAATGATTGGATTATTGCGACGCTTAACCATTTTAAAGCGCTTATTTATAATGCTAGCTTTGGCCGCTGTCGGCACAGTCGTTTTTGGCTCTTTTTCAATAAAGGAACAATACAATCATTTAATCGAGGAGCAATTCAAGCAGGTTACTGGACAAGTGACCTTGTTAAATAGCACACTTGATGCATTCAAGCTCGCAGATCCTAATACCAGTGTCCAAGCAATCACTCAGTTTGCCAGCGACATTAAGGTATCTGAAGATCAAGCTTTTATCATTATTGATAATCAAAATAATATTATTGTTAATCCACTAAATCCTGACTCAATCAATAAGCCAATCAGTAACTTAGGGGCCGTTGATGGAGCAAGATCTTACCAACAGCTTATTAGCACAGCTAAACAACAGCAAACTGCTCAGGCACAATTTGAGATAATTAATCAACAAAATCAATCTCAAACCGTATTAGCCGCAGCAAAGTATTATCCGGCAATGAATTGGATCATTATCACTCAAGTTAACGTCAACAGTGTTAATAACAGCATGACGGGAATTATCATTGATTATTTCATTATTATGATGATTATTTCGGTGCCTATTTTTGGGTTCTTTTTATTACTTAACCACTCAATTACCCAGCCACTGAACGTGACAATTGATGCCATGGAGCAAATTGCTAAAGGTGAAGGTGACTTGACCCAGCGCTTGTCAACTGAAGGTAATGATGAAGTGGCCAAATTAGCACATGGGTTTAATCAATTTGTGATTAAAATTGCCAATATGGTTGCAACGCTACAACCGCTTGGGAATACCTTGAATAATGAAGCGGTGCATTTGTTAGGCACGGTTAACATGTCCAATCAAAGTGCTAACCAAGTGCACAGTGAAACCCAAAGTGTTGCTGCGGCAATTAATCAGATGTTATCCACTAGCCAAGAAATGGCTCGTAACACTCAGGATGCGGCTGACGGTGCAACAAATGTGAAGCATCAAGCCAAACAAAACCAACAATTAATGCAGCAAACCGTTGCACAAACAGAAAGTTTGGTTAATGAATTACATCAAGCAGAAACGGTATCGTTAACCTTGAGCCAATCATCTGCTGAAATTGGCAGTATTCTTGATGTGATTGGCAGTATTGCCGATCAAACTAATCTGCTGGCACTCAATGCTGCCATTGAAGCGGCACGAGCAGGTGAACATGGTCGAGGTTTTGCTGTAGTAGCAGACGAAGTGCGAGCGCTCGCAAATAGAACGCAATCATCAACAAATGAAATTAATCACATTATTAGTGAAATTCAGACTGGTATTCAATCGGTTATTCAGAGTATTACCAGCACACAACAGCAGTCTGCCCAGTTACAATCAAAAGCGATGCAGTCTAGTGATGCCATTAGCGAAATTTTAGCGTTAATTGATAATATCAGCAGCATGACAGCACAACTAGCCAGTGCTACAGAAGAGCAAGCATTAGTCACCGAAGACATTAATGTCAACGTCAGTACTATCTCAGAACTCACCGAACAGTCATTAATGGCAAATGAAACCCACAGCCAGGCAGCGCAATCATTACAGACTATTAGTGTCGACATGAGCCAAACCTTAGGTCAGTTCAAAATCTAGTCCCTTTCACTCTTGCTGCCAGTCGAGTAAATCACTGGCAGCCTCAGAGCACATCTAATTGTCCAACTTAATGGTGTAATATCGAAACAGCTAAAGACTTTGCGCCGAGCATCACTTTTAGCGCTGATCACTTTAGGGTATATTATGGCCATCAGATTAAATGCCTAAACACTTCAACTCAAATATGGCCTAAGCTAAATCGTATTTTTAGTCAGTCTATTTGAATGGTTTAGTTAAATGAGTATTTAGTTGTCATTCGTTACTGAGTATTTTATTTATGTATCAAAAAACGGTCACCATTGTTGCTCCTCATGGTATTCATACACGTCCTGCGGCTTTGTTAGTCAAAGAAGCTAAAGCATTTGCTTGTGACGTTATGGTAGAGTGCAATGGCAAACAAGCCAGTGCCAAAAGTTTGTTTAAGTTACAAACATTAGGCCTATACCAAGGTGTGTCTGTCACGGTATTTGCTTCTGGTGAGCATGAGCAAGCGGCGGTTGATAAAATTGCCTCACTGCTCGTTACGCTTAGCTAATTAGGACAACTTAATGTCAATCAATGGAATCGTTGTTTCTGCTGGTATCGCTTTTGGTAAAGCACTGACTATCACCAATCAACTGCCGCCACTTGATTTTAAACTGCTTTCTATTGAACAAATTGACGATCAGCAGCAAAAATTAACGCAAGCTATTCATCAGCTTATTGCTCATTTACAACACTGCCAACATCATCTGTGTCCTGAGTGTGATCATTTTCAACTGATTGATAGTGATATTATCCTGCTTGAAGACGAGGAGCTGCAGCAACAACTGCATCAACATATTCACCAATTTAGAGTATGTGCTGCGGTGGCGGTTGATCGTATATTTAATCAACATGCTGTAGAAATGTCAGCATTAGACGACCCATATTTAGCAAATCGTAGCATTGATATTATTTGTTTAGCCAAGCGCCTCACCAGTGCGTTACATGGACATTTACAGTGGGACTTATCCGCTCTTACCGAAGACACCATATTACTGGCTGATGATTTAACCCCTGCTGAATTTGCGATATTACCATTAACCCACATTACCGGACTGATCCTCGAATCAGGCGGGCTAACCAGCCATACCGCAATTTTGGCGCGTGCAGCAGGTATTCCTGCATTGCTTAATTACCAATTTTCGCAAACCAATGATGTTATTGAAGATGGAGCACAACTGGTTTTAGATGGCATGTCAGGCGAGTTACATGTTGCACCTTCAACGGAAGTTTTTGAGCAATTAAAACAAAAACAACAACAAGAAGTAGTCCGTCGCCAAGCCTTGATGATTTACAAAGATAGACCCAGTCAAACTCGTGATGGCCATCAAATCACTTTACTCGCAAATGTGGGTAACTTAAGCGAAATATCTCACATCACCGATGTAGGGGCTCAAGGCATTGGTTTGTTTCGCACCGAATTTTTATTAATGAATGCCAAAGCACTGCCAGATGAGCAACAACAATATAAACTCTATAGTGATGCCCTTCACAGCTTACAAGGTGAAGTACTGACCATTCGAACCTTTGATATTGGCGCCGATAAAGAAATTCCTTGCTTGCCGCAAACCAATGAAGATAACCCTGCCCTTGGCATTCGGGGTATTCGCTATAGTTTGGCGCACCCAGCAACCTTCATCACTCAAATAAAAGCGATACTGAGGGCTGCAAATCATGGCCAAGTTCGATTAATGTTCCCCATGGTCAGTCAAGTCGAAGAACTTGACGCCGCGTTCTTATTAATTGAACGTGCTAAACAAGAATTAAATCAGCAAGAAAAAGGCTTCGGAACACTGAGCTATGGTATTGTGGTTGAAACCCCTGCTGCTGTATTTAATTTACCCAGCATGTTGCCAATGCTTGATTTTGTCAGTATTGGTACAAATGATTTAACTCAATATACCTTAGCGGCCGATCGCACCAATCCGAATTTAGCCAAACAATACCCTCCATTATCGCCTGCTGTGATCCAGCTGATTTCTATGACAGTAAGTCACTGTAAACAGGCTCAGGTTAAGGTATCTTTATGTGGTGAACTTGGCAGCGACCCACAAGTCTTACCTTTATTAGTCGGACTCGGTCTTGATGAATTGAGTATCAATCCGGCCAATTTATTAGACGTGAAAGTGGCATTAATCGAGGGTAATTACAGTCATTTTGTTCACCATGCACAACACATCACACAGTTAACTCGCATTACGGATATTCGTAAAGCCATTAACGCTTTTGCACAAGATTGCGTTTAATCACACAAATAATGTTGGTAAAGTGAGTATAGCCGTTTACAATTAACCGCATAAAAATATTAATAAAAGGGGCTAGTTCTTATGGGATTTTTAAGCCGCATTCGACGACTGATTTCAGGCCAACCACCGCTAACCGGTGGTATTGCCATTTATGCACCTGTATCGGGTGATATTGTCGCAATCGAAAAAGTACCTGACGTGGTATTTGCTGAAAAAATTGTCGGCGATGGTATTGCTATCGATCCTAAGGGCGAATTTATTGTTGCCCCAATTGATGGCACTATTGGGAAAATTTTTGAGACTAATCATGCGTTTAGTATTGAATCACCACAAGGGCTTGAATTGTTTGTCCATTTTGGTGTTGGCACCGTTGAGCTTAGGGGCAATGGTTTTAAACGTTTGGCCGAAGAAGGCCAACAAGTTAAAGCCGGTGAAGCAATCTTATCTTTTGATTTAGCCTATTTACGTGGCAAGGTCGACAGCCTATTGACCCCAGTGGTACTGGCTAATATGGAAGATGTTAAACAACTCGATAAAGCCCAAGGTAGTGTAGTTGCTGGTAAAGATGTTATTTTTACCGTACAAATGTAACATCAAATTGGCTAGTTCTATTTAACAACCCTGTTCAATAGTTGTCGTAAACATTCGCTTCACAATAATATGCAACCTTCACCTTAAGCGATCGTAGGTTGCATATTATGAAATCTTTTCAAAACAGCTTCTTCGGCTTGTTCAAGCCGCCCCACAATGCCACAATGTTGCTAATATCCAGTTTGCACTAGGCTGTCTTCAAAGCTCATTTTGAGAGCTAAAGCTTAACGTCACAACCCAATAGACATTAATGGAGTATTCTTTTGACTTTATATGGCATAAAAAATTGCGATACAGTTCGTAAGGCGCGCAAATGGCTTGAAGCCGAAAAGATTGATTACACGTTTCACGATTTTCGTGAAGATTGCTTGAGTGAAACAACCGTTGCACAGTGGGCTAATATTGCGGGTTGGGAAAAGCTATTTAATAAGCGCAGCACCAGTTTTCGTGGGTTAACTGACGCTGAAAAAACGGATATTTGCCAAGACAAAGCCATCGCCTTAATGGTGCAATATCCAACGTTGGTAAAGCGCCCTGTGTTAGTTAATGATGATAAAATACTGATTGGCTTTAACGTCGCAGAATACCAAGCGTGGTTTGCATAATGAATAACGATGTAGTTGAATTAGCAAAAGATCTGATTTCACGTCCCTCGGTAACACCACTGGATGAAGGTTGCCAAACCCTGATGGCCAAGCGTCTTGCTGCCATTGGTTTTAATATTGAACCTATGGTCTTTGAAGACACCACTAACATGTGGGCAAGACGAGGAAACAGCGATCCTGTATTTTGCTTTGCCGGCCATACCGATGTCGTCCCCACTGGCGACCTGAACCGCTGGCATACACCGCCATTTGAGCCGACCATCATAGATAACTATTTACATGGCCGCGGCGCGGCAGACATGAAAGGCTCGTTAGCTGCAATGATTGTCGCAACTGAACGCTTTATTGCTAAGCATCCCGACCATCATGGTTCTATCGCGTATTTAATTACCAGTGACGAAGAAGGTCCGTTTATCAATGGTACCACCCGCGTGATTGATACCCTTGAAGCTCGTAATGAAAAAATGACTTGGGCGTTAGTTGGCGAACCCTCTTCTACCCATAAGTTAGGTGATGTGGTTAAAAATGGCCGCCGTGGAAGCTTAACCGGTAATTTGACCGTTAATGGTATTCAAGGTCATGTCGCTTACCCTCACCTTGCTGACAACCCGATTCATAAGGCGGTTCCTGCACTAACAGAACTGGCGCAAATGCATTGGGACAGTGGTAATGAATTTTTCCCCCCAACCAGTTTCCAAATTGCTAATATTAATGGGGGTACGGGTGCGTCAAATGTGATCCCAGGCGATTTACAAGTCATGTTTAACTTCCGTTACTCCACAGAAGTCACAGCAGAAGAGCTGATCCAACGAGTGGTGAGTATTCTTGATGCCCATGGCTTAGATTATGATATCAATTGGATTTTTAATGGCCTACCGTTTCTAACCGGAGATGGCCCACTGCTTGACGCCACACGCGAAGCCATTCGAGAAGTGACTGGCTATGAAACCGATCCACAAACCTCTGGTGGCACTTCAGATGGACGCTTTATTGCACCAACTGGCGCCCAAGTGCTGGAGCTAGGCCCAGTAAATGCCACTATTCATAAAGTAAACGAGTGTGTCAACGTGGCTGACTTAGAAATATTGGCCAATTGCTATGAGCGTATTTTGGAAAAACTCTTGTGCAAATAAAGCCCCAATCGCCTTTAATCGATATCCCTAGCGAACACGCTAAGCTATACGGTTTAGGCGATCATCATTTGGTCTCTATTGGGCAGTATTTACTGGAGCAGCGAACTGCAACTGCATTTAAACAGCTGCAGGTCGCGGCATCAATGGCTGGATTTGATGTCCAGATATGCTCGGCATATCGGCCGTTTGATCGTCAATTGAACATTTGGAATTCCAAAGCCAATGGTCAACGGCCGTTGCTAGATAACACCTCAACCCCTGTGGTATTCAATAGTCTTTCACCACAACAACTGATTGATACTATTTTGATATGGTCTGCGTTACCTGGGGCGTCAAGACACCACTGGGGCACAGACCTCGATGTATATGATGCCAATGGTATTAGCCAACAATCATTGCAATTAGTCACCGCAGAATACACAAACGACGGCCCTTGCGCCCCGCTAGATCGCTGGCTCAAGTTACACGCAGGCGAATTTGGATTTTACTTTCCATATCAAGCCAATTTAAGCGGTGTCAGTCCTGAACCTTGGCACATGAGTTATTATCCTGTGGCAAATGAATTATTAGTTGAATTTAGCGCGCTGGAATTAGCAAAAGTATTGTCTGCTGCAGAAATATCATTAAAATTACCGCTACTTGAACGACTAACTGAGTTAGTTGATCATTATGTTTTCTTTGTTGCGCCTTCTCCGACGTAATGTCTGCGCGCACAGCCCTTTATATGAGTCTGTTATGTCCACTTTAATGCCCCATAAAATGATTGATAATCAACCTCTGTATTACGTGGATCAAGGCCATGGGCCTGTGGTTATTTTTTGCCATGGTTTACTCGCCTCCAGTGCCATGTGGCAAGGACAAATTGATAAATTATCGTCACAATATCGTTGTATCGCCATCGACTTTTGGGGCCATGGTCAAACAACCACAGTCCCTGACAATACCCAAAACCTACAAGATGTGGCCCAGCAGGTATTAACATTAATGGATATGCTTGATATTGGATCGGCAGCCATCATAGGTCATGGTAGTGGCGGCGCGATTGCTGCAGAAGTTATTTTACAAGCACCTGCACGTATCAATGGGTTAGTGATGTTGAACAGTTTTGTCGGATTCGAGCCACAAGTTAACTGCATCAAATACCAAGGACTCATGGCAAAAATTGCCAATGAACAAACTATCTCAGCTGAACTTGCACAAACTATTAGCGGGTTATTTTTCAGTAAAGAGATCCAGCAATTGAGTCAACAAGATGCTAACCTTAGTACTGTAGTGGCGCAATTCAATACACAACTAACCACTTATTCAAGCGCACAACTTGCGGTATTACTTAACATGGCCAACATGGCTATCTTTAAACGCGATACCTTAGAATATGTTGAGTTACTGACTTTACCCACATTAATCGCAGTTGGCTTAAGTGGCTATTTGCGTACCGCATTGGAAAGTTATTTAATGCATGATTCTATCGATGGCAGTCAATTATTGCACATTGAACAAGCGGGTCATTTTGCTAACATCGAAAAGCCAGCCATTTTCAATCAGCATCTTATTGATTTTTTGAGTAAAGTTAATTTTAATTAATCACATCAATGGATAGACCAGATCGATAGGCATTGCTGATATACTCGTAACAAAATGACATATAGCCTGTAATGACTTACAGGTTTAAAAACGACCTAATTCGAGCATCAATGAAACTTCTTAAACCATTATTTGATAATAATCGCCGTTGGGCAGAACGGATCAGTAGAGAAGATCCTACCTTTTTTGCTCAACTGGCAAAGCAACAAAACCCAGAGTACTTGTGGATTGGATGCTCAGATAGCCGTGTGCCATCAAACCAAATTATCGACCTCCTGCCCGGTGAAGTATTTGTTCACCGTAACATTGCTAACATGGTTATTCACACTGATTTAAATTGCTTATCTGTATTGCAATATGCTGTTGATGTGCTGAAAGTAAAGCACATAATGGTTGTTGGTCATTACGGCTGCGGTGGTGTTAGGGCTGCAATGAATAAAGAACGATTAGGTTTAATTGACAATTGGCTTGGTCATTTACGCGACATATACCGTATTCATCAAGACGACCTTGAATCAATGACTGAGCAACAACGTTTTGATCGTCTGTGTGAGCTTAATGTCATCGAACAAGTGTCAAATGTGGTATCGACTAATATCGTTCAAGAAGCCTGGGATCGTGGTCAAGAAGTCGCAATACACGGTTGGATTTATGGGATTGATAACGGATTGCTTACTGATTTAGACGTGACCATTGACCGTACAAATGGCCGTGTTAATGGGCAAAATCTAGCATAACTGTTTAATCTATCTTCATCTGCTGTTTTAATTGGCCTGTTATTTAGCAGGCCTTTGTTTATTGTTATTAAAAATATGCAATAAAAGTCGCGAACCACTACTGAAGAACGTTATAATCAAGCCGTTTATTTAGCGCTACTATGCGCAGAATTTTTAGGAGATGATTTCCATGCCTGGTTTTGAATTATTTGGTCCTGAGGAAAAGCAGGAAGTTGCTGATGTAATGGAGAACGGTTTTACCTTCCGTTATAACTTCGACCATATGCGCAATGATCGCTGGAAAACCCGCGACATGGAGCAACTACTTTGCGAAAAGATGAACGTAAAACACGCTCATTTAGTATCAAGTGGTACTGCTGCATTACAAACTGCAATGGCAGCAGCAGGCGTTGGTGCTGGTGATGAAGTTATTGTGCCTCCATTTACCTTTGTAGCCTCTGTTGAAGCCGTGTTTATGGCCGGTGCTGTGCCTATTTTTGCTGAAATTGACGAAACATTATGTTTATCTCCAGAGGGCATTGAAGCTGTTATCACACCACGAACCAAGGCAATAAACCTTGTTCATATGTGCGGCTCTATGGCGAAAATGGACGAAATCAAAGCCGTGTGTAAGAAGCACAACTTAGTGATTTTAGAAGACGCATGTCAAGCTATCGGCGGCAGTTATAAAGGTCAAGCATTAGGTACAATTGGTGATGTGGGTTGTTACTCTTTTGACTCAGTCAAAACCATCACCTGTGGTGAAGGTGGCGCAATTGTCACTAACAACAGCGATATTTATAACCATTCACACATGTTTTCTGACCATGGTCATGACCACGTCGGCAGTGATCGTGGTGCAGAATCACATCCTATTATGGGGTTGAATTTCCGTATTTCTGAAATGAATGCAGCCATGGGTTTAGCGCAATTACGTAAGCTTGATAAAATCATTGCCATTCAGCGTAAAAACAAAAAAACCATCAAAGATGCTATGGCTTCTATTGCCGAAATCACTTTCCGTGAAATTCCTGATCCTGAAGGCGATTCAGCTGGCTTCTTAACATTTATGATGCCAACAGAAGCGCGTACCCAAGAAATTAACCAAAAGCTGGCTGCCAACAAAGTTGATGGCTGTTTTTACTGGTATGTTAACAACTGGCATTACCTTAAAAACTGGAAGCACATCCAAGAACTCAAAGCACCGGCGGCGTTACCGATCATGCTAATTGCTGATCGCCCAGATTATACTAAGGTGCTGACACCTAAGTCTGACGCTATCATGAGCCGCACAATTTCTATGCTGATCAAGTTATCTTGGACAGATGAGCAAATTGCTGAGCGTATTGAAAACATCAAACGTGCTTTTGCCTAGTCTAAACACCTCTGAGCCTGTAAGGGCTCAGAGCACTTTTTACAGTACTTATCTCAATGGAGACTGTTGTAATGAGTTTTAAAAATTTTAAATGCGTACCAAAAATGATTTTCGGCCGTGGCTCATTCGTGCAACTTGATGTTGTACTAGGTCAAGAACGCAAAGAAGCTAACGATTTTGTGGTCTTTTTAGTTGATGATGTTCACCAAGGTAAGCCACTGGCTGACCGCGTACCAACTAAAGCACACGACTTACTGATTTATGTAAACGTTGATGAAGAGCCCACCACTGAACAAGTTGATGGATTAACGGCTCAAGTTAAAGCCTTTAACACGACATTGCCTGTAAGCGTAGTCGGTTTAGGTGGCGGTTCAACCATGGATTTAGCTAAAGCGGTATCGTTAATGCTAACAAACCCTGGCAGTTCTTCAGAATATCAAGGTTGGGATTTAATTAAAAATCCTGCTGTACACCACATTGGTATTCCAACAGTCTCTGGTACGGGTGCTGAAGCATCTCGTACAGCAGTATTGTGCGGCCCGGTGCGTAAACTCGGACTAAACTCGGACTACACTGTATTTGATCAAATCATTATGGACTCTGAACTTATTGCCGGAGTGCCTACTGATCAATGGTTCTATACTGGTATGGATTGCTTTATCCATTGTGTTGAATCATTACAGGGGACTTATTTAAATGAGTTCGCTAAAGCATTCGCTGAAAAATCGATGGATTTATGCCGTCAGGTGTTCTTAGACGACCACGCAGAAAAAGATGACAAGCTAATGATGGCATCTTATATGGGCGGTATGAGCATTGCTTATAGTCAAGTCGGGGCATGTCATGCAGTGTCTTACGGCTTAGGTTATGTGCTGGGCTATCATCACGGCATTGGTAACTGTTTAGCTTTTAATGTGTTAGAGGAATTCTACCCAGAAGGCGTAACTGAATTCCGTAAAATGATGAAAATTCATAACATCACTTTACCTAAAAACATCTGTAAAGACTTACCGGATGAGACTATCGCTAAGATGGTTGCTGTGACCAAGAGCATGGGCCCACTTTGGGACAACGTGTATGGTAAAGGCTGGGAAGAAAAAGTTACCGACGAAATGCTGACTAAGTTGTTCCGTCGTATATAATACACGATAGATTCAATCATAAAGGGCTCTTATGAGCCCTTTTATTTATTGTCTACACCATAATCACTACACAAATAGGTCATATTAATGAACGTTACTCTATTAATCCCGGCACGTTATGGTTCAAGCCGTTTCCCGGGCAAGCCGCTGGCCCCGATTAATGGTAAACCCATGATCCAACATGTTTACGAACGTGCTTCTTTAGCCAAAGGTGTCGATAATATTTATGTTGCCACTGATGATGACCGCATTAAACACGCGGTAGAATCTTTTGGCGGTAAAGTTGTTATGACTAGCCCTGAAGCTGCTTCTGGGACCGATCGTATTAATGATGCTATTGAGCAACTGGGTCTTAGCGATGACGATTTAGTAATTAATTTACAAGGTGATCAGCCACTGATTGATCCTATCTCAATTGAGCAAATCATTAGCCTATTTGAACGTCATCCTGGTGAGTTTGAAATGGCGACGTTAGGATTTGAAATTGTCGATAAAAGAGAACTAGATGACCCAATGCACGTTAAAATGGTCTTTGACAATGACTATAATGCATTGTATTTCTCACGGGCTCGGATTCCTTTTGGCCGTGATACCAACGACTACCCTGTCTATAAACACTTAGGTGTTTATGCTTACACAAAACGTTTTGTGAATGCCTTTGCTAAGTTACCTTTAGGTAGACTTGAAGATCTGGAAAAATTAGAGCAGCTTCGCGCTCTTGAATACGGCCATAAAATTAAAATTGCTATCAGCGCATTTGACTCACCAGAAGTTGATACCCCTGAAGATATTCGCAAATGCGAATTGCGCTTAGCTGTCGACTAACTAACATGTGTTAATCTAGTCTGAGTACTAAAGCAATAAGGCGATAAATACTAAGGTTAAACAGGAGTTTTCCATGAGTTTAGAAGGTTATGAAGTATGGCTAATTATTATTTTAGTCATCGGGATTATCGCGAGTAATATTGCAGTATTAAAATATTCAGCCAAATTTAAGATGCCTCAGTTTGGAGCACAAAAAGACAGCACCGATAAAACCGCACCTAAAGACAGCTCACAACAAGCAACTGATAAACTTAATCAACAACCTTCTAGCGAAGACGATAAAGACAGTAAAGATAAGCCCCTATAGTGCGAATACAATAACGTCATCTAAGCGCGGTTTTCCTGCAACACATACTGCTATTTTCATCGTTCATCAGCACAGCGTATTTAGTCCATAAAAAAAGCTAACACCATAACGGGTTAGCTTTTTTTTATCACTCAATTGAGGATCTTCAGGGATTATTCACTGTCGAACGAGACTCGTTGTTGCTGTTGGTTATTGGGCCAAGCATTGATGACCGCTTTAACTAATGATGCCAGCGGTATTGCAAAGAACACGCCCCATACCCCCCATAAGCCACCGAAGACTAACACAGCTGCAATGATCATTACCGGATGTAAATCAACGGCATCAGAGAACAATAACGGTACCAAAACATTACCATCCAACGCCTGAATAATGCCATAACCTAACATTAAATAACCAAATTCAGCACTAAAGCCCCATTGAAAAAATGCCACTAACGCAATCGGTAAGGTCACTAATGTTGCCCCGACATAAGGGATCAACACAGATAATCCGGTCAACACGCCAAGTAACGCAGAATAACTTAGCCCCATAATCGCAAAGAAAATATAACTGGCTACGCCAACAATAACAATTTCAATTACTTTGCCGCGAATATAGTTAAAAATTTGCTGATCCATTTCAAACCACACTTTTCGCGCTAAACCGCGGTTAGTGGGGAAAAATCGTTTACTACCATTTATCAAATAATCTTTATCTTTCAAAAAGAAAAATACCAACAATGGTACTAAAATGGCGTACACCATTAACACCAGTAATGACGCTGAATAACCAAGAATTTGTTTACCTAAATCAATAATATGCTGCGTATCGAGCATCTTTTTGATTTCTTCCATCATTGAATCAAGCTGCGGAGCACTGATAAATTGAGGGTAATCGGCACTAAATTCTCTAACCAGTAACATACCCTTATCGATCATAGAAGGTAAATCAGTTACCAATGACACCCCTTGGCGCCATATACTGGGCACTAAACCAAACATCAAAATAATCATTAAGCCTAAAAACACCACCAAGACGATTGACGCCGCCATCGTTCTGCTTATACCCAATCGCGACATTTGTGCTACTGGCCATTCAAGTAAAAAGGCTAGTACCAAAGCAACGAGCAATGGCGCAAGCAGACCAGAACCAAAGTATAATGCCAAACCAATTCCCACAATGATAAACACTAAGGTGATGGCTTGCGGGTCACTAAAACGGGTTTTGCACCAATCAGTTAAAAATTCCAGCATTGAAGAACCTTATATATATACAATTTCAATTTGTTTTGGTGATGATAAATGATAAACAGTGCGGTTGATCAGCAATGATTTCAATATCAAAACCCATTTTTTTTATCAACAAGGGAACATCTCGGCGTGAACCGGGGTCTGATAACAGTACATGTAATTTTTCATCTACATCCATGTGCCTCAGTAAAAGTTTTACTTTTACCAAAGGATAGGGACAAACATAAGGTGTTAAATCAATTAAAATCATTATCAACTTGCTTTAAACAATCTAGGGCTATTATCCTAGCTTGAACAATAAACCACAAGCAATGTAACTTAAGCAAACTTGTTGGTTAAGCTTAAATTTTCAATTCAATCATCATTAAAGGTTTCGCTTGAGCAAATTATCATTATCGACCTTTTCAAAAACACTGGCCGCGAGCGCAATTAGCGTACTATTTGCCGCCAGTATTGGCCACAGTTTTGCCAATAATGATCTTCCAGATCTGGGTACGGCTGCAGTTAATACCTTTAGTTTAGAAAAAGAAACCGTTTACGGTGACGCATACATGCGGGTTATTCGTTCTTCTGCCCCCGTATTAAGTGATCCGGTGCTAAGTCAGTATTTATCAGAACTGGGCAATAAGCTGGTTGCTAATGCTACAGGAGTCAAAACACCGTTTTATTTCTTTTTACTACGCAATGATGAAATTAACGCATTTGCATTTTTCGGTGGTCATGTTGGCGTTCATACTGGCTTATTTTTAAATGCTGACAACGAAAGTGAATTGGCATCAGTACTTGCACACGAAATTACTCACGTAACTCAACGTCATCTTGCGCGCTCACTTGAAGCACAAGAGAAAAGTTCTACGGCTACGATTGTGGGTATGTTAGGAGCTATTTTATTAACCATAGCAGCCCCTCAAGCAGGTATGGCTGCACTAGCGACAACCCAAGCACTATCAACACAAGCAAAAATTAACTATACCCGCTCAAATGAGCAAGAGGCCGACCGTATTGGCATGCAAACTCTTGTTGATGCAGGGTTCGATCCCAATGCTGCCGCCACATTTTTCGGTCAGCTGGCTATTCGTTATCGTTTTACCACCACCCCACCACAAATGTTACTGACGCATCCATTACCAGAGTCTCGAATTACAGAAGCCCGTAACCGTGCGGCTCAATACGCTAAACGATATGTACCTAACAGCCTTAACTTTCAATTAGCCAAAGCGCGTATCCAAGTGCGTTTTTCAAGTTTAAGTGACGATGCGGCATTATCTTTATTTGAACAACAACTCAAAAAGAATGAATATACTTTTAAAGAGGCTGCTCTCTACGGCAAAGCGCTGGCACTTTTCCGTTTACAGAAATTTGATCAAGCTGAGGTCATCATTGATGACTTGCTTAAACAAGATGACAATAATTTGTTTTATATCGATACCAAAACAGATTTATTAGATCAGAAAAAAGACTATACAAATGCCATCGCATTATTAGAAGCGCAACGGAAAATAAAACCAACTTCACAGGTGATCAATACTAACTTAGCCAATATTTATGTGCAGGCTGATCAGCCCCAAAAAGCCATTCCGCTTTTAGAGGAACTGATATTTTTCGATAAGCAGAATATGCTGCCTTATCAAATTATGGCTGATGCGTACCGCAAGTTAGATAACAAAGCCCTCGAGTATTACAGTAATGCTGAATTTATGGCCTTATCAGCTAACTACAAGGGAGCGATTGACCAACTCAACTATGCTTATCGCTATTCAGATGGTAAAACCTTACAACTGGCAAGAATTGAAGCAAGAATAAGACAATTTAGACAATCTGATAGGGAAATGGAGGCGTTAAAGTAGCCGCAATAATTTAACCTTACAAGCCATTCTTTGATAGAATGATGGCAAACAATAAATGAATTTATTGTTTGCCATTTTTTAATGACGGACTCTAAACATGACAACTGCAAAAACAATTATTTACCATAACCCGCGCTGCTCAAAAAGCCGTGAAACCTTAGCATTACTGCAGGCTAATAACGCCGATATCACAGTCGTTGAATATTTAAAGACGCCGCCATCCGCCACGGAAATACAGACCATATTACAGCTTCTGGGTTTAACGGCGCGCCAGCTAATGCGAACCAAAGAAGATGAATATAAAAGCCAATACTTAGCAGATGCATCCTTATCAGAAGCGCACCTTATTGCTGCTATGGTAGCAACACCTAAGTTAATTGAACGCCCAATTGTGCTAGCCAACAATAAAGCTGCTATTGGCCGTCCTCCTGAAAATGTTTTGTCTATTCTGTAACGAGTACCATAATGACTTCCCAAACCTTGTTTCAACTAAGCCGAATCGGTTACCTTGCGTTACTCCTACTGCTTAGCGGTTGGTTTATTCAACAAGGCATCAATGGCACCTATTCGCTAGGGTTCAGCTTAATATGGATTGTACCTTTATTATTTCCGCTAAAAGGTATTTTAACTGGTAATCCTTATACTTATGCATGGGCCAGCTTTATTCTGTGTGTGTATTTATTGCATGGCTTAACCCTGGCTTACATCACTACCGATGCGTTTGTGTTTGCGGTGATTGAATCAGTACTAATTGGCATTCTATTAATCACTTTTCCATTTTATGCCCGCAAGCGAGGTAGAGAGCTAGGATTAGGGCTAAAGAAAAAGTCTGAGCAACAATAAACCACCTTCATTTTTGTTGTTTATCTAAGCGCTTTCGGGCGCTTTTTTGTTGATTGCATTTAAACAAGACAGCATGCTACATTTATCCGTTAACAAGATGTTGCATAGTATGTTTTTTAATAACAACAAAATAATCATGGAGTGGTTTAATGCCGTTATCGCAAAAATTAGGGCCCTACAGCCTTTTAGCCTGTGCCATGTTAGTTAGCGCATGCGGAGGAGATTCAAACAATAACGATCAAGGTACGCCAACCTCATCCGCTTTCGAAATTTGCAGTGAAAATATCACTTACTCTATTGCCGACACAAACTCTCAACTGACTTTTATTGTTGAACACCGTTATGCCAAAGACAAACCCGGTAGCATTATTGCCAATCTCAATCAACAAGACAGTATTGGTAAAACATTTTTTTGGCAGCAGATTTCAGGACCAAGCCTTGAACTAACAGCAGTCAATAGCCAAGTTTTAGCATTCACACCGACAAGTAACCAAGATTACGCTTTTAAGGTGACTGTCTCTGGCGATAACATCAGTATAGAAGAAACGGTATCCATTACTGCCGATTCAGCTGACAATATTTTACGTATTAACAGCGATCATCAAATGGTCAATAGAACTGATGCGAGTTTACGTATACAGAATATTAACGGCCAAGTACCTGAAAATATTAGCTGGTGCATGTATCCTAGTGATAATAATAAAGCCTTTACTAACGTGGATTTAAGTGACATTACTAGGCCACTGTTTGTTGCTCCAAACGTCGATACCGATCAACTCTTCAGTCTTAAAGCCACGGCCTCATTTGATGGCCAAACGATAAGTGATGACGTCAATTTACTCGTAACCAAAGAAAAAGCGGCCCCAGCGGACGCCTACTTCAGTTACCCCGTTGCACGAACGCACGCTTACAAGCATGACTCACCTTATGCTAACCAACTGGCCTCTTGTGTTTACTCGAATCAATTCGTTGAGCCATGCAATATTGTTAATGTGCTGCCCTTCATTAGCCAAGATACTAATCCAGACCCGATTGATACTATTATGGACAGAGTCCTCGTTTCACACGACTGGATGGCAGCAAACTTTGAAGCCTATTTACGTGCACAAACTCACAATGATTTTGTAGAATTGCTGCAATCAGTGACTGCTATCGTCATCAGTTACGATATTAGACCGGCCTTTTATGCTGGTTATATAGGAGCAATATATTTAGACCCTGAATACCTGTGGCTAACTTCAGCACAGCGAGATACGATTAATGAAACGCCTGATTATCGTAGCAACTTTGGTGAAGAGCTTAATTATCTCTCGCCATATCGTTATGTCAAAAACAACGATTATGCTGGTCAATATATAGAAATAGGCAATCGTACTAACCGTACCATGGAGAATATGTCTTCTAATCTAGCCAGGCTCTTATATCACGAACTTGCTCATGCAAATGATTATTACCCACAAAGCATACATGCCAATATTCAAGGTCCAACCTTAAAAGAAGAATATCAACGTCGTTATGAGGCTAATGCGATGACCTCTGATCAACTCAACATCCGCTACCCATTAACCAGTACTGAGATGTATGGTCTTGCAAACGTTAATTACTCTGGCGAGTCAGCAAATAATACCCAAAAAGCTTATACACCAAGTGACGTCGCACAATTTTTTGCCAACGATCTTGCCAACGATGACTATGCTTATTCATCAACACGAGAAGATGCAGCGATGCTATTTGAAGAAGTGATGATGAGCCATCGATATGGTATTTTGCGTGATATCGCGATTACTGACAAACCAGAAGTTGCCACAAGTTCAACCATTGTGGTTGAATGGGGTCAGCGCGGCCGTATCGGCCAACCTGAGTTATATGATCGTGCCAGCTATGTTGTGAGCCAAATGTTACCTGCAATAGGGGTAACACAAGTGATGGATGGTTTGCCTGCACCTGTGGCGTTAGTTAACGGTCTGAGTTGGGCACAAAATTTAGTGCTAACAACTGATCCATCAAAATCATCACAGAAAGTCTCATCTCAAGCTGAACAAAATGCTGTTGACTCTAGACCATTACAATTTAGTGGCAATGATCATCTGCAGCAATAAGTCATTAACTCACTAAACAAAAACGCCAAATGAATTCATTTGGCGTTTTTATTATCTAATAGGATAGACTGACAACGATAATTTTTTATAAGGAATTATAGTCTAAGCATCTCTTTTATAAATGGAATAGTCAGTTTTCGCTGATGTACCATAGAGGCTTTATCGAGTTTATCGAGCACATCAAACAAGGTGCGTAAATCACGAGCCATACGAGTGAGTAAAAAACGCCCTACTTCATCAGATAACTGCAAGCCACGCATTGCCGCACGGCGTTGTAATGCAAGCAGTTTTTCATCATCAGCCATAGGTTGCAGTTGATATATGAGTCCCCACTGCATTCGAGAAACCAAATCGGGCAGTAAAAAACCCGTTTCTGAAGGTGAAGCTTTACCGCTCACAATCAAACGACAATCTTGTTGCTCTGCAATACGATTATACAAATGAAAAATGGCTTCTTCCCATACAGGGTGGCCCGCTATCGCTTCAACATCGTCAATACAAATCAAGTCAAGCGATTCTAGGCCCTCAAACAAGGCCGGAGAAATACTTGCGTGAATGCCAAGTGGGATATACAAAGTACGGCGGTCTAAGTCGTTAGCATGAGCGCAAGCAGCATGCATTAAATGTGTTCGGCCTGACTTTTCGGGACCATAAAGATATAAAGAAGAAGCCAAGGATCCCTCAGCACTGGCTTGAAGTTTTTGGATCAACTCGTCATTACCCGAAGCGGGGTAATAACTCTGAAAAGTTTCATCGTCAGGTAAATAAACGGGTAAAGATAATTGTCTTGGTGAGTTTTGTGTCACTCAGATAGGTCTCAAAATCATAAACGAACTAACATCATTATACCTAAGTGAGTCCATTATGCGAATATAGGCAATAAGCCTCAACATAAAGATGCCTCAGATACAGCATTTCACGCTATACGATAAAACAGTATAGCGCACCGATTGATCATACTTATTGACCCAACCATTGATAAATCAACTTAGGTTTAGTTTTGTCAGTAGTTGACTCATAAAATGAATCGACACTGCCCACAGTATCTAATTGTGATAAGCGGCTATCAATATTAAGCAACCGCTGCAAATCATCTAAATTACTAAACAAGTCAATAGTATAAGTGGCAGAATCGCCCTTAAACTGGCTTAATGTTATCGACTTAACGGCACTAAGCTGACGAAGGTAACGTTCAACATTCACCACTTGAGTCATATTATTTAATCCGGTAAATCTGACTTGTGTTGTAAGGTCACCGCCTGTAGAAGCAATAGCATATTGACTAATATAATAATCCGCCAGAATACTCATCATACTTTTGGTAGCTTGTTGATAATCGGTGGCATCACCTTGTTGAGAAATTAAAGCCACCAACACACCATTAGTTCTGTTTTTATCGAATAACTTAATGCTGTAATGTAGGTTGCTGCCTTGGGTATCAATATTGGCAACAGCAAAGTAATCAGCTTGGTAACGGGTTGATGCTTTGGCTAATACATCGGTAAACATACCACGCACATCAGTAATGCTCACTTGCATAACATCATCTAAATCCATAATAGGCAACAATAATGGAATGCCTTTATTATTAGACTCTTGGGCTAAATCAGTACGTATATCTGTGGCCGAATCATCAGCTAAAATAGTTTGCTGATTATTTTCATCAACGGATATCCACAACAAGGTTAATGGCCGCTGGCTCCCCCAAACAGGTAAACCGGCTTCGCGTAATGTTGAAATCACCCGCTGATGGTCAAAACTGGCTTTGAGCATCAACTCACCATTTGACTCATAATAACCATATTGAGTCAAAATGACCTCAGGGGCATTAATTTGAGCTTTAACTAGGGGGTGAAGCACCACACTAGGTAAACCAGAATTTTTCAAGAAAACAGCAGCTAATGCCTCTTTTAGCGCATTATCTTTTACATCATTTGCACGTGAACTCACCGCAATATCGGCTTCATCTAACTTGCCGACTTCAGCAGCATACACAGTCGCAATAGAGGTTAATGCAATTATCGGTAACACAATGAGATTAATTAGTTTTTTCAGCATCAGATAACATAAACGCAGCAAATATAAGTGAACAAATTATATCATAATAAAATTCTATCGAGTAATGGATAACGAAAACTCTTTTTTACTACTGCCAAATTGACCCTATATTGTAGCCATATCAAATAACATTAATCGCTACAGCGTCCTCAAAGTTGTTATGCATATGATAGCTTTTATGTGACAATTCGCGCCGTTTGAGCACACGCTAACTTTCTAAATACTGATGGAGAACAATATGAAACGCGTGTTAATTCCGCTACAGGGCGCACAAATGTTATTTGTCGCTTTTGGTGCGCTTGTACTAATGCCGTTATTGACGGGTTTAGATACCAGTGTCGCCTTATTTACAGCCGGTTTCGGTACCCTTCTGTTTCAATTAGTCACTAAACGCCAAGTTCCTGTATTTCTCGCTTCTTCCTTTGCCTTTATCGCCCCCATTTTATATGGCGTACAAACATGGGGTATTCCAGCCACCATGGGTGGTTTAATGGCAGCTGGCGCAGTTTACATGCTACTTGGGCTAACGGTAAAACTGCGCGGCACAGGATTTATTCATACCCTGTTACCCCCTGTGGTTGTCGGCCCAGTAATTATGATCATCGGTTTAGGCTTAGCGCCAGTCGCTGTCAATATGGCATTAGGTAAAAGTGGTGATGGTAGCTTAGTCATCGTTGAGCCCAATATTGCCCTAATAATTTCTCTTTCAGCCTTAACGACTACAATAATCGTGGCGATTTTTGCTAAAGGATTAGTTCGTTTAATGCCTATTCTGGCCGGTATTTTAGTCGGCTATGGCACTAGCTTAGCCTTTGGTGTTGTTGATTTTACGCCCGTAAGTGAAGCCGCTTGGTTAGCTATGCCAAACTTTGTTGCCCCAGAGTTTAACTGGCAAGCTATTTTATTTATGATCCCAGTGGCCATTGCGCCTGCCGTTGAACACATTGGTGATATTTTGGCTATTTCAAATGTGACAGGTAAAGATTATTTTAAAAAGCCTGGCTTACATCGCACCCTGACTGGTGACGGTATTGCCACGATTGCTGCAGCAGCATTGGGTGGTCCACCTAACACCACATACAGTGAGGTAACTGGCGCGGTGACACTCACTAAAAGTTTTGACCCTCGCATTATGACGTGGACAGCGATTACCGCAATTACCTTAGCTTTTGTTGGCAAACTGGGCGCCATGATGCAAACAATTCCCGTTCCCGTCATGGGTGGCATAATGTGCCTACTCTTTGGCTCAATTGCCGCAGTGGGATTAAACACCCTAATTCGTCATCAAGTCGATTTGTCTGAACCCCGTAATCTCAGTATTGTTGGGGTAACGTTAGTGTTCGGTATTGGTGGCATGGCATTTGGCATTGGCTCATTTAGTTTAACCGGTATCAGCTTATGCGGGATTGTGGCTATTTTGATGAACTTGATTTTACCAGCGATAAAAAAGCCACCAACTGAGGCATAACCTCTTTAACATAGAACCTGCTTAATCAGTAAGGCGCTATAAAAAAGCCCCAATCGCAAATTGCGATTGGGGCTTTTTAATCAGTGCATTAAACACTCAATCAATACTCATTACTCTGCAGCGTCTTCGGTGCGGAATTTATCAGCAGTCGCTTTAATGATTGGCTGAAGTTCACCTTTTTGGAACATTTCAGTGATGATGTCACAACCACCAATCAACTCGCCTTCAACCCATAGCTGTGGGAATGTTGGCCAGTTAGCAAATTTTGGTAGTTCAGCACGAATATCTGGGTGCTGTAAAATATCTACGAAGGCAAATTGTTCACCACAATTGATCATCACTTGAGCAACTTGAGATGAAAATCCACAGCTTGGTAGCTTAGGTGAACCTTTCATGTACACAATAATTGGGTTTTCGCTAATTTGCTGTTTAATCTTTTCTACAGTTTCCATTGGATTTCCTAAGTACGACGAATGAACACATAACGACTATTGTACGACACCTAGACAAAGAACAAAATGCCACAGTTTGTAGGGTTTATCTAAAATCCATTAAATAGCTACAGCAATCCAGATAATTCCCAAACAATGATTCACATCACAAAAATAATCAGTACAATAGAAGTAGAGCAATGTTACCTGATTGGTAAACAAAACGATAACCTGAATCCATGGAGAGATACTAATGGCTTTCGAACTACCAGCTTTACCTTATGCAAAGAACGCACTTGAACCACACATTTCTCAAGAAACCATTGAGTTCCATTATGGTAAGCATCACAACACTTACGTGGTAAAACTAAACGGTTTAGTTGAAGGAACTGAATTTGCTAACAAAACGCTAGAAGAAGTTGTTAAAACTTCAACTGGTGGTATGTTCAACAACGCCGCTCAAGTTTGGAACCACACTTTTTACTGGAACTGTTTAGCGCCTAACGCTGGCGGCGAAGCAACTGGCGATATCGCTGCTGCTATCAATGCATCTTTTGGTTCTTTTGAAGAATTCAAAGCTAAATTTACCGATTCTGCAGTCAACAACTTCGGTAGTGCTTGGACTTGGTTAGTTAAAAAAGCTGACGGTTCATTAGCCATTGTTAACACCAGTAATGCTGCTACACCGTTAACAGATGAATCAGTGACTATTTTATTAACTGTAGACGTATGGGAACATGCTTACTACGTTGATTACCGTAACGCACGTCCAGAGTATTTAGCGCACTTCTGGCAACTTGTTAACTGGGAATTTGTTAACAAGAACTTTGCTGCTTAATCTTCATTAGCTGCAAAAAACTAAAGGAGCCTTTTGGCTCCTTTTTTTAAATCTTTTCTTGCCACAAAGCATGACCCACATCACACTTCTATTTTTGCAACTATTGCAAATGCTACTGTTTGTCTTTGTTTTTATTTAATTTATTTTCCATTAAAACTTCGCCAAGTCATTTACCCTGTCCTACACTTTACTCGTAAAGCCTAATATTGCGCTAATTGGTCCAGTAATATAGTTAAACCATTGGCGTTAGCCACAGAGGCGTTTTACGTAATACTACTGCATGTTTTGAGGGGGTTATTATGGGTATTTTTGAGCATTATCAACAACGATATCAACAAAAACGCGACGAAGAATATACCTTGGAGCAATTTCTTGATATTTGTAAACAAGACAAAAGTGCCTATGTATCTGCTGCCGAACGCTTATTAATGGCCATTGGTGAACCGCAGATTATCGACACAGCAAAAAATCCTGTCTTAAGCCGTATTTTTTCTAATCGTGTTATTGCAAGCTATCCAGCATTCAAAGACTTTTATGGTATGGAAGACGCGATTGAACAGATTGTGGCTTATTTAAAGCATTCTGCTCAAGGCTTAGAAGAATCAAAACAAATTTTGTATCTTCTCGGTCCTGTTGGTGGCGGTAAATCGTCCATTGCCGAAAAACTCAAGGTACTTATGCAGCATGTGCCTATTTACATACTAAGTGCTGATGGGGTTCGTAGTCCGGTTAACGACCATCCTTTTTGCTTGTTTGATCCCGAAGAAGACAGTCAGTTACTGAACAATGAATACCAGATCCCCAGTCGTTATATCAAAACAATCATGTCTCCATGGGCAGTAAAACGTTTACACCAATACGGTGGCGATATTTCAAAGTTCAAAGTAGTAAAAGTGTATCCATCGGTGCTAGACCAAATCGGCATTGCTAAAACAGAACCCGGTGATGAAAACAACCAAGATATTTCAGCTTTAGTCGGTAAAGTCGATATTCGTCAATTAGAGCATTTCTCACAAGATGATGCTGATGCCTATGCCTACTCAGGTGCATTATGCAGAGCAAACCAAGGCTTAATGGAATTTGTCGAAATGTTTAAGGCACCGATTAAGGTATTACATCCATTATTGACTGCAACCCAGGAAGGTAATTACAACAGTACCGAGGGCTTATCAGCATTACCTTACAACGGCATTATTTTAGCCCATTCGAATGAATCAGAATGGTCAACGTTTAGAAATAATAAAAACAATGAAGCATTTTTAGATCGCGTCTATATCGTCAAAGTGCCCTACTGCTTGAGGGTTTCTGAAGAAATGGCGATCTACCAAAAACTATTAGCCAATTCAGAATTATCAAACGCATCTTGTGCCCCAGGCACCTTAGAAACCTTGGCACAATTTAGTGTGCTCTCTCGCTTAAAAGCACCGGATAACTCATCTATTTATTCCAAGATGCGTGTATACAACGGTGAAAGCTTAAAAGATACCGACCCAAAAGCAAAGTCCTACCAAGAATACCGTGACTACGCTGGGGTAGATGAAGGAATGCAAGGACTATCCACCCGCTTTGCCTTTAAAATTCTATCCAGAGTGTTTAACTTTGACAGTGCAGAAATAGCCGCAAATCCAGTGCACTTATTTTATGTACTCGAAAAACAAATTGAGCAAGAACAATTTCCGAATGAAGTAAGTGAAAAATATTTAGAGTTCCTTAAAGGTTATTTAATCCCTAAGTATGTTGAATTTATTGGTAAAGAAATACAAACCGCTTACCTTGAGTCCTATTCAGAATACGGCCAAAATATTTTTGACCGCTATGTTACTTATGCCGATTTTTGGATTCAAGATCAAGAATATCGAGATCCCGAAACCGGACAGCTGTTCGATCGTGGGGCACTCAATGCAGAACTGGAAAAAATAGAAAAACCTGCTGGAATTAGTAATCCAAAAGACTTCCGTAATGAGATTGTTAACTTTGTTCTGCGAGCTCGCGCCAACAATGAAGGCAATAATCCGTTGTGGACCAGTTATGAAAAATTACGCGTTGTGATAGAGAAAAAAATGTTTTCTAACACTGAGGACTTACTGCCAGTGATTTCATTTAACGGCAAAACATCCAATGACGATCAGCGTAAGCATGACGATTTTGTTAATCGTATGATGGAAAAAGGCTACACCAAAAAACAAGTCAGATTATTGTCAGAATGGTATTTACGAGTGCGCAAATCATCGTAAAACGCCAGGTTGGCAGAGTCAGCCCTTGCTGACTTTGCCATGAATTAGACTTGGGAGAGGCGTATGGCAAATTTTATTGATAGACGACTCAATGCAAAAGGAAAAAGCACCGTCAATCGGCAGCGTTTTATTGAGCGCTATAAAAAACAAATCAAAAAAGCTGTCGGAGAAGCAGTCACTCGTCGCAGTGTTACTGATATTGATAAAGGTGAACAGATTAGCATTCCGACTCGAGACCTTAGTGAACCGGTTTTCAGACAAGGGCAAGGTGGCAGAAGGGACAGAGTACACCCTGGGAATGATCAATTTAATCGCGGTGACCAAGTTCAACGACCTAAATCTGGCCAAGGCGGTTCTGGGCAAGGTGATGCATCAAATAGCGGTGACGGTGATGATGATTTTGTATTTACTATCTCAAAAGACGAATATCTAGAGTTACTGTTCGACGATCTCGAACTGCCTAATTTACAAAAAAATCAGCTAAATAAATTAGTTGAATATCAAACCTATCGTGCGGGATTTACCAATGATGGCGTGCCCGCTAACATTAATATTGTCAGATCGTTGCGTTCATCTTTGGCGAGACGAATTGCCATGAGCGGTGGCAAAAAGAAAGCGCTACAGGCATTGGAAGCCGAACTTGTCATGCTGGAGGACACGCCAGGTGCTCAAGCAGAAAGAATTTTAGCCATAAAGGAACAGATATTATTACTCAAGCAGCAAATCGCAAAAGTACCTTTTATCGATACTTTTGATTTGCGCTTTAACAACTATGCCAAACGTGAAATCCCTTCTAGCCAAGCGGTAATGTTTTGTCTGATGGATGTATCTGGATCAATGGATCAAGAAACCAAAGATATGGCTAAGCGTTTCTATATATTACTTTACCTCTTCCTGACGCGCAGTTATCAAAATCTTGAGGTGGTGTATATTCGCCATCATACACAGGCTAAAGAAGTCGACGAACATGAGTTTTTTTACTCACAAGAAACTGGCGGGACTATCGTATCAAGTGCATTAAAGCTAATGCATGAAATACAGCAAGCACGCTACCCAGAAAATGAATGGAATATTTATGCCGCTCAAGCCTCTGACGGTGATAATTGGGCCGATGACTCGCCTGCCTGCTATGACATTTTAGCAAAACATATTTTGCCAAAGGTTCGCTATTTTAGTTACATAGAAATAACCCATCGCGCTCATCAGACGTTATGGCACCAATATGAGAAACTGCAACAGCAATTTGACAACATTGCAGTACAGAATATTACCCACGTAGAAGACATATACCCAGTATTTCGTGAACTCTTTAAAAAACAAGCTATGTAGGGGGTGATCATGGTGAATATAAAACGTAGCCCATTAGATGATGGACCCGAGTGGACATTTGACTTACTGCAACAATATCAACATGAAATTGAAAATGCAGCGACATTTTTTAAACTTGAAACTTACCCAAATCAAATTGAAATTATTACTGCTGAACAAATGATGGATGCCTATGCTGGCATTGGTATGCCCATTGGTTATACCCACTGGTCATTTGGCAAGCGGTTTATCCAAACAGAGCAAGGCTATAAGCGTGGCCAGATGGGCTTGGCATACGAAATTGTGATTAATTCAAACCCATGTATTGCCTATTTAATGGAAGAAAATACCATTACCATGCAAGCATTAGTCATGGCGCACGCTTGTTATGGTCATAATAGTTTTTTTAAAAATAACTATTTATTCGATACTTGGACCGATGCCAGCTCGATTATCGATTATTTAGTCTTTGCTAAAAATTATATCCGCGAATGTGAGTTACGTTATGGGGTTGAACAAGTTGAGTTAATTCTCGACTCTTGTCATGCATTGATGAATTACGGAGTTGACCGCTATAAACGCCCAGCAGAAGTGTCACTGAAGCAAGAGCAAGAAAAACAGCAGCAACGTGAAGATTATTTACAGAGCCAAGTCAATGACTTGTGGCGAACTCTGCCAACATCACCACAAAAAGAAACGCCAGAAACAAGTACTATTTTCCCAAGTGAGCCCCAAGAAAACATTTTATATTTTATTGAAAAAAATGCCCCATTACTGGCTTCATGGCAACGTGAATTAGTCCGAATTGTTCGTAAAATGGCGCAATATTTTTATCCACAAAAACAAACTCAAGTGATGAATGAAGGTTGGGCGACATTTTGGCATTACACCATACTCAATCATTTATACGATAATGGTAAAGTCACTGACCGTTTTATGATGGAGTTTTTGCAAAATCATACTGCTGTGGTTGCGCAACCTGCCTACAATAGCCCTTACTATAATGGCATAAACCCTTATGCCTTAGGTTTTGCAATGTTTGTCGATATAAAACGAATTTGCCAAACACCAACCGATGAAGATAAAAAGTGGTTTCCCGACATTGCCGGCAGCGATTGGCTTGAAACGGTTCACTTTGCGATGAAGCACTTTAAAGATGAGAGTTTTATTAGCCAATATTTATCACCAAAAGTGATTCGTGATTTTAAATTATTTGCTATTTTAGACGATGAAAAACGCAGCCAACTTTCCATTTCAGCCATTCATGATGAACAAGGTTATCAAGATATCCGCAACACTCTGTCACAACAATATAATTTATCCAATATAGAACCCAATATTCAGGTGCAACAAGTGCAAGTGAATGGCGATCGTTCTATTACCTTACGCTACATCCCCTATGACAGCATCCCACTTGCAGATAACCATCAAGAGATGTTGAAGCATCTACATCGGCTATGGGGTTTCAATGTCAGCTTAGAGCAAGTAGACGATGTAGGTATTGTGAGGGTATTATCAAGCTGTCCTGAAGCGACAGCATAAAAAAAGCCAATCGACTTGATTGGCTTTTCAAATTGAAATTCAATATCCGAGGTAAATAAATCGGTATTCTCATTTAACGATAAATGCTCAACTCATCACTGTAAATTAAGTATTATCATGGCCCATTTCAGCAGGCAGGTCATCACGCAGCTTTTGCCACATTTTGCCACTTTCAATACCATTGGCTCGCATCAATGCTGGTACATCAATATAATTTTTAGCTTGGGCGAGTTTTTCCAGCTTAAGATAAAAGCTTAGGGTTAATTCACGGGCTTCTTGGCTGGAAAAATAATAACGACCCACACGATTATAAAGGCCTTTAAAGCCATTTAAAATCAATACATATAATGGGTTACCCGATGCAAATGCTAATGTGTGATGCAACTTATAATCAAATGCAGCATAGGCTTCAGCGTTATTTTCTAAACTGTGAATGTCGGCCAAGACTTCAACCACTTTTTCAGGATTGTGGCGAATGGATGCACGAAAATAAATGTTGCTTACGTTACCACGAGCAGCCATGAGTTGATCGACGAGTAAAGGAAAACCATCAGGGTTCAAATCAGCAATGGTTTCTAAAATATTTAAACTAGAGGTTTCCCAAAAGTTGTTCACTTGGGTAGGTTTACCATGCTGAATTTTCAACCAACCATCTCGTGCAAGACGCTGCAGAACTTCTCTTAACGTCGTACGAGTGACACCGATAAGTTCTGAGAGCTCACGTTCCGCAGGTAAAATTGATCCGGGTGGAAATTTATTTTCCCAAATGGAACGAACAATATATTTCTCGGCAAAACTCGCTGGCCCTTTGGCATTGATGATCATCAGCCTTCATATCCTATTGCTAAACAATGGCGAAACTATTGCACTGATCATACCAGAGCGGTGGAAAATAAAAACCATTGTTTATTCAGGACGCTCATTACGACTATTTTTTAACCTACTATGAGCCATTACAACTTCAATAATCAGATACTATTCACATTAAATTACTAAAATCATAAACCTATAGCAATTTTATCGATAAAATAACACAAGTTTAGTATATACTCATGTAGCTAGCTTGTTGATGTAATGTAGTATTTTTGGGAGCAAATAACGACATTACAATTCAATTTTGTTTGAGCTACACTAGCAGCGAAAATACAAGAGCCATATCGAGTTTGCCGCATAATTATGTAGGCTAACACATTGTTTGCTATATCAAGACACTATAATTTCACAACAATAAATAGACGGTAATGTTCAATTTGCCTCGATAGGTTATTTGGCGCAAATTAATGAAAAGTTGATATCCATCAAGTTTTTAATATGAAGTTGCTTCTATTCTCCCAGTTCTGTTGAAAATAATAATGTGTTGCTAGCATCAAAAATGGTACCAATACTGTAACAATCACAATATCGGAGAGGCTGCTATGCAGGCAACCAAAAGTCAGGCGCTGTTTGTTAACTTTTTAGGTAATTCACCTAAATGGTACAAATACGCAATTTTGGCATTTTTAGTCATCAACCCCCTGCTCTTTTTCTATGTAAATCCTTTTGTCGCTGGATGGGTGCTAGTGGTGGAATTTATTTTCACTTTAGCTATGGCATTAAAATGTTATCCACTGCAACCGGGTGGTCTTTTAGCCATTCAAGCCGTCATCATAGGAATGACTTCGCCCTCACAAGTGCTACATGAAATAGAAGCTAATTTAGAAGTATTGCTCTTGTTGGTATTTATGGTCGCAGGTATTTACTTTATGAAACAGCTATTGCTGTTTGTATTTACCAAAATGATCACTAAAGTACGCTCAAAAATTATCGTGTCTTTGATGTTTTGTACTGCATCAGCTTTTTTATCAGCCTTCTTAGATGCCTTAACCGTGATTGCGGTAATCATTGCTGTTGCCGTCGGTTTTTACTCTATCTACCACAAAGTCGCATCGGGTAAGAGTTTTAGTGATAGTAACGGTCACGATCATACGTCTGAGTCTAGCGGACAATTAAATGATGAAGAATTAGAATCGTTTCGGGCATTTTTACGTAATTTATTAATGCACTCTGGTATCGGTACTGCACTGGGTGGCGTATGTACTATGGTGGGTGAACCACAAAACTTAATCATTGCGGCGCAGGCCCATTGGCAATTTGGTGAGTTTTTCTTACGTATGGCACCTGTGACTATGCCGGTATTGATTGCCGGTATATTAACGTGTTTTCTTGTCGAGAAATTCAAAGTATTTGGTTATGGAGCCCAATTACCTGATGCGGTACATAGGATCTTATCTGATTACGCTGCTCATGAAGACTCACACAGAACCAACCAAGATAAAATGAAACTCGTCGTTCAGGCTCTTATTGGTGTGTGGTTAATTGCTGGTTTAGCACTTCATTTAGCTTCTGTTGGCTTGATTGGGTTATCTGTCATCATCTTAGCTACAGCATTTAATGGCATTACAGACGAACATTCATTAGGTAAAGCATTCGAAGAAGCTTTGCCTTTCACTGCGTTACTTGCTGTATTTTTTGCCATCGTAGGTGTCATCATTGATCAAGATTTATTCGCTCCAGTGATCCAATGGGCATTGAGTTATGAAGGCAATATGCAGCTAGTTATTTTCTACATTGCTAACGGCTTACTGTCTATGGTGAGTGATAACGTGTTTGTGGGTACAGTCTACATTAATGAAGTAAAATCTGCGTTAATGAGTGGCCAAATTACTCGAGACCAATTTGACTTACTAGCTGTAGCAATTAATACCGGTACTAACCTACCTTCGGTTGCGACACCAAACGGTCAAGCGGCATTCTTATTCTTGTTAACATCTGCTATTGCGCCACTTATTCGCTTGTCTTATGGCCGCATGGTGTGGATGGCACTACCCTATACTATCGTGCTATCGATTGTGGGGGTAATGGCGATTGAGACAGGTTTCTTAACCGACATGACTAACACATTATATGAGAGCCAATTAATTATTCACCACTCAGCTAAAGACTTAAGTGGCGCGGCAATGGGACATTAATTACATCAGCTTAATGGACTTAGCTGATAAATTATTTTAAAGTCACTATAGTTTGTTTAAACACCCTCATTTGAGGGTGTTTTTTTATCTATTCACACACTTAGGAATCCGACATTGTCACCATTACAGCAGTTTAGTCATAGCCGTCTTTCTTGGGGTTTATTGTTATTCTCCGCCATAGGACTAGAGTTGGCGGCACTCTTTTTTCAATATGGAATGGATCTCGCTCCGTGTGTGATGTGTATTTACATTCGTGTAGCGGTATTGGGTCTTATATTGACTGGGCTTGTGGGTATACTACAACCCAAAGTGTGGTTTTTACGCTTGGTCGGAATCGTTAGCTGGGGAGTATCAGCTATTTGGGGATTTAAATTAGCCTATGAGCTAAACCAGATGCAAGTTAATCCATCACCATTTGAAACGTGTTCCTTTTATCCTGAGTTCCCAAGCTTTATGCCGTTAGACACTTGGTTACCTTCCGTCTTTTCACCGACAGGCATGTGTAGCGACTCACCTTGGTCATGGTTGTCTGTCAGTATGGCGCAGTGGATGATGGTTGGATTTGCTGTTTACGGTTTGATTTGGTTAATCGTCTTGTTACCGGCACTTAAACCGACTAATAAGAGTCAGTAATTTATGCCTTAGAGTCATTCCATTGCACTAGATTAAGTATTGTTGATTAAAAATCGGCTCGAATAACAGGCCAAATAAAGGGCTAAATAAGCGATGAATGCTTAATATTGAGGCGGACGCGCCTGATAAAATAGCGATTTGAATAATACATGCGGATTAAACTTTAGCAAGTTTATCAATAGAAGTAGACTCGCACTATTTTTATACGCTAACCGCACATGCTAGCTAGTGAACAAATTGAGTCGAGTGTCTTATCTATTCAACTCTTTTATGCCGCGACAACTTGCTTAGCTTTACGCAGTGGATGTAAACGATTATGCATCACTTTTATGATATCAAATTGTGCTAATGATTTATTTTCAGATAGCTGACAGTATTGTGACAAAATCATCACAGTTGCTGCTTGTAAGCCATTTGCAATAACTAACGCCAATACTTTAGAGTAGCCGCAGTTGAGCTGAAACAACTTACCCACATCACAATAAACACACTCATCACTGACGTCAAAAAACCAAGATTTAGGCATTTGTGATTGTAATAAAAAATGCGCGGCAGTTGCGTTCAGTGCAGTTTGTACAATACCTGCATCAGAGATATGCAACACTTTAGGAAGGGTTTCGAGCATTTTAATGTAAAATTTGGCGTGTTCAAGGTTAAATTCAGCTGCCTTAAGAGCATCTGGAATTAACAATTTTGTCTTATATGGCGTTAAGAACTCCATCTCAGAACCCAACGAAATACTTAATTGCTTCAAGCTTTCATTGTATTCCCAATGCCAGTCCTTATTTGGCATTAATAACATGACTATTTACACCTAAATATTGAACACGCTTATATATTAGATGATTTTTCACTCAATATCAAAATTTAATTATAAATTATAACATAAATTTCAGAGTGTTAGCGCGATCGAACGATCAAAATTTCGATCGCGGCATGATTTTTGATCAATGCAAAGCTGTTTTAGGCGCTATTTTGAACAATATGCCTTTGCGATCTGATCAACTAATTTAGGTCCTTGATAAATAAAACCTGAGTATATCTGCACCATAGTTGAGCCTGCATCAAACTTAGCTATCGCATCTGCGGCACTATTGATCCCACCAACACCAATGATCGGGATCTTACCTTGCAAACAGATCGCTAATTGTTTGATCACTTGAGTCGATAAATCAGTCAAAGGCTTACCGCTCAAACCGCCCATTTCTTCGGCATGTTTTAAACCAGTTACAGTATCTCGGCTTAATGTTGTATTAGTCGCAATCACACCATCAAACTGATTACTCAGTAACGAATCCGCAATCGCTTTAATCTCGTCTGAGCTTAAATCAGGCGCAATCTTGAGCGCAACCGGGACATATTTGCCATGTTTAGCGGTTAATTCTGTTTGTTTAGCTTTAATTGAACTGAGTAAGTCGTCAAGTAACTCACCGTATTGCATTGAACGTAAACCTGGGGTGTTTGGTGAAGAGATATTCACCGCAATATAACTGGCGTATGGGTACACTTTATCCATGCAGATCAAGTAGTCATCCTTACCCTGCTCTACTGGAGTATCTTTGTTTTTACCTATATTCACACCAACCATAATGTCAGACTTTTTGGCCATTAAATTACGAACCAGATTATCCACACCTTTATTGTTAAAACCCATCCGATTAATAATCCCTTTAGCAGGTTTTAATCGAAACAATCTTGGTTGATCGTTACCCGGTTGCGGACGTGGTGTTACGGTTCCGACTTCAACATGGCCAAACCCCATCGCATGAAAAGCATCAATTGACTCGCCGTCTTTATCTAATCCCGCAGCTAAGCCAACAGGATTAGGAAACGTCAGGCCCATACAGGTTACAGGAGCGGATTTAACCTGTTGACGATAGAAACAGTTTAATGGGTTATTTCCGGTAATTTTCAAGCTACCAATCGCTAGATTATGAGCTAACTCAGGGTCCATCTGAAACATTACTTTCTGTGCAAGTTTGTAAAACATGTTTTCTCCTAGACCTAAAAAAAGCCCCGGCAATCGCCAGGGCTTATTCACATTATAAAAACTACTTCTGACCTACGCAATGTAAAATCAGTAAGTTCAGTTCCCGTAAGGCGACTGAGAACTTCGCAAATTCATGGGTTTGAGAAACCTTGAAATCCGCTAGCATGTGATACCATCTTTCGAGTAAAGGCTTATTTTGTTCAATCCACTGATTAATCACACTATCTGCATCACAAGTCTCGGTACAAGTACGTAATACAGCAGAACTTAATGCACGTTGCTGCCAATCAAGTTCTTCTCTGAATGCTGCACGGGCAAGTGCTTGCCAATGGTTAGCAACAGGTTGAGCACTGATTTGTTCTAAGAACCAATGTAACTCAACTTTTGCACCGAGTTTAAAGTAAGTTTCAGATACCAGTTCAACTGACTTGTTCTCGATTTGAGCAATTTGTGCAATGTCTAACGCTGAGAATAATGTACTCATTTTAGCCACAACTTGTGCAACAGCTTGAGGAACATTTTCGGTGGTTAGCGCAGCAATCTCAGCAGAAATTACTTTCACTTCAGCATCTATCATATATTGGTCAACATTGGCTTTAAGCTGTTCAAATACTGGCTTAAAGAACGCAATAGTTTGGTCAATATCATGAGCACGATTACGATGGCGGATAAACCAACGACACGCGCGACGCATACTGCGACGTAATTGATGCAACATTTCACCCTGCACCACTGCAGGGATGACGCCACTTAAATCAGTAATTGAAGTGGTTAAGTCATCAAGGCCAAAGATTTCTCGGGCCATAGTGTAACAAATGGCGGCTTCAGCAACTGTTGCACCGGTCTCATCTTGCATACGTTGTACAAAATTAAAGCCCATATCATTAACTAATTCATTGGCCAATGATGTAGCAATAATTTCACCGCGAAGAGGATGAGCGGTCATTTTATTAGCATATTTTGCTTGAAGCTTTTTAGGGAAATAAGCCACTAGCAATTTACTTAAAAATGCATCTTCAGTGATTTCAGGGGTCACTAATTGCTCTTTCAATACCATTTTAGCGTACGCAACTAATACCGATATTTCAGGGCGAGTTAACGCGCGTCCATTGGCTAAACGTTCAGCTAAATCGTCATCAGTAGGTAAAAACTCAAGCGCGCGATCAAGCTTGCCGTCTTTTTCAAGATATTGAATAAAACGAATTTGCTCTTTCAACTGCGACACGCCATCGACTTGAGTCACAGAGATAGTACGAGTCTGATCTTTACAGTCTTGAATGACAATCTCGCTAACTTGATCTGTCATGTCTTCAAGTAGACGATTACGTTGTTTAACCGTTAACTCGCCTTCTGCTACCAAGGTATTCAAGAAAATTTTGATGTTAACTTCGTTGTCTGAGCAATCAACACCACCAACGTTATCAACAAAGTCGGTGTTCATACGGCCACCATTAGCGCAGTATTCAATACGGCCTAATTGGGTACAACCTAAGTTACCACCTTCACCAATAATTTTGGCGCGAATTTCTTTACCGTTAACGCGTAAAGTGTCATTAGCACGATCGCCAACTTCAGCATGAGATTCTTTGCTCGACTTAACATAAGTCCCGATACCACCATTCCAAATCAAGTCTACTGGCATTTTCAGTAGTTCTTTCATCAGTTCGGTTGGGTTCATGGTGTCTTTATCAGTCGCTAACATCTGCTTAATTTCTGGGGTCAATTTAATTGACTTGGCAGAGCGTAAGAAGATCCCGCCGCCTTTAGAAATCAGTTTCGCGTTATAATCTTCCCAGCTTGAGCGTGGCAAGACAAACAAACGCTGACGTTCAGCATAGCTTTCGGCAATTTTTGGCGTTGGGTCGATAAAGATATGCATATGGTTAAATGCAGCAACCAATTGAGTTTGCTCAGATAACAACATACCGTTACCAAATACATCACCCGCCATATCACCAATCGCCACACAGCTAAATGGAGTGGTTTGGCAATCTACACCAATTTCACGGAAATGGCGTTTAACCGATTCCCAAGCTCCACGTGCGGTAATCCCCATTTTCTTGTGGTCATAACCATTACTACCACCAGAGGCAAACGCATCGCCTAACCAGAAGTTGTATTCGATCGCAATCGCGTTAGCGATATCTGAGAAAGTCGCGGTGCCTTTGTCGGCTGCAACCACTAAATAAGGATCGTCTTCATCATGACGGACAACATCTGCAGGCGGAACAACTTCACCGTTAATTATGTTGTCAGAAATGTCTAATAATGCGCGAATAAAGATACGGTAACACTCTTGCCCTTCGGTGAATAAAGCCTCACGGCCACCCTCTGTTGGCAGTTGCTTACACACAAATCCACCTTTTGCGCCTACAGGCACAATCACGGTGTTTTTCACTTGTTGTGCTTTTACTAAGCCTAACACTTCAGTACGGAAATCTTCACGACGATCTGACCAGCGTAAACCACCACGAGCCACTTTACCGCCACGTAGATGGACACCTTCAACACGAGGTGAATACACAAAGATCTCAAACTTAGGCATCGGCTTAGGCATTTCTGGAATTAAGCTCGGTGCGAATTTAAATGAGATATAATCCTTTGATTTGCCGCCAATCGCAGTTTGATAGAAGTTAGTACGCAATGTGGCATTAATTAAATCTAAATAACGTCGAATAATTCGGTCATCATCTAAACTTGAAACGTCATCAAGCTGAATATTCACTTGCTCGAGGAATTTACTCAAGGTGCGTGTCTTTAGCTTAGGATTGAACTTACGAATGAACATCTTAACCAATAAATCCGCAAGTTTTGGATAGCGGCTAAAAGTTTCTTCAATGTAAGACTGACTGAATGTAGCGTCAATTTGGCGCATGTACTTAGCATATGCACGTAAAATAGACACTTCACGGCCACTTAAGCCCGTTGAAAGTACCATGCGATTGAAGCCATCGTCTTCTAACTTCTTTTGCCACACTTGTAATAAGGCTGTTTGGAAACGATCTTGACTATCAGCAAGGTTTTCTGTCGCTGCGCCTTGGACTGTCATTAAGAAGTCTAAGATCCAGAACGTAGCACCATCATTAGTTTTCACTTCATATGGGCGTTCGTTGATCACACGTAAACCAAAGTTTTCTAGCATTGGTAATACGTCAGACAAGTGAATTGGCTCGTCTTTATGGAACAATTTTAAACGCACTTTATTGTCGTTTAATGCTGTTTCTTGTGGCTGATAAAATAACATGCCTAACTTATGTTCATCATCCAATGCTTCTAGATGCTGCATATCAACTACAGCTGAGCTTGGAAGAACATCATCTTTATAGCTAGGTGGGAAAGCATTTAAATAACGTTTTGTCAGTCCTGTACCAGCTTGTTCACCGACAGTATTATTTAACGCTGTGTGCAATTTATCATCCCACGAGCGAGCGGCTTCGATAAGATTTTTTTCAATAGCGGCCACATCAACATCCATATTGTTATTATCAACTTTGATAATATAATGAGTTCGAGCCAGAGTAGACTCAGAAAAATACGTTGTGAACTCAACATCTTCATTGCTCTTGAAGTGTTGCGCTAGAATGCGTTGAGTATCTTGGCGTAACTTAGTGTTATAACGGTCTTTAGACACATACACTAAACACGACAAGAAGCGGCCATAGCCATCTTTACGAACAAACAACTTTAACTTATCGCGATCTTGCATTTCCAATATGCCATAAGCGATATTAGACAGCTCATGGTCTTTAGCTTGGATTAGCTCATCACGAGGTAAGTTTTCAAGGATGTTCATTAACGCTTTATAGTCATGAGAGCGCGGCGCTAGACCTGAGTTATCAAGAATGCGCTGAACTTTTTCACCCAGCAATGGGATCTCGCGTGGACTACGGTTATAAAGATTAGAAGCATATAAACCGATGAAGCGATCTTCACCAATTACGTTGCCTTTTTTGTCGAAGCGTTTAACGCCAATATAATCTACGTAAGCTGGACGATGCACACGGCTTTTGGCAGAGCTTTTGGTCAGAACAAGTAAGCTTTCATCTAATGCCTCTTTGCGGGCAGAATCAGATAAACTTGAAAGTAACAAACCGCGCTCACTGTGTGAGGTTTTTGAACGGTTCATTAATCCTAAGCTAGATTCAATATTAGGGACAAGCTCAACATCACCTTCAACGCGTTTTAAATCATAATAGCGATAACCGAGTAAAGTGAAATGGTGGTTGTTCAAGTAGTTTAAGAAATCAACAGACTCTTGAAGTTCCGCTTTTTCACCAGGAAATGGCCGTGAAGGTAACTGTTTAATGGTATCGGTTAATGTGTCTGACATTAATTGCCAATCATTGACCGATGCTGATACATCCGCTAAGACAGATTGAATCTCTTTCTCAATCGCCTTGATGTCGGCATCACTATTTTGCTTGTCAATTTCGACTAAGAAAACCGCAACATTATTGCTGCCTTCTGTAGCTTCATTAACAAATGACACATCAGTGACATTGTTGTTAGCAGCACGCACGACCGCTAATGGCGTATGCAACATCACATGAGCGGTAATGCCCATTCGATTTAACGCCATTGAGAGCGAGTCAACCAAAAAAGGCATATCAAGTTGAATAATCTCAATAATGCTGTGAGTTGACTGCCAGCCATGTTTTGCTTGGCTAGGATTAAACACTCGGATGTGAGTTTCGTCCTGCGCGGTTTTATTCAGCGCATTCCAAAGGCTCAATACGGCACCATATAAATCACTGTCATTACGAGCATTGAGATCGTCTTTTGACATATGGGCGTAGAGGCAATTAGCAAATTGCTCAACTTGTTTGGCTTGAGAATGAGGGATTTTTGTGTGAATTAAATTGACTACATTTTCCAGTAGTACTGAAGGCATTGCATCTTTCAAGGCCATGTTGCAGATTCCTTAAGCGTCTATGGCAGCGCTCTTATCATTATATGGATGCTTCGGCTTGTTGATTCTGTAGGTCCGAGTCATTTTGTGTGTATCACGTAAATAACTGTTTTTAGTTTAACAAAAGAAACTCATAATTGAGATCTGATGCAAAGTTTATTACTAAATTGCTGCTATATCGAGGAAAATTTTAGTGGTACATCCTCTATAAATCCACTCGACAGCATAGATTGGTACTTAAAATGACATTTAAGTCGTTTGCATAGAGTAACTATGCAAAACAAAAAAGGGAGCTAAGCTCCCTTTTTTGTTTAATTGCATGTTTTAGTTACTTTTTTCTCCAAAACATAGCTGAAAGTGCGGGAAGAATAATAATTGCCCCCAACATATTCACTAAAAACATGAAAGTCAGCAAAATTCCCATATCCATTTGGAATTTCAGGTCGGAGAAGAACCAAGTACTCACCCCAATCGCTAAAGTTAGCCCAGTAAATATCACCGCACTGCCACGCTCAACCAATGCTTCGAAATACGCTTGTTGCACAGGCATGCCATTACTGAGCTTGTTGGACATGGTCGATAAGATATAAATCCCGTAATCAACACCAATACCCACCCCTAAGGCGATAACAGGTAAGGTACTGACTGCGAGACCAATATCGAGCAAAGTCATTAAGGCTTGTGCTAACGTCGATACCACATAAAGTGGGATAATCACTGCTATCGTTGCCTTGAGTGACTTAAAGCTAATTAAACATAAGACAAACACTGCACCGTAAACGTACAACATCATTGGCAGCTGAGCTTCACTTACAGCTTCATTGGTTGCAGCCATAACGCCAACCGGACCCGAAGCTAGCTTAAATTGTAACGTGTCGGAGTTAAGCTCAGCAGCAACAGCTTTAACTTTATCAACAACCACCTCAATGGTTTCTGCTTTATGGTCTTTTAAGAACAAGTAAACCGGCATAACAGAGCAGTTGCTATTTAATAAACCCGATGTGGTTGGAACTTGACCCACGGCTTGAACTAGACTGGCTGTGGTGCGCGGTAAAATCTCCCACTTAGGGTTACCTTCGTTAAAACCGGCATTCACTTTTTTGGCAATCGATGCCAAACTCGCGGTTGACTCAACCCCAGGTGTATTAGCCATCATCCACTCAAACTGATCTATCTGCGATAACACAGAATGATATGTACAAGCTTCAGGAGTGGCTTCTACAATCACAGACATAACGTCGGTTGTTATAGAGAAATGTTTGGTAATGAAGAAAGTATCTTGGTTATAGCGAGAGTCTTGATGCAGCGCTGGCGCCCCACCCTGTAAATCACCAATTTGCATTTTTGACGCTTGCTGAAAACCAACGGCATAAAGGATTGCTGTTGAAATCAATACCACTACAGCATATTTCGGAGTGGCAAACTTAGACAACCAACGCCAAATATTTTCTATTTTTTGACGTTTCTGTGGGTTATCCTGCTTAGTCGGCAATTCGAAATATGAAATCACTAAAGGAAGCAAAATAAGATTAGTGAGAATAATCACTGCAACACCTAATGATGCAGAAATTGCCAGCTCTCGAATAATACCAATATCAATCGAAAGTAAGGTTAAAAAACCCACTGTATCAGATAGTAACGCAACGCCGCCCGGCACTAACAAGCTGCGAAAAGCCGATGCAGATGCCGCTTTCGTCGTCTGGCCATCTAGCACGCGACGACGCACAGCATTGATCATCTGTACCCCGTGACTGACACCAATGGCAAATACCAAAAATGGCACCAAAATCGACATTGGGTCTAAGCCAAATCCGATAACCGTCAATAAGCCTAATTGCCAAAATACCGCAACCAAACTACACATCAATGGTAAAATAGTCAGCACTATCGATTTGGAAAATAGATACACCATCACTGCAGTAATGGCTATGGCGATTAAGAAAAACAACAGTACGCCTTTGGCGCCTTCTGCTACATCACCAGCCATTTTAGCAAAGCCAATGATATGAATTTTAATCTTATCGGTTTCAAACTTACCGCGAAGCTCTTGCTCAAGTTGATTGGCAAATGCAATTGTATCAATGGCTTCACCCGTTTGCGGATCAAACTCCATCAATTGGGCCGATACCATGGCAGAAGTATAATCATTACCGATAAGACGACCTACAATGCCAGCCTTTTCGATATTGTCTCGTACCACTTTAAGGCCATACTCATCGTTACTGAAATCAGCAGGGATAACTGGGCCGCCAGCAAAACCATCTTCAACGACTTCGGTAAAACGCGTTGAAGGCGAAAAAAGTGACTTAACCTGTGAACGCTCTACCCCAGGAATAAAGAATAATTGATCGTGGACATTTTTGAGTGCATCAAAAAATTCCGGATTAAATATATTGCCGCTCGTATCTTCAACTGCAACCATAATGCTGTTGGCACCACCAAAGTCTTTCTGATGCTTGGTATAGGTTTGCATATAAGAGTGATTAAGAGGAATATTTTTACTGAAAGCCGCATCCATTTTTAGTTGGCTGGCTTGGTAACCTAAAAAAATAGTAATAAAAATAAATGAAATTATGACCCATTTTCGATTACGAAATAAATGAGATTCAAATCCATTGACCAGTTTTTCTAACATCTTTTCGGCCTTATTATTGTTGTTTTAATTGTCCAATTTAACCAAAAGGTTAATCAAGCTGAAACAGTCCCTTAGAACCGGCAAACCATAATTGGCCTTTACTGTCTTTAGCAATAGCCACAATATTTTCACCTTGACGCCTAGCAACAATAGTTGCTCTACCATCATCAACTGATAATACAATTCCAGCATTACCGACTAGGTATAGGTCATTATTAGATGTAACAAGTGCACCATTGATTGATGATTGGACCGGTAGTTCTACTTCTTCCCATGCAGATAAACTTAAATCTGACTTAAATACATGACCACGAAGTCCCATTACATAAACATCATCACCAACCGAAATGGCATTGAACATCGAGCCATCATAGTCAAAATTGGTTTTAGTAAATGTATGGCCATTATCATCAGATACCGCCACCATACCAAGCTCACCGACCAATAATAAGCGTTTATCTTCAAGACGAATCAAACGGTTAAAGTGAGGTAATAAAGACGCACGCTCCGATAAATACAAGGCTTCATCTTCTGCTTTAAGGTCATTTAAATAAGCAACATCATCTTCAAAGAGTAATTCTTGGTGAAACTCATCTTGCCAAGTTTTACCGCCATCAGCGGTGCGATAAAATAATCCATATGCCCCAACCGCAATACCATCTTCAGGAGTGTAGAAGCGTACATCTAAAAATGGCTTCTCAATTTCAGCTGATTGCATCTGCACTGACCAGGTCTCACCACCATCTTGGGTGTGAATAATCGTAGCATCATGACCGACAGCCCAACCTTGTTTGTCATCGAAAAAAAACACTTTGGTTAACTGGGACAAAACGGGAGTGGCGACTTGATGCCATTGATTATTTTCTAATATCAACACATTGCCACGTTGACCGACGGCAACAAGTTTGTCGCCCGCATTGGCAATATCAAGTAATAAAGAGGATTGAGCTAAGGGTTGAATTTGAACTGAAAGCGGATCGAGTTGGGCATCTACTGAAGCAGTATATAAACATGCACTAATCCCAATCGCCACAATACTGCGAAGCATGCTAAACGTCATACAAACTTCCTTTAAAATTTATAGGGGCGCTAGGCGCCCCATTTTATTATGGCTATTAACGAATACCGGCACGTCTTAATGCGTCTGGTGTGAAGTTAGCTTCAGAAAGTGATGCATCAAAATTATACATACGACCTTCGTTATCTAAACCCATCGCTAAATAACGGCGTGATTGAAGGTCATGGAATACTTCTAAGGTACTCCACAACGTAGGCACTTCGTAGTAATTGATAAGATGAGCAACACCAACACGATAAAGCTCGTCGCGGTTGTCATATATATCCGTTACTGCCACTTGCCATGAATCTTCATCAATATAAAACACGCGAGTTTTATAGGTATGACGCATGCCCTCTTTTAATGTTGCCTTCACTTCCCATACACGATGTTTTTCATAACGAACAAATTCAGGATTGATATGACCCGGTTTTAAAATTTGGTCATACTTTAGTTTATCTGAATGTAATCGATAGTCGTTGTACGGAATATAAATTTCTTTTTTGCCTACGAGTTCCCAGTTATAACGCATTGGAGAACCGTTAAACATATCGAAATCATCGGTTGTTCTTAGACCATCAGAAACAGTACCTGGAGTATCAAACGCGACGTTAGGTGCTTTACGAACGCGACGTTGCCCTGTGTTATAGGTCCAAGCTTGACGTGGAAGCGCCTCTTGGTCCATGGTTTCTTTAACCAGCAATGCAGTACCGGCTAATCGTGCTGGTTGAGTCACAACTTGCTTAAAGTAAAACAAGGTGTTGGTTTCTTTAAGTTTCTCTAAAGTCACTTCAGGACGCGAATATTCGAAACGAATTTCCTCAGAGTTTTCAACTAGAGTATAAGAACCATTCGCCATAGGTGCAGCTTGGCTACGATACGTTTCGACATCTACACCGCGAAAACGCAGGATATGATTCCAAATGACTTCTAGGCCATTAGCAGGAATAGGAAACGGAACGCCAATTGTGGCCCCTTTAATACCATTACCATCAGAAATTAACTCAGCACCAACAGCATTGACTTTAGTTGCATCATAAACATATTGAGGCACAGCCGCTGTACGGCGAGTCTGATAAACATTCATTTTGTAAGTATCTGGATAGACTTCAAATAGTTTGTTTTGACCCGGAGTTAAAAACTCAGCATATTGGGCTTTATTTGCATTGGTTATGGTAAATAAGCTTTTGTCATCTGGGAACGGATCTGGATGATGCATACCCTTGGTGTAACCAGCGATAGGCTTAGTGATACCACCAGTCCAAGCAGGAATTGAACCATCTGCATTTGCCGCTTTTTCTGCACCTTGAGGGGTTAATGTTGTACCCAATTTATCTGCATCAGCTTGTGATACTTTCGCCAGCGCAGCAGGTGCACTTAGTGCGATCATCACTGCTGCCGATAATATCGTCAGTTTCTTCATTATAATTATCCTTTTAGATCGAATACTTGACGTTGAAAGAAATATAATCTCTGTCTGTCATCGCATTTGTTGTTCCTACACCACCAAAGAAGCTGTTGTAAGAAATATCTGCGCCCCAGCGACTTTGATAATCAAAATTGACACCCAAAGCAACAGACTTTCTGCCTTCAGTGAACAGGAACATTGGATCAGGCGTAATGCCATCAACGTCATGAGAGAAAATTACTCTTGGATACATGTTCACACCAGCAAACACGTTGTTAAAGTCAGCTTTGGCCACTAAACGATAACCCCAAGCAAAATCAGTCGGGAATGGATTGGTTTCTGGACCATTATGTAATGCTTCAATAATGCCAGGCATATCTGGATTGCCACCAGAACGCGCAGTACCTGGACCATTTAAGCGTAATTCGTCAAAACCAGGCATGTCATGGATCCACACACCACCCACTTCAGCAAGCATAGTTAAGTTGTCTAAACCAAGTGTTGGACCAAATAGGTGAGTAAATGTCATCTGTGCTTGAGTCGTATCGGTAAGTATATACCCATCAACTGTTTCGCCAGGCGCCACATTATCCATTTGTGAAATACCATCTAAGTCAGGACGAATGCCTGCATTTGCTAGCTGTTGAGGCATAGCTAAGAAAAGTAATTCAACATCATCAATTTGTAATGGCTCATCTACACGGTGAGAAATTTCACCGGCAACAGATGTATCACCCACTAAAGTGTTAAAACTGAAGCCATATAACTGAATGTCTTCAGGATAAACAATTTGCGACTTGGTAAAGGTTTCCATGCTCAGCAATAAATCACGGTCAATCACGCCACCGCTTTGTGCTAAACGACCATAATCACGACCGATGGCCTCTGTGGTGAAATTAGACGCTGTTCCACTGATAAGTGGGCGACGACTATGGTAATTCATGTAATAAAAACCAAACTCAGTTTCGCCAAGTTCTGGAGAGTAATATCCTAACTTAACACCAAATTGGCCATCATTACTTGGGTCTGCAGCATCCTGAACTAAGGCAGCTTTAGTTGAATACGCTGTCATATAAGCGGCATAAGCAGAATTAAATCCACTGGCTGCGGCAGCTTCGTATAGACGTGTGTATTCAGAAATAAGAAAATCTTGGTTCATATCTGGATTAGAGTTGAAACCTAATTGCGCATTCTGGTTGTATCCGCCAAAACCCGCAAAATCATTGGTCGCAAAGTTTGAACCGGGCGTTGGTACCCAAATAGGCTGCCAATCATATTGATAAAATGCTTCTAGGTTTAAGTTTTCAGATAACCCTAACGATGCCCAAACCATCCCTTGTGGACGGAATGCTTCTTTAAGTTCAGCACCTGGCGCATTGAGAATGTTTAAATCAACAGCATTGATTTCAGCAATACCATGAGAAATTAGGGTACTTTCACCCCAAGAAACCACTTGATTACCGACACGAACGCTTAACGGATTCGCGCCGTCGTTTAAGTCCCAGTTAGCATAGACAAATGCATCCAATAAGCGAATGTCTTTACATTGCACTTCTGATGCTTTGCTGTCTGCACAAGGATCGAACTCTTTACCGGTTAATGGGTCATTAAAACCATAGTCACCATCATTGAGTTTGCGATCATAAAAATACATACCACGTAAAAACAAACCGTAGTTTTCATACTTAAGTGATAACTCATGAAGACCTTTAACGATCTCTGAAGTCGTATCACCTTTTGCATACAATAAGTTACTTAAGTCATTGTTGCTTGAATATGAGCCAGGCTGAGCCCAAATTTCGGCTGACGTATATTTGGTTGAACCAAATGCGCCACCAAATGCTGAGTAACCTGACCAATCAAATTGTGGCTGATTCACCTTACCAATTTGACCACTCCAGTCTCTATCTGACACACGCCAACTGGCACCTGCGGTCCAAGTAGAGTCAAACGTACCTCGTACATCGCCCCATTGAAAAGAAGCAGCTGAGGCTGAAGTGCTCATTCCCAAACATAATGCCGACACCACCCCCAAAGCGAGAGCCGACTTGTTAAATCTTTTTTTAACAATATTCATTTTAGTTCATCTCCGTAACCTGTTGGATTAGTTGTTATAGGAATTTAACCAACATCTTGTTAGCCCACAGGCAACACCATTGTTACAGCATTTAACTATATTGAGCAAGGTCAAAAAAAAGAAAATGTTTAAGAAAATTAACGATGTCGGGGTAAAAATGGTTAAATAAAACCTGCCTATATTTGAATTAACACAGGCGATAAAAATACAATCATTTAACCACTAACGAAAAAAGTTTATTTTCATGTACTTATAAATGTTAACAGCTTGCTACTTCACACACGATTAATCAATCAAACGTTTGAAGTAAATGCTCTATAATTTATTAAGGGATTTGAAATTCCCGTCAGGGCAAAGGACTAATTTAAACTCGCCATGGATGCCATTAGGGGTTAAATAAGGTCTAAAATACTTACCATTGATGTGCAATACACGACCTTTGTGGTCCCTTACTTGCACTTTTTCTGCAACCCCTTGGTAATATGGCAAAAAAGCTTCATAACTTACGTTAAGAGAAAAAAATAACTCCATAAATCACTCCATAAAAAGGAGAGCAAGCTCTCCTTTTTAACACACTAAACAGACTGATTAATCCTACTGGATAAATAGTAATTTAAGACTTTATTCAGCTAATGATTTAGTCACTTTCTCATATAAATCGTTCGACAAATCCGGTAATGATTTTAACTCGACCAAACACTGTTTCATTAATTGCTGACGTTCTTGGTCAAATTTAGCAAACTGAATTAATGGGGTAATCATTCGCGAAGCAACTTGTGGATTAGATTTATTCAATTTAACTAAAATTTTAGTTAAATAACGGTAACCTTCTCCATCAGCACGATGAAATTGGTAAGTGTTTGCCGCAGCAAAAGCTCCAATCAATGACCGAATGCGATTAGGATTAGAGAAACTAAAGCTGCTATGTTTAGTAAGTGTCTTAATCTGATCAATCACATCGTCACTATTAACTAAAGCTTGTAAAGTAAGCCACTTATCCATTACGAGTGGGGTTGATTTCCATGTGGACTCAAAGTCACTTAATAGCATAGGCAAACACGCTAACTTTGCCATCGCGGCCGCTTTCAAAGCACCTAAACTGTCGGTCATGTTTCTGGCTGAATAGTATTGTTTTTCAACTAACGATTCATGGGTATCGGAGACTTGGCATAATAATGACAAGGCAATATTTTTAAATGCTCTGGCAGCAGGGTTATCGATTAATATCAGCGCTCGATAACACACTAACAGCTCATCTTCGCAAGCAGAGGCGAGTTCTTCAACAACAAATTCTCTGGCTTTTGCCAATGCATCTAAATCAACATGATCTACCTGCTCAATAAGTGCTGAAGCACTCGGGATAGACAAAATTTCAGCGACTAAAGCTTGATCAAGATTAGCATCTAAAATAACACCTCTAAAGGCTTCTATCACCCTGGTGTCAATCATCATCACTTGTTGCTGTTGTAATTGTGCAACGTTATCCCAGATGGTTTGACTGATTAATTGCACCGATGCTTCCCAGCGTGCAACTTCACTCGATGCATGGCGCATAAGATGAACAAGCTGGTCAATGCTAAAATCGTAAACGAGTTTCACCGGTGCAGAAAAATCTTGAAGCAAGGAGGCTGTAGGCGCACTGTCCAGTCCATCAAACACAAATGTTTGGCTGGCTTGTGTCACATCAAGTACTTTATTGACAATGGACTGTCCCGCTCGGTCCAATAACTCCACACTAAAAGGTATATGCAGTGTTTGGCCCTTTACACCTTGTGATACCACCTGCTGAGTAACAGTTAAATGATATTCGCCCTTGTCTGCATCGAAATGATCTTTGACCGTGACGACTGGTGTACCCGCTTGGGTGTACCAACGACGGAATAAGGTTAAGTCTTTACCGCTGGCATCTTGCATGGCATTAACAAAATCATCGCAAGTTACAGCTTGACCATCATGACGTTCAAAATAGCACTTCATACCCGCTTGAAAACCGGCCTCACCTAGAATAGTGTGCATCATGCGGATCACTTCAGCACCCTTGTTATAAACCGTCACTGTGTAGAAATTGTTCATTTCAATCACACTTTCAGGACGAATAGGATGAGACATAGGACCGGTGTCTTCAGCAAACTGTTGATTTTTCATCACGCGAATGGCTTGGATACGATTAACAGCGCGAGACCCCACATCAGAGCTAAATTCTTGATCGCGGAAAACGGTTAAGCCTTCTTTTAAACTCAGTTGAAACCAATCACGACAGGTTACTCGGTTACCCGTCCAGTTGTGAAAGTACTCATGACCAACAACTGACTCAATGCCGTGATAATCTTCGTCAGTAGCACTGGCTTTATCAGCAAGAACGTATTTAGTATTAAACACATTCAAACCTTTATTTTCCATCGCTCCCATATTGAAAAAATCAACTGCCACAATCATATAGATGTCGAGATCGTACTCAAGACCAAAACGGGTTTCATCCCATTTCATCGATTTTTTCAATGACGACATCGCGTGATCGGCTTTATGTAAATTACCTTTATCAACAAAAACTTGCAGCGTCACCTCGCGACCAGACTGAGTGGTAAAGCTGTCATTAAGCAAATCAAAGTCACCAGCGACAACGGCAAATAAGTAACTTGGTTTTGGAAATGGATCATGCCACTTAACAAAGTGACGTCCAGAACGTGGCATCTCGCCTTTATCAATTAAATTACCGTTACTTAACAAAAAAGGAAAAGCATGTTTATCGGCTTCAATACGTACGGTATAAATAGCCAAAACATCGGGTCTGTCTAAAAAGTAAGTAATGCGACGAAATCCTTCGGCTTCACATTGCGTGCAATAAGCACCATCAGACATGTAAAGACCTTCAAGACTCGAATTTGCCTCAGGGTCAAGTAAAGTAACCACCTCTAATTCAAACTCATTTAGCTCAGTGGTGATCGTTAATTGGCTTTCGTGTTGACGATAGTTTGCCGTTGTACCATTAAGCTTGACTGAGCTCAGAGAAAGTTGTTCACCATCAAGCACTAAATCATGCTGATGTTGGCCATTACGGATCACCTTACTAACAGCCGTTACTTTGGTATTCTTGCCATCAAGAATAACGTTTAAATCTACATGAGAAATGGTAAATGCAGGCTTAGTATAATCTTTGAGGTGTTTCTCTTGCGCTTGGTTCATACAGGATCCTTTTCAATGGTACTCATGCCAATATGATTAAACTTGTGTGGGAACGTTATCGAATTGGTATTGTTTTTATTTCACTTCAGCCGTGGTTAAGTGATTGGATAAATTGGATAAAATATCAATATGCTGCCTATTCCACCTCAAAAAGGTCATTTTACTAACAAGCCGAATCGACCGCCGTTAACCTACTGCAAGTCGATACAACGCAGTTAGAGATGCGAAGGACTGTTTGCAACCGTTTATATCCAGAGCTGAGGTTATTATTAAGAAAAAACGCGCCTAAGCGCGTTTGTTAACTGTCACAAAAAATCACTTTGAGTTTGTTTTTGCCAATTTCTCTGCATCCGCCATATCAAGCGTGATATTAGCCGTTTCATCTAAAAAGGCATCCGGTAACTTACTGTCATCGGTCTTTTCTATATCATCTAGTGATTTAACAATTGCTAAACCATCGTGCTCTCTTCGGGCATTTTCTCGATCGAGTGCACGCTTGTCATCATCTTCACGAGAAGCAAGACGTTCACTTTCAACAAGCGAGATGGTTTTGTCATTGTGATGCTTTTTAAATTCAGCTATATCTTGATAAATATAACTAAACTCTTCGTCATTGCTGATCCGCGCTTGATGTTTAACATCAAGAGAACTTATCAACATAGGCGTAATATTGCCCAATGTAGTGTATTGAGCAGCAGGAACTTTATCCCATGGAAGCGCATTTTTCTCTTCCGATTCACCATATTCACCCGCTTCTAAAGCAGTAGGCAAGCGCACATCTGGGGTAACACCCTTACGTTGTGTGCTGCCACCATTGATACGGTAAAACTTGGCAATGGTATACTGAACATGACCAATTGGTTTTTCATACATGTCATAAATTCGACCTAAACTTTTATGCTGCTGAACTGTGCCTTTACCATAAGTCGATTCACCCACAATCAAAGCGCGATCATAGTCTTGTAAAGCCGCAGCAAAAATCTCTGATGCAGATGCACTGTAACGATCTACCATCACAGTCAGTGGACCGCTGTATGCACTAATACCATCATTATCACGATTTTGATTAATGCCACCATTGGCGTCACGAATTTGCACAACAGGCCCTTGATCAATAAACAATCCGGTCAATAATGTGGCTTCAGTTAACGCCCCACCACCATTACCACGAAGGTCAATAATAATGCCTTCAACATTGTCTTTTTCAAGTTTAGCGATTTCTTTAGCCACGTCTTGCGACAGATTCATGTAAAATCCAGGGATTTGAATCACACCGACTTTACGATTGGCGTACTGACCTTCTTTAGGTTCAATTACTTTTGAGGTAGCTGCGCGATCTTCTAAACGAATTTTGTCACGGGTAATGACCACTTCAAAAGGTTTAGCATTTGCGCCACCTTTTTTGGGTAAAATTTGTAATACAACTTCGCTACCCTTTGGACCTTTGATCAAATCAACCACATCATCTAAACGCCAGCCAATAACATCAACAATGCCACCGTCTTTTTGACCAACACCAACAATTTTATCTTCTGGCGATAATTTATCACTGTTGGCAGCAGGGCCTCCTGCCACTAAACTTTTGATAACAGTGTAATCATCATCCATTTGCAACACAGCACCAATGCCCTCTAAGCTTAGGTTCATTTCCATTTGGAAACGTTCAGCATTACGTGGGGATAAGTAACTGGTGTGAGGTTCAACGCTGCGAGCAAACGCATTCATTACGGTTTGAAATACGTCTTCGCTTTGGGTTTGGCTTAAACGTTTAATGGCATTGTTGTAACGTTTCTCGAGCACTTCAACAATTTCAGGCCATTTTTTACCGGTCAACTTGAGATTTAATGCATCATACTTAACCCGCTGACGCCAAAGCTCATTAACTTCAGCTTCATCTTTTGGCCATTGTGCATCTTTGCGATCAAATTCATAAGCATCGCCTGCTTGGGTAAAATCAAACTCTTTATCGAGCAAAGATAAAGCATACGCAAAACGTTCATAGCGACGTTGTTGCACAACTTCATACATAGCAAAAGCGGGGCTAATATCGCCAGACTCGACCATATTATCAAACTGTTCTTTATACTGACTAAAACTCGCAATATCTGCTGCAGTTAGTACATTTCGACGATAATCAAGCTGCTCAAGAAAGCGGGAATATATTTGTTCAGAAAATGCATCATCAAGATTAAAGCGATGATAATGCGAGCGAGTGAACAATGTTGTCACTCGCTTGCTAGCCACTTTATGTTGTGGCTCTTGTGCTAGTTTAGGTAACTCGCTGATTTGAATCGTTGGTGAAATTGCCCATGCCGAAAAGCCGACAAATAAACTGGCAATTGACGCGGCCAAGGTAAGTTTTCGCATCAACAAGTACTCCTTAAATTTCTATAATAGTATGTGCTCTGCACGTACTTTGATGGACAAGCCAGAATCTAACTGAACATGCACATCTTCTTTATTAATATCAGTCACAACACCTGGTACTGGGGTAGCACCTAACTTAACATTAACGCGTTGTTTTTGTTTTAAATCTTCAAGCTTAGCTGGCACAAGTTGAATCACAGGAGCAACGACTGGCGCTGGACGTTCTTTTTTAACAGCTGGAGCGCGTTTAGGTGCTACTTTCTTTGCCGGTTTTTTGGGTGCTAAAGCTTGACGTTTTGCTTTGGCTTTATCTTGGCTCTCTTTGAGCGTCAAAATAGCATGGTCAATATGCTCTTGTTCTAATTCAGCACATTCATTACCGTCAAGATCAATACGTTTAGCGCCCGCTTTAACGCCTTTCAAATAGCGCCAGCTGCTGGTGTAACGACGAAGCGCTACACGTAATTGTGTTTTACTGACTTTAGAATCATCAGCTAACCGTTCAGCCAAATCTTGAAACAGACCAATTTTTAATGGCTTAGTTTCACCTTCTGCAATAAAGCATAAAGGAAAGGTTTCATATAAATACGCTAAAATTGCGTTGGTGTCGGTCAACTTGTCTGTTGATTCCATTTTTACTTCCACGTTAATAAAGGGACTGATTATGCGGCAGAAATTTGCCATGCAGTCGTTCATCTTTCGTTAAACCTTACCGTTAAGGCTCAACGTACAAAATATCACTATCCGCCAGTTTGCTAAAGTCATTGAAACAAACCTTAACAATTTAACCAAACTTACTCTCAGCTTAATCATCGCTCATCAGTAAATCCAGCACAAATGCGTTTAGCGGCATATTATAAAGCCCGCGACAGCGAATGCGACCATGATTTAATCTATTTTGTTCGCTATTTAACCAAATAGGCAAGTTTCGAAACTTTTTACCATGTTTTCTAAGCCAATTTGATCATCTTGATCGAAACGATTGAGTAATGGACTGTCAATATCTAACACTGCCACCACTTCATTGCCCTGCCTTACAGGAATGACTATTTCGGAATTACTGGCAGAATCGCATGCTATATGGCCATCAAATTGATGCACGTCGGCGATGCGTTGGGTGATATTTTCTGCAGCAGCGGTGCCACAAACACCTTTGCCCATATCAATTCGAGTGCACGCGACTTTACCTTGGAAAGGACCAAGGACGAGCTGTTCACCACGCTTGATGTAAAAACCAGCCCAGTTGAGATCCTCAAGGTTGTCATTTAACAACGCTGAAAAATTTGCCATTGCCGCAATCAAATCATCTTCGCCTTCAAGTAACGCTTGAGCTTGACGATTTAATGTTTGGTAAAATTCGGTTTTCATTTCCATTCCTTAAGCTGGTATCTACTTCACAAGTTTGAAATACGGCTATTCTGCAGCGGTATTTTTAGCCGTAGTCTTTTTGGTTTTAACTGCAGGAGCGTTTTTAACCTGTACTACGCCTTTTAGCAAGTTAGAAAGCTCATCTTTATTGTTTGCGAGATAAAATGCTAACTGTTCGCACTTATTTTCATCGAGTCCAAGATCTGCCTTTATAAGAAAAGGCACTAGGTTATCGGAAATATCGAGCATCTTATCGTAGGCATCAGCCTCTTTTTTCGATATAAATGTCATCTTTTCCACCCCTTCTCTGACCACGACAAATTGGGTTATCACTGCCATGATGTAATCCTCACTGTTTTTATATACAGTGCATAGAATCTCACATAGTTAACTTATGATGCAAGTGTTCTGATTATTCTGATATTATCAAATACACATTAATGAGTTTCTTTTAACAAATGACACATTTATTTGCCAATATGAGGCAAAGTTGAGAGGTTTACCTCTTAGCTACCCGATAATGATTTTCACTATGGATTAGATTAATTTTTCATGAATGAATTTGATGATCATGATTCTATAATATTATGCCGATCATGTGATTTGGCAGTGAGAAAACGAGCGTTACCCTCCAGCTCTCGCGCTATTTGTCCGCGTTGTCATACTGTACTCTATGATTCTCCGTACTGCTCTATCAATGGTATGTTGGCGCTATGCGTTGCCGCGTTAATTATATTCATTCCCGCTAATTTGTTACCAGTTCTCGAAATTCACTTTCTTGGCAGTGTCAGAACCACGACCGTAATGCAGGCTGCTATGACGGTTTGGGCCGAAGGATATTGGGTCGTAGGCTTAGCGGTAATGGTTGCGGCTGTTATCGCCCCTGGATTATTAATATTGTCGATACTGGCGCAAGTTGTTATTGTCAAATTAGAATTACACAGCTCATTTTGGCAAAGAACTTATACGACATTGCTAAAAAATCATGGTTTGATATCACAAATGACCATGCTAGAAATTTATGTCATCAGCTTCTTGGTATCTGCATTCCAACTATCTGATTTTTCTGATGTGTATTTTGGTATGGGGACATTCAGTTTTACCATGCTGTTTGTCATCATTCTTTTTTTACAACGTGAATATAAACTTGAGCACATGTGGAGTTATGTTGATGCCTGAAACTCCAATGAATCCCGCTAATGAGCTATCCTCAGCAAGTGAAGAGCCTCATGTAAATATTAACCAGGAAGCCCCAAAAAAAGCTCAAGCCTCTTTGCAGGGGCAAAAGTTAGGCTTATGTTTATGCCCTGTCTGTCGCAAGCTGAATTTAACCAGCAAAAATCATTGCCAGCGCTGTTTTAGCCAATTGAGCAATCGTAATTATGCCAGTATCCAGCAAAGTTGGGCTTTATTGATTACAGCCACTATTTTACTTATCGTCGCTAACATCTACCCTATCACCCTCCTGACAAACCGCGGGGTGGTCACTAAGGATACTATTTTTAGTGGTATTAGCCATTTAGTGCAAACAGGCATGTTGCCGATAGCGGTAATTGTTTTTACTGCCAGTATTTTAGTACCTTGGCTTAAGATTTTTGGCTTAGCCACTTATTTAACCGCCATCAGTTTTAACTTGCCGGTATCAAAAAGAAAATTAATGGTTGGTTTTCACATTATTGAATGGATTGGCCGTTGGTCGATGCTCGACTTATTCGTTATCTCATTAACCGTTGCTTTAGTGAATATGGGACAACTGTTAGATGCTAAACCTGCACCTGCTGCAACTGCATTTGCGTTAGTGATCTTACTGACACAACTTGCGGCAAAAGTGTTAGATACTCGTTTACTCTGGGACCGCTTGGAAAACACCGATGACACAAATTGAATCACCGAAAATTGTTAAGAAAAAATTATTCTCGCCAATATGGTTATTGCCTATTGTCGCCTTAATATTGGGTGCTTGGTTAGGGGTAAAAAGCATTAAAGAGTCGGGCATTGAAATTTTAATCCACTTTCCCAGCGCCGCAGGCATTGATATTGGTAAAACATTAGTAAAATACCAAGGTTTATCGGTCGGTAAAGTCACCGATATTGGTATTGATGATGACCTCAAAGGTGTTAATGTCAAAGTGGTAATGGATTATCGCGCCGACCCATTTTTGAATAAAAACACCTTGTTTTGGTTAGTCAAACCCAAAGCCAGTATTACCGGAGTCGAAGGCTTAGATACGCTATTTTCGGGTAATTATATTGCCATCCAGCCCGGAGATGGCCGCTCGGCAACTGAATTTGAAGCACAGCGCGAAGCACCCGCAATTCTCCCCGGCAGTGAAGGCATAATGATCGAGCTTAAATCGCCTAAGCTGGGTTCTATTGATGTTGGGTCACCGGTCTTTTTCCGTCAAGCACCCGTTGGCAGCGTTGTCAGCTATCGCTTAGATGGTAATAAGCAAATTATTATCAGCGCTTTTGTTCAAGAGCAATATGCCCATTTAGTTAACAAAGACTCACACTTTTGGAATGTATCTGGGCTGAAGATTGATGCCTCTTTAGCGGGTATTAAAGTCAGTACTGAGAGTATTGCATCTATTTTGGCTGGCGGGATCAGCTTTGATACCGGAAGCTATACTGAAAAAGCGCAAAATGGTGATGCTTATATTCTTTACCAGGATGAGCTTTCTGCTATTGGTGGGGTACATTTTAGTTTAATCGCGACCGACAACGATGGTGTAAATGAAGGCACGTCTATCATCTACCGCGGTATTGCTATTGGTGAAATAGAAAAAGTGAGTTTGACCGACACTGGAGTGCAGTTTAGCGCTCGAGTTGAACATCAATACCAAGGGCTGATCACCAGCGATAGTCAATTTTGGTTAAGTGGAGCTGACTTATCATTAAAAGGCATTAAAAACCTCAGTCGACTGGTCACTGGTAGTGTAATTAATGTGTTACCTGGTACTCAAGCATCTGATAAAGCAATGCAATTTGAGTTAGCCTCTGAGGCCCCAGATTTACTCACTCAAGCTAAGCTTAAGCTCACCGTAGTGGCCAATACGCATACGGGAGTCAGTAATGGCGCGCAAGTTAGATATAAGCAACTCCCTATTGGGCAAATTACCAGTATTAATTTAAGCAAAGACTTTTCAACCGTTGAGTATCAAATTGAAATTCTCCCGGAATTTAAAAACTTACTCACAAAGGGGAGTTTCTTTATTCCAGAAAGCGCCTTAGCCGTTGACGCTTCATTAGCCGGAATTAAGGTTAAGACTCGCGACGTGACCACTATGCTTGAAGGTGCGATTAGCTTAATTCCAAGTAACAGCGCTACCTTGATTGCACCTAACAGCACCTTACCCTTACATGAATCAATCGAGTCGGCACAGGTGCTTTACGCCCAGCAACAGATGACACACTTTACCTTGACCAGTATTGATGGCGCCGATTTAACTGAAGGGTCACCGATTTATTATAAGAAAATGCAAATAGGTTCGGTCAATAAAATCAATTGGTTTGCTAAGACAGATAAATTTAATATTGATATTAGTATCGACAATAAATTTGTTGCTCTGGTCAAAGCCAATACTGTTTTTTGGCGCAATGATGCTGTCGCCATCAATGCCAGTTTAGCCGGTGTCGATATTAATGTGGCGCCTCTAAAAGGTGCAATCAATGGCAGTATTGCCCTTGGACACATTGACGAGACCGCGAATCCACAGATCACACAACCTAATCTGCGTTTATATGATACCAAGTCACTCGCCCTGATGCAGGCTAAGGTGATTAACCTTATCTTGCCTGTGAGTACTAAAGTGGCTGAGAAAGCCGCTATTCGCTATCAAGGTCATAAAATTGGTGAAATATCACATGTGAAGCTAAACCAAGATTTAACCACAATTAATGCGCAAGCGTATATTTATGGCCAATATGCAAACCATTTTAGTGCCAGTGACAGTGAATATTTTATTGTTGATGCGCAAATTTCTTTAGCCGGTATTAATGCTCCAGAAACGCTACTCACTGGGCCTTACATTGGGGTTATCCCTGGTAATAGTTTGGAGTTGGTTGATAGCTTTGTTGCTCAACCTCACGCCAACTTTGAGGCTTCGGTGCCTAAAGATGCTTTATCATTCCAATTGGTTGATGATCAGTTAGGCTCTATTAAGGTTGGCACTCCGCTGTTTTTCCGCGGTATTAAGGTTGGTCAAATTGATGGTTATCAACTAGATAAATCAGGCATTGAAATTACCCTGTTTGCTCATGTCAATGCTGAATACAGCCACTTAATAAACCAAAGCAGCCAATTTTGGGATGCTTCTGGGATCAAGTTAGATATCGGTTTATTCTCTGGCGCACAGTTAGAAACGGGCTCACTAGAAACCATACTGGCTGGCGGCATTGCATTTGCAACGCGTGATACAACCTCTGACAGCAATGGTATTGATGCAACAAGCCGTTTTCCATTGCATAAAAATATGCAAGATGAATGGATACAATGGCAACCTTTACAAACTAAGTAGTCATATCTCGATAATACTCGCGATATAGCAAGATCAAAAGGCCGATATATGTATCGGCCTTTTGATGTTTAACGCTCTTAAGTATCAGGAGGTAATGTTAATCATTAACCATAAAACCAATAACACACAGCGATTGCCGCAGTAATACCGGCAAAGTCGGCTGCTAATCCACAACCTAGCGCATGGCGACCATTACGAATACCAACAGAACCAAAGTACACAGCAAGGACATAAAACGTTGTTTCAGTGCTGCCTTGTAAAATAGCCGCTAGACGACCCGCAAACGAATCAACCCCATGATGACTCATGGTTTCTAACATCATGGCACGCGCGCCAGAGCCACTAAAGGGTTTCATCAATGCAGTAGGCATTGCATCAATAAAGCGCGTATCTGCGCCCAATGCACTAACGCCACTTGCCAACAAGTGTAACGCATAATCTAGTGCGCCAGAGGCTCTAAGAAAGCCAATGGCTAATAACATTGCCAACAAATACGGAATCAGCTGAATGGCTTGGCCAAAGCCTTGCTTAGCGCCGTCGACAAACTCATCATAAACAGCAATTTTGCGATAGCCTGCAACCAAAATAAAACTTAAAATCAGTAACAACAATATGCCATTGCCTAACACCATAGACACTTGCCCTATTGCATCTGCCGACAATGTTACTAAATAAGCTATTGCTGCCATGAATACACTCATAATGACAGCTGCATACGCTAAAATAACACTGTTAAATAACGAAATCCGTTGCACTAAGGCAACAACCAATAGCCCTACTACAGTAGAGACACTCGTGGCCAATAAGATTGGTAGAAAGATATCTGCAGGATTAGCCGCCCCTTGTTGGGCACGATATAGAAATACGGTGACGGGTACTAAGGTGACTGACGAGGTATTTAACACTAAAAATAAAATTTGGGCGTTGGTTGCAACTGATTTGACAGGGTTAAGGGTTTGTAGATCGTGCATAGCTTTTAAGCCAAGAGGCGTAGCGGCATTATCTAGCCCCAGCATATTGGCAGTCAAATTCATGCTAATACTGCCATAAGCGACATGACCACGAGGCACCTCTGGCATCAACTTAGACAGCAAAGGCTCGAATATCCGCGCAAACAAACCGACAACACCGGCCTTTTCGCCTACTTGCATCAAGCCCATCCACAAGGCTAATACGCCAATTAACCCGATTGAAATGTCAGCGGCTAATTTAGCACTGGCAAACAATGCCGTAACCGACTCACTTAATATATTGACGTTGCCATTCACTAATTGGATTACGATAGACAAGGCTGCAATGATAAAAAATAATAACCACACTCTATTTAACACGCATATCTCCATCATCTAGTCAGTTTTACTAACGTCAATATACAGTAATCATTGCCGATCAGGGCGCACAATTCCGTGATATGATCGCTGCAATGACTGCAAAAATAATTTATCGTTTATTATTATGGCCCAATTAAATACAAACTTTATCAATCATATTGAGAAAGAGTTACCCACTCACTTATCTTTAGAAGAGTTTATCGCCTATTGCGACAAACCGCTTCGTAAATCTATTCGGGTGAATACACTAAAAATTAGCACCGTACAGTTCGTCAATATCATGAGCCAAGCAGGTTGGCTGCTATCGCCGATCCCTTGGTGTGAAGATGGATTTTGGATTGAAGGTAAAGACGATGTTCAACTAGGTAATGCCATAGAACATATCCAAGGCTTGTTTTATATTCAAGAAGCCAGTTCTATGTTGCCACCGACGGCATTGTTTTCAAGTCAAGCCAACCCTGAAATTGTTTTAGATGTGGCTTCTGCCCCCGGCTCTAAAACCACTCAAATCGCAGCCTTAATGAATAACAGTGGCTTGTTAGTGGCCAATGAATATTCTGCCAGCCGAGTAAAGGTATTACACGCCAACGTGCTCCGTATGGGCGCTAGCCACACGGCTCTAACCCATTTTGATGGCAGAGTCTTTGGCGAGTATTTATTTGAAGCATTTGACGCCATTTTACTTGATGCACCTTGCGGCGGTGAAGGTACGGTTCGTAAAGATCCATTGGCCTTAAAACATTGGGATATTGAGGATGTTACCGCCATAGGCGAAACTCAAAAAGATTTGATCGAATCGGCATTTTTAGCGCTAAAACCCGGCGGGACCTTAGTGTATTCAACCTGTACTCTGAGCCAGTTAGAAAACCAGCATATTTGCCAACATTTACAGCAAACCTTTCCTGATGCAGTTGAGTTTATCTCATTGGCGCAGTTATTTGATGGCGCAGACAAAGCATGTACCGAAGAAGGTTTTCTACATGTTTGGCCGCAAATTTACGACAGTGAAGGATTCTTTGTCGCCAAAATCCGCAAAACAGCCTCGGTTGAACGACGAAAAAAACAGCCTAAGTCGCAAAAAAACTTCCCTTTTACGGTCGCAAACGATAAACAACAAACAGAGTTAAGGCATTATTTTAAAGAAAGCTTTTCTATCAATATCCCCGCCGACGACATCATTATGTTACGGGATGACGAGTACTGGTTATTCCCAGCTCAGTTTATGCCTTTTATTGGTAAAATGCGTTTTCAGCGTATTGGACTGAAACTCGCAGACGCAATGAAGAAGGGCTACAAAGCGAAACATGAAGCCATCATTGCCTTATCAGCATCAACATACGATGCCCCAAGAACCATTGAGTTGACAGCATCACAAGCTAAAGACTTTTTGATGGGACGCGATATTGCCAGTAACAGCTTTGATGATGCCATACAACAACGTTTGGCTATCACGACACAAGGCGAAATGTTAGTCAGTTATCATCACGCAGTATTAGGCGTAGTAAAGCATTTAGGCCATAGACTGAAAAACAATTTACCGCGAGAGTTAGTCCGCGATAACGTCAATCTAAGCCTATAACGACTTGTAACCAAGTCATTTTTAATCATGACGATAAACCCTATAATCAGTGGCTTGATGTAAAGATGAATTTAATATCAAATTAATAGTGATTTATTTGATTAAATTTCATGCAAAAACCAATCGACCTGACTATAGTTAATCAATGTTTGATTCACTATTTGGCTGCTTAAGCAATCTTAAGCAGCCACGACAGTAGCGCAAGGCTCTTAATCGAGCCCTTTCCCTAGACCCAGAACAATTGGATAGTTTTGGGTCTTTTTTTATCTTATTTTCCAATCAACAAGCAGCAATCCATTACCCCATTATATTGATTTAAAAGTCATTTAATGTGGGAAATGGATTATTATTGCCAGAATCTAGTTAGCGACCGATCAACTTAGCAGCATCTTTGAATAAATTAAAAAAGTTATCCGTGGTGTACTGCGCTAACGCTTCAAATTTTTCACCGCGTAATTCTGCAACAAACTCAGCTACATCTCGAACATAGGCTGGCTGATTCTCTTGGCCACGATGTGGCACCGGCGCTAAATAAGGAGAATCAGTTTCTACCAGTAATCTGTCTTTAGGCACTTGACGAATTACACTGCGAAGATCACCCGCGTTTTTGAAGGTCACAATACCTGAAACAGAAATATAAAAACCTAAATCGATGGCCGCTTTAGCCATTTCCCAGTTTTCAGTAAAGCAATGCAATACGCCGCCGACTTTGTCAGCGCCTCCAGCTTTAAGCATATTAATGGTATCTTCTCGGGCATCACGAGTATGAACAATTAATGGTTTATTCACCTCTACAGCTAATGCAATTTGTTGTTCAAAACACTGTTGTTGCAAGGTTTTAGTATCATTTGAATAGAAGTAATCCAAACCCGTTTCGCCAATAGCCACTACGCGAGGATCGTCAGCAAAACGTTTAATGTCTTCAATGTTCAAGCCTTCTTGCACATCGAGAGGATGTACACCAGAAGACAAGAAAACATTATCAAAGGCTGACACCTTGTCGCGCATGGCTTCAAAGCCTTGTTGGCGGACATTGACGCACAATAAATAGTCAACACCTTGAGTTTTGGCATTGTCCATAATGGATTGTAAACTGGCTGAGTCTGGGGCCGCTTTTAAACGGTCAAGGTGGCAATGTGAATCAATTAGCATGGGAATTCTTTCGCAACTACATTAAAAATAAAACAGATGCGCAAGAATACCTAGCTACATAGTGCAGGTCAAATCGCTAGAGGAAAGTTCGCTCGATAATAACTTTTCGATATGGTGTTTATGGCTTTCAACATCCGTTTTAATTTTAACCCCAATACCAGCAGGACGCCCACCGGATGCCCCTAATGGATTAATCCATACCACAGTGCCTTTAAATTCTGTGGCCTGGGTTGCATCAGGTAATCGATAAGCAATCGTAAGCTCTTGGCCTAAAAAATGACTTTCTGTAGTCGCAATAAATAAACCAGCAGGCTTAATAAACGGCATATAAGCACGATAGAGTTTATGTAATGTATCGTAGTGAACAACAAGATCGACCATAAGTAATTATTTTCATTCCATAAATAGGTTAGATGTTAGTATAACCAAATAGCGTTAATTGGTTAGCTTCCTAAATGCGAGAACATATTGTTGACACAATGCTTGAGTATTCACGCTGGGCATAGTTTCAAGCTTATGACACATCTTCATCACTTGCCCGCCAAGATCAATCACTTTAGCTTGAACTAACGGATTTAATGGCTGACGATCCGCTTTTACTTTACTACTTTTTAACACATATTGACGTAAGTACAAATACAAAACATTAAGTGCATCAACAATTTGTTGTTCAGACACCTTGAGTAAACTAGAACTTAAATGGCCCGTTTTTAAACTGTGAGCCCAATCTTGGCGAAATGTTAGCAATTGTTGATAATGCTGACTGGTTAAACTGTTTGCTAACGCCAAAGGACCACCCACAACACTAAGACACCAAGTCACATCGTGAGTTTTACCCTCGGCATTGGCTGCAGGCAACAGCTGCTGCGCAGCTAGCCAGTGTTGGATATCTAACTTAGTCGGTTCAATAAATTTAAGAGTTTGGCAACGGCTAGTAATAGTCGCGAGTAACTGAGCTGATGTATTAGTTTGCAAAATGAGCACAACATCATCACCAGGTTCTTCAAGTGTTTTGAGTAATGCGTTTGCTGCGGCTAAATTTAAGCGCTCAGCATCAACGATTATCGCCACGCGCGCCCCACCTTGCTGAGCCGTTTGCGTTAATTTTTGACATAGCTGACGAATTTGATCAACTTTAATTTGGTTGCCATCTGGCTCAATAATATACAGATCTGGATGATTACCAGCAGCCAATAGCAAACAGCTTTTACATTGACCACAAGCACCCACTGGGGTCAGTTGTTGGCAAAGTATTGTTTGTGCCGCAGCTTTAGCGAGCTTATCCCCCCCAAGCGCTTTATCAATATTGAACAAGTGGGCATGGCTAGTTTTACCGCGATAATGTTGATCAACAAAGCGCTGATGCGGCTCGGCTAACCAAGGTAATTGGTCAATCTGATAATCACTCATATCGCCACATTATCCTTTTTTATAACAATCACAGCTCTGCCATAAGAACGGGCAAATGATGTTGCAATTGCATCTGTATATCATGATGAACCTGCGCCATAGATTGACTTGCATCGATAACCACTATGCTGTCATCCTCATGGGCTAATTGTAAGTAGGTACGCCTGGCTCGTTCGAAAAAATCAATCGCTTGCTGCTCAATTCTATCAAGTTTGCCACGACTTGCCGCACGACTTAAGCCGAGTGTTGGATCGATATCTAAATACAAGGTGAGATCAGGTTTAAAGCCTCTCAAACAAGCATCACTGACCGCTTTGACTAAGGGCATTAATCCTCGGCCACCACCTTGGTAAGCCAGTGAAGATAAGTTATGCCTATCACCCAGCACCCACTTACCTGCAGCTAATGCCGGTTTAATAACATTAGCGATTAACTGTGATCGGGCAGCATAAATAAGCAAACACTCTGCTTCGTCACATAAGGGGTCAGTATCATCAGCAATTTTAACTAAATCGCGCATTTTTTCTGCTAATGGCGTACCGCCTGGCTCACGGGTACACACCGGAGCCTGACCAATATGGCGCTGAATAATATCATTAACCAGGGCTATCGCGCTTGATTTACCGGCACCTTCTAATCCTTCAATGACAATAAACTTGCCTTGCTGTTGACTCATTTTCTTTTTCTCTGAAATTCATTTACGGCATTGTTATGTGCTTTTAACGTGGATGAAAACACATGGCTACCATCATTACGTGACACAAAATATAAATAATTTACGTTAGCAGGATTGGCCGCTGCAAAGAGTGATGCTCGGCTAGGGGCAGCAATTGGCGTTGGTGGTAAACCATCAATAGTATAAGTATTAAATGCAGTCGCTTGGCGTAAATCTTTACGGGTAATATTGCCTTTATAACGCTCACCCATACCATAAATAACCGTCGGGTCGGTTTGCAAGCGCATGCCTTTTTTGAGTCGATTATTAAACACTGCTGAAACCCAATCACGTTCTTCAGGTTTGCCAGTTTCTTTTTCAATAATAGAAGCAATAATCAATAGCTCATAGGGTGACGATAAAGCTAAATCAGGATCACGTCCTTCCCATGCTTGAGCTAAGCTCTCCTGCATCATATTGTAACTACGATTTAATATGGTCTGTAAATTATCATCCGCATGATAATGGAACGTTTCCGGATAAAACTTACCTTCAGGCAAGCCAGATGTATCACCATGTTGTAATAACACTTGGTTAAAATCATCAGCGTTTTTTGCTAAATGTTCAGTCGTTGCCAGAGTTTGTTGCCACTCAGCAATGGTTTTGCCTTCGATTAGGGTCACACTGAAAACCACTTGTTGGCCTAAATACAAACGTTTTAATAATGCTTCTAATGTATCGCCGGGGATCAATTGGTATAAGCCCGTCTTAATATTGGCGAACTTAGGTTCAAGTTTAACCAGGTATTTAACTTTCCAACTATCAGTAATCAATGATTGTTGCTCAAGCTGTTGCGCAAGCTTAATCACCGATGTGCCTGGCTCTACTGTCAGCGTCTGGCTTTCAGTTAACTGCAATGGCTGTTTTTGATAACTAATTAGGCCAGATACTAGCCAATAGCCACCAATACAAGTCAAGGTGAATAAAGGAATTAAACTAGCTAATATAAATGTTTTTATTTTTTTAATCATATTATAAATTCACACTTAGAATTTGCCTGAATCGCGCTGTTTGCGTCCAACGGCTAAATTGAAAATCGTCAATGGCGGTAACATCAATCATGCCAAATAAACTATTGGTTATAAATATATGCTCAGCAGCTTGAACATCGCTTAACGTAAGTCGTGTTGCCATCACAGCAATACCATGACAAAGCAGCGTATCAATGATGATTTCGCGCATCACGCCGCTGACACCCGCATGCGTTATTGCAGGGGTAAGTACTTGATTATTTTTGACGATAAAAAGATTAGCCATTGATGACTCGATCACATAACCATCACAATCAAACACCAACCAATCTTGATAAGTGTCAACTAGAGGTTGAGACTTAATTAGCACCTGTTCCAACCGATTAAGATGTTTTATGCCCGCTAAAAGTGGTTGTCTGCCTAGACAAATCGATGATGATGCTAACGAAATGCCACTTTGCTGCCAATCAAGATAATGATCTGGAATGGCATTAACGGACACGACTTCAGTCACGTTTGAGCTTGACGGTGCTTGATAACCACGGCCGCCGACTCCGCGCGTGAGCAAAAGCTTAATACAATGTTGTGGGTATTGCCTCGCGAGTTGCTGCAGTTGCTCTATTAATAAATCACTGGCATGCCACTCAATACCCAAGCGTTCACAGCCCTGCTGCAAACGACAAATATGACCATCAAGGAATAAAATCCCTGCCGGCATATCAGCTGATGCGGTGCGCATAGTTGCAAACACACCATCACCATAAGCAACAGCACGATCAAATGGATTTATCGTGCCGTTCTTGTGATGATTAACCCAAACTGGCGCCATTATTTATCCTGGCTGATCCGGCTTGCGACAGCCTCTTGTTGATCTTTATATTTCGAACTTTTACGAGTGTTATAAGGGCGAGCGACCGCTGAACTTAAACGCTCAAAATTAAGCGCGCCGATGGTCATGCCTGGGCGTAATGCTAATGGCAACTTGCCACTGTTAAAGAACTCAAGCACGATTTTCCCTTGCCAACCAGGATCAATACGATGCGCAGTCACATGCACCATTAAACCTAAGCGCGCAAGCGATGAGCGACCATCTAACCAGCCGACAACGTCGGCAGGTAAAGTGACACTTTCATAGGTCACAGCCAAAGCTAACTCGCCAGGATGGAGGAAAAAAGCTTGGTCGTCAGCAATTTCAATTTTATCGCTCATAATTCGATCAAGGGCTATTTGCATTTCTGCACTGGGGCCACTTAAATCAATAAAAGGTGCCGTATGGTCTTTAAATACCCGAAATTGGCTGCCTAAACGGACATCGACACTGACACCAGAAATGGCTTCTATACCAGGGCGAGGATCGATGATAATGCTACCATTATCTAAACATTGCTCAATTTCTATATCGGTTAAACGCATGCGGCACTCTCTTAAATAAGGCTATCTAGCCAATAAATGCTGAATTCTAGTTTTTAAAATATCCGTTGCGATGCGGTTTTTACCACCACGAGGAACGATAATATCGGCATATTGCTTTGACGGTTCGATAAACTGTAAAAACATTGGACGTACTGTTCGTTTATATTGCGCAATAACGGTTTCCATTGTGCGGCCGCGCTCAGCAACATCACGGGTTAACCGACGTAAAAAACAAATGTCTAATGGCGTGTCCATAAACACACTGGCATCCATTAACTCACGAAGCTTAGGGTCGGTTAATAACAAAATACCTTCAAGGATAATGACTTTTTTAGGCTGCATGTTAAGCGTTTCACTGGTACGCGTATGCTCAGTATAGCTATAACAAGGAATACTAACGGCTTCACCTCGTTTTAGCTGAGTTAAATGAGTCGCTAATAATTGATGATCCAATGCTTTTGGATGATCGTAATTGGTTTTGACTCGATCTTCCATGGTCAAATGACTTTGATCCCGATAATAGGCATCCTCATTGATCACACCAATTTGATTGGTTCCTAAATCACGACACAATTCTTCAAAAATTGTTTTAGCAATTAAACTTTTACCTGAAGCCGACGCACCGGCAATCCCAATAATGACACACTGCTGAGAATTCATCTCTTAACCTTACTCGTCTTCTGATATGCTAATTTTTACGGTTGATTGTACTTGTTGAAGTGATAACTCAGCCCCAAGCTTGCGGGCAATTTCGCGATATATCCCTGACACTTCACTTTCTGGTTCGCTCATTACGCTCGGCGTACCATTGTCCATTGATTCACGAATATTGATATGCAGTGGCAGTGCGCCTAACAACGGCACGTTATAGCGTTTAGCTATTTCACTACCACCATGAGTACCAAATGGGTGTTCTTTATGACCACATTCAGGACAAAGATGGAAACTCATGTTCTCGATAATCCCAAGTACTGGGATATTGACCTTGTTAAACATGGTAATGCCTTTTTTAGCATCCGCTAAGGCAATGTCTTGTGGCGTGGTAACAATGACGGCACCGCTTACTGGCACTTTTTGCGACAAGGTTAATTGAATGTCACCGGTTCCAGGTGGCATATCGATAATCAAATAGTCTAATTCAGGCCATTGGGTTTCATTGAGTAACTGTGCTAATGCACCCGCTGCCATAGGACCACGCCATACCGCGGCTTCATCACCACTTAACATAAAACCAATTGATTGCGCAGAAATACCATGAACTAGCGCGGGCGTCATGTGCTTGCCATCTGGCGATTGTGGACGAAAATTAGGAATACCTAACATCAAAGGAATAGACGGGCCATAAATGTCGGCATCCAAAATACCCACTTCAGCGCCTTCAGCTTTTAAGGCTAATGCAAGATTCACTGCGGTAGTTGATTTACCCACACCACCTTTACCTGATGCCACGGCAATAACTTGCTTTACGTTAGGAATAGGTGCAATTGCAGGCAGTGCTGAATAAACTCGAGGCTGAAAATCAATTTCACATTCCACTTCATCAATCGCGTCAAGTACAGCCAATTTATTGGTCACAGCCATCACAGTATCGCGATATTGTGTCATACACGGATATGGATAAACTAAGCCTAATTGTAGGCGTTTTCCTTCTATCGACAGTGCGGTTACACATCCTGCACTCACTAAGCCTTTATGCAAATAAGGGTCTTCAAATGCTTCTAAAATATCTAACACTGGTGACAATAATTCATCACTTAATTGATAATTTGTATGTGTATTGACCAAAACGGCAACTCCGAAGTAGAAATTTGCTCAAGTGTATCAGAACTTGGTAAAAAAATAGCGACTATTAAGCTTTTTTAAGTCATGTTTTGGTGAAAAAAGTCTGCAAATCAGTTAGTATCAGGCTATATTTTTGGTGTAATTTGATATCGAGACAAAATGACAAAATCACAGCGTAAAATACTGGTCACAAGTGCCCTACCTTATGCCAATGGCCCGATCCACCTAGGCCACATGCTTGAGTACATCCAAACGGATATCTGGTCACGTTTTCAAAAATTACGTGGTCATGAATGCCACTACATTTGCGCCGACGATGCTCACGGCACACCGATCATGCTCAAAGCGCAACAAATGGGTATTACACCAGAAGAAATGATTGCTCAGGTTCAAAAGGAACATCAGCAAGATTTCGCCGACTTCAATATCCAGTTTGATAATTTCCACAGCACTCATAGCGAAGAAAATCGCGCCTTAGCCTGTGATATTTACCTAAAACTGCGTGATGGTGGTTACATCAAAACCAAAACCATTTCACAATTATATGACCCTGAAAAATTAATGTTCTTACCAGACCGTTTTGTTAAAGGCACCTGCCCAAAATGTAAGTCTGAAGATCAATACGGCGATAACTGTGATAATTGTGGCGCAACCTACAGCACTACCGATTTAATCAATCCTAAGTCAGCCGTATCTGGTGCAACACCGATAATGAAAGACACCGAACATTTCTTTTTTGACCTGCCTGCATTTGAAGGCATGTTAAAAGAGTGGATCCAATCAGGTTCCTTGCAACAAGAAATGGCCAACAAGCTTAATGAATGGTTTGATCAAGGCCTAAAGCAATGGGATATCTCCCGTGATGCACCTTACTTTGGATTTGAAATTCCTGACGCTCCAGGTAAGTTTTTCTATGTCTGGTTAGATGCACCTATTGGTTATATGGGGTCATTTAAAAACTTATGTAATAAGCGTGATGACTTAAACTTTGACGATTTCTGGGGCCTAGATTCAACCGCAGAGGTGTATCACTTCATCGGTAAAGACATTGTCTATTTCCACAGTTTATTCTGGCCTGCTATGCTTGAAGGCGCTGGTATTCGTAAACCGACTAGCGTGTATGCTCACGGCTATGTCACGGTTAATGGTTCAAAAATGTCGAAATCAAAAGGCACGTTTATCAAAGCGCGCACTTATCTAGACAATTTGGATCCTGAATACCTACGTTATTATTACGCCGCTAAATTAAACAGCCGTATTGATGATTTGGATTTAAACTTAGAAGATTTTGCCCAACGCGTTAACTCTGACTTGGTCGGAAAATTAGTTAACCTTGCCTCTCGTACCGCTGGTTTTATCAGTAAACGTTTTGACGGTAAATTAGCCAAGGTTACTGACAGCAGCCTAAGCGATATATTTTTAGCCAAAAGCGAGATTATTGCTGAATTATATGAAACCCGCGAATTTGGTAAAGCGATGCGTGAAATCATGGCGCTAGCGGATATTGCTAATGCTTATGTTGCTGACGCCGCACCTTGGCAATTAGTTAAGCATGAAGATAAACAACAAGAAGCACATCAGGTTTGCAGTAATGCATTAAATCTGTTCAGAATTTTGGTGACTTATCTTAAGCCTGTATTACCTAAGCTTGCCGAAAATGTTGAAGGATTTTTACAGTTAACCTTAACATGGGATAATTTGGCCCAAGATTTATCAGGCCATGAAATTGCACCATTTAAAGCCTTAATGCAACGTATCGAACCTAAGAGTATTGAAGCTATCATCGATGCCTCTAAAGAAAACTTGCAAGCCACTAATACGGACGCACCTAACACCGATGCGCCGACACAAGCCGTTAATCAATTAGAGCAAGATCCTATCAGCCCAGAAATAAGCTTTGAAGATTTTGCAAAAATTGACTTACGAATTGCTCGTATCAGCAAAGCGGAACATATCGAGAAAGCCAATAAACTACTGCGTCTAGAATTAGATTTAGGCGGCGAAACTAAGCAAGTATTTGCGGGTATAAAATCGGCTTATGCGCCTGAAGACTTAGTGGGTAAACTCACCGTAATGGTGGCAAACCTTGCCCCACGCACTATGAAGTTTGGTGATTCAGAAGGTATGGTATTAGCGGCTGGCCCAGGTGGTAAAGATTTATTTATACTTGAACCTCATGAAGGTGCGCAGCCAGGTATGCGAGTTAAATAACACTTAACTTCATAAAAAAGACCGCTGCGGCGGTCTTTTTTTTAGTTTGCACGTTCATCAAATCAATAAGCAATTATTAATTATCAAAGCGATTGCAGCTAGTTAGCAGGTTCATCGACAATAATAAAATCATCCATTAATCATTAGCGCTAACATCACCGTCAGATTTTTGGGTTAGCTTAATAGCATGCTGAAGATCAACATCAGCATGATGAGCGGCATTATCTTCATCCATTGCTTGTTTCAATCGCTCTTCATACAACATAAACAGTTTAATAAAATCATTACTATAGCGCTCACCTGCTGATTCTTTCAACCAAAAATCATACAAACGTTTTGAGGCTTCTTTTTCAACACGCTTATAGGTTGCCTTTCGTCTTAAAACATATTCTTCACTGTTACCAAGCAACTGTAACGAGGACACGCTCAGTTCAAGTGCTGAATGATGGGTTTCTGATTCGACGATGTCAGCCCCGGCATCTTTTAACAAATGACCATGGCCTCGATCGAAGGCTCTGGCGACAATTTTCAGTTTTGGGTAAGTTTGATGCAAATATTTGACTAATTCGACGCTGCTTTCGCGATTATCGATAGCCACCACAAAAAGCGATGCTTGTTCTATACCTGCTGTTTTTAATAAGTCAGGTCGAGTGGCGTCACCATAGTAGGCTTTAGTATTAATACGCCTAATAGTGTCCACTTGCGATACCTGATAATCGAGCACGACAGTTTTAATATTATTTGATATTAAAAAGCGATTGACCACTTGGCCAAAACGGCCAATACCCGCAATAATCACAGTGCCCTCATCATCGATATTATCTTGCTCACGTTGATTGGTTTTCACTTGAAAGCGCGGGTAAATGACTTTATCAAATAAAATGAATAGTCCAGGGGTTAAAAACATCGATAGTGCTACTACGATAGACAAGGTCTGAGCTAAGTCAGTTGGAATAACATGTTGTTGCACACTAAAATTTAGCAATACAAAGCCAAACTCACCCGCTTGAGCTAGACATAAGGTAAATAACCAACGATCGCTGCCTTTAATCCTGAAAATCAACGCTAGCACGTACAACACCATCGCTTTTATCAACATCACACTTAAGGTGATGGCAATGATTTCAGCAAAATCAGCAAACAACACCGAAAAATCTATCCCGGCACCCACGGTGATAAAAAACAAGCCTAACAACAAGCCTTTAAACGGACCTATATTTGCTTCAAGCTCATGCTTAAACTCACTGTTTGCCAGCACCACGCCCGCTAAAAAGGTACCTAATGCAGGCGAGATCCCCACCAAACTCATTAATGCGGCAATGCCTATGACTAACATAAGTGCTGCAGCGGTTGATATTTCACGCGCACCAGACTCAGCAACGATTTTAAATAAAGGTCGGCTTAAATAATGGCCGCCCAACACTACGACACTAATGGCTAACAACAATACAATCGCATACGCCCACCCAGGTAAAGATGCCACTAAGCTTAGCTGCTCGTGTTGTTCACTCATACTGCTTACAGCAGCTTGGGCTTGCTCAACTAATTCGGGTAAAGCCAATAACGGAATAAAGGCCAACATGGGAATAACGGCAATGTCTTGAAACAACAATACCGAAAAGGCATTTTTACCTGCATGAGTCTTATTGAGACGTTTTTCAGATAACGTTTGTAATACAATTGCGGTAGAAGACAGAGAAAAAATTAACCCGATAGTTAATGCGATACTCAATTGATAGCCAGCATAAATGGCACAGGCCATAACCGCCACAACCGAACCCACAACTTGCAGACCACCCAGTCCGAGTAAACGATTTCGCATCGCCCACAACATTTTCGGTTCAAGTTCTAAACCGACCAAAAATAGCATCATCACAACACCAAATTCAGCAAAATGTTGGATAGTGTTGGTTTCACTGCCCACTAAACCAATAATAGGCCCAATAACAACCCCAGCAATGAGGTAGCCGAGTACCGAACCCAATCCCAATTTATTTGCTAAAGGGACGGCGATAACGGCAGCGGTTAAATAAATAAAGGCTTGTAAAAAATACTCGGTCATTTACCCAATCTCAATGAAAGCAATATCATCCGCACACGCTCTATCATCAATGATACCGGCCACATTCAATATCAATGACCCAGTAACCTTGCCAGAGCGTCGCTACAACCATTTGTTATCTACACGATAGCAAAGTCTTTAAAAAACATGCAGAACACAGTCAACACCGCTAAGCGCCAAGTTATTAATCCAGCTATACCGGATTTACAATATCAATAAAATGATGCTCAATATTGTATTTTTCCGCTAAATGATCACCTAAAGCTTGAATGCCAAATAACTCAGTCGCATGGTGACCAGCAGCAAAATAATGTAAACCTTGCTCGATTGCGGTGTGAAATGTGCGCTCTGATACTTCGCCGCTAATAAACGCATCAACGCCCATTTGTGCAGCATAATCAATATAGTCTTGCGCGCCGCCAGTACACCAAGCCAAGGTCGAAATCATTTTCGTTTCATCCCCGATGTGCAAAGGTTTACGGTTTAATACTGTATTAAGTAACTCGCTAAACTCTGCAACCGTCATTGGGTGTTCCAAATGACCATGCCATAATAAATCTTGAGCCACCTGCTCATAAACTCTTGGACTAATAATGCCTAACTGTTGGGCTAACTGAGCATTGTTACCAACACCATGATGAGCATCTAACGGTAAGTGATAACCAAATAAACTGATATCATTTTCTATTAAGGCCTTGATCCGTCGATATTTCATGCCGGTGATCACTTCGGGCTCATTTTTCCAAAAAAAACCATGATGAACCAAAATAGCATCAGCGTTGACCTTTATCGCCGCATCAATTAATGCTTGGCATGCAGTGACACCGGTGACAATGGTGCGAATATCCGACTTGCCTTCGACCTGTAACCCATTTGGTGCATAGTCTTTAAAGGCAGAGACATTTAAAAAACTATCAAGATAAGACGCTAATGCTTGGCGAGAAACAACTGATGTCTGATGATGTGTGGACATAAAACCCCTAGAAATTAACTAATCTTAAGCAACAAAAATATAAACTTATTCGTATAAACCATGCGGACTTAACCGATATTCACTCAGACGATAGCGATCCATACTGTACGCCATGGCGATATCATCAGTTTAACCGAATACTGTCGCTCTCGCGAAGAATATCCAAGCTAAAAATTAATTTAAAAAAACAAAAATAACCACCAAAAAAATTAGGCTTGAGCCGCCAATAAGTACAGTCGATTGTCAAATTCAATCAATATTAAATCCAGATTAAATCGAAACCTAATGATGCAGAAAATATCACTCTACTCGCTGATAAAATCAACTTTCAGATGGAAAATCCGCCAATTTATAGCTCAATTGGACTTTTGATGCATTAACACTTTAAAATTAGTGACAACCTTAATTTAACATGACAACCAATAGGTTATTTACTATGACAACATTGACTAAAGAAGAGGTCATCAGCCAACTACAAACGGCACTAGAACGACAATCTGGTAACACAGTATCAATTGAGCAAGCTGGTAGTTGGTACAAAATTGACGGCCAGAAATCTGTGCGCTTTAGCGAACTTGAAACAATGCTTGCACAACTTACTGCCTCGACGACAAATAAACAGCCTGCGGCAGAGATGCACAAACCTATCGCTAAACCTGCAGCCAAGCCAATCAACAATGCGGCAGCAAAAAAATCACCCAATCGCCAAGCTCAAATAACTTCAGGCGGTTTAACGCCTAAGCAGTTATGGCGTCAAAAGCTCGAGCACACTTCAGGTAAGCAAACATTACCTCGTGGGTTTTAATCACCTTTAGCAAAGTAGCCAATGTACTGTTGCAAATGGATTTTGCCCTTGTAATACACAAAAGGAGCCTAGGCTCCTTTTTGTTTTATGGCGTATGTCATCACATCGCCAAATCAACCCTGACATAACCGCTTAAATAAACCACTCTCACTTCATCACCGGCAGCAAAACGCATCCCCGGATCTGCATCTTGGATAACCATAACTTGGCTTCCATCTTCTTGTTTTATCATGAGTTCAACTAATTTAGTTTCAAGATAATACTGTTGGTTTCCATGCTGACTGCCTATACCGCCACCAATTAATGCCCCTAAAACGGTAGCAACATCTTGGCCTGAACCGCCACCGAACTGATGTCCTATAACTCCACCGACTAAGGCGCCACCAAAAGTTTTCCACCCGCTATGGCTGTCTTCAACGAGCTGTTTTTCAGTGATGTTTTTTACCGATTCAATCTGACCATAGAGGACTTTTTCCACGGGTACGGCTTGATTTCGCTCATAAGCAGCTTGGCTTTGACCACAAAACAAGCACATAGTCAGTAAAACTGCAAAAATACTCTTCACATTGACAGTTATGATTTTAAACATGATCAATATCCGCTAAGTTAACGATAAGGTATGCCAAATAATATACTCATTTTGAACTCACTGTCTTATTTAAATCAATCCATCGACTTCCCGCCACCCGAGCTGGCGCTTATCGATCCCAATGGCTTATTAGCCATTGGGGGAGATTTACGTCCAGAGCGCTTAGCAGAAGCCTATTATCAAGGTATTTTCCCTTGGTTTAATGTCAATGACCCCATTTTATGGTGGTCACCAGATCCTCGAGCGGTATTTGAACCTCGTCATCCATTTGGCAGCAAAAGCTTGATTAAGTTTCTTAAAAAATCCACCTGGCGATACACTATCAATCATGCATTTTTAGATGTCTTAGCCGGTTGCGCTCAGCCACGAAGTTCACAGGATGGCACGTGGATTTCTGCCGAAATCCAAATGGCTTATTATGAACTTCATCTGCAAGGTCTTGCGCATTCTGTTGAAGTCTGGGATGGCGACGATTTAGTGGGTGGGCTTTACGGTATTCCAGTGGGCAATGTTTTTTGCGGTGAATCGATGTTTCATCGGCAAACTAATGCATCAAAAGCTGCATTTGCTATACTGAATCAACACTTGGTGAAACATGATTTTCAACTAATTGACGCGCAAGTAATGAATCCACATTTATTAAGTCTTGGGGCTAAGGCGATACCAAGAAGTGAGTTTTTATCCATACTTCACTGCGGCCGAGATCAAATAAAGTCAGCATCCATATGGATCAAACAAGAGGTGTTTATTGAATTCTAAATCGGTTAGTGTCGGCATAAGCCAACCTTTTGATTGCAACTATATTGAAGGCAATAAAGAGCAATTATTGGTGATCCAAGAACCACAAATAGACCCATCGCTGTTTGAACAACTTCTTGCGATGGGGTTTCGTCGCAACGGTAACGCAATTTATAAACCACGCTGCCCGAGTTGCCAATCTTGCCAATCTATTCGACTGAATGTGAATGATTTTGTGTTGTCCAAACGCCAAAAAAGAACCTTAAAAAACAACCGAGACTTGCATTGGAAGATCAGTCATACATCACGGCCAGAGCACTATGACTTATACCAACGCTATATCAATGAACGCCATAGTGATGGCCCTATGTACCCGGCATCACAAGCTCAATATGATGATTTTTTACTATCAGATTGGTTACCGCCAATGTTTATTGAACTGTTTGATAAAGACCAATTAATTGGCGTGGCGGTGACCGATGAGATGGCGCAAAGTTTCTCGGCCATATACAGCTATTTCGACCCAGACTACGCAGAACGATCACTGGGTTCGTTGATGATTTTAATTCAATGCCAATTGGCTAAGTCATTAGGTAAACGATTTTTGTATTTGGGCTATCAAATTGATCAAAATAGAAAAATGAGTTACAAACGCCAATATCGTCCATATCAAATTTTAACGGCTCTTGGTTGGCAAGTTGGCGAAAATCTTACGCCTCTTTCTTGTTAACGGCCTTTACAGTTCGGCGTTTTTGGGGCATGATACGCCCGATTTTTTCATATTTGAAGGCTAATGGGATAACTAATTAATGGCGAAAGAAGACAACATTGAAATGCAGGGCACTATCCTTGAGACCTTGCCAAATACAATGTTCCGCGTAGAGCTTGAAAATGGACATGTGGTGATAGCCCACATCTCTGGCAAAATGCGCAAAAACTACATCCGTATTTTAACGGGTGACAAAGTCACTGTACAGTTGACACCTTATGACTTATCTAAAGGTCGTATCGTCTTCCGCGCACGTTAATCGCTAGCCTCAACAATGTAAAAACCGACTGCCTGTCGGTTTTTTTGTTGTTATACCAAACTGCATAAATACAGTGTATTTAACGTAACGCAACACGCATCAAACAAGACGAATGTTCAACGTAATGGGTAACCCTTTTATCAGACATTCAACCAAGCATCGCGATGGTTGTAATCCGTTTTGCAGAAGCACCTCATACGATCCACTGCTATGTTTATTGATTTAAAAGGGGACACCCATTTTGTTATCAATACCCATTGAATTGAACAGTAAGAAATGCTTTACCTTGATGACTGATTTATTGAAGCTACGGTAATAGGCGCAATTAACACGCATAAAAAAAGATGACCCATGGGTCATCTTTTTTAATAGCATATTGTAAATCAAATTGATTATTACGAGACTTTTTCCAACGACTCGCAATCGATGTTGATCTCACCATCTTTGACGTCAATATGCGCAATACCACCTCGTTCAAGCACACCGAACAAGATTTCATCGGCTAACGGACGTTTAATCAATTCTGTCACCACACGTGACATTGGGCGCGCACCCATTGATTTATCATAGCCCTTCTCAGCCAGCAAGGTTCGCGCTTCATCACTGACATCCAGGGTGACACGTTTATCATCTAGCTGTGCCTGCAATTCCACTAAGAACTTATCTACCACTTTAGCAATAACTGTCATGTCTAAATGGTTAAACCAGACGATTGAATCTAAACGGTTACGGAACTCAGGTGAAAACATCTTATTGATTTCAGCTAACGCATCTTGGGTGTGATCTTGCTGTCTAAAACCAATCGATTTACGAATAGTTTCTTGTACACCAGCATTGGTGGTCATCACTAAGGTGACATTTCTAAAATCAGCTTTGCGACCGTTGTTGTCGGTCAATGTCCCGTGATCCATGACTTGCAATAGTAAATTGAATACATCCGGGTGTGCCTTTTCAATCTCATCAAGCAACACCACACAATGCGGATTTTTAATCACAGCGTCGGTGAGCATGCCACCTTGATCATAACCAACGTAGCCAGGAGGCGCACCGATTAAGCGTGACACGGTATGACGTTCCATGTACTCAGACATATCAAAGCGGATCAGTTTAAGGTTAAGACAATTGGCCAATTGATTGGTCACTTCTGTTTTACCTACCCCTGTTGGGCCTGCAAACATAAAGCTTCCTACTGGCTTTTTCTCAGAACCTAAACCACTGCGCGATAAGCGTATGGCAGCGCTGAGGCTCTCAATCGCTTTGTCTTGACCAAATACAACCATCTTAAGGTTACGTTCAAGGTTGCGCAGCATATCCTTGTCAGTCGATGATACCGACTTCTCAGGGATACGGGCTAACTTGGCAATGATGGCTTCAATTTCAGCTTGGCCAATGGTCTTTTTACGTTTGCTTTGCGGCATCATCACCATACGAGCACCGGCTTCATCAATCACATCAATCGCTTTGTCAGGTAAATGACGATCGTTGATGTGTTTCGCCGACAAAATAGCCGCACTGCTGATAGCAGCTTGGGTATAACGCACACCATGGTATTCTTCGTACTTGGATTTAAGCCCCATCAATATTTTGGTGGTTTCGGCCACAGAAGGCTCATTGATATCAATTTTTTGGAAGCGACGAGCTAAAGCGCGGTCTTTCTCAAAAATACTTTGATACTCTTGGAATGTAGTCGATCCCATGCAGCGTAACTTACCACTAGACAATAATGGCTTGAGTAAGTTAGAGGCATCCATGACACCACCAGACGCGGCGCCAGCACCAATAATGGTATGGATTTCATCAATAAATAAAATCGCATGTTCATCTGCAGCCAATTCTTTCAACAAGCTTTTAAAACGCTTTTCAAAATCACCACGATATTTAGTGCCCGCTAATAACGAGCCTAAATCTAGCGAGTACACGGTGGCATTAGCCATCACATCTGGCACTTGTTTATTGACAATCCGATAAGCCAAACCTTCTGCAATAGCCGTCTTACCGACGCCAGCTTCACCCACAAGTAAAGGATTATTCTTACGGCGACGACACAGGGTTTGAATTGCACGCTCAATTTCGGCATCACGCCCAATAAGTGGATCGATAATACCGTCTTGCGCAAGTTGGTTTAAATTGGCGGCAAATTGCGCCAACATGCTACGATCTTCGGCAGTTTCAGATTGGTCTTCAACACGTTCTTGATCTGGTGATTCACCAGAATCATCTTCTTTAGCCATGCCATGAGAAATAAAATTCACTACATCTAGGCGAGTAATATCACAGCGGCGCAGCAAATAAACCGCTTGTGATTCTTGCTCACTAAAAATAGCCACCAGCACATTGGCACCGGAGACTTCGTTGCGACCAGATGATTGCACATGGAACACCGCACGCTGCAGAACACGTTGAAATCCCAAGGTAGGTTGAGTTTCACGTTCTTCAGTCGATTCAGCAATAATCGGCGTGGTTTGTTGAATGAAATTAGCCACTTCTTCACGTAAACGATTCACATCCGCACCACAAGCAATTAATGCTTCGTAGGCAGAGGGATTGTCGATCAGCGCTAATAATAAATGTTCTACCGTCATGTATTCATGACGTGAATCTCTAGCTTGCTGAAACGCTAGGTTCAAGGTGACTTCCAGGTCTTTGTTCAGCATAAGCACCTCTTAAATTTAACCACAGACTATGAGAAATCGATATTATGCTTTCTCTAACGTACACAGTAACGGATGTTGGTTTTCTCTTGCAAACTGATTTACTTGAAAAACTTTTGTTTCTGCTATTCCAAATGGAAATACACCACACAATCCTTTACCTTGATTATGAATAGCTAACATTATATCAACAGCTTGCTGTTCATTTTTCTCAAAGAATCGTTGTAATACTTCTACCACAAAATCCATTGGGGTGTAATCATCATTATTTAACACCACTTTATACATATTGGGCGGTTGTAGTTCAGATTCAACCTTTTCCGCAATATGTTCTACGTTGCCTAATTTAGCCATTGTTTAATACTAGCCTCTCGTTTGGTTCCCGACCACTTGATATTGTTAAATTAATTAAATGTTGCCTTTTTGTTAATTAGCTCTTGACTTCTTTTCGTACAAATTTCATTCTGTTTGCTAGGCGGCGAATACTAGACCGCTGGATAATAAGTTTTACTATCTTACTGGTAAGTAGACAACAGAAGGAAGTGGAAGTATGGCAAACGGAACTGTTAAATGGTTCAACAACGCCAAAGGATTCGGGTTTATTTGCCCTGATCAGGGTGGTGAAGATGTATTTGCGCACTATTCAACTATCGAAATGGAAGGTTATCGTACCTTAAAAGCAGGTCAACCTGTATGCTTCGAAGTTGAAGAAGGCCCTAAAGGAATGCATGCTTCAGCCATCTCGCCAACAATTTAATTGGTGAGACTATAAAACAAAAAGACAGGGATTTTAATCCCTGTCTTTTTTATTATCTAAAAAACGTCAAATTTATCAATTTAACACCTTGATACCAAGATGGATTCATTAAACAAAAATCACGTTTAGTGAGCGGTTATGCCCTTAACCAATAACAAATTGGTTTAATGTTGCACTAGGACGCATGGCGTGTTCGGCTTTAGTTGCATCTAAACGGTAATAACCACCTAAATCAACTGCAGGACCTTGTGAACCATTCAACTCAGCAAGGATAACCGTTTCATTTATAGCCAATGATTGGGCGAGTGGAGCAAAATGCGCCGCCAGCTCAGCATCCTCAGTTTGCTCTGTTAATGCTTGTGCCCAATACATCGCTAGGTAGAAGTGACTACCACGGTTATCGAGTTCGCCTACGCGACGAGAAGGTGATTTATTGGTGTCAAGGAACACGCCAATAGCCACATCTAAGGTATCTGCTAGCACTTGCGCTTTAGCATTGTTTGTTGTTTGGCTTAAGTGCTCTAAAGAAGCCGCTAGTGCCAAAAACTCACCTAATGAATCCCAACGTAAGTGACCTTCTTTTTCAACTTGTTGCACGTGCTTAGGCGCTGAACCACCGGCACCTGTTTCAAATAAGCCACCACCACTCATCAATGGAACGATAGACAACATCTTTGCACTGGTACCCAGCTCAAGAATTGGGAATAAGTCTGTTAAGTAGTCACGTAATACGTTACCCGTTACAGAAATAGTATCTTCACCTTTAATAATGCGCTCTAAGGTAAAACGAGTCGCATCTTCTGGGGTCATGATTTGGATGTCTAAACCTGCGGTATCTTGCTCGGCAAGATATACAGTCACTTTCTTAATTAACTCAGCATCGTGAGCACGATTGCTGTCCAACCAGAATACTGCAGGTGTGTTGCTTAAACGCGAGCGCTTAACGGCTAGCTTAACCCAGTCGCGAATAGGCGCATCTTTCACTTGGCACATACGGTAAATATCGCCAGCTTCAACGTTATGACTCATTAATACATCGCCAGCTTGATTAATTACATTAACCGTACCTGCTGCTTTAATTTCAAACGTTTTATCATGACTACCGTACTCTTCTGCTTTTTGAGCCATTAAGCCCACGTTAGGCACGCTGCCCATAGTGGTCGGGTCAAATGCACCGTGCTTTTTACAGAACGAAATAGTTTCTTGATAAACACCGGCGTAACTACGATCTGGGATCATTGCTTTGGTGTCTTGCAACTGGCCATCTGGGCCCCACATTTTACCAGAAGAGCGAATCGCTGCTGGCATTGAAGCATCAATAATGATGTCGCTTGGTACGTGTAAGTTGGTGATACCTTTGTCTGAATCTACCATTGCAAGTGCTGGACGAGCAGCATAAACAGCAGCAATATCAGCTTCAATTTCGTTGCGCTTAGCTTCTGGTAAAGTACTAATTTTGGCATAGACATCACCAAAACCATTGTTTACATCTACGCCGAGCTCAGCAAATAATGCGCCATGCTTATCAAATACATCTTTAAAGAACACTTTCACTGCCAAACCGAATAATATTGGGTCAGACACTTTCATCATGGTGGCTTTAAGGTGTAAAGATAATAATATATCTTCAGATTTTGCCGCTTCGATTTCACGAGTATAAAATTCTACAAGGGCTTTTTTACTCATCACTGAAGAATCAATCACTTCATCAGCCAATAGTGCTAAACCACTTTTCAGAACAACGTCTTTACCGTCTTGCTGAGTCAATACGATATTAACTTTATCTGCAGTTGCTAAGGTTACAGACTGTTCGCTACCGTAGAAGTCACCTTCGCTCATATGAGCAACGTGAGACTTAGAATCACTGGCCCATTTACCCATTGAATGAGGGTTTTTCTTGGCGTAGTTTTTCACTGAGGTTGGTGCACGACGGTCAGAGTTACCTTCACGTAATACTGGGTTTACTGCACTGCCTTTAATTTTGTCGTAACGTGACTGCGCTTCAACTTCAGCGTCATTTTTAGGCTCATCAGTATACTTAGGAATGTCATAGCCTTTTGCTTGAAGTTCAGCAATACATGCTTTTAACTGAGGCACTGACGCACTGATGTTAGGTAACTTAATGATGTTGGCTTCTGGCTTGTTAGCCAATTCACCTAATTCTGTTAACGCATCGGCAATTTTTTGCTCTGCAGTTAATTTTTCAGGGAAGTTAGCAATAACACGACCCGACAAAGAAATATCACGCGTTTCAACTTTCACACCTGCTGCGTCAGTGAAAGTACGGATAATAGGCAATAAAGATAGCGTAGCAAGTGCCGGCGCTTCATCAGTTTCTGTGTATATGATCGTTGGAGTGTTATCTTTCATTTTATTTCCTACATTATTGTAAATTAATAATTTATTAGAATAAATTGCGTAAGCATTTGACGGGCTTTGATGGATAACACTCGCATAAGTAAGCCAAGATCTGCGATCTAGGTCCACTTGTTATCAGCCAAGTATGTGAAATCCCCTATCCCATTTTTTATTATATTTTGTTCTCAAACCTCTGAGATTTGACGGTTAAATTCGCCAGCTCAGAATGATAAATTAGGCACAGATCACAATTTTTAGGCGGACATCATAGATCATTCTTAATAATTTTCAAATTCCACTAAGGGCGAATACGCAGTAAACTAACATAAATTGATTTATATTCGCTTACTTATCACTCACTCGTATTAGCAAAGGATGTTAACCATACCTTTATGGCAAAAATCGGTAAATTGAGTCCATTCAAAAAAACATCTCCCTACAAAGCTGACATGTCGACAAAAGCTGGCAATCGCAGCAGGGTGAAATCGCGTCCGCCGCAAAAACCTCGGCCTGAAAATCCACTCATTGTGTTATTTAATAAACCTTTTGATGTGTTGTGCCAATTTACCGATGAAGCAGGCCGGCAAACATTAAAAGACTTTATTCCAGTTGCAGATGTTTATGCTGCCGGGCGTTTAGACCGCGACAGTGAAGGTTTACTGTTACTCACCAACGACGGGCAATTGCAGGCAAAGTTGACTCATCCAGCTAAAAAAACCTTCAAAACCTATTGGGTCCAAGTTGAAGGTGAGCCGTCAATTGACACCATTAACGCACTTTGTAATGGCGTAGAATTAAAAGATGGTATGACCTTACCTGCAAAAGTCAGTCTAATGGACTCACCCGTGGTTTGGCCCAGAAACCCACCAGTGCGTGAGCGCAAAGCCATTCCAACAAGCTGGCTAGAAGTACAGATTTGTGAAGGTCGAAATCGCCAAGTAAGGCGCATGACGGCACATGTCGGCCATCCAACCTTAAGACTAATCCGTTATAAAATAGGCCAATGGTGTCTAGATGATTTACCAAATGGTGAATATAAACTGATCAAAACACCAAAGTAATCGCTGGCAGACACTGTATACAAGAGGACAAGATGACTGAACGTTATAAACCTAATACCACTGTCGCTTGCGTGATCCACTGCCAAGGTAAATTTTTATTGGTTGAAGAACGCATTAACGGTGCCATTAAATTTAATCAACCGGCTGGGCATTTAGAAGCAAATGAATCGATAATTGAAGCATGTGCTCGTGAAATAGTCGAGGAAACCGGACTCGCGTTATCACCTCAAGCCATTGTCGGCATCTACCAATTTAGCGCCTCGGACGAGTTAGCCTTTGTGCGCTATACATTTTGTATCGAACTGTCTGAGCAACGCCAAGCGCTTCCTCTGGACAGTGCCATTATAACCACGCACTGGCTAAGCCTAGCTGAAATCATTGCCCTTGGTAGCCAGCTTCGTAGCCCGCTAGTGGTAAAAAGTATTGCAGACTTTGTGCAGCAAGCCGATAAAAACCACCCATCACAGCACACCCCTCTGTCACTGCTGAATGTCGATTACTTTTAATGACTGGTGTCAGGCAATTTGCCTGCACCTCAAGATAGCCCATTAAGCGAATGCGTGATAGAATATGCGCCGCACAAATGTCATGTTTACTCAGCATTATCGGAATCAATCGGTTCAATACGTGCAAGCAACAATATCCAACATCTCGACCAACAAAAATCGAGTGCAATTGCCTTGAAACATTGGCATTGCGGCACCATATACACACTATCTATCTTCAAGGTTTTTAGGATTTATGACATCAATCAACCCAGCATCAAACGGTAAAAAAGTCATTGTCGGTATGTCCGGCGGTGTAGACTCTTCAGTATCAGCTTACTTGTTAATGCAGCAAGGCTACGAGGTTGAAGGTCTGTTTATGAAAAACTGGGAAGAAGACGACACTGATGAATATTGCGCAGCAGCCGATGATTTAAAAGATGCACAATCGGTATGTGACAAGCTCGGGATTAAAATGCATACCGTTAATTTTGCTGCTGAATACTGGGACAATGTATTTGAATACTTTTTAGCAGAATACAAAGCGGGCCGCACACCGAACCCTGACATTATGTGCAATAAAGAAATCAAATTTAAAGCCTTTCTTGAATTTGCCGACGACATTTTAGACGCCGATTACATCGCCATGGGCCATTATGTCCGCCGTCGAGACAACAGTGATGGCAGCGTTGAAATGCTCCGCGGTGTTGATGGTAATAAAGATCAGAGCTATTTTTTATACACCTTAAGTCATGAACAAGTCAGTCGCAGCTTATTCCCGGTTGGTGAACTTGAAAAACATCAAGTTCGCGAAATAGCCCAAAAACTGGGACTCATTACTCACGACAAAAAAGACAGCACTGGCATATGCTTTATCGGCGAACGCAAATTTACCGACTTTTTAGCCACCTATTTACCCGCACAGCCTGGTGATATTGAAACCTCTGAAGGCGAAGTCATTGGAACTCACCAAGGTTTGATGTACCACACGCTTGGACAACGCAAAGGCCTTGGCATTGGTGGACTTAAAAACAGTAATGAAGACCCATGGTATGTGGTTGAAAAAGATTTAGTCCGTAATGTGTTGATTGTAGCGCAAGGGGGCAACCACCCTCGCCTTATGTCCAACGGCATGACAGTTAATCAACTGCATTGGGTCGATCGAAAAGGTCCCGCCAATCATTGCCATATCACGGTTAAAACTCGTTATCGTCAACGTGATGTCGGCTGCACACTCTCTTATGATGACGCCGAAAACATTACCGTGATGTTTGATGAACCCGTTGCCGCTGTGACCCCAGGGCAATCAGCAGTATTTTATGATGGTGACATCTGTTTAGGTGGCGGCATAATCGATACCTTAATCCGAGGATAATCCGTGAGCCAAACTCCAGACAACATCTTGTTTGAACGCACTATGGCTTTTGCCGGTATTTTACAAGCTATCGGTCAAGTGCAGTATTTAGCCCGCCACGGTGAAAGTGACAAAGACGCCTTAGCGGCAACTCTCAACACTATTTTAGTCACCGAACCAGAATCCACGGCAGATGTGTATCAGGATAAAACCATTTTAGATAATGGTTACCAATTGATCCAAAATCAGCTTGGGGATGGCAGCAACAAAGATGTCGAAACCACTCGTTACCTTGTTGGCGTGTTAACCCTGGAACGAAAGCTTGCACGCTCACCAAATGGTTTGGGCATGCTTGCTGAGCGCATCAATCAAGTGCATCGCCAATTAGCACACTTTGCCATTACCGATGAACAAGTCCTGGCCAATTTTGCCAGTATTTATAGTGATGTCATCAGCGAATTAGGGCCTAAATTACAAATATCGGGTAATCCCGATTGCCTAAAGCAACCTCAGGTGCAACATAAAATTCGTGCTTTGCTGCTTGCAGCAATGCGCAGTGCAGTATTATGGCGTCAATTAGGTGGCAAACGCCGCCATCTGGTGTTTGCTCGCAAGGCAATATTTGACACAGCAAAACAAAGCCAAAATAACAATTAATCGAATCACCCTACAACTAAGTTCATCAAGGAGCTTCAAATGGATCTTTCCGCACTAACTGCTATCTCTCCGATAGACGGTCGTTATGGTAGCAAAACCGCCTCATTACGAGGGATTTTCAGCGAGTTCGGTCTTACTAAGTACCGTGTTCAAGTTGAAATCAATTGGTTAAAGCTATTATCTAGCTGCCCAGAGATTGAAGAAGTTCCCCCTTTTAGCGAAACCGCCCTCGCCTTGTTAGACAGCATCAAAGACAATTTTAGCGAACAAGACGCCCTGCGTATTAAGGCGATTGAAAGCACCACTAATCACGATGTAAAAGCGGTTGAGTATTTCATTAAAGAGCAAATTGCCGACAACGCCGAGCTAGTTGCTATCGATGAATTTGTGCACTTTGCCTGTACTTCTGAAGACATCAACAACTTATCTCATGGCTTAATGTTAAAAGAAGCGCGCGAGCAAGTGTTAGTACCACAATGTCAGCAGATTATTGATGCTATCAAGAAATTAGCACATGACAATAAAAGCGTACCGCTAATGTCGCGAACCCACGGCCAGCCAGCATCGCCATCAACACTTGGTAAAGAAATGGCTAACGTTGCTGTGCGTTTAGACCGCCAATTAAACCAAATCAACGCAGTTGAAATCATGGGTAAAATTAACGGTGCTGTGGGTAACTATAATGCCCACATTTCAGCCTACCCTGAAGTTAACTGGCATGAGCTGTCGCAACGTTTTGTCACCAGTCTTGGTATTAATTGGAACGCGTATACCACCCAAATTGAGCCGCATGATTACATTGCTGAATTGTTCGATGCCATTGCTCGTTTCAACACCATCCTAATCGATTTTGATCGTGATATTTGGGGTTATGTTGCACTAGGCCACTTTAAGCAGCGCACTATCGCTGGCGAAATTGGTTCATCAACCATGCCGCACAAAGTCAATCCAATTGATTTTGAAAACTCCGAAGGTAACTTAGGTATCGCTAACGCGCTAATGCAACACTTAGCTGCTAAATTACCGGTATCAAGATGGCAACGTGACCTAACTGACTCAACCGTATTACGTAACTTAGGCGTAGGTATGGCTCACTCGTTAATAGCTTATCAAGCGACCTTAAAAGGCATTAGCAAGTTAGAAGTCAATGAAGCACAACTTTTAGCGGAATTAGACAAAAACTGGGAAGTTCTGGCAGAACCAGTACAAACCGTTATGCGTCGTTACGGCATTGAAAAACCGTATGAGAAACTAAAAGAACTGACACGTGGTAAGCGCATTGATGCGGCACAACTTGCAGTATTTATTGATGGTCTTGAATTACCAGAACACGTGAAAGTTGAATTGAAAAAAATGACCCCAGCAAACTATATTGGCCGCGCAGAAGCCTTTGTTGATGAGCTAAAATAGTCTTACACGCTTTATGCATAACATGAGCGGTCGCATATGTGGCCGCTTTTTTATTGTATGAAATACCTGTTATTATTCTGCTGAAAATACGTTATTGTTCATTAAGACTCACTAATCTCAACTCGGATTAAGAGATGGGCTAAGTAAGCTAAATCAGAATATTGCACCTATTTATTATCCCGATCTGAGATTAACCATGTACACATTAAATATTGATACCCAAGCCTTTATTAAACAGCATTGGCAACAAAAACCACTTGTGATCAAACAGGCTTTTGTCGACTTTGAAGACCCTATCGCAGCAGATGAACTTGCTGGACTTGCCTGTGAAGAAGAAATATCGTCACGTGTTGTGGTGACCAAAGGTGACGACTGGGACGTTGTTCAAGGTCCATTTGAAGACTACGACCAATTTGGTGAAGACAACTGGCAATTATTAGTCCAAGCCGTCAATCATTGGTACCCAGATTCGCAAGCTTTAGTCGAAGCATTCCGATTTTTACCAGACTGGCGCTTTGACGACTTAATGGCATCATTTGCTACACCTGGTGGTGGTGTTGGCCCGCATATCGATAATTACGATGTGTTTATCATTCAAGGTGATGGGGAACGTCGTTGGAAAGTGGGCGATAAAGGGCAACATAAACGCCGCGGCGATAATCCAAACTCGCCTTTGGTTAACGATTTTGAGCCGATTATTGATGTGATTTTACAAAAAGGTGATGTACTTTATATTCCACCAGGATACCCACATTGCGGCGAAACATTATCACTGGCTATGTCGTATTCCATTGGATTTAGAGCCCCAAGTCAGCAAGAGCTATTAACTGAATTAGCTGACGCGTTAATTGACAGCAACCAGGGGCAGAAGCGTTTCACGTCATCTGACGAGCCAGCAGAACCCGGCCTTATCAGCCAAACTCATCAACAAGGCATCATGGATTTATTGACGCAGTTGGCACAAGATCCTGCCAGCTACCAGACTATGTTAGGTAAATTACTCAGTCAAAATCGTTTTGAACTGGATATTTGTGAAGGCGAAGAGCCATTAACGGCTGATGATTTATTAGAAGCCATTGAACAAGGTGCGGTTATTCAACGTATTGGTGGTCTAAAAGTCTTGCGCTTAGAAAATGATAACCTACCACGTTTGTTTATTAACGGTGAAGTGTACACCTTTGCTGATGCGCCGAATGACATGCTACAACTTTTGGCCAATCAAGTGAGCATTCCCCCTAATGAGGCTCATTTATTCACTGACAATGTGGCAGCGCTAGATGTCATCACGGGATTACTCAATCAAGGATTATTCTACTTAGCAGAAGACGATTGCGAATAAGCGTCTGAGCAATAGCTACTGAGCTGAGTAATGGTCATTAATCTCGCTTAGCTAAAATAATAAAAAAGGCACTAACAGTGCCTTTTTTGTGTCTGTTACGTTAGTTTGGTGACTCAGGCTGTTACGCCCACAATTTTTCATCTTGATGCATTTTATATAGACTTTCTGCACGCGACACCAATAACTGCGCAAATTTCAGTTGGGTAGCATCTTTGGTGACACCTGACTTATGCAAGTTTTCCGCTTTAAGTTGCCACATCATCGAAAAATGTCTAATCGCGTCACGAGCCGTTGCGGCCACTTTCACATCAACATAGTCCGACGGTAAATCGCCTGACATCACCCAAAAGGTTTGTTTTTTAGGTTGTTTCGATTCCATCTTCCAAATAGCTAAATAAGGTGCAAGATAACGACTTTCGTCAGCAAGGACTTTGCTTGGGATCACCCCTTTTTCAGCCAAAAAACGATTCGCCTTTTGGAATTGAGTTCGCACCCATTCTTGTCTTAATGCTTCTGGCTCTGGTGTTGGCTGTGCAACCTGTTCTGCAACTTCTTCAGTCATAATACTTCCTATCTTATTGTTATAATGCAGATTAGAACAAAAAACTTACCTGCGATTTAATCAAAAAACAATTACGTAACACAAAATACTTTACGTTTACGTAAAGTGGCAAGCTAAATTGCCACACTAATCACAAAAATAACTAAATCATGCTTTGTTGAGAGTATCTCTAAATGCTATCTTGCTGCAATAAATATAACAAGCAGTCGTTAGCACCTTATGTACTCAATTGCGTCAGGTGCCAAAACTTTACTTTAACAAGCTAGTAAACGGAGATGTCACGTGGCAGTTTTTAATCATGTTTCGTTCGATGAACACGAACAGGTGGTCTTTTGTCATGATAAGCAAAGTGGTTTAAAAGCCATCATTGCCGTACACAACACTAACCTCGGCCCAGCGGTAGGTGGTTGTCGTATGTGGAATTATCAATCGGATGATGAAGCTTTAACAGACGTATTACGCCTTTCTCGCGGTATGACTTATAAGAATGCATTGGCCGGTCTTACTATGGGTGGTGGTAAAGCGGTTATTATTGCCGATCCGAAAACCACCGACCGCGAAGCGTTATTTCTTGCATTCGGACGCTTTGTGAACAGTTTAGGCGGAAAATACTACTCAGCTGAAGATGTTGGTGTTTCAACGTCAGACATGATGATAGCCAATCGTGAAACTGAATTCGTAGCAGGTCTGGAAGGTAAATCAGGTGATCCATCACCTCTGACCGCCTTAGGCACTTACCTTGGTATTAAAGCTGCGATAAAACATCAACGAGGTATCGACAGCCTACAAGGCATTAAAGTGTCAGTGCAAGGAGTCGGTCACGTGGGTTACTACTTGTGTAAGCATTTACACGAAGCAGGCGCTGAGCTGATTGTAACCGACATTCATCAAGCTTCACTTGACCGTGTTGCTAGCGAATTTGGTGCAACTCTTGTCGCACCGCAAGATATCTATACCCAAGATGTTGATGTATATGCGCCATGCGCATTAGGTGCAACACTTAACGATACGACCTTACCATTACTCAAAGCCACCATAGTTGCCGGTTGTGCCAACAACCAGTTAGCTGAAGTTCGCCATGGTGAAAAACTCAAGCAAATGGGTATTTTGTATGCGCCAGATTATGTGATAAACGCTGGCGGTATTATCAATGTGTCGTTCGAGAAAAACTATGATGCTATAGCGTCAACCGCCAAAGTAGAACAGATTTACAATACGCTACTGACCATTTTTGAGCGTGCTGATGCTGAAGATCGCACCACAGGCTCAGTTGCAGATGAAATGGCTAAAGCGATTATCGACGCGGCTCGTTAATATCAATCATTAATATGCTTGATTAAGAGTGATTTTTACTCTGATGTACAAGGAAATGCTCAGGCATTTCCTTTTTTTATGACCCAACTTAAGCAGCAAGCTTAATCAAGTTGCAACAAATCGTTCACCTTAGCGTCAAATAACTGCCCTACTCTAAGTTAACACTGACGCAATCTGTGTATTAGGGTGAAGGCAGATGAACTCCCACAGCAATAAGAGTAACCAGCAACGCCAACCGTTATCTCATTTAACTACGTCTGGGAAAATCCAGCATTTTCATGCACTGTGGGTTTCTGATGTGCATTTAGGCAGCATAGATTGCAAAGCAGAATTTTTATTACATTTTCTAAATCATAGCCAGTGCCAATATTTGTATCTGGTGGGCGATATTATTGATATTTGGGCATTAAAAAAACGGGTCTTTTGGCCAGAAAGTCATAACAACGTCATCCAGAAAATCCTCGAACTGGCCAGTAATGGCACTCAAGTTATCTATATCCCCGGTAATCACGATGAAGCGTTTAAAAGCTACGCAGACAGTCACTTTAGAGGCATTACACTCGCCAAACAGTATGTCCATCAGTCCATTAACGGCAAACGCTTTTTAATTCTTCATGGTGATCAATTTGACGCCCAAGTTTGTGTCAGCCGGATCTACGCTAAATTAGGTGACCATTTATATGATGTTTTACTTTGGTCAAACCGCCAATTACACAGTGTTAGAAGCCGCTTAGGATATCCGTATTGGTCATTAGCCAGCTATATAAAGCTGCGGGTCAATAAAGCCCAACAAGCCATTAATCAGTATCGAGATGCAGTACTTCGCTATTGTGCTAAACAACAGGTCGACATGGTTATCTGTGGTCATATACATCAACCAGAGTTATCACAGCACACTATCAATAATCGCACTATCACCTATGCCAATGATGGCGACTGGGTCGAAAATTGCACCTTAATTGCTGAAACCCTGACGGGTAACGTGGAGTTGCTCAAGTGGGATGAACAAACGTTACAAGCAAAAGTTGTCAACACGATTTATTTCGGCGCTTCACAAACCGAGTTAATCATTACGCCTCAGCCCCAACACGTTGCATAAATAAGGCTAAAATATGATATTTTCTGTCGATAATGTAGTAGAAAAAAACCTGCCCAATGTGCATAACAAGCCTTGGTTAGCCGTGCCAACAAGAGCAATGTTGCGCTATTTACTGCATGAAAAGCAGTGTAACGACATGGCCAATGAACACGCGCATTTATCCGGCGTCGATTTTGTTGAACAAATTCTTGCATGTTTAAATTTCAGTTACAGTGTCCCTAATAACGAAATTGAAAATATTCCTATCGAAGGTCGTGTGGTGATCTATGCTAATCACCCTATTGGTTCGTTAGACGCATTAGCGTTAATCAAATTAATTAGCCAAGTTAGACCAGACATAAAAGTCGTTGCCAATGAATTACTCATGGCCATTAAGCCACTGCATTCAATTTTATTGCCAGTACGTAATATGACTGGCGGTACGCCGAAACAACACTTAAATGAAATCCATCATCACCTTAACAACGAAGGTGCGGTGTTAATTTTCCCCTCAGGTGAAGTATCACGCTTGCGCCCTACAGGCGTAACAGACTTACATTGGCACAGTGGTTTTTTGAAAATGGCCCGCGCGTGTAATGCACCGCTTTTACCTATATTTGTTGATGCAAAAAACTCAGCCACATTTTATGGTGCATCAATGATCTACAAACCATTAGCCACCTTGCTGCTGGTTAAAGAAATGTTTAAGCAGATGGACCATGTGATGCCGGTGAGAATTGGGCAATTAATTGCCAAGGAAGTGGTCGGCAGCCAAGACTTCCCCCTTAAAACCAAAGTAAAACTGCTTAAAAATCATTTATACCGCATTGGTAAAAATCGCAGCCCATTATTTATAACTCAGAATGCCATTGCCCATCCAGAAAAACGCAGTGAGCTTCAACAAGCGCTACAACAATGTGAATTACTGGGGCAGACCCAAGACAACAAACAAATCTATTTATACAAGCATAGTCAAAGCAGTGCGATTATGCGTGAGATTGGCAGGCTTCGTGAAATTGCATTTAGAGCGGTGGGCGAAGGTACAGGTAAGCGACGTGATACCGACAAATATGATAATCATTATTATCATTTAGTGTTATGGGACAAGGATGAGTTAGAGATTGTTGGCTCTTACCGTTTTGCCAGTGCCAAAATGCTACATGAAACCATTGGTAAAAACAGCCTCTATAGTCAGTCATTATTTGAATACCACGATGCGTTTACTCCCTATTTTGACCAAGGACTCGAGCTAGGACGCAGTTTTGTGCAACCTAAATATTGGGGGCGTCGTAGCTTAGAATATTTATGGCAAGGTATTGGGGCATTTTTAATTAACAATCCCCAGTATCGCTACCTCTTTGGTCCGGTATCATTAAGCGACAATTTACCCGTACAAGCCAAAGAAATGTTGGTGTTTTTTTATAAACATCAATTTGCTACCCAAGATGTTTTAGCCAGCTCATTTAATTCATATCAATTCACTGACGAACGTCAGCATCAATTACACCAGCTATTTAATGGCAGTGACTATGCTGAAAACTTTAAAATACTCAAACGGACACTTGCAAATATGGCTGTATCAGTACCGACACTATTTAAGCAATATGGTGAACTGTGTGATAACCAAGGCGTTCAGTTTTTAGACTTTGGTATTGATGCAGAGTTTGGTGACTGTATCGATGGTTTAGTGTTAGTCGATATCCATCAATTAAAACCGATTAAATATCAAAAATATTTAGCGGGGCATTTACCCGAAAACAAAATTGCGTCGTGAGCCAATAGCGCACTAACCTGAGTAAGCAACTGTCATTGGCCGTTAAATGATTGTTACACTGATATTTATCTGATATAAAAGAATAAATATGTGGAGAATCGCTTATGACAACTTCTACCGAAATGCTGACAGAGACATTATCAGATAGCACGACTAACCGTATCAGTGTCTCGGACATCATGACAACTCGAGTGGTTACCATAGAAATGGATGATCGCCTGGTACTTGCCAAAGAAATTTTTGACAATGTCAGCTTTCACCATTTGCTCGTGGTGGATAACGAGAAATTGAGTGGCATCTTGTCTCATCGGGACTTTTTACGGGCGCTTAGTCCTAATATTGGTACTGCAGCTGAACTCATTCGAGACACAGAAACCCTGCAAAAAAGGGTTCATCAAGTCATGACTCACAACCCGATCACTATTGCCCCTCATTGCGATATTAACCAAGCAACTAAAATGATTCTAGACAATGATATAGGCTGCTTACCAGTATTAGAAAACAACATCATTGTCGGTATTATTACTTGGAAAGATCTATTAAATGCCTATTGCGTTCGATAAATTCTGATGACCATCTCGCTGAAGCGATGGCCAATATTAGCAATCAACGTCATAGCAAAATCTAATTAACCCTCCAGATATACTACTCGTAATGCTGCTGTTTGAATTATGCTTGTCGTCGCTTTTTTACCCGCTAACTTAATTGCTTATTGTGCCACTCCCGGCACGCTTAATTCATCATAGATAGCTAATATTAGAGTGTACATAAAACCCATTTTTGCAACCGAATCTGTAAAAAATAAATATTATTAAGCTGGCCAACTAGATAGCTACATTTCGTAAATTGTTCATATTTATATGCTGGAAAATGTCACATTACTCTGCTTTTATTGTACACAGGGCTCGCGAGTATCATGTGATAAGGACGGCATTATGATTAAGTTTACTTACCATCTCAATCAAGACAATATTGAGCTACAAGCAAGTAATTGGTGTGGACTAGAGCGGGTATTTATTAACGGCAAAGTCGTGTCACGAAAATTCAACTTTGGCCTACAAAGTATGCATGACGTGCTGCTTAATAATGGTAAAAAATGCCGATTCCAATTAATTGTTGATCCACAGACAGAATTAGTCTCGTGCCGTATTTATAAACAAAACCAACTCGTTACTATTTTAAAGCAAGGCAAAAAACAGCTACAAAAAAGCCAGTTTCTGATTGAAACTAGCTTTGTTGTCTTGTGCATTGCCATGTTGAGCGTGTATTGGCTGAGTTAACTAAACATATCTAATGGGATTAGTATAAAACCAGCTGATTGAGCTATTAACCTATAGTGAACTCAAGCTGGACAGTAGACTTTGCTTCTGTTGGCTTGCCATCAACAAATTTAGGTGCATAACGCCACTGGCTAAGTGCTTCTATCGATTCTTTTTCAAACTGGACACCACCTTTAGAGTCAATAATCTCCGGCGATTTAACAAAGCCATTTGCATCAACCGTAAACTCAACTTGCACCCAACCAGATTTTCTTCTTTGGGCATATGATTGAGGGTAATTAGGTGGTTTTCTAAATAACGGGGTTTGTTCTTGTTGGTCATTCCATGGAGTCATTTTACCAATTGCAACGCAATGCTCAGTAGCTTTATCGCCAAGGCCTTTTTGTTCATACAGTTTCACTAACAAGGCATGCGCACGAAGCTCATAGGGATGACTATAAGGCAATGCCTGATATTGTTTGATAACTTCAACTAAATTGTCGATAGCTTGAGTTGGCTTACCCATAGCTTCATATAACGCACCAGCTAGGTAAGTAGCATCAACTCGTTTTATGGCATCTTCTGGTAATTTACGGCTATAAATATCATAAGCATCAAACGCAAAATCTCTCACTTTACGAGTATAATACTCGGTGCGTGATAAGCGATGAAACGCGATGAGTTTCACTTCGGCAACCGTCAACTGATTGTCAGCTTTATCAGCAATCTCAATTGCTTCAAATAATAACGTTTTCGCGTATTTATCATCTGTTGTCGATTCAGCTAACCCAACCAAAGGATCAATTAACTCGATGCCATTATCCGTCACGTTTTCTCGGTATACGGCTAATGCAGATGTAAATAATTGATGCGCCTTAAGTGTCGCTTCATCTTCAATAACACGACCCTGATTGTTGTTCTTTGGTTCAACCATTAACGCATTTGCATAATTGATGGCTAACTTAGCGCTATCAAAGCTATCTTGACCAAACTTGATTTGGCCTAACTCATAGGCTTGTTGCGCATATTTCAGCGTATCTTGGTCATTGTGGCTTTCAAGAGAAACATTGTATTGCTGGTAAGCTTGAGAAAAGCTGTCTATGTCGGCAGGTTCTGCATAAGCAAACTGACTCACAAACGCCGCGGCTATTGATATACGTAAAAGTGTTTTCATTACTGTCTAAATCCTTTTTATTTTTTATCCTTGGCCCTTCGTCATTCTTTGCACAATGTGAGCCATTATCGATATCTTAAACAGTTTGGATCATTTTTATGACTCACGTCAACTTAATGAAAAGTTTTGTAAACAATATGTTGTTTAATCTCTCTTAATTGGCAAACTGAATGACGCCGCCTACGATGGTATAGGCCCATATAATAACACCGGCACCAATGATAATAATGACCAAAAACTACAGGAGCCAAGATGTCAGCCATCATGAAATTGCTCCACGCCATGCTAAGCAGTTTTAAAGATCTTATTCCGATTATCTTAGTGGTCAGTTTTTTTGAACTATTTGTACTTCATCAAGCACCAGCAGAACTTGGCTCTATTCTTGTGGGGATAGTGTTCGTTGTATTAGGCTTGACCTTTTTTGTCTTTGGTTTAGAAATGGGCTTATTTCCTATAGGCGAATCACTTGCAGAAGCCCTGGCCCGAAAAGGCAGTGTATTTTGGTTAATTATTTTCTCTTTCTCATTAGGTTTTGGGACCACATTAGCAGAGCCAGCACTGACTGCCGTGGCAAACGAAGCCGCACAGGTTGCCGCTGATGCTGGCGCCATAGAATCCAATGAACAAGCAATGAGCTCATATTCCATGGGATTAAGGTTAACTGTTGCCGTTTCGGTTGGGCTCGCGATTTTACTGGGAGTGATCCGTATCCTTAAAGGTTGGCCAATTCATTACCTTATTATTGGCGGTTACGTATTGGTGATGATCCTTACCAGCTTTGCTCCAGCCAATATCATAGGTATTGCTTATGACTCTGGCGGCGTCACTACATCGACCATTACGGTTCCGTTAGTCACCGCACTTGGCGTTGGCTTAGCCAGCGTCATTAAAGGCCGTAATCCGATGATTGATGGCTTTGGTTTGATTGCTTTTGCCAGCCTTAGTCCGATGATTTTTGTATTGCTGTACGGCATGGTATTTTTAAATTAAGTCGTATCATCAAAAGAAGAAGGCGTACATTTGTTTAATGAACTGATGTCCACTCTGTTACTGACCGCTCGCGATGTGATCCCCATTGCGGTGATTTTGTTTGGCTTTCAATTAGGCGTACTAAAACGTCCCGTTAGCCAATGGCGCAAAGTACTACTCGGCTTTGTGTATGTCATTATTGGGCTAACATTTTTCTTAGTAGGCTTACAACTTGCGCTGTTCCCTATTGGTGAAAGCATGGCCAATCAACTCACCACCAGCGCATTTTTACATCCTGACGGTAATAATGCGCCGTTCATTTGGCAAGACTATTTTTGGGTCTATGTATTTGCTGCTGCAATTGGTTTTAGTACCACAATTGCTGAACCCTCGCTCATTGCTGTGGCCATTAAAGCTAACCAAGTGTCCGGTGGCACCATAGGCATTCAAGGTTTGCGAATGTCAGTGGCACTTGGAGTCGCTATCGGCATCACTTTAGGCTGTTTTCGCATTGTGGTTGGCGACCCCATTCATTACTACATTATGGCCGGCTACGTGGTAGTGGTGATCCAAACATTTTACGCCCCTAAAATGATTGTGCCATTAGCCTATGACTCCGGAGGCGTAACAACCTCTACTGTGACTGTCCCGCTTGTCGCCGCATTAGGCCTTGGGCTTGCTACTAATGTTGAAGGGCGTAATCCATTGATTGATGGGTTTGGTTTAATCGCCTTTGCCAGCTTATTTCCGATGATCACTGTGATGGGCTATGCCCAAGTGGTTGATTACTTATCAAAACGAAAAGCCATTAAGGAGTAACCTATGCGCTTTAAATTAATTGTCGCCTTTGTCGACGATGACTGTACCGACAAGGTACTCGATGCAGCGCGTATCGCTGGCGCAACAGGCGCTACGGTAATTAATCATGCCCGAGGTGAAGGATTAGAAAAAAAGAAAACCTTTATGGGACTGACCTTAGATGTGCAGCGGGATGTGATCTTATGGCTGGTAGAAGAACACATGAGTCGGCATATTCTAGAAACTATTGCTAAAGTAGGCGAATTTGACACCAATTCTGGAAAAGGTATTGCGATTCAAATTGATGTTGAAGATGCCGTTGGTGTGGCGCATCAAGTTGAAAAGCTAAGTAAAGACATTGAGGATCAAATATGAGTAGCACAATCCCGACTCGCAATCGCGATGTAATGAATAACCATTACGCTATGATCGATGGAATGCATACGGTAGCAGAAGCCATTGAAGTTGCCGTCAGTAAAAAAGTGAATATTTTAGTGGTCAATAAGCGCAATGAACATGACGAATATGGCATGGTATTAATGAGTGATATTGCCCGAAAAGTTTTAGCCAGGGACAAATCACCTGAGCGCACCAACATTTATGAAATTATGATTAAACCGGTATTTGCTGTTTCTGCAGACATGGATGTGCGCTATACCGCACGCTTATTTGAACGTTTCAATATAAACAAAGCTCCAGTGATTGAATCTGGTAATATTTTAGGCTTTGTCGCTTACGATGACATAGTATTAAAAGGAATGTTCAACCCATAATCTTATGCCAATGTACTGTTAATTGATTGACGATAAAGATAACCACTGTTGTGAGCCCTAGCGGTATTAGAAGGCAGCACTAGTCACCACACCACTAAAAGCTAAACACTCATTGATTCGCTGTTGTTGCACTGCAGGTAGATCGGCAACAGCGAAATAAGCATATTCACTATGTTCATCACTTAAGATAATTTGAGCCGACTCAGGTAGCTGGCAACGAAATATAAACGCTTGAGATTGATAAGCACTGTGAAAGTACACCCCAGAGAGATAATTTATCGTCACAGCATAACCCAGCTCTTCCATACATTCACGCTGCAGCGCCTGATGTATGGTTTCATTAGGATCAAGCCCACCACCAGGCAGCCCCCAATGTTTATTACCATAATTGGCTTTTAACAACAGCACTTGTCCATCGTCATTGGTGATCACCGCATGGGAACTGAGTCTAAATAAATCGTTAAAAGCCATGATGGTTTTCTCATTAGAAATAGATATGGTTACTGGCTAACTTCCATTCAATAAATGAATAAATGATCATCGCGATAAATGATGTACAAAAATGGGGGGCTACAAAATACCTTGGTTGATCCTTGTTGCTCGCCATTTAACTACTACAGGATAGAAACTGGCAAGCTTCATTTTGCCTCGGTGAAGCCCTATGGTCTTAGTAACCAAAAACAATATGTTATTGGTTAAATTTATTCACTTTATTCAACAAACGCATAAACTCGTGCTGCTCAGAATCTGTCAGCGCTTCTAAAAATCGTTCATTAACCCACGCAGCCTCGTGAAGTAAATCTTGTTGCAACGCTTTACCGTTGTCGGTTAAAAATATTTGAAATGCACGGCGGTTATCCGCTTCTTGATGACGGGTAATAAACCCCTGAACTTGCAGATGGTCGAGCAGACGGGTCATGGTGTAATTTGCCACATCACAACGTTTAGAAAGCTCAGTTTGACTTAAGCCCTCTTCTTGCCACAAGGTAAACAATACCGGCCAAAGTTTACTGTCTAAATCGTAGCGCTTTAAGCGCGTATCGATTTCTTGCTGCAAAGCAATATTCAGATGAGAAATCAGGTAACTTAAACTTTCAAAGCGTTTCAAATGAAACCTCCTACATCGTCAGTGGGATGTATTGGCCCTATTACCATATTGGCCTATACAGCAGCTAACCACACTTGAACATGTTTACATTACCATCTCTATACGTTAAAAAAAGCGCTTTTAGTCAAAAGATAAATATTCATTAATATAACGATAGTAGCAGGCTCGATTCAATTGCCCGACCAAGCCGCGAACTAATGGTACATATATACCATCATCAGTGACTATGATATCAGCACGATCAACAATGGAATGCTGTTTACCTATGCTATTGGTAAATATCAGCTTTATACTGTCATTAACATTATTAGCAGCAACAGAATTAACTTGATAGTCCACCAGTAGTAAAGGATATGCCTCAACAGAGACTCTCACCTTCTCCACCGGAGTCATTAAGAAATACTCGCCATCGATACAGTGTAAAATACTGCTGAATAAAGCCGCAAATTTTGCGGGCAACGGACTGTCTAAATATAACCAATCGCCATTAGCTTGGATGTGAAACAGTGCATCATCATTGCACAGCGCCACTCCATCTGGCTGAGTAAACGAAGCTAATGCTGCTGTTTCATCTGTCATTATGCTGATACCTTTATGCCATTAACTTAAGCAAGGCTTCAATTGGGTGCTGAGGTTTAAAGCCTGCAAAGCGCTTAACTTGACTACGACAAGAATAGCCCGAAACCAAAACTTGACTTTGTTCAGCTATTTTTTCAATACTAGGTTGCCAAGACATTTCAAACAGTTTTTCAGAGCGTTCAAGGTTTTCAAGTTCATGGCCATAGGTGCCAGCCATCCCACAACAGCCTAAATTAACACTGCTCAAGTTTGCGCCAAAATGACTAAAAATGGCTTTCCATTCATTGGCGGTATTAGGCTTTGCGGTAGATTCTGTACAATGACTAAACCAGGTATATTGTGGCGCATCATTGGCTAACGTTGTCGCTTCTCTTCGATTTGCAACAACATCCATTAACCATTCATTGGCTAAAAGCACCTCAAAGGGACCACGGCGCATGCCGAGGGCTTCTTTATACTCATCGCGATAACATAATACCAAAGCAGGGTCTAAGCCGACCATCGGCATACCAAGGGCATGAACACGGTTTAAGAAATCAGCACTGTTTTGCGCTGTTTTGGCAAACTTGTCTAAAAAGCCTTTTATATGGGTCGGTTTACCATTGGGTTTAAATGGCAGTAAAACCGGCTTAAAGCCGAGCTTTTCGATTAATTGAATAAAGCGATAAACTAAGTCAGCATCATAAAAGCTGTTAAACGGGTCTTGTACAACTAGCACATACTGATTGCGCTGGTCTTCTGGGATGGTGTACAAAGAATCCAAATCATAACCGCGACTAGAATGCCCGTCTAAACGCTGTTTAAGTGTCGGCACAGATAGTTTGGGGGCATCGACATACCCAATCGCTTTTTTAATCACCCATTTACTCAACGGATTTTGCGAAGCTAAATTAGTCAATTTAGGCATAGCAGCCATTAACGGCAATGAATCTTCGATTCCTGCAACTAGATAATCTTTAGCCGGACGCAAATAACGTTTGTAGTAAATATTGAAAAACTGCGCCCTAAACTTTGGTACATCGACCTTAACCGGACACTGACCTGAACAAGCTTTACAGGCTAAACAGCCTTTAAGAGATTCCATGACTTCGTGCGAATAGTCATAATCACGTTGGTTATTTAAGGTATTTTGAGTACGTTGCATCCAGCCAAGTGGCTTCGACTTTGCCAGCGCGTCAACATCAACACCTTCAGCTTCAAGCAAACGTAACCATTCACGCATTAACCCGGCACGCCCTTTTGGTGATTGTACTCGATCACCAGTGACCTTAAACGACGGACACATAGGCGAATAGCTGCTGTAGTTAAAACACAATCCATTACCATTACAGTTCATCACGTCAGGAAAAGCATTACGCACTTGCACTGGGATTTGTCTATCGAAACTGCCACGTTTGGCACTGTCAACATTAAACAGTAGTGGGCCAGATTGAGGTGGCGCGACTAATTTACCAGGGTTTAAGCGATTGTCAGGGTCAAATAATCCTTTAATCTGTTCAAGTACTCCGTAGAGTTCTTCGCCAAACACCGCGGGGCCATATTCACCGCGAACCCCTTTGCCGTGTTCGCCCCACATTAAACCGCCATATTTTAGCGTTAATGCAGCCACTTGATCAGATATCACTTTGAGTAATTGTTCATCGGCGACATCGCACATATCAAGCGCCGGACGCACATGAAGTACGCCTGCATCGACATGACCAAACATGCCGTACTGCAAATGATGGCTATCAAGCAGTGCCCGAAACTCCATAATATAGTCGGCTAAGTGTTCTGGTGGCACAGCGGTATCTTCAGCAAAGGCTAGCGGCTTACGGGTGCCTTTGGTGGCACCTAATAAGCCAACGGCCTTTTTACGCATGGCGTAAATACTGTCAATATCACTTCTGTGGGTAATGATTTGAAAACCGACTAAACCAAACTGAGGTTGACTGAGTTGTCCGCTGAGCATTTCTTCTAATAGGGCAACTTTATGTTTAACTTCATCATCTTCACCAGCGAATTCAACCATGTTAAGACCTTCGATGATCTTATTCGGTACGGCTTTAATGTGATCGGCCACCGAGTGCCAAATAATGTCTTCGCGAGCAAGATTAAGTACCTTGGAATCAACAGTCTCAACAACTGTGGCACTGGCCTTAACTAATGATGGGGCATGACGTAACGCTGACTCAAAGGAGTCATACTTAATATTCACCATCATGCGCGTTTTCGGTAATGGCGTTAGATTAAGCTTGGTTTCGGTGATCACCGCCAGCGTCCCTTCGGAGCCAGCTAAAATGCGCGATAAATCAAACTGGCTTAGGTCGTCATTCCACACGTGCTTTAAATCATAACCAGTTAAAAATCGGTTCAATTTAGGGAAACGTTCAATAATGGTGTCACGTTTTTGTAAGCATAAAGCTGCTACTTGGCTAGCAATGGCATTGCCAAGTTGATTAGCAGCAAAAGGGTGTTGATCAACTTTGTCATGATCTATCGGCGTAGTAGTGAGTACACTGCCATCAATGAGAACACTGGTCAGTCCTAACACATGATCCGATGTTTTACCGTAAACCAGTGACCCCGCACCAGAGGCATCGGTGTTAACCATGCCGCCAACTGTCGCGCGGTTTGACGTAGATAAATCTGGACTAAAAAAGAAGCCGTGCGGGCGCAAAGCATCATTTAACGCATCTTTAACCACACCTGCTTGTACCCTAGCCCAACCCTCTTTGGCATTAATCTCGAGTACTTGGTTCATGTGCCGCGACACATCTAAAATCAAGCCGTGGGTTAATGACTGACCATTAGTTCCCGTTCCACCGCCGCGCGCACTGAAAGTCACAGCTTTGTATTGAGGTTGCGCCGCTAACGATAATACCAACTCGACATCTTGTTGATGTAAAGGATAAATCACCGCTTGTGGCAAAAATTGATACACAGAATTATCGGTTGCCTGAATAAGCCGCGCACTGTAGCGCTTGTCTATTTCACCTTCAAACTCGCTTTGCTCCAGCGCGTCAAGATACTCAAGATAGATAGGTTCTAATGTTTGTTTATGTGATAGTAAAGGTAACATAGAGGACTTATTATTTATTGGCATATTGCAGCCATTATAAACAAAAAAAAGCCGCTAAAAAGCGGCTTTTCTAACAACTTGATAAAATTGCATGTTAGGCAGACAATCCACCAGCAATTTTTAGCATAATTTAGCCATGAGCTTCAGCTAAATATAACCAAGTATCGATAACGGTATCAGGATTAAGCGATACAGAATCAATACCTTGCTCAACTAACCATGCAGCAAAATCAGAATGGTCTGAAGGACCTTGACCACAAATACCGACGTAAGCACCTTTCGCTTTAGCCGCTTTAATCGCCATGGCTAATAATGCTTTAACCGCATCATTACGCTCATCAAACAAGTGACTGATGATTCCTGAGTCACGATCAAGCCCTAATGTTAACTGAGTTAAATCATTTGAACCGATAGAAAAACCATCAAAATGCTCAAGGAACTGGTCAGCTAGCAAGGCGTTTGAAGGTAGTTCACACATCATGATAACGCGTAAGCCATCTTTACCGCGCTCTAAGCCTTGTTCTTTTAGTAACTCAATAACTTGAGATGCTTCGTTTACGGTACGCACAAACGGGATCATCACTTCAACATTGGTTAAGCCCATTTGATTACGAACACGTTTAATCGCTTCACATTCGAGCGCGAAACAATCGCGGAATGATTCAGAAATATAACGGCTCGCACCACGGAAGCCCAACATTGGATTTTCTTCATCTGGCTCGTAACGATCACCACCGACTAAGTTTGCATACTCGTTAGACTTAAAGTCTGACATACGTACGATAACTTTCTTCGGATAAAAAGCCGATGCGATAGTCGCGATACCTTCAACTAGACGCGCAACATAAAACTCAACTGGCGAGTCATACCCAGCGATCATTTCATTAATTTCTGTCTGTAGCTCAGCAGTTTGGCCATTGAAGTCAAGCAACGCTTTAGGATGAATACCAATCATGCGGTTAATGATAAACTCTAAACGCGCTAAACCCACACCTTCGTTAGGTAAACGAGCAAAGTCAAATGCACGATCAGGGTTACCCACATTCATCATAATTTTCATTGGTAAAGGCGGTAAGGTATCAACACGGTTAGTGACGATTTCAAACTCTTGTTTACCCGAGAAAATTAAGCCAGTATCACCTTCAGCACAAGATACGGTAACTATGTCGCCAGTCTTAATGCGGTCAGTCACATCACCACAACCTACAACAGCAGGAACACCTAGTTCACGTGCAATAATCGCAGCATGGCAAGTACGGCCACCACGGTTGGTTACAATGGCACTAGCACGTTTCATGATAGGTTCCCAATCTGGGTCTGTCATGTCAGTCACTAACACATCACCTGGCTCAATTTGATCCATCTGGTCGATAGAGGTTAATACCTTGGCGACACCAGTACCAATCTTATGGCCAATAGCACGACCTTCACAGATCACCTCGCCTTTGGTTTTTAAGTGATAACGTTCAATTAACTGCACATCTTCACGGCTACGAACGGTTTCTGGACGAGCTTGGACAATATATAACTTTCCGTCGTTACCGTCTTTGGCCCATTCGATATCCATTGCACGACCATAATGCTTTTCAATCACCATGGCTTGCTTAGCAAGCTCCATGACTTCTTCATCATTAATCGAGAATACACGACGTTGCTCTGCAGCAACGTCTTCAATTTTAACTTGCTTACCATGGCCGGCATCATCAGAGTAAACCATCTGAATCAACTTACTGCCGATGTTACGACGCACAACAGCCTGATGGCCTTGCGCTAAAATAGGTTTGTGCACATAGAATTCATCAGGGTTAACAGCACCTTGTACAACCATTTCACCTAAACCAAAAGATGAAGTGATAAATACAACGTCATTATTACCTGACTCAGTGTCCATAGTGAACATCACCCCAGATGCGGCTTTGTCTGAACGGACCATACGTTGTACGCCAGCAGATAAAGCGACACCTTGATGTTCATAACCTTGGTGGACACGGTAAGAAATTGCACGGTCGTTAAACAGTGATGCGTATACATGCTTAATTGCCAGCATGACAGCATCGAACCCTTTAACGTTGAGGAAGGTTTCTTGTTGTCCAGCAAAAGATGCATCAGGCATATCTTCAGCAGTGGCTGAAGAACGCACAGCAAATGATGCTTCTTTCGTTTCGCTCGACAATTGCTCGTAAGCTTCGCGAATCGCGTCTTCTAATGCGGGTTGAAATGGGGTTTCAATAACCCATTGTCTGATCTGGGCACCTACTTTTGCCAGTTCATTGACATCATCAACATCCAATGTCGCCAGAATGTCAAAAATTTTCTGGTTAACTCCACTTTGTTCAAGGAACTCATTGAACGCATGAGAGGTCGTTGCAAAACCGCCAGGAACTTGAACCCCTGCATTAGCCAGATTGCTGATCATCTCACCAAGGGATGCGTTTTTACCGCCAACCTTGTTTACATCACCCATGCCTAATTCTTGATACCAGAGTACGTATTGCTGCACAGTTTTATCTCCGCAAGTTTTTATTTCAGTGGCCACTTCACACGAGGGCAATAGCATCTTACACTCCCATACAACACGCGTAAATCTATAATTTTATTTGTAATTTTATTACTACAAGAGGTCAGAATGACACCAAAAGTATTCTACATTTCAGATGGGACCGCGATCACAGCTGAGGTTTTTGGGCATGCGGTGCTTTCGCAATTTCCCATAGAATTTGAAGCACTTACGATTCCGTTTGTGGAAACTATTCAGAAAGCACAAAAAGTGAAGCAACAAATAAATGATTGTTTTATTACAACAGGTGTAAGACCACTTGTGTTCCACTCAATCATTAATCCGGAAATCCGCAATGTGATTTTTTCAAGCGAATGTGTCGATTATGACTTTTTAAATACCTTTGTTGCGCCATTAGAACAACACTTGGGCGTGCAAGCGAAGCCTTTATTGCATCGAACTCATGGTAAAAGTAACCACGGTTACGAAACTCGTATAGATGCGATTAACTACACAATGGAAAACGACGATGGCCAAACCATGAAACACATGGATAAAGCCGATATCATTTTATTGGGCGTATCTCGCTGTGGTAAAACCCCCTCCAGTTTATATCTGTCGATGCAGTTTGGTATAAAGGCTGCAAACTACCCGTTTACTGAAGATGATATGGATAACCTTCAGTTACCTGAGGCATTAAAACGCAATAAATCAAAATTATTTGGCTTAACAATCGATCCACATCGTTTGCATGAAATTCGTCAAAGCCGAATGGAAAACAGCCGTTATTCATCATTAAGACAATGCAAGCTTGAAGTGAAAGAAGTGGAAATGATGTATAAAAAAGAACGTATCCCTTTTGTGAATACCACCAATCATTCGGTTGAAGAAATTGCCACAAAAATTATTGATATAACCGGTTTAGAACGTCATATGTTCTAATTTATAAACAATAAAAAACGCTGTAAATAGGCTTTCAAACCCAGACTGACTCGCTTAATTCGAGTAAGCCGTTTACAGCAATCTGTTTATTCAGCCAGAGAATCCGAGGCTAAGCCTCGCATCTTGAACTTCTTTGGGTATATAATCCCGAGTAATATGATGCTGATGCATCTCACGATTTCTCGGTAATATGCATGACAATTAAAACAGATGAACTACGAACTACCCTTTTAAGCAAAGTCATTTCACCCGCTCAACTGGCATCAGAATACCCTTTGACTCAAGATGCTGCAGACTATCTTGTTGCACAGCGCCGAGAAGTTGAAGCCATTATTGCCGGTGAAGACCAACGCTTATTAGTCATTATTGGCCCTTGTTCAATTCACGATACCAAAGCGGCACTTGAATATGCCGAGCGCTTATCGGCACTTCACCACGAACTAAAAGATGACTTATGCATTCTGATGCGGGTCTATTTTGAAAAGCCTCGCACTATTGTTGGCTGGAAGGGATTAATTTCGGATCCTGATTTAGACGGCAGCTTTAGCCCCAACAAAGGCTTGCGCTTGGCGCGTGAGCTATTGCAGCAGATCACCGAATTAAAACTGCCTATCGCCACTGAATTTTTAGACATGGTAAACGGTCAATATATTGCTGACTTAATCACTTGGGGCGCTATTGGCGCACGTACCACCGAAAGCCAAATTCACCGTGAAATGGCGTCTGCGTTGTCCTGTCCTGTGGGCTTTAAAAATGGTACCGACGGTAACATTAATATCGCTGTTGACGCCGTTCGCGCAGCCCAAGCTCCACATATTTTTTATTCTCCGGATAAAGATGGCGCCATGGCGGTATATCGTACTCACGGCAATCCATTTGGGCATATTATTTTACGTGGTGGCAAAACACCAAACTATTGTGCAGAGGACATTGAAGTGGCTCGCGCCCAACTTGAACAAGTGGGTGTAACTCAGCGTATGGTGGTTGACTTTAGCCACGGCAACAGTGAAAAACAGCATAAAAATCAGTTAAATGTTGCCGATAGCATCATAGCGCAACTGCGCAGTGGTAGCACAGCTATCGCCGGTATTATGGCAGAAAGCTTTATGATTGAAGGTAATCAAAAAGTCGTTAAAGGCGAACCTTTAGTTTATGGTCAAAGTATTACCGATGCCTGTTTACATTGGGCTGATTCAGAAAAACTGTTACGTGATTTAGCTCAAGCATCAAGAGAGCGTAAAGCCTTACTCGCACAATAAGTCCTTACTGACTTATTCGCTAGTTGAGCAGCTTGATGAACGTTTACCAATGCCAGTCATTTATGACTGGCATTGTCATTTATAGTCTTAAATCCATCCTATTACTCTTGTTCTAGTAAAGAGGCTTTAGACAATACGGCAAACTGTTCACTGATCATCACCAGGCTGTCGACTAACTCAGGGTCAAAATGCTTACCTTTACCTTCTAAAATAAGCGTCATCGCTTCTTCATGGCTAAACGGCCTCTTGTAACAGCGTGGTGATGTTAATGCGTCATATACATCAACCAGAGCCACTATTCTCGCAGACAAGGGAATGGCATCACCGATTAACCCCTTAGGATAGCCGCTGCCATCCCACTTTTCATGGTGAGCTCCGGCAATGTCGCGCCCCATCCGAATAAATGAACATTCTGGGGCATAGGCTAATAGACTATTAAGTACTTTTTCACCTATCACTGGATGCGCCTTAATTTGCTCGAACTCTTCTGCCGTTAAGCGTCCAGGTTTTAATAAGATATGATCGGCAATACCCACTTTACCTATATCATGCAAAATGGCTGAAAGGCTTATTTCTTGAATAAAAGCTTCGGTTAATTCTTGTGGAACATGCTCATCAGTTAATCGTTGTTTTGCCAGCATATTGGCATACTGCTGCATTCTGATTAAATGCGCCCCCGTTTCATTATCACGGTACTCAGCTAACTTAGCTAATCCCATCACAGTGGCTTTACGTGAGGCCAAAGTAGATGCTAACGAATGCGTTAATTTACCCAACAAATAAGATATAGACTGAGTCACAATGGCATTAGTCACTAAAAAGTTAATCGCTACCACATACCAGATCAAGGTTGAAAATCCACTCACATCAGGCCAATGAACTAGTTGGTATTGATAGGCGATACCGATTAGTAATAGCGATATCGCGTTGACAACTTGAGCCCATAGCGCCATTTTTTCGCCGAGCAAAATGCTGCACAGTGGAGGGAAAGCAAATAGCCAAAAAAAGCCCGCACCAGAGGGGCCTATAGCAATGACAAAACCAATACCGATACCAAACGCAAGGTAACATCCTACGATAAATTTTTGCCTATCAGTAATGCGAGGATAAAACAAAATGAATAACAATATTCCATAAGCGAGAGTATCAAATATTGCCATGCCCCATAAGTTTTTAACGACGCACAAATAGACACTGGTGATGTAAACCGGAATACACAATAAAGCTAATATGCTAAATAATCGTTGAAAAATCACTCGGCGCCATGCTGGTAATGAATCATCAAACCCATGAAGAATAAGCTGTGCGGTTAACCGAGAAGACATATTAATTCCTTTAAGGCGAGGTTGTGCTCACAGCATTGAGTTTTTTTAATATAGTAAATTGAATAGCTTAAAACGTTATCCAAGTGATAAAGGCAATATAGCAATTGTGTTATTTGCGCTTGTAAGTATTGTTGCAACACTGACAATACGCAAAAAATAGGATTAAAAATAATCCATAAAACCAATATTGAGTCCATATTCGATTATGATCGCCCTTCATTGGACTGACGATGATTGTTGATAGTGCCTTATTTGACCATAATGATGCCCTTATATGATAATGAGGTACTTCTATTCATTCTCTGCAACAAAGAGTCACCTTCGTCGAGCCACACTGTTACCTATTAATAAGGATGTTGTTATGCAAAGTTCGTCTCGTAGTGCTGCTGTTTTTGGAATATTCATTGCGCTGGGCTTTGGTGCTTTGGGTCTGTTACTCAAACAAGCCATTGTTGAATACAAATTACTTGAGCGCAGTGTCACAGTTAAAGGCTTAGCAGAAAATGAATATCCTGCAGACATTGTCATCTGGCCTATCCAATTTACTGCAGCCAATAATAATCTCGATGAACTGTATAAACAGCTGGAAGCACAAAACAACCAAGTGGTCAGTTTTTTAACTGAGCAACATATCGATCCAAAAGAAATTACCCTCACAGCGCCGACAATTACCGATAAACTGGTGCAACAATATGGTGGTAATCAACCAATAGAATTGCGTTATACCGCGACACAAACCATTACGGTTTATTCTAATGACATCGATAAAGTGCGTGGTGTCATGCCGCAATTAACTGAGCTGGGGAAAACGGGCATTGTATTCTCGCAGAATAACTATGATGCCCAAGTCGAGTATATTTTTAGCCGATTAAATGACGTTAAGCCAAAAATGATTGAAGAATCGACCACCAATGCCCGCTCAGTGGCCGAAAAATTTGCTAAAGATTCTCAAAGCCGATTAGGAAAAATTAAAAAAGCCACTCAAGGGCAATTCAGTATCAGTAACAGAGATAAGAATACGCCCTACATTAAGCAAGTGCGTGTGGTATCAACCATCGAATATTACTTAGCGGATTAACCATATGAAACAGATAATCACCAGCATACTGATTGGTTTGATGAGCTTGATGAGCATATCGATAATGGCACAGGCGCCAGAATCGACATCAGTTGATCTTAACCATAAAGGGGCCACAAGTAATCACGTTATCTTTATCGTTAGGCATGCAGAAAAACGTACTGGTCAAAATCCCAGTTTATCTGCACAAGGACAATTACGAGCCTTACGTTTAGCAACAGTGTTATCGGCGACCTCTTTACAAAAAGTCTACACCACTGATTATAATCGTACCCGTGAAACAGCCAAGCAAGTCGCTCAAGATCAACACCTGGAGCTAAGTGTTTATGATCCTCAACATATGGCAAACTTTGCCCAGCAGTTATTAACCGAACAGGGTAATATTTTAGTGGTAGGCCACAGTAATACTTCGACAGATTTAGTTGAAAAGCTCGGGGCAAAGCAACAAATACCGATTGATGACGCCAGTGAATTTGATCGTTTATATATTGTGACCCTAAATCCCAACAAACAAATAGTATCAACTGTATTGCTTCGTTATTAATTTAGCCTATGCAGAATAGACATCAACTCAATCGACAACTGCATTTAAGCACATTAGGTTAATCAAATAATTCAGTTGTTACTATTAAACAACATATTGTCCATAAGGTTGCACAACCGTGAGGCCTTATCGACAAATAAGCACCACAACATCGACACGAATACGCTCAATACAGTACAATGCGCGGCTTTTTTCGCTTAATTCTTTATTGAACCGCATAACATTAGGTCGTTGTATGTCCCTTGCTCAAAACCCAGCACAAACTCAAAACCATTTCCCTGATGACATTGCAGCACGTATTGCTCAATCAGAAGCCCGCGTTATTAAGGCAATTTTCCCATCTAATACTAATCACCATAACACCTTATTTGGTGGTGATGCATTAGCCTGGATGGATGAAACAGCATTTATAGCCGCTACACGTTTTTGTCGTAAATCATTAGTAACCGTGAGTTCTGATCGGATTGATTTCAAAAAAGCGATACCCGCTGGCAGCTTGGCTGAGCTGATTGCAAATGTGATCCATGTTGGTAACACATCGCTAAAAGTTGAAGTGAATATTTATGTTGAAGATATGTACCGCGATCATAGGGAACATGCAATACGTGGCGTGTTTACTTTTGTTGCGGTAGATGAAAATCGCAACCCGACCCAAGTGTGGCCACATAATTAATAACACCCAGTAAATGCAGTCAGATAGATGGCTGCATCATCATTTCGCTCACTAGACTAAAGTCTATAGTTTGATTGTTTTTATTCAAATCAATGATAATCTTGCACAAAGCAATAGAATACTCGATTACTTTTCTGTTACATTGAGTTTATCTTCACGTGCAACATAGAATAAAAAACGCCATGAAGCTCGAAAATTTAAATATCATTATTGCAGATGACCATCCATTATTCCGTAATGCCTTAAGGCTAGCGCTGAGTAATGCCTTTGAACACACGCAATGGTTTGAGGCTGATAGTGCCGAGGCATTACAACATGTCCTTGATGAGAAAGACCAACCGTTTGACTTAATCTTACTTGACCTACAGATGCCGGGCTCTCACGGTTATTCAACGTTAATCCACCTTAGAACCCATCATCCAGACATTCCTGTGGTGGTGATTTCTGCCCACGAAGACATCAATACCATAAGCCGAGCAATACATTATGGTAGTAGCGGATTCATTCCAAAGTCAGCGTCTATGGAAGTGTTGGAAGAAGCATTAAACGCGGTGTTATATGGTGATATTTGGTTACCCAAAGGTACCCAAATTGTACCGGTTTCTGATGATCCAACCGACAAAATGGCCTCACGTCTATCTGATTTAACCCCACAGCAATATCGCGTACTGCAGATGTTTGCCGAAGGGTTACTCAACAAACAAATTGCTTATGATTTTGGGGTATCAGAAGCCACCATCAAGGCTCATGCAACGGCAATATTTCGCAAATTGGGTGTTCGCAATCGCACTCAAGCGGTGATAGCATTACAACAATTAGAAATGGATAGAATTGATATCTCGTAATGCCTCAATCATTAACGTTACAACAGCTACCTTTTTCGCAAGCTTGTGAAAATAACCAGCAGCCTATATTAACGCTATTAACAAAGTGGCTTCATAGTTGCGTTCATTTGCTTGAAATAGGCAGTGGTACTGGCCAGCATAGCGTGTATTTTGCTAACCATCTTCCGCATATCCGCTGGCAACCAAGCGATCAACGGCATTATCTGCCTAATTTGCAAGCTCGTCTCAATTTGCAAGCATCACCAAACTTACAGCCCGCTATTGAATTAGATGTCACCCAGCCTTGGCCGCAACTGACATCAAATGTCGATGCGATATTCAGTGCTAATACTCTGCATATTATGAGTAAGACGATGGTTGAAGCATTTTTTATTGGCGTGGGTAATCTATTGGTAAACGCTGGCTCATTAGTTATTTATGGTCCGTTCAATTACCAAGGCCAATTTACCAGTGACAGTAATCGACAGTTCAATATGTCTTTACAACACAATAATCCCCAAAGCGGCATCCGCGATATCGAATGGATCTGTCAATTAGCACAGCAGCAAGGGCTAACGCTTCGAGAAGACATTGCTATGCCAGCCAATAATCGTTTACTGCATTTTATTAAGTAAGCCCAAATCATTTAACCAATAAGCCAATTGCTTCTGTTCATTTATAAGCTATCGGCTTGGATTAACACATATAAGGACACAGATTATGGGTTCAGTTACCACCAAGAGACATCCCAATGGTCTCGATTATGTTGCTGTCGATACCGCGTTTTGCCAAGCGCGTATTTTTTTGCAAGGGGCGCAAATAGATCAATTTACACCCAGTGGAAAATCACCACTTTTATGGGTATCAAGTGCCGACGATTACCAACCAAGCAATGGCATAAGAGGTGGAATTCCAGTTTGTTGGCCTTGGTTTGGGATGAGCGATATCCAAGGCTTTCCACAGCATGGTTTTGCGCGCAATAAGATTTGGTCATTAGAATCCATCAACATGGGCGATCAATCTGTTGCGTTGCTGTTTGCCCTGCCCGCCAGCGAAATAGATAAGCAGTATTGGCCGCATAATACCCAAGTGAAGGTGCTATTTAACTTAGGTGAAACATTATCGGTAAGCATCATCAATATTAACAATGCAGATTACGACATCGAGCTCACACAAGCATTGCATAGCTATTTCCCCATAGAAGATATTCACCAACTTAAGGCCAGTGGATTTAGCGGTTCACAATACATTGAATTTGATCAAGGACCTTTTGAACAAGTCGACGATGTGGTTAAATTTGATCGAGAAACCGATAGAGTTTATACCAAACTAGCGCCCATTCAGGAATTACATACTCCAAATGGAACGATTGTGGTGAGCCGGGAAAACAGCCACTCCGCAGTGTTATGGAACCCTTGGATAGACAAGTCAACCCGCCTATCTCGGTTTAATCATGATGATTACTTAACCATGGTCTGTTTAGAAGCAGCCAACGTGAGAGACGACAGCATAGTGTTAGCGCCAGGACAAACCCACACGTTAACCACTCATATCGGTTGGAAATAAATAGGCTGGAAATAATATCACTTAATTGTGGCTAATCATGTCAGCCATAGACTGATGAAACACGCAGTTATCAAGCTAATTTGACTTCAGCATAATCAACAGGCAGCCTCGGCTGCCTGTTGATTATCACATGTTGCTTAATAGCATTAAGGATATCGCTCACATAGAGCTAATCGCTTATCGTAAAATGACTAATCAGCTTAGCTGTGAGAATTAACTAATGGTTCGATTGGTAGATTTTCGAAACAAACCAAACCAAAAAGCAGTTTCAAGTAATCCTCCAGCCACAAAAAAAGTCACCGCCCCGGTTTGGCTGCCGGCTAAATAACATGTCAACGCCAGCGCAATTAATGCGATTAAGACCACGACTCTGTAGATACCTGTCATATTAATTTTCTCTCAACCCAATCAATGAACTGTTCATCAGTCACTATATTCTCCAATCACATTAGCCCTTTAATCCACTGTAAGTCAACTAAATAGCAGCCAATAAAAAAGGCAGCTTCAGCTGCCTTTTTTGCAATCGTACCTTTGGTCGAGATAAGAAATGGTTATACCATCTGTTTACCCAAACTGAGGCTAATTAGTTTGCTGTTACTTCACAACCTAGTGGGCTGTTTGAGTTTTCATAAACAATGTCACCCATTGGAGCATAATCTGCAGCCGCAATAGTGCCTTTATCTTTGAAGAAAGTGTATAACACTTCTGCATCAACATAACCTGTTTGAATTGGTGCAAGCTCAGGATAGCCATCACCACCAGCAGCATTGAAGCTTGGTACAGTAAAGCTGTATGAGTCAGTGGCACTGTAATCTTTACCATTGATTTCACTGATAGCAACTGTTTGAGCAGTACAATCTACTGTCATTTTCACACCGGTGATTTGTGCATATGCGCCAGAACCACGTTGGAAAGATGCTACAGTGTTTAAGTACTCAGTGACTTCTGCACCTGTCATAGTGCTTAACGTTACCATGTTGCCAAAAGGCTGCACGGTTAACACGTCACGGTAAGAGATATCACCTTCAGCAATTGAAGCACGCACACCACCAGAGTTCATTACACCGATATCGGCACCGACTTTAGTGCGTTGCGCTTCTGCAACCAAACGGCCTAAATTAGTTTGCATATTACGTACATTTGCACGTTCGCCGTCTAATAAACCATCGGTGGTAGCAATCACTTCACTAAGTTGGCCTTGACCACGTTCTTGATAATAAGAAAGTAGTTGTTTTAAGTCTGCATCTGCGGCGATTTCATCAGCAACCAATACTTTCGTTTTATTGCCATCTGCATCAGTCACTGATGTTTTCAAATTAACCGGGATTAACTTGTAACTAGCAAGGTGAAGCTCGCCATTGAAATATTCAAAATCAGCACGACCGACATACTTACCCCACTCGTGAGCTTGCATAATGTAAGTGCCATTTTGCATATCAGGCGTACAGTCATCGCCAGGAGCAAAGTCAGCGTAATCGTTTTTACCTGGTTCCATACATACTGGGTTTTGTGAATGACCACCAATAATGGCATTCAAATCACCTTCTGCTAGAGCACGAGCCATGGCGACGTCGCCAGGGGCGTTACTACCATTCATTGCATCAGCATAGTGACCCATATGAGTGGTTGCAAAAATAAGATCCGCAGTATCTGCAGCTTTAATTTCTGCAATCACTTTTGCTGCTTCAGTGGTTGGATCGGTAAAGGTTAAATCTTTGATAAATTCTGGGTTACCAATCTTCGCAGTGTCTTCAGTGGTTAAACCGATCACAGCAATGCGCAAACCATTTATATTAAATACTTTGTAAGCATCAAAGTAGCGAGTGCCATCAGCTTTATAAATGTTAGCCGCTAACATTGGGAAGTTAGCAATTGAGCGTTGTGAATCTAATACCGCAAGTGGATTATCAAACTCATGGTTACCGACTGCCATTGCGTCATAAGCAATTTCATTCATACCAATAAAATCTGGCACTGCGTCTTGTAAGTCTGACTCAGGGACGCCAGTGTTGATATCTCCGCCCGAAAGTAAAATCGTTTCACCGCCGTTTGAGCTAACTTCAGCACGGATCTGATCGATCAGCGTTTTACGTGCTGCCATACCGTATTCGCCGTCACCGTTTTCCCAAAAACGACCGTGGTTGTCATTGGTATGTAATACTGTAAATATTTTACAATCTGCACCAGCTTCGGCACACGTCGTCGGTGCAACGACAGCGGTATTGTCGTCGTCACTGCCACAACCGGTCAACGCTGCTAGTACAGCCGTTGCGACCAATCCTTTAATTAACATATTTGTCATGATTTACCCCGATGTTATAATTTATATTTTTAAATCCGTGAATTATCCTATTCACGGCCAGAATGATAACAAAGATTGACGGTTTTTGATGTCACTTTTATGACAGAATGTGATTTTTAATACATTATTTAACAATAACTTACACCTCAATAGTTCCCAGTAAAAAACAATTACCATGTTAACGGGTATGTTAAAGTAAAGTAAAAAAAATGGCTTAAGCATTTTTGCTGCTAAGCCATTTAAATAGATTGATTTTTTTATATAAAGACAATAACGATTATTGTCTTTATATAAGAACAGTGATGAGCTTGCGTTATTTCAACACTTGCTGCAACCATTGACCAATATCAGCAAGTTGATTAGGCAATACACTGTGGGCCATCGGATAAGTTTTCCAGGTACTCTGATAACCTGCCGCAATCAGTGCGTCATAAGCCATTTTACCAGCAAACATCGGGACAACATCATCTTGCTCACCATGATGTTGTAAAATAGCAGTATGAGCATTAGCATCAGCAAGTTGCTCTGGCAATGTTTCGCCACCGGGTAAATAACATGATAACGCCATAATACCGGCCAGTTTTTGTTCAAAACGCAGCCCGGTGAACAAACTCATGACCCCACCTTGACTAAAACCCGCTAAAACGATTTTATCAGCAGGTATACCACTATTAATCTGCTCAACAATTAACTGACGGATGGCTTGCTCAGACGCCATAACACCTTGTATATCGGCGCGATCGTGTAAATCCATGCTTTTAATATCGTACCATGAGCGCATAACAAAACCGCCATTGATGGTCACTGCTTGTTCTGGTGCATGAGGAAAAATAAAACGAATACTGTGCTGACCAGCTAAGCCTAATACGGGGACGACGGGCGCAAAGCCAGCACCTGAATCACCCAATCCATGAAGCCAAATAACGCATGCTGTCGCAGGTGTTTGCGGCTCGATTACAATTTTTTCTAGCTTAAAAGACATATATATATCAATCCTATCAATGCAATAAAATATTGCAGGCTATATTACGTCAATTGATTTTTAACATCGATCTATTCACACCCCATCACCACAAATAATCAACCTTGACGGCAATGTAATTAATTTAATCGAACAAAACTAGCGATTAATTATACTTTTATTCGATTTTATTTGTTGTAACCTAAGACTAAAGCCACTAAGGAGATGAGAGATATGGGATTACTACAAAATGGCCAGTGGGTCGATCAATGGTATGCAACCGAAGAAAATGGCGGTAAGTTTGTTCGAGAAGATGCGCAATTACGTCATTGGGTAACTGCGGATGGCCAAGCTGGCCCCTCTGGCGACGCAGGCTTTGTTGCAGAAGCAGGCCGCTATCATTTGTATGTGTCTCTAGCCTGCCCTTGGGCGCACCGCACCCTTATCTTTAGAGAATTAAAGCAATTACAATCACTTATTGATGTTACTGTTGTTGAAGCACATATGCGAGAAAACGGCTGGGAGTTTGCCAATGCTGTTGATGGCAAAATTGGTCAACACATAGCAGGGGCTCAAGCCGATCCTTTACATCAAAAAGACTTTTTATACCAAACCTATCAATTAGCGAAACCACACTACAATGGTCGAGTCACAGTACCAGTATTGTGGGACAAAAAAACCAACACTATCGTCAGTAATGAATCATCTGAAATCATTAGAATGTTCAATACCGCCTTTAATGATATTACCGGCAATACACTCGATTATTATCCTCAAGCCTTACAACCGCAGATAAACCAACTCAATGAGTTCATTTACGAAAAAATCAATAATGGGGTTTATCGCTGTGGTTTTGCTACCTCACAAGCCGCTTATGAAGAAGCCTATGATGCCTTATTCTCGGCGCTGGACACCATCGAGACCCGCTTAAGCACAAAACGGTATTTATTGGGCGATAGCATTACTGAAGCGGATTGGCGTCTGTTTACTACCCTGATCCGTTTTGACAATGTGTATGTCGGCCATTTTAAAACCAACCGCAATACAATCGAAAGCATGGCCTATATTTCAGATTATTTACGTGATTTATATCAACAACCCGGCATTGCTACCACAGTCAATATGGATCATATCAAGCAGCATTATTACTTTAGTCATCAACAAATTAATCCGACTCAAATCATCCCTGCCGGGCCTGATATTGACTTTTTACGCCCACATAACCGTGAGCAACTAATGACGTCAACATCTCACCCACAAGGTTAATCTGTCATAGGTTTTTGAACACGCTTAAGGAGTTTAGTGGACTCGCGGCAATATGCAGTCAGAAGTGCAGCGAAAACGGCAGCAATAATATAAGCCACAAACTGTGGGTTAGCTTTGGTTGGAGGTTAAATAGACAGTAATCGTATTGACATGTCATGCATCGCTCAGAGCATGTCAATACCTTCAGTTTGTCATTCAAGTTGAATCAAGGCTCATGGCCGAGCAGCCTATTCCCATTCATCTTGCCACTAAGCCGATACAAATTAAGTTATTGCGCTTGAATGCCAGTGTGTTGCAATAGCGCGTCTAATTGCGCTGGATTATCCAGTTTAATACTCCACCTCACCGTTCCTGCATCGGCAACAATCACTAAGCCTTGATGAAAACAGCTAATGTCATCCATGGATGCGGTAAGCACTAATTGGCTATCATGAAACCGGCACTGAATTTCATGCACAGTGACAATAATTTTACCTAATGAGAAATCAATAATCATATCTACTCTCTTAAAACAAAAAATCCCAAGTCTTCACTTGGGATCTGTACAGGGTTAAACCATAAGTAAATATCAATTTACCCAAGCGGTCCCCTACTAGTGGTGATGACCACCAGCGCCATGGGCATGACCATGGGCAATTTCTTCATCAGATGCATCGCGGGCACCGACAATTTCAATATCGAAAGTTAATTCACGGCCAGCAAGTGGATGATTAACATCAACCGTCGCCATAAACTTACCGACTTTAATAATGGTCACTTGACGCTGGCCTTGCTCAGTATTCACCACGGCAGCCATGCCCGGTTTCCATACTTTAGCGCCTGCAAGGTGTTTAACCGACACGCGCTGCTCAGAATCTGGTTGACGTTCGCCATAAGTATCTGCAGCTGGCGGAGTAATAGTGAATTTCTCGCCAATTTCTTTGCCATTAATCGCATCTTCAATACCAGGCATCATGTTGTCATGACCATGCAAATAGGCAATCGCCTCACGACCTTCGTTTGATTCAAGTACTTCGCCTTTTTCATCACGTAGCGTGTAATTAAACTGCACGACCATATTGTCTTTAATGCTCATTATCGTTCCTTAATTCAAAAATTTGCCGAAGCTTAGCAAAAGCGTACTAATGCATCCACAAAAAATGCTCATAAAAATACTGATTATAGTTTGATACCCAAGGCAGTAAACGTCTCTACATCAGGAAATCCATCAGCAATAAGCCCTTTTTCATGTTGAAAAGCTTGTAACCCTAATACTGAATTACGCCCTAAAATACCGTCAGGCTTACCCACATCGAAACCAGCATCATTGAGCCTTTGCTGAATTTGTTTGACCGTTTCTCGGCTTAGCCTTGGCTGTTTAGGTACTGCACGGGTTAATACCGCACCACCATTTATACGATCGGCTAAATGTCCCACTGAAATGGCATAAAATTCAGAACGATTCCAACGCATTATCACATTAAAGTTGTCATATCCTAAAAAAGCAGGCCCTGTGTGCCCTGCTGGCAAATATAACGCTGCTTGCATATCTGGTGTAGACAAAGGCTGACCATTAACTTGCTTAACATTAAGCTCACGCCACTTAACCAGTGGTAGAGGATGTTTACCGCCTAAGTAAGCAAAAGAATAATCGCTAGGAATCAACACTTCACGCCCCCATCGTTCATCTGCTTTCCAACCTAGATGCTGTAAAAAATTTGCCGCAGATGTCAGTGCATCATCAGTACTGTTCCATAAATCAGCAACACCATCGCCATCGCCATCTACCGCATACTTTCGATAATTGGTTGGCATAAATTGAGTATGCCCCATAGCTCCGGCCCATGAACCAACCATTTTACTGTCGGCAAAATTATACTGCTGCTTTAAGGTCAACGCTTGCAGTAACTCACCAGTAAAATAATCACTACGCCTTGGATCGCACGCTAATGTTGCTAATGAATCGAGCACAGGCATGCTGCCTTTATAACTCCCAAAATTAGTTTCTAGCCCCCAGAAAGCAACAATGTATTGCCCTGGTACGCCATACTCTTTTGTGAGCTTAGCTAATAATGATTTATGCTCAGCCAACATTTTTTTACCCTGCTCAACTCGCCACGCAGTGACACGTTTATCAAAGTAATCACCAAAGGTGGTGGTAAATTCAGGTTGCTGATTATCTAATTCAATCACTCTAGGGACATACTTTAAATTTGCCACTGTAGTGTCGATAATCTGTTGTGAAATCCCTGCGGCTTTAGCTTTTTGCTGTAACGTAACGACACAAGTGGCAAAATCAGCTTGCTCTTGAGCAGGAGCAACATCTGCAACAGGATCGGGTGATGCCGATACCGCACAAGCACTTAATAAGGTACTAGATAAAAACATTGAAGCAATAAACACAGATAAACGTCTTTTATGGGCCATGAACAACACTTAATTTACGCAAAATGAATATTGAATATCGTGACGCATCAGCCTTAAGGAAACAAGAGCTGTTAACATTAAACCCTGTTTATTTATGCTAAACCGAAGTGAAAAATGAAAAATCTGCTAACAAGTGCGCAATCATGGTAAACCGACTCAAAACCACAGCAGCATGTAAAATAGCCCCATGGTTTATCCATTATGAATACCTCATAAAACCAAGCAATCATCGCATTTAAACGTTAGTTTAATAAGAGCCATGCCATAAAGACTGGCAGCAACCACAACGAGCCACTAGCTATTATCACCAAAACACTTTTGATGTGTCTATTATCTATGCTGCTCTCATTTACCGCAGAGTCACAAGATAATGAGTCAATTTAGCCTTTAAACACTGCTTAAGTCTCCAGCTAAATATAATTGTCATTAATTAAGCCTTTTCCTTATTCAATGAGTCCGTATAATGACATTAATTCTAACTCATTTGAGCGATTAATCATGACAGAACAAACTGCAGCATTATCAAGCTTTATCGAAAGCGTAAAACAACATCAAGTCTTATGGGGCTTACAAGATGAAACTGGTGAGGGTTGGGTAGTATGTGACTCATCAGAATTTGAAGAAACAGATGTTATGCCACTTTGGTCAAGCGAAGCTGCAGCAAAAAGTCACTGCACTGATGAATGGGCTGACTATAATCCGGTTACTATTACGCTAACGGAGTTCTTAGAATACTGGGTGAGTGATTTAAATGACGATGGCGTTCTAATCGGTGTTAATTGGGAAGCAGAACAAGAGTGCTTAGAAATTGATCCTATCGTACTCGCTAAAGAATTAGTCGATTTTGAAAAAGAATAATCGTCACTAATTTAAGCTGAATAGGGAATAAAAAGCGCACTTTAAACAGCGTCTTTACCTTTTGTTAAGGTTATTCTTTACACTAGGTTCGACTTTGTCGGTCATTCAAAGAGCGCCATACGCAGCGATAACTCACAAGCCACAGCTTAGTGTTATCGCTGCGTATGATAATCCTAAGCTCAGATTAATTTACGCTTAGCCACTAAGTTCAGCCATCATTTCACTGCTCATTAATAGTATTGCATCCATGCCTACACAGATTGATATTCCTTTTGATAAACGTCATACATGTTGGTTTTGTAACGAGCCAAGTAATCAATTGTTTGATTATTATAGAATGACTCACACTCCCCACCCCTCTTTAACGATTCCGGCGTGTAAAGAATGCCATATGCTAGCCAAGAAAAATCTGCTGACCTCTATTTGGGATTGTCGAGATGCAGTAAAAGACAATTTAATGCATTTATACCGTAAAGACTTGGCCATTGGAATTAACTGGACTGAAGAAGAACTCGAACAATCAGAATTTGACTGTATGATTTTTGGAGGCTTTAAAAAAAGTGCTTGGATGATGTACCAAATTGCACAAAGTCGAATGAATGCAAGAGGTTGGCCATTAAGTCTGGAAGGTATATTACTCGATGGCGAGATTGCTGGCGATGTGAGTCAATATCAAACAGGTTTTGAATTTGACGGCATTGTGTTTACGTCACTCACTAAAGCCATTAGCCACTACAGCCAAACATTGTCTTTAGACAGTATTTTTTTACAGCAGCTCATTACGCTATTGGGTAAAGCCCAATTTGGCCATGCGGTCAAAATAGCTCGGCTCAATATTGGTATTACCCCTGGAAACCAGCGTCGAATTCTTGATGAGTTGATCGAAGATATGGACCAAGGTGCGGCTCAATAACTCAATCCACTCTGGATACGTGCCTCTGGTTAACGATTTATGCTATTGCCTATGAAAGAATAGCACGTAAACGATCTTGAACAACACTCACTAACAAGTCGGGTTGAAATTTAGAAATAAACTCATTGCAGCCGACTTTTTTCACCATAGCTTGGTTAAAACTGCCGCTTAAAGAAGTATTGAGTGTAATAAATAATGCCGCCATTCGGGGATCATTACGGACTTCATGAGTCAACTTATAACCATCCATCTCAGGCATTTCTGCATCGGTTATCATCATAAGCAATTCTTCGGCAACGTTTTGACCTTTATCGGCCCACGATTGTAATAACCGTAACGCTTGTAGCCCGTCTGATGCCTCAAGGATCTCAATGCCTAACTTACTTAATGTGTCCCTCACTTGCTTGCGAGCTGTGGAGGAGTCATCGACGACTAATATCTTACGCCCTGGCATATGAGAAGTCAGAGATTCATCAAGCACACCATCTGACAACTTAACATCATAGCTAATGATCTCAGCTAAGACTTTCTCTACGTCAATAATGGATACTAATCGTGATTGACCTTGGTCTTCTATTTTAGTTATCGCGGTTAAGTAATTATGCCCTCCAGAGGTTTTAGGCGGAGGCATAATATCACTCCAGGTCATGTTAACAATATTCTCAACTTTACCGACTAAAAAACCCTGCACACTGCGGTTATATTCAGTAATAATCAAGTTACTGTCTTCAGTCACCGGCATAGGTGAAAAACCAATTGCTTCACGCAAATTGATCACAGGGATCGACACCCCTCTAATATTAGCGACACCATAGACGTTGTGGTTACTGCCAGGCAAGTTACTTAGCGGAGGTAACTTAACCACCTCTTTAACTTTAAATACATTAATGGCAAATAACTGGGTCGAGTTAATGCGAAACAGCAATAGTTCTAAACGATTTTCGCCAACTAGCTTAGTCCTTTGATCAACCGTATCGAGCACTTTTCTCATGGACGAGTCCCACCTACAAACAACGTAAAAATGTATTATTAACGCTAATTATACTTAAAAAAGATTTATTAACAGTGTTAAAACAAGATTTATCCCCCAAAAAAAGAAAAAACCTTTAAACAAGATCAAAAAGCGTCCTTAATTCGTATCATATTTTATTAGAGAAGCAAGCTGTTGCATCTCGCAAACTTTCAGCAAAGGTTATACATGATAAATATCACCCAACCTCTGAGGCACTTAAGCATATGGCTCTCAATAATGAGTTTATCTGCTTGTACCTTAATCGATAAACCGGTCACTGTTGTAAAACCGTTTGAACTAAATCTGTACTTAGGAACTTGGTATGAAATCGCCCGCCTCGATCACTCATTTGAGCGAAATATGTCCCATGTGACCGCACAATATACACTTCAAGGAAGCAAGGTTGTGGTGACTAACCGTGGATTTAAACAAGATGAACAGCAATGGGATGAAGCTAATGGTAAAGCTTATTTTATTGATGGAAGTGACCAAGGCTTACTTAAAGTGTCATTTTTTGGTCCTTTTTATGGCGCATACCAAATACATGACGTAATCCAAGCTCCTAATGGTCAATATACCGATGCTCTAGTCATTGGCCCTAACGCGCAATATGCATGGATCCTCTCAAGAACAGCTGTGATTAACTCCAACACCAAACAAGGTTTTATAAACAAACTCTCAGCATTGGGGATTAACACCAACAATCTAATTTGGGTGGATCAAGGCGCATTAAAAGATGATCGTTAAGCTCTTTTTACACGTACATTAAGTAAGTTTATTTGTTATATCTGATACAGGTGCCGTTATGAATATCCCATTATTTCCACTACCCGTTTGCTTATTGCCTCAGGGATATACCCAATTACGCATTTTTGAACCCAGATACAAACGCTTAGTATCTGAATCACTAAAGAGTGGTATTGGGTTTGGCTTATGTATGCTGGCTGATGATAAAAAAACCATTCTACCTATTGGTACGTTAACCCAAATTATTGACTTTGAGACGCTTGACGATGGCTTATTAGGTATCAGTGTTCAAGGAAAACAAACCTTCACCATTAACCACATTAGCGTTGATGATGACGGTTTGAAACGAGGTGACGTCAGCTTAATTGATTCTTGGCCAAGCGATATCATTGAACAACAAATTGAACCGGCTCAAAGCAATAAGATTAACCGAAAAAAAGATAAAATACTGAGTCAAACGTTAAAGCAAATTTTACAGCAGTATCCGCAGCATCTGGCCCATTACTCTGAAGAAAGTTTTAATGATATGTCTTGGGTATGCCAGCGTTGGCTTGAAATTATCCCATTGAGTTCAAAACAAAAATATCAGTGTATAAATAGTCATGACCACCAATTAGCTAAATCATTCTTATTCGATATCATAAAATAATAACAAGAGTGATCTTAATTAAGTGAGCTTTCGTATACATGATTATAGCTATTGTTTGTCAATGAAGTTGCTAATGTCTTTTTAGGCCACATTAGCAACTGCATGGATAAGATAATTAATTATGCTTAATGAAGTAATTATTGGATGCGAGTGAAAATAATGGAAAATATTCAATCACAAAGCGCACAAAATCGTTATGATAAGGGACATCTTGCACAGAGATCCCTAATTAAACGAAGCGGTGCTATGAAATCAGACGAACCAAATCCAATGGCAGATGAACTCGCTGCATTAATGATGAAAGTCGCTAATCATCGATGCAAGACTTCTTTTGCCAAACTCTTTTCGCATTTTGGCCCTAAAATTAATTCTTTTGGCGTACAGCGTTTAAGTCAACAGGGCTTAGCAATGGATTTAGTGCAAGAGACAATGACTCGAGTATGGACCAAAGCACATCTTTATAATGCAGATAAAGCAGCTGTAAGCACTTGGGTTTTCACCATAATGCGTAATCAATGCTTTGACATGCTTCGCAAAGTGCAACATAACCGCGAAGATGCATTTGGTGATGACATTTGGCCATTGTTTGAATCTGATGATGCAGAAAATGACGACAATGACTTCTTATTGTCGGCTTCTTTATTGCAGCATGTAGAGGAATTACCTCCCTTACAACGCCAAGTAGTACAAGGTATTTATATGCAAGAGCTGACTCAACAAGAGCTTGCAGACAAACTTAATATTCCAATTGGAACGGTTAAATCTCGACTTAGACTAGGTTTAGAAAAATTGAAAAGCTTTATGGAGAAACACTATGATTAATTACCACCCAGACCAGCACATGCTGTCTCTCCATGCTAAAGGCGAATTACCGCTGTCCATGTCGATTGCAATCTCTGCCCATGCTGAGTTTTGTCAGCATTGCCAACAGCAGCTTGACCAGATGACAATTGCCATGTCTGAACAGCAATTTGAATCGGCAGTAGCACCACAATTCGCTAACAGTAAAGATAATGATCAGTTAGACGCATTATTGAGCCAGTTATTAAATTCAACTCTAGATACATTAGCGGCCGAGCAGCCGACGAATATCGACAAGACAGAAGATAACAGTGTCAACATCAAAGGTCAGCATTACTCTTTACCAAGAGCATTTCGCAATCAAATCAATGCATCATGGCAAGGTATTGGTAAAGTGAGTCGTTTAAGACTTGATACCGGAGAGCCGCAAGCAAGAGCGAGTTTGTTACACATTGCTGCTAATGGTGAAATACCTGAGCATACTCATAAAGGTGCAGAGTTAACCTTGTTACTGGCAGGAGAGTTTAGCGATTGCTATAACACTTATAAACCAGGTGATTTTATGTTGCTTGATAAAGCGCACCAACATTCACCTAAAACAATTGATGGTTGTTTGTGTTACACCGTAGTAGATGCGCCCTTATACTTCACTAAAGGTATAAGTAAGTTACTAAATCCAATTGGTGATCTAATTTACTAAATATCAATATCCTTGCGAGTTATTTACTGCTCGCTGCAAAGATAGCTTACGTATGCCAACTTATCACTTAGCTGATGATGGCGGCATAAGTTAGATTATTAGTTTAATTTCTTCTAAAAGAATGATTTAGAAGATGGATGATGAGGTACCTCATCATCCATTTTTATGAGCTAAACTGTATAACGCAGTGAAATTATCCTATGAATAACCAGTAATGCCATTAGGATTAGCTATTTTTTAATCGAAAAGCACATTAATTTGATTAAAAATTGAAAAAGACTATTGCCATATGCAAACACTCAGTATATTATCTACACAGATTTAGTTTTCTTGTTAATTTTGGTTACCTACCTGTAAGTCTGCTCAACTTCACTTCGTAAATAAACCCAAGACAAGCTTCTGTACATTGTTTTAAATTCAATTGATTTCTGTTGATATGATAATTTCTATTGGCGTAATCTTATTGTCATAAAACTATGTTCAACTTACAAATTAAGTGCTGTATGTATTACTGTGATTTTAGGCTATGTGGCAACATAAAAGTTGTAGACACAAATTAGACCTTAATCAACTATTCACATAACAACACTTGATTAGTGAGTAAAAGATAGGTTAAGTTAAATCTCGAAACATTAATCTTTTGCAACACTAAAAAATGCCAAGGATATTTTATTGAACAATTGTCTCACCTAATGGGTGAATATATAGAAGGAGTGTGGCCAATGTCATACAACATTAATGGACACGAAATTTCAGTTAGCTTTCCAGTTAATTCTATTTCGTCAAACAAAAACTCAATTGCTTTTACCGACAGCCTAGGTAAAAACAAAAAAACCTTTTCAAAGCGTATTGAAGCAATAAACTTCATGAAATGGTTATTATCAGCTAATAAGTAATCCCCCCTAACGCTTTGCGTTAATCATTTACTCTGTTATTTAATAAACTCATTTCTCGGTATTCTCCTCTCAATTACCGATGTTTATTAAAACAGAGTAAAATGAATAGCTCACTAGCTTATTTTCAAGTTACTCTTCAATTTTAAACCCCAAGTTAACCATCTAAAAAACCTATTTCTCTTACTATCAATACCTTGTAGCAAAAATGCATCCTGCACTGGTGTGATCAAACCGAGTGAGGAAATTTTCGTTGGTATCTTGGTAACATGGTTTTATTGCCTAAGGCTCCCCCCTGATGTATGTAAAGAACATTGGTGGCACTGACAGCCTGACTATTTAAATAATGTTGTAATACTAAAAAGCCAACCGGATCATACAACAATTCAAATTCAATTCCCGACTGGCAAACTGTTTTCCACATATCAAAACAACGTTGTGATAATTTCCCAAAATGATATTTATGACCATCATTAATAATTCTAGGAAAATAAATCTCATCAACTAATTGTGAAAACTGTTGGCGTAAATATTTATCTCCGCCAACGGTACTGCAAGTTAACACCTCAATAGCAAAAACTTCCGTTAATGATAATTGAGTCAGTTGTTGAATAATTTGTTTATTTAAATAAGCCGCAGTGGTCCCCGTGCCTGAGGGGAGAAATACCATCAACTCATTTAGTCGTCGATCTTGAGCCCATTGAATAATTTCACTGGCGAGTTGTGTTATCCCGGTTTCGGCATACCCACAACGTCCACCTTCGGGAATAAATAGTAATTGATTTTTATCTGTGTAATTTGGGTGCGACGACACAATGTATTGCATGGCATCGTCTAAATGCATACCTTGAAGATTTTCGGCATCGGCCAAATGACTGACATCAATAATATTGGCACCATTTTGTATCGCAGCAGCATAGTTACCCTGAGGATGTTGTAACAAGAATGTGTTGATATGACTTACATAGTAATCAAATTTCCATCCTTGCAGCTTTGCAAGTACAGACAAGGAGTACAATGAGTTGGCTTGTGCCGAGCCCGATGCCACTAGCTGGGTAACGTGTGAATAATCATGATGGAGGAAATGATAAAATTTACGCGCTTTATTACCACTAAAATCAGCATGTAATAGATCATCCCGTTTAATATAGATGCTGCGTCCATCAAAATTCATCGCTTGTACTGGGCTTATCGAAAACATACATTGCCTTAATCAACTGTAATATGAGTATTTTAACTAAAAAATGATAAATCTCATCGATTCATTTGTATTACTCATCACACACACCTAGTCATAAAGTAAAAAATTAACATTTAACCTATTATAATCAAACAGTTAAAAATATGGCATGAATATCGCTATATTCTAAGTAATATTGACTATTGATAGGATTGAAAATGTCACTTTTACGCTTAATCTTTAATATTGCTTGGTTTCTTATGGGTGGTTTTATCATGGGCCTAGCATGGTGGTTGGTGGGGCTATTATGCTTTATCAGTATCATTGGTATCCCATTTGGCCGTGCATGTTTTGTTATTGGCGAGCTGGCTTTCTGGCCATTTGGGCAAGAAACGGTTAACCGAAAACACATTTCAGGCCAAGAAGATATTGGCACTGGCACGTTAGGTTTAGTCGGTAATGTTATATGGTTTTTATGCTTTGGTATTTGGCTTGCGATTGGCCATCTAGTCCATGCATTGGCTTGTTTTGTAACAATTATAGGTATTCCTTTCGCGTTACAACATCTTAAGTTAGCCTTATTAAGTTTAACCCCTATTGGTCAAACTGTTATTGCCAAACCGACTTATTAGCATTCATTAATAACTGTTGAATGACCACTGTTATAAAAAGCCGATAGCACAGTGCTATCGGCTTTTTATTTGCCTAATTGTCTTCGCAGCGTGTACATTGCCATAATCAAGCACAGAAAAGTAATTCACTCTCTTTAATGACAGTAATGGAATCGCATGAACTATTGGTTAATGAAGTCTGAACCAGATGACTTTAGCATTGATGATCTTCAGATGTGTGAGCAGCAAACGGTTGCTTGGCAAGGTATTCGTAACTATCAAGCACGTAATTATATTCGCGATCAAATCGCATTGGGTGATCTAGTGTTGTTTTACCACTCTAGCTGCAAAGTACCTGCCATTGTAGGTTTAGCCAACATTAGCAGTCAACCTCAAATTGATGTCAGCGCTTTTGATGACCGCTCAGCGTATTTTGATATGAAATCTGACGCCACTGGACCTCGTTGGTGGCAAGTGCATATTCAATTTGTGGCCAAATTCTCTAACCCAGTCAGCTTGAAGCAATTGAAGGCAGATCCCTTACTGCAAGATATGGTACTAGTCGCTAAAGGTACTCGCCTGAGTGTTCAGCCCGTCACACAAGAGCAATACCAACACATTATGAAACTAACAAACGTAGATTAATAACCTTGAATTAACCACTGGGTTGCTGGTCGCTAACAGGTAACTATCCTTTTAAAAGCCGCTTCCTAAAGACTGCTCAGACAATTAGCGCTAAATCGTCTGAGCATCTAACTGCGAACGAAAATGAATAAGATCAGCCAATGCCCAGATTAGTTAATCATCCGCCCTATTCCACCAAGCACAGATCCTTCACCCTGATCTTTGCCACCACGAGATGGTGCATGAGCAATAATTCTGTCAGCCATGCGAGAAAACGGTAAGCTTTGTAACCATACTGTCCCATGACCTTGTAAGGTCGCAAGAAACAAACCTTCGCCACCAAACACCATTGATTTTAAAGAACCAGCGCGCTGAATATCATAATCAATCCCGGGCGTAAATCCGACTAAACACCCAGTATCAACTCGCAATGTCTCACCACGTAATTCTTTTTTTATCAGTGTGCCACCGGCATGCACAAATGCCATACCATCACCTTTAAGGCTTTGTAGAATGAAACCTTCACCACCAAAAAAACCGGTTCCTAATCGCTTATTAAACTTCATACTCACTTGTGTACCTAAAGCCGCTGCTAAAAAGCTGTCTTTCTGGCAGATAAGTTCGCCTTGATGTTGAGCTAAGTCGATCGCCAAAATAGTCCCAGGAAACGGCGCAGCAAATGCCACTTTTCGTTTATGTTGACCTTCATTGGTAAAGTGAGTCATAAAAATCCCCTCACCCGAAATGGCACGTTTACCAGCCCCCAGTAGCTTGCCAAAAAAACCAGATTCAGGCTCAGAGCCATCACCCATTTTAGCCTCAAAACTAATATCTTCTTCGATATAGGTCATCGCGCCTGCTTCAGCAATCACTGATTCATTTGGATCAAGTTCAACTTCAACAAGCTGCATACTAGAACCGATAATTTCATAATCTACTTCATGGCATTTTCTGGTCATTTTCATTCCTTAAAAATTTATGATTGATTGTTGTCGCCTAACATTGTTGTCGCCTAACAAAGCTAAATAATTTCCCTGTAACAATGTTATAAAATAACAAAAGGATCCGCAATTTAACACGACAACTTTTCACTGTGCTAGGCTGCCCAATAAATCTGTTGATGGCTCTCCAGACGTATGCCAATGATTAACCCAATCCTGCACCACTTAACCCTAATTGTTGCTGTTGCTGATATTGGGCAAATTCTTGCAAAATTAATTCAGTAAATAATTGCCCTGCTCGACCAAGTGGTCGCTCTAAAGTTGATACTAGTTGCGGGGTAAAACTAAACCGATTACCACCAATAAAATCAACTTCAATAAGTTGTCCTTGATGTAATTCTTCAGTAATTAAAAAATCCGGCATCCAGCCAAAACCTAGGCCTTTTAGTAAGGCATTTTTTTTCATGATAAAGCCCGACAAATAAAAGACTTTATCGCCGCCAAACTGCATTTCATCGCGGTCACGTTTACCAGGAGATGAATCTTCAATGGTCAACTCTACATGTTGCTGTAACTCAGGCAAACTAATCCTCTTAAGCTGACTTAATGGATGCTGTGATGATGCCACCAGCACACTGGTAATGGTAGGCAATGCTTTAGGATGATAAGAGGGCCCGGTACGATAGTCTTTCACTAGCATTAAGTCGGCTTGATCACGTTCAAATCGATGCTGTACCCCGCCTAAAAACTCCATATTGAGTTGAATTTTAGTGGGTATGTTATGCTCCGACATCCGTTTTAAAGCCGTCATAATCGGTTCCATCGGCAGTGCGCCGTCTATCACTAATTCAAGTTTAGGTTCCCATCCTTGACTAAAGCGACTGGCAAGATGTTCAATATTGGCTAAATGCTGTAATAAGCGCTGCCCTTCGGCCAAAATCACTTTACCTTCGGGGGTTAATTCCGCTCGATAATGATCTCGATTAAATAATGTTACCCCCAGATGTTGCTCCAGTTTTTTAATCTGATAGCTTACTGCCGATTGTGCCTTGTGTAACCGTTCTGAAGCTTTTGCAAAACTTCCTTCTTCAACAAGTACTTGCAGTACATTAAAGGCATCTATATCTATTCGCATAAGATTTCCACTGTCCCGTTATCCATACACAAATGTAAAGCTAACATAACAATCAAAAAAGTCGATTGAGTTGAGTTATTTATTATTCTTTTTTTTGTTGATCTTTACCACTAAATTGTTAGTTAGATCACATATTGGTTTAGCCAATGAGATTAGGCCATAACAATAAATAACATAAACGCCACGACACTCGCAGTCGATTCACCATAGGACAATCACATGCCATTCTATGTTAAGCAAGGTCAGATCCCGACCAAACGTCACATTGCCTTCGAAAAAGATAATGGTGAGTTGTACCGTGAAGAATTATTTTCGACCCATGGCTTTTCAAATATTTATTCCAATAAATATCATCATAATATGCCAACCAAAGCGATCGATGTTAAACCTTACGCTCTGTCACATGGCGAACAATGGCTAGATCCGCTCATTCAAAATTACAAGTTAGACTCGCGCCAAGCCGACTGCCAAGGCAATTTCTTTAGTGCTCGTAATAAAATATTTTTCAATAATGATGTCGCCATGTACACGGCTAAAGTGACTGAAGACACTAATGAGTTTTATCGCAATGCTTATGCCGATGAAGTGGTGTTTATTCACCAAGGTGAAGGGCAACTATTAAGTGAGTACGGTGTTATCAATACTCAGAAGTGGGATTATTTAATTATTCCGCGCGGAACCACCTACCAGCTAAAATTTAACGATTATCAAGATGTACGTTTGTTTGTGATTGAATCCTCGTCAATGGTAGAGGTGCCTAAGCATTTTAGAAATGAATATGGCCAAATGCTCGAGTCCGCTCCTTATTGCGAGCGTGATATTCGAACCCCAACCTTAACCGAGGCTGTGGTCGAAAAAGGCGAGTTCCCGTTAATGTGTAAGTTTGGCGATCGCTATCAACAGATGACACTTCAATGGCATCCATTTGACTTAGTAGGTTGGGATGGTTGTGTCTATCCATGGGCATTTAACATCAGTGAATATGCCCCTAAAGTTGGCAAAATTCATTTACCACCATCTGAACATTTAGTGTTTACTGCACACAATTTTGTAATTTGTAACTTTGTGCCACGGCCATACGATTTCCACCCTAGATCAATTCCGGCGCCTTATTACCACAACAATATCGATAGCGATGAAGTGCTGTATTACGTCGACGGTGATTTTATGAGCCGTACCGGTATTGAAGCCGGCTACATGACCTTACATCAAAAAGGTGTCCCCCACGGCCCGCAACCTGGACGGACCGAAGCCTCTATCGGCAAAACTGAAACTTACGAATACGCGGTGATGGTCGATACCTTCGCCCCACTGAATTTAACCGCTCATGTAAAAAATTGCATGAGTGATGATTACAATCGCTCTTGGTTAGAAAACTAAGACCACATTTATATCAACCCTAAGTCATCTAAGAGTGATGGTGTTGACATAAAATAAAGGAAAAAAAATGGCAAGCGAACTAAACCCACTGGGCCTGTTAGGCATTGAATTCACCGAATTTGCCAGTCCAGATACCGAATATATGCATCAAGTGTTTATTGATTTTGGTTTTTCAATGTTAAAAAAAGCCAAAAATAACGACATCGTTTATTACAAACAAAACGACATTAACTTTTTGTTGAATAAAGGCCGCGCAGGCTTTTCTGCAGACTTTGCTAAATCACACGGCCCAGCTATTTGTTCAATGGGTTGGCGGGTTGAAGATGCTAATTTTGCATATACCGAAGCGGTGGCTCGGGGTGCAAAACCGGCAGATGATGCCAACAAAGACATGCCGTATCCGGCTATTTATGGCATTGGCGATAGCTTAATTTATTTTATTGATATCTTTGGCGAACAAAACAATATTTATCAAACTGACTTTGTTGATTTAGAGCAGCCTATCGTCACACCAGAAAAAGGCTTTATGGAAGTCGACCATTTAACCAATAATGTCTACAAAGGCACTATGGAAAAATGGGCTAACTTTTATAAAGATATTTTTGGTTTTACCGAAGTGCGTTACTTTGATATTAGTGGCGCGCAAACGGCTCTAGTGTCTTATGCTTTGCGTTCTCCAGATGGCAGCTTCTGCATTCCGATTAACGAAGGTAAAGGCAACGACAAAAACCAGATTGATGAATACTTGGGTGAATACAATGGCCCAGGTGTGCAGCATCTAGCATTTAGAAGCCGTGATATTGTTGCTTCATTAGATGCAATGGAAGGCACTTCAATTAAGACTCTGGATATTATTCCTGAATATTACGACACTATTTTCGATAAGTTGCCACAGGTCACGGAAGATCACGATCGGATCAAGCATCACCAGATTTTGGTTGATGGTGATGATGACGGTTATTTACTGCAAATTTTCACCAAAAATTTATTTGGGCCAATCTTCATTGAGATCATTCAGCGTAAAAATAACCTTGGCTTTGGCGAGGGTAACTTTACCGCATTATTTGAATCCATTGAACGTGATCAAATGAAACGTGGTGTGCTGTAATTTTATAGACACTAAGTGATACATAAAAACCAGCAAAGTGCTGGTTTTTATCATTTTAGGCCATTACACTCTGCCATCCATATTGCTAACCAAAGACGTTACCCATGCCAGATTATGCTGTTCTTGCGGTTTTTATCCCTACATTCTTTTTTGTGTCTATCACCCCTGGGATGTGCATGACATTAGCCATGACCCTCGGCATGAGCATTGGTGTGCGTAAAACATTATGGATGATGCTCGGTGAATTAGTGGGCGTGGCATTGGTCGCCATTGCTGCAGTACTTGGGGTGGCCAGCATCATGTTAAATTACCCACAAGTGTTCGATATCCTTAAGTGGGTGGGTGGTGCCTACCTGGCTTATATTGGGATTAATATGTGGCGCGCCAAAGGCAGAATGGCCATCATTACTGGCCTTGATGTGAAAACCAACCGAGTCAGTTTAATCAGTCAAGGTTTTATCACCGCCATTGCGAACCCTAAAGGTTGGGCCTTTATGATTTCACTATTGCCACCGTTTATTAATGTCGATTATGCCGTTGGCCCACAACTTGCGGTGTTACTCGGGATTATCATGATCACCGAAAGTGTCTCTATGTTGGCTTATGCCAGTGGTGGCAAAAGCTTACGTTTATTCTTAAGCCGCGGCGATAACATTCGTTGGATGAACCGTATTGCTGGCAGTTTAATGATCGTTGTTGGTATATGGTTAGCATTAGGCTAACCACACAATCACACTGACTTAGCCATTTCACTACCGATATGTCTATTATTCTATTGCCTTATACGGCAGTTGTTCGCACATTTGTTGCATGTAGATGTCAATGTGCGCGCGTTCTTGCTGACAAAAATGACCAATCGCATCATAAAAACCTTCATGAGCAATAAAATGACTTGAGAAAGTTTTGACCGGACGAAATCCTCGCATAACTTTATGTTCACCTTGGGCGCCAGCATCAAATACCATTAATTGATTGGCAATGGCAAACTCAATACCTTGATAGTAACAGGCCTCAAAATGCAATCCATCACATTCAGTTAATGCTCCCCAATAGCGGCCAAATAAGTGTGTATCTGACACGAAGTACAGCGCCGATGCCACTAGATTTCCATCAACATCTTCAATTATCAATAAGCGTATCGACGCGCCCATCGTTGCTGCTATTTGTTCGAAAAAGGCAGGTGATAAATACCCTGTGTGACCGGAACGTTTTAAATAGGTATTTTGATAACAGCGAACAAAACCCTGCCACTGCTCAGGACTGGCCTTATCGCCATCAATAAAACTAAATTGTAGCTGTTGTCTTGCTATGGTTCGCTCTTTGATGATGTTTTTACGTTTACGTGACGTTAATCTGGCAATAAAATCATTAAAATCAGCATAACCTTGGTTGTGCCAATGAAACTGGCACCCCAAGCGTTGCATAGCATCTGCCTGAGAGAACTGATGCTGTTGCGCCTCATGGATGAATAAACAATGCCAAGATGACCAGTTATGCTCAATGACAGTCTGCGACAAAAAGTGCTGAATGCTCTCGATTAAAGTTTGCTGTGCCGTGATCGACAAAGCAGCACTAAAACCTATACGCTGACCAGTGGTAGGCGTAAAAGGAATACTCGCGACAAGTTTAGGATAGTACTCAATGTGATTACGCTCATAAGCCTCTGCCCAAGCCCAGTCGAACACATACTCGCCCCAAGAATGCGTTTTAAGATATAAAGGCATTAAGGCGATAACATTATCAATATCCATCACCACAAGATGCATGGGAGTCCAGCCCGTTTCAGCACTAACACAACCGCTCATTTCGAGTGCGGATAAATATTCATGACGGGTAAAAGGATGGGACACCCCAAACATTTCATTCCATACAGAAGGATCTATAGTATTAATACTATTAACAAATTTATATTGATAACTTTGCTTTTGTGCTTGTTCCACCCACACCTACCCTATAATAATTAACGTTGTAAAGTTAAAACACATACCAATTATTGTTATCATGTGGCATGTTCTATCACAATATCTTTTCCATTCACGCCAAGGATTAATCGTGACACTATTCCCTAAATTAACACCGCTTCTGTTGAGCTCAGCCTTAACACTAACACTTTGTTATCCCGCCATTCATATTGCTAACAGCCAAGCAAACGAAGCCTCAATTTTTAGTGAAATGGCAACGGCTCAGCCAATCTATGCTAAGCATGGCATGGTTTCAAGCCAAGAAGCATTAGCAAGTAAAATTGGCGTAGATATCTTAAAACAAGGCGGTAATGCGGTCGATGCTGCTGTCGCGGTAGCATATGCACTTGCCGTGACATTACCTCGCGCGGGTAATGTTGGTGGCGGTGGTTTTATGTTGGTGCATTTAGCCGAGCAACATAAAACTATCGCTATCGATTACCGTGAAACAGCGCCAGCTAAAGCACACAAAGACATCTTTCTTGATGAACAAGGTAATGCTGTCGATAAGCTCAGCCGTGAGCACGGTTTAGCTGTTGGCGTTCCTGGTACCGTCATGGGAATGGAACTGGCCTTGACAAAATATGGCACCATGAGCATGGAACAAGTCATAAAACCTGCTATTAAACTGGCTAAAGACGGTATTTTAGTCACCTCAGATTTGTCTAACTCTCTTGCCGGCCTTAAATCGCGCATTACACAATGGCCAAGTTCAGCAGAGGTTTTCTATCATGCTGATGGCAGTAATTATCAGGTCAATGAATTATTCAAACAACCGGAATTAGCACAATCGTTATCGTTAATAGCAGAGAAAGGCAGTAAAGGGTTTTATCAAGGTGAAACCGCTGAAAAAATTGTTTCTGCGGTCCAGAATGCTGGTGGGGTGATGAGCCTAACCGATCTTGCAAACTATAAAGTGATTGAGCGCCAACCGGTTCGTGGTCAATATCGCGGTTATGAAGTGGTATCAATGCCGCCGCCTTCTTCTGGTGGCATACATATTATCGAAATGCTGAATGTGCTTGAGCAATTCCCAATTGATAAATTAGGTCACAATACCGCCGATACCTTGCATCTTATGGCTGAAACCATGAAGTATGCTTATGCCGATCGGAGTAAATTTTTAGGCGACCCTGACTTTGTTAACGTTCCGGTTAAACAATTGATCAGCAAAGAATATGCTAAGAGTATTGCCAGTAAGATCTCCATTAATAAAACCACCCCGAGCAGCGAAATACTGCCAGGAAAATTGGCGCCATATGAGAGCGATCAAACTACCCACTTCTCTGTTATCGATAAATGGGGCAATGCAGTTGCCAACACTTACACCCTTAACTTCAGTTATGGTTCTGGCTTAGTCGCTAAAGGCACTGGTATTTTATTAAACAATGAAATGGATGACTTTTCGGTTAAACCTGGTACACCTAACGGTTATGGTTTAATTGGTGGTGAAGCAAACTCTGTTCAAGGGAATAAGCGCCCTCTGAGTTCAATGAGTCCAACCATTGTAATGAAAGATGGTAAGCCATTCATTGTGACCGGCAGCCCTGGTGGCTCGCGTATTATTAATATTACTTTGCAAATTATTATGAATGTTATTGATCATAATTTAAATATTGCCGAAGCCACTGCAGCAGCACGTATTCATCATCAATGGTTACCGGATTTTATTTGGGTAGAGCACACCTTGAATAAAGATACGATTTCATTACTTGAAGCCAAAGGTCATAAAGTCAAAATTCAAGAATCAATTGGTAGTACTCAATCAATAATGATGACAGAACAAGGTCTTTTTGGCGCATCAGATCCAAGACGTGCAGGCTCTGCCGCCATCGGCTACTAGAGCGTTAATCTGCAAGTATAAAAAGGCAGCGGCTTTACACCATCTAAAGCCGCTATTACATATAATTAATACCAAGATATGCATTGATATCGACTATCATTTTACGCTTAATTTTCTACCACTGTACTGGTGAGCAAAATTCGTTCAAAAACTCAAAACCTCATGTCCAGTAAAACTCGAAACGACTCGCCAGCAAAGCTATACCCTGCTCCGCAGGATAAACAATGGCAATCATTAATATAAGCTTGAATGTTATTTAGTCAGACTCATGCTAATCCTCAAACTGTTTAAATATTATTAAGATTAATGAACCACTTTGCTGCATCTGCTATTATTGTTAATAATTATATATCCCGAGTTAATCAAACGTTAATATTTCTAAGTCACAATCTAAGTTGTTATTATCTTTTTTTAGCTTAACTAAATTAACAAAAGGCCTCATGCAACTCATTAATTTAAAAATCAAACATAGAATTGCCCTACTCACCTTTGTCGCTATCGTGTCGTTTGTCATTTCGATTATCATCAATAATCAAACGGGTAAGAATAATGAACAACGCTTAAATGGACTCCAAAATCAACTTTATCCAGCCTTAAATCTTGCAACGATCAACCAAGGCTTAATATTACAATTGGATCAAACAATCCAATCAGCAATTACTACAGGTGAAGAAGATGCGTTAGATGTGGCCAATAACATGGTATTGCAAATCTCAGCTAATTTACGCCAACTTATCGATCTACTGCCAGACGAGGCAGCTGCGGCACAAAAAATGAACCGCGATATGAACATATACTATGATAACGCTAGCAGTTTAGCCGCTGAGTTTATTAAAGATGATGTCGATTTTAGCAAAATACAGCTGCAAGCTGCTGAAAATGCAAAGCGATACCAAACATTGGTCAAACAATTTGCTGAAAAAAAATCACTTTTGGCAGAACAATTTCAACAAAGTATTCAAACGACGATTACCAGTTCAAAAAATGCGGAAAATAGTGTTCTGCTTATTGGCGTGATGGCTACTGCACTGATGATCATCATGGGATTACTGGTTAATCGCTCAATCATTAATACCATAGACAATGTCACTCAATCTTTGCGAAATATTTCACAAGGTGAAGGCGATCTTCGCGCACGGATCCACTATGCGGGCAAAGACGAAATAGCACAGCTTGTTTACTGGTTTAACCAATTTGTCTCTAAACTTCAATCGTCTATTGCCGATACCAAGAACACCACAGAAAACTTAACTGAAGTGGCTGCAACCTTACTCAGCGGCAGTCAGTACAGTGAACTCAACGTAAAGCAGCAAAATGAGGCTATTGAGCAGATATCACAAGCGATGAAAGAGATGTTTGTTAGTGTGACTCACATTGCCGAGTATGCATCCAGTGCAGCATTAGAGGCTGAAGATGCCAACACAGAGGCAAAACAAGGCCTTATCATAGTTAATGATGCCGTTTCTACCATTAACACCTTGGCTGATGAAGTCCAGCAAACAGCCGTCGTGGTAAATCAACTCGACGCATTTACCCATAATGTTAATGACATATTAGACACAATCCGCAGTATTGCAGATCAAACTAATTTACTGGCTCTCAACGCTGCAATTGAAGCCGCTCGTGCGGGGGAACATGGTCGTGGTTTTGCAGTAGTAGCTGATGAAGTCAGAACATTGGCTTCTAGAACACAAACATCGACCCAAGAGATCCTGCAAGTATTACAAGAATTACGTTCTACTTCTAAACAAGCGGTTGACGCTATGGCTCGCGGTATTCACACAGCTGCCAAAGGGGTGCAATCAACCTCTTTAGCCGGTGAAGCATTACAACGTATCACAGGTAAAGTCAGTGCAATCTCTGAAGTTAATGATCAAATTGCTACTGCGACAGAAGAACAACACACCACTTCGGTGTTAATCCAGCAATATATAACTGAAATGGAAACCGGTTCGCAAAAAGTAAGAGTAACGACTGCTGATATGGGAGGTATCAGTGTTGATATTCAAAATATTAGTGAAAGACTGCAATCAATTACCAATCAATTTAAAGTTTGAGATTGATTGCATAGCTAGTATTAAAAACCAAAAAATATAAGCCTTAATGGCGTATTGATGAGTGATGTTCAAGGAGTAAAACCATGCAATTTAATTTAAAAGTGTTATCTGTTGCGATATCGATGGCAATGGTCCCTAGCCTGGCAACAGCTGATGAAGCTGCTGATGCTAAAATTGCTAAACTAGAGCAACAAGTACAAACCTTGCAGGCGCAACAAAATGCCAGCTTAGCAGACAAGGTCAAATTTAATGGCTTTATTAGCGGAGCCTATATTAGCTCTGATAATGATGCGGGTTATAACGGTGCAGACTCAAGCGCTGACTTTAGTGAAGACAGTAAATTAGGTCTACAAGGTACCTTCAACATTTCTGACAACACTCAAGCGGTATTGCAGTTAATGATGCGCGGTAAATATGACTGGGAAGTTGAAGCTGAATGGGCTTATTTATCTCACCGCTTTGAAAACGGTATCAAGGTTCGTGGCGGTAAACTGCGTGTACCTTTGTTCATGTATTCTGATTACCTCGATGTAGGATATGCACAACCTTTTGCTCGTCCGCCACAAGAAGTTTACGGTGCCATTCCGTTTTCATCTTACACAGGTGCTGGTGTATCTTATGATGTTGAATACGATGACTCAACCCTAACAATGCAAGCATTTGGTGGTGAATCAAAAGTTAAAAACACAGCGGTTGAACTCAGTAATCTTATGGGTGCTAACGTGAGTTGGACCGACGAAATATGGACTTTACGTGCCGTATACGCACAAGCCCAATTAGACGGACCCGTTGTGACAGAAGTAACCGTTCCTTTAGCGCCAGGGGTGAATACTCAAGCTAACTATACCCTATTAGAGCTTAACGATGATAAAGGCTCTTTTGTTGGTGTGGGTGCCAGTTATGACAACGGTGAAGTCATTGCAATATCTGAATGGACTCGTTCAGAAATTGATAATGCCTACCCTGATATTGATTCAGGTTACTTGACATTAGGCTATCGTATTAAGGCATTCACGCCTTATGTCACCGTTGCTTACTCGAAGACTCAAGACAATGAAGATCGTTTACCGCTATCAACTGCTGCGGCAACACAAATGATCGCATTCAATGCTGAGCGTATGGCTTATAGCTTAGGTTTACGTTGGGATGCAATTGATAATGTCGCGATAAAATTTGATGTCACCTACGCTGATGACTTTGGCAATACATCAGGTGGATTAGATACCAATAGCTTCGACGCATCAACAGGTAAATTTGCCTATGATGACACCTTGATTTACACCGTTAAATTCGACGCAGTATTTTAAGGGGTATGATAATGAACAAGTTACTGACTATTTTAGCGCTAAGTTTAACAGCCGTTACCTCAGCTAATGCAGCGGTTGTTGTCATTGGCAATCCTGCTGCTGCAGATATTGCAATTAATGATGTTAAAAAAGCGTTTTTGGGTAAAGGGGACTCTTCAGTCGTCGTTTACGAATTAGAAGAAGGCAATCCTGTACGCAGTGAGTTTCATCAAGCAGTAACCGGTAAGTCAGATGCACAGCTCAAAGCATTTTGGTCTAAGCAAGTCTTTACCGGTAAAGGTACGCCACCACCAGCGGTTTCTGGTGCGGGTGCAATGAAATCTGCGATTGCAAGCAATCCAAATGCCATTGGCTACATTGATGAAGCTGATGTTGATGCCACAGTAAAAGTCATACTGAAGCCATAGATTGATTACTACTGTGATTAACTCACCATAAAAACGTGAGCACATAATCACCGATGTTAGTTAATTGGAAGATGAAATATAAACCGAGTAATAATATTTATTGCTCGGTTTTTTTATGGCTAACCTAATAAAAAATCAGCACCAAAACTTGTTTGGTTTATAACCATCATTTATAACGTCGAATTAGATGATGACGAGCAAAAGCAATATATCGCACTCTATCCTTAATAGCTTATCGAGTTAAATTTAACAATTCAATATTAAGTAAATTCTGGCGAATATAAAATACTCAATTATTCGTTGCGTTATTTCGCCACATTTTGCCGAAGTAAAATAACACCACTTATTAACATTGACACCGTAACATTAACATTGCGTAGCCTGTTATCATTTCTGATGATGATTAATTGCGCAATCTCACTCACGAATAGATTTTATTTAGCCTTGTATCACAATTTATTCATTTACTATGCTTATAATCACCGCTGTATTTTCATCTTATTATCAATTAGATAAAAAGAAGTTAACACTACGTAAGAGGTAAAAATAACAAATATACCTCAGGGTCAAATAAAAATAGAGAGTAAAATATGTTAAATAAAAAACTACTTGCTGTCGTTATCGCGGGTGCACTAGGACTAGGCGGTTGCAACTCAAATAACGACGACCAAACAAGTACTGTTGCTGCAGATATTAATTTACGAGTGATGGAAACAACTGATCTTCATACTAATATGATGGATTATAACTACTACTCAGGTAAAGAAGACAAGACTATTGGTCTTGTACGTACTGCCAGTTTGATCAATGCCGCTCGCGCTGAAGTAACGAACTCAGTGTTAGTAGACAATGGCGATTTATTACAAGGTAGTCCGATGGGAGACTATATTGCCAATAGATTTAAAACTGACAGTAACACGCTTACCGAGACCCATCCCGTCTACAAAGCAATGAATACTTTAGACTATGAAGTCGGCAATATTGGTAACCACGAATTTAACTACGGTTTATCGTTTCTTGAGCAATCTATATCCGGTGCAAACTTCCCTTATATTAACTCAAATGTCATTTGTGCTGATAAAGACGGCTGCTGGGATAATGTATTATTTAATGAGAATATGTTCACACCGTATATTATTAAAGACAAAGTGGTCCTTGATGTCGACGGTAATGAGCACACCATAAAAATAGGCTATATCGGTTTTGTACCACCACAGGTTTTACAATGGGATAAAGCTAACTTAGAAGGTAAAGTTGAAGTATTAGGCATAGTTCAAGCGGCTAATAAATTTATTCCGCAAATGAAAGCTGAAGGTGCTGACATAATTTTAGCCATTCCGCATTCAGGAATTGGATCAAGTGAAAACCCTGGTGATCCATGGGCTGAAAACGCAACTTATGCACTCACCAATGTTGCTGGCATCGATGCTATCTTCTTTGGTCACAGCCACTCGGTGTTCCCTGCTGCAAGCTACAGTGATTTACCTAATACCAACGTAGAAAAAGGTTTATTAAACGGTATTCCTGCAGTGATGCCTGGTCGTTGGGGAGATAACTTAGGCGTTGTTGACTTAGTGGTGCGTCAAGTCGAAGGTAAATGGACCGTAATCCATGAAGAATCAACGGCTAAAGCACGCCCTATTTACGACAATGCCAATAAAATTGCCTTAGTTGAAGGTGAAGCAAGCTTACGTGATGCGATTGAAATAGAACACCAAGGTACGATTGAATACGTCAGCCAACCTATCGGTGTTGCTGCCGCCAATATGTACAGTTTCTTAACACTGGTGCAAGATGATCCAACTGTGCAAATTGTTTCAGATGCCCAAATTGCCCGCGTTAAAACATTAATTACCGATGATCTAAAAGATTTACCTATTTTGTCTGCTTCTGCACCATTTAAAGCCGGTGGACGCTATGCTGAAGGTGATGCTAGCCAGTATGTGCAGGTTGATGAAGGTAATTTATCTTATAAAAATGCCGCTGACTTATATCTGTACCCAAATACCATGGTAGCAGTTAAAGCGACTGGGGCTGAGTTAAAAGACTGGTTGGAATGCTCTGCAAATCAGTTTAATCAAATTGATCCAACCGTGAGTGCTCCTCAAAACTTGATTAACCGCGCCGGCCACCCAACCTATAACTTTGACGTAATTGATGGTTTAACTTACAAAATTGATGTGACCCAACCGAGTAAGTTTGATCGGGATTGTAAAGTCGTTAACCCAGATGCAAATCGAATTGTTGACTTGGCTTATACAGATGCAGACTCAAAGGTTATCACCGGTGATGATTTGGCTGCTATGTCATTTGTTGTAGCATCAAATAACTACCGTGCATTTGGTGGGGCATTTGCAGGTACTGGTTCTGATCATGTAGTACTTGAGCTACCTGATACCAACCGTGATGCATTGTCTGCTTATATTACTGAGCAATCAAAGCCTAATGCTACTGGCGGATATGATGCTAAGGTTGATCCATCAGCTGATTACAACTGGGACTTTAAAACCATAGATAATGCCACCGTGGCATTAGACATTCGTTTTGAAACTCAAGACAGCGATGTTGCCGACAAGTTCGTTGCTGATAACCAACAACGAAAAATGGTCAAGTTACCTAAAACAGCTGATGTAGTGTCAGGATTTGCTATTTACAGCATAGACCTAACAACGCCGGTTGCTGCTAAGTAATAATTAACTAATAAAAAAGGCGCTATATGCGCCTTTTTCTTAATACCTTTGCAAGATATAAGCATAACGTTATCACATCAACTGTATAGTCAGACAATTATTGTTCAAATCACTACTCTTCAAACAACTGGGCCATTTTTTGAATCTGTACTAATGGAACATGATGCTGGTTTCGTTGAGCACAAAGCTGTTGATGCGGCTCATCATTAGGTTGTCCAACTAATACTACATTAACTTTATAACCTAATGCTTTAGCCGCTGCCTCATAAGCCATAAATTCCCACTTAGCTATGTTGGTATTATCACAAATCACAATCGGTTCACTTCGGGCTAATGCTTGGATAAATGCTGTTAAATTAGCCTGATGATACTGCGCAATTTTTTGCGGATTAAAGCGATATTCACCTTGATAATAAAAATAGCGATCTGTTGAAAAGTAACCGTGTTGTCGAATATGAATCGCCTGCTCAATACCTTGAGATATAATAAATTGTTCAGCCCAATAAGACTTACCACTACCAGGTAAGCCACGCATGATAATGGCTAACTTTGGCACTATCACCTCACTGTTCGTCCCATCAACTAACACTTTACTCACTACCAATCACCTTACCCGCTAAAATATCTGCCACTAAGCTTGGTAAAATATCACCTGCTTTACCGGTAAAATGATATTGGAACTGACTGTGGCGATCAGCAGGATCGAGATTAACTTCTACCGTCTGTGCACCATGATGATTAGCGCTATCGACAAAACCGGCTGCAGGATAAACGGTACCAGAGGTGCCGATGGCTATAAACAAATCACAATTATCTAAGGCATCATGAATTCTATCCATACCAAAGGGCATTTCGCCAAACCACACAATATGAGGTCTTAAACGCTTACCAGGAATACAACAAGTACAGCAATTGTCAGCGCCAAATGGCTCACGTAAAATAAATGTTTGTAATGATTGTGGACAGCGACCTTTAGCAAGTTCACCGTGCATATGCAGCAATCGTTTAGAGCCTGCCCGCTCATGCAAATCATCAACATTTTGGGTTATAACTAACAACTCCCCCGTAAATTCGGTCTCAAGCTTGGCTAATGCTAAATGTGCAGCATTGGGAACAACATCATCACTGTGTAATTGTTGCCAGCGACTATTATAAAAACGCTCAACGAGTTCAATATCTCTGGCATAGCCTTCTGGAGTGGCAACATCTTCAATATGATGCTGTTCCCATAAGCCATGCTGATCTCTAAATGTGCTCATACCCGACTCAGCAGATATACCCGCGCCGGTTAGCACTACAATTTGCCGGTACATTGTTTATCCTTTAGTGTGATGATGTAAAATATAATGCCATATACTTTCAATACGATATCAAAAATACGCCCTTACGTTTCAAAATGTTGTGACTTGACGGCCTAAAAAGCCATTTTATCGATAATATAATCATATCGAATTAGCCAATTGGCACAATAATCCCTTAGTATAAGTAAGTTTATTGAGAGATTAGTAACAAATAATATCAACTTCAGCGAGTGTTTTGCTAAATATGCTCCATATAGGTTGATTAAGCACCTTAAGAGGTTTATGTTTTTAAACTCAAGACATATAATGATTAGAATATCCACCGATGAACCGATTGGTTCTGCAATCAAGAGATTAGCAATGACAGATGGAAATCAAGCGCTCAAAAAAGCCGGATTAAAAATAACCCTGCCGCGAGTTAAAATTCTAGAACTGATGCAAGAACCAAATAATCAGCATATCAGTGCAGAAGACTTATACAAAAAGTTACTCGAAATTGGTGAGGAAATTGGCCTTGCTACTGTGTATAGAGTATTAAACCAGTTTGATGATGCTGGCATTCTTAATCGTCATCATTTTGAAAGTGGCAAAGCGGTGTTTGAATTATCGACTCAACAACACCACGACCATTTGGTTTGTCTGACCTGTGATAAAGTCATTGAGTTTTCTGATGATGTAATTGAGCGTCGTCAAGACGAAATCGCCATGCGTCATAACATCAAGTTAACTCACCATAGCTTGTACCTTTATGGTCGTTGCACCAACGATACATGTGATCACGCTGACGAATAGTCTATATGTGGGCAACAAATAAACCAGCAAATTTGCTGGTTTTTTATTGCTTGAAATTTATCATCTGCATCACTTTTTGGGATAAAAAGTATAGAACTGGGAGCCGTACATAGCACACAAGTGCGGATGGCATTGTAAAAAGTCTTATTAAATAAATACGGTTAAATTAACAGTGTTAACCATAGACTGAAACTCAGCACAGATAACAAGGTCGATAATACCACTGTGCTGCCCAAGGTTGATTCATGCTGTTTAAGCTCTGTAGCAATTAAATAAGCATTAACACCTAATGGCGAGGCGCTAAGTAACACTAACATCGCCGTATTTTGTAATGTTAACTGAAACACAAAATGCGCCATCACATACACTAATGCGGGTAACAAGATAATTTTCAAACTACTTGCCACTAATGCTAAACGCCAATGATCGCCAATCCGATAGAAACTTAAATTAGCGCCTAGAACAAATAATGCACAGGCTAATGCCGGTTTTGCGAGTAATGCTAGCCCTGCACTAAGCTGTTCCCCCAAGTTAATACTTATCGCATTAGCTAAAATGCCCAAGCTAATGCTCATCACCACCGGATTGAGTAGCATAGAACGAGTAAATCGACGCCACGAAAAGCCTTGTTTTTGCGCGCGTGCCGCTAAGATAAATGTCAACGCAAACAAGGTAGCACTATGAAAAGTAATGATCATAAATACCTGCCCGATCATCGTGTCGCCCAAGGCGGCGGTAATGATCGGTAATCCGACCAATACAGTATTAGAATAACAGCTGCCTAGGGCAAAAACGGCACTGGCATCTCGGCTTTGTTGTGCTACTGGACTACAATATCGATTAATTAGATAACCAATGGTAAATACCACCACGACCGGTATATAAAAAGCCAGCAACGCAAGTGGATCAATACTTTGTGCCAGTGGCGCAGCCAACATATTGATAAATAAAAATGCCGGAATGCTGACATAAAAAGTGAATTTGCTGATGCCTGCAATATGTTCTTGAGTAAAAAAGCCCACTCGGGTTAAGCCATAGCCTAGGGTGACCATAAACATTAACGGGAAAATAATACTCACTATATGCATAACAACCTTACTAACGCTGAGGTAACCTAAACTTATAATAGGCGATAACAATCTCAACCGTACTGAGAAAAAAGCAATAAAAAAAGGCGCCTAAGCGCCTTTTTAAGCCGAGTAAATATTACCAGCCAGTACGAATACGTAATGCTTTACCGATATCAGCTAAAGAGCGAACAGTCGTAACACCAGCAGCTTCTAAAGCAGCAAATTTATCAGCAGCAGTACCTTTACCACCAGCGATAATTGCGCCAGCATGACCCATACGCTTACCTTCTGGTGCAGTAACACCAGCAATGTAAGACACAACAGGCTTAGTTACGTGTGCTTTGATATATTCAGCCGCTTCTTCTTCAGCGTTACCACCGATTTCACCGATCATTACAATCGCTTCAGTCTGTGGATCGTTTTGGAACATTTCCAATACGTCGATGAAGTTAGTACCAGGAATTGGGTCGCCACCGATACCTACACAAGTAGATTGGCCGAAACCTTCGTCAGTCGTTTGCTTAACCGCTTCGTACGTTAATGTACCAGAGCGAGAAACAATACCAACTTTACCTGGCTTGTGAATGTGACCAGGCATAATACCAATCTTACATTCACCAGGAGTGATTACGCCTGGGCAGTTAGGACCGATCATGCGAACGCCAGTTTCTTCAAGCTTCACTTTCACTTGCAGCATATCAAGTGTAGGAATACCTTCAGTGATACAAACGATTAGCTGAATGCCAGCATCAATTGCTTCAAGAATTGCATCTTTACAAAATGGTGCAGGAACGTAGATAACAGATGCTGTTGCACCAGTTTGTGCTACTGCATCTTTAACTGTGTTAAATACTGGAAGACCAAGGTGAACTTGACCACCTTTTCCAGGAGAAACACCGCCAACCATTTGCGTGCCATAAGCAATCGCCTGCTCAGAGTGGAAAGTACCCTGACCACCAGTGAAACCTTGACAGATCACCTTGGTATCTTTGTTAATTAAAACAGACATTATTTGCCCTCCGCAGCTTTAACAACTTGCTCAGCCGCGTCAGTTAGACTTGTTGCCGCGATGATATCAAGACCAGACTTAGCCAATACTTCACGACCTAATTCGGCGTTAGTACCTTCAAGACGAACAACTACTGGCACTTTAACGCCAACTTCTTTAACTGCACCGATAATACCTTCAGCGATCATATCGCAACGTACGATACCACCGAAGATGTTAACCAATACCGCTTTAACATTGCTGTCAGAAAGAATGATTTTAAAGGCTTCAGCAACACGTTCTTTAGTTGCTCCACCGCCAACGTCTAAGAAGTTAGCTGGTTTGCCGCCGTGTAGGTTTACGATGTCCATTGTACCCATTGCTAGGCCTGCACCGTTCACCATACAACCTACGTTACCGTCTAAAGCAACATAGTTTAATTCAAATTTAGCAGCATGTGCTTCACGAGCATCATCTTGTGATGGATCGTGCATCGCTTTGATTTTTGGCTGGCGATATAATGCGTTGCCATCAATACCAATTTTGCCATCTAAACAGTGAAGGTTGCCTTCAGTAGTGATAACAAGTGGATTGATTTCTAATAATGCAAAATCATGGTCGTTAAACATGTTCGCAAGACCCATAAAGATCTTAGTGAACTGCTTCATTTGTGTTGGGTTTAAACCTAACTTGAAGCCAAGATCGCGAGCTTGGAAAGCTTGCGGACCCGTTAACGGATCGATGATTGCTGTATGAATAAGTTCTGGCGTTTCTTCAGCCACTTTTTCAATTTCAACACCACCTTCAGTCGACGCCATGAACACAACGCGACGAGTGCTACGGTCAACAACTGCACCTAAGTACAATTCGTTGGCGATATCAGTACAGCTTTCAACTAGAATTTTAGCAACTGGCTGACCTTTAGCATCAGTCTGGTACGTTACTAAGTTCTTGCCTAACCAGTTTTCAGCGAATGCTCTGATTTCGTCTTTACTACCGGTAACTTTAACGCCACCTGCTTTACCACGGCCGCCTGCGTGTACTTGACACTTAACAACCCATAAATTTCCGCCAATGTGGCCAGCTGCTTCAACTGCTTCTTGAGCAGTATCACATGCAAAGCCTTCAGAGACTGGTAAACCATATTCGGCAAATAAAGATTTTGCCTGATACTCATGCAAATTCATGATGATCTATCCATATACTTCTAATCAAATCCAACTGGCTCAATATGAGCCAGCGACGAGGGTTTATCTACTGACTTATAGATCAAGCAGCAGACGAGTTGGATCTTCTAAGAAGTCTTTAATAGCAACTAAGAAGCCAACTGACTCACGACCATCAACAATACGATGATCGTAAGAGAGTGCTAGGTACATCATAGGCAGGATTTCAACCTGACCATTTACTGCCATTGGGCGATCTTTAATAGCATGCATGCCTAAGATTGCGCTTTGTGGCAGGTTCAAAATTGGAGTCGACATTAACGAACCGAACACACCACCGTTGGTGACTGTGAAGTTACCGCCAGTCATATCTGCAACAGATAGCTTTCCGTCACGGCCTTTGATAGCCAATTCACGAACTGCTTTTTCAATTTCAGCAAGACTCATGGTATCGGTATCACGTAATACTGGTGTTACCAGACCACGAGGTGTCGATACTGCAATGCTGATATCAAAATAGTTGTGATACACAATATCATCACCGTCAATAGACGCATTCACTTCTGGAAAACGCTTTAACGCTTCTGTTACTGCTTTGATATAGAAAGACATAAAGCCTAAACGAATACCATGGCGTTTTTCAAAAATGTCTTGATACTGTTTACGAATATCCATGATTGGCTTCATGTTGACTTCGTTAAACGTGGTCAACATTGCCGTTGAATTTTTCGCTTCTAAAAGACGTTTAGCAATGGTTTTACGAAGACGTGACATTGGAACACGCTTCTCACTACGACCTTCAAGTGGTGCAACAGGTGCAGCTGGCGCGGTTTTAGCTGGTGCAGACTTAAGAAATGCATCAACATCATCCTTAGTCACACGTCCGCCAACACCAGAACCTTTAATTTTGCTGGCATCAAGATTGTGCTCTGCAATCACACGACGTACTGAAGGACTCAATGCATCGTTAGATTCATCAGTAGCCGCTTCGGTAGATGCCGCAGCAGAAGGCGCTGACGCTTCAGCTTTAGTCACTTCTTGGCCAGAAACTGCACCAGCGACAAAATTAGCAATCACTTGCTCGCCTAAAACGGTGTCACCTTCTTGGAATAACAATTCAGAGATTGAACCGTCTTCAGGTGCAACCACTTCTAAAACAACTTTATCAGTCTCGATATCAACTAAGTTTTGATCACGAGTCACCTGCTCACCAGGTTTAACATGCCAAGTAGCAATAGTTGCATCAGCAACAGATTCTGGTAATACGGGTACCTTAATTTCGATACTCATGGAAAGCTTCCCTTATATAAATTATCTATTACGACAGTTTTAATGCGCTATTAACTAATGATTCTTGCTGCTGTACGTGCAAGCCAGGATAACCACATGCTGGTGCAGCAGACGCTTCACGACCGGCATAAGTTAATTGACCACCTGCAGGAATATTAGCCCAGAAATGATGCTGACTACAGTACCATGCACCTTGGTTTTGCGGTTCTTCCTGACACCAAACAAAATCAGTAACATGTTGATAAGTTTCTAATGCTGCACGAAGTTCCACATCAGGGAACGGATACAACTGCTCAACACGCACGATGGCAACGTTAGTGACATTCTCTTTGCGACGTTTTTCAAGTAACTCGAAATACACCTTGCCACTACAGAATACAACACGGTCAACTTTACTTGCGTCTAAGGTATCAACCTCACCGATGATATTTTGGAAAGTACCTTCAGCAAGCTCTTCTAAGCTAGACACAGCTAATGGATGACGCAATAAAGATTTAGGCGACATTACCACTAATGGACGACGCATCGGACGAACAACTTGGCGACGCAGCATGTGATAAACTTGCGCCGGAGTTGATGGCACACACACTTGCATATTGTGGTTAGCACATAGTTGCAAGAAGCGCTCTAAACGGGCACTTGAATGCTCAGGGCCTTGACCTTCATAACCATGAGGTAGCAGCATAGTGAGACCACATAAACGGCCCCATTTTTGCTCTCCAGATGATAAAAATTGATCAATTACCACTTGGGCACAGTTAACGAAATCGCCAAACTGCGCTTCCCAAATGGTTAAACCACCTGGTTCTGCTGTGGCGTAACCGTATTCAAATGCCAACACTGAAGCTTCAGACAATACCGAGTCAATAATATCAATTGGCCCTTGCTCATCTGCCACATTACGCAAAGGTAAATAGGTAGTGCCGTCTTTTTGGCTGTGCAATACCGCATGACGATGGAAGAATGTGCCACGACCAGAGTCTTGACCGGTAATCCGCACTCGCTTGTTGTCTTCAAGGATAGAAGCATAAGCTAGCGTTTCTGCGAAACCCCAATCAAGTAACTTCTCGCCTTTTGCCATCGCAGTTCTGTCGCCATAAATTTTGGCAACGCGAGATTGCAGCGGATGATTATCAGGAATATCGACTAACTTATTGGCTAAGTTTTGTAGACGGTCCATCGACATCGCCCCGGCATAATCTTCATCCCATTCACGATTGAGATAAGGTGTCCAATCAACCGTATGCAGCGTCATTGGACGCCACTCTTTAACAACACAATCCCCGGCATCTAATGCATCACGATAATGATTAATCAAACCAGTCACTTCATCGGCTGGAATACTATTTTCAGCGATTAACTTATCTGCATAGATTTTACGTGGCGTTGGATGTTTTTTGATTTTAGCGTACATTAGCGGCTGTGTAGCACTAGGCTCATCAGCTTCGTTATGGCCATGACGGCGATAACACACTAAATCAATAACCACATCGCGTTTAAACTCATTACGATAATCAACTGCAAGTTGCGAAATAAACGCCACCGCTTCTGGATCGTCAGAGTTGACATGGAAAATTGGCGCCTGAACCATCTTAGCAATATCAGTACAATATTCGGTTGAACGAGTGTCGGCATGGTTAGATGTGGTAAAACCAACTTGGTTATTGACCACAATCCGAATGCTACCACCAATGGTAAAACCACGTGTTTGAGACATGTTAAACGTCTCTTGCACAATGCCTTGACCCGTTATAGCAGAGTCACCATGAATAGTAATTGGCATCACTTGCAGGCCATCTTTACAACCACGACGATCTTGACGAGCGCGAACTGAACCAATAACCACTGGATTAACGATCTCTAAGTGAGATGGGTTAAAGGCTAACGCTAAATGGACATTACCACCTGGCGTTTCAAAATCTGATGAGAAACCCTGATGATATTTAACATCACCTGAACCATGGGTATCAGCGTGTTTACCAGCAAATTCGTCAAACAATTCAGCAGGACGTTTACCTAACACGTTAATAAGCAGGTTTAAACGACCACGGTGAGCCATGCCAACAACGATTTCTTTGGTACCCGCTTCACCGGCACGGTAAATGATTTCACGCATCATAGGAACGAGCGAATCACCACCTTCTAGGGAGAAACGTTTAGCTCCAGGGAATTTAGCACCAAGGTATTTTTCGATACCTTCTGCAGCATTCAACCCTTCAAGAATACGCTTTTTAACATCGTTACCGTATTGGGCTTTACCTAATGTCGGTTCAAGACGTTGTTGGATCCAACGTTTTTCATCGGTATCAGTAATATGCATGTATTCAGCACCAATAGAGCCACAGTAGGTGCTCTTTAATGCATGAATAATGTCAGCAAGCTTCATGGTTTCACCGCCGAGGGCGAATGAACCAGTATTAAACTGACGCTGCATGTCTTCTACAGTTAAGCCGTGATAAGCAGGATCTAACTCCTGAACAACCTCACGCTTCCACAATCCTAATGGATCTAAATTGGCATTTTGATGGCCACGGAAACGATGGGCATTGATCAATTGCAGGACTTTAACTTGCTTCGCGTCTAGCTCTGGATCGGTTACGCTGTTTGCGTTTTTAAAACGACCTTCTAGGGCTAAGCTACGGAAATAGTCACGGACTTTAGAGTGGGCTGTTTCGGGTACGTCTACTGAAGCACCGTTAACGGGAGGGAGATTATCAAAAACAAGCTGCCAATCAGCAGTAACTGATTGCGGATCTTCTTGATAGGCTTCATACATCTCTTCTACGTAGGTCGAGTTCGAACCACTTAAATACGACGACTCGAGCCAAGCTTTCATGATGCCTTGGTGCATTGTTATTCCTTTCAAACTTGATACACGTGCTAGCCATAAACATAACAGTGAGTAACATAAGTTACATCACACGTAGACTGAAACTATCTTAAAAAGCCTAATTTCAGGAGGTATTGCATAAACACACAAAAGAGCCATCCCCGTTATTGGAGATGACTCTTAATAGAGCTAATAAGTCAGACTATTTTGCTCTTCTTGGTGCATTAAACTGCCCGCTTTAGCAACATCGACTTAATATGACCAATCGCTTTCGTTGGGTTTAATCCTTTAGGACAAACATCAACACAGTTCATGATGCCATGACAACGGAACACACTGTACGCATCATCTAGATCAGATAAACGCTCTTCAGTTGCCGTGTCGCGGCTGTCAATTAAGAAACGATAAGCATGTAATAAGCCACTTGGTCCGATAAATTTATCCGGATTCCACCAGAATGATGGACAAGCAGTTGAACAACATGCGCACAAGATACATTCGTATAAACCATCTAAATGAGCGCGCTCTTCAGGTGATTGTAAATGTTCGCGAACAGGTGCCTTTTCATCATTAATCAGGAAAGGCTTAATCTTTTCATATTGCTTGTAGAACTGAGTCAAGTCGACGACTAAATCTCGAACTACTGGCATGCCTGGTAATGGACGGACTTCAATTTTCTTCCCTTTAAAGGTTGAAATTGGTGTAATACACGCCAATCCATTTTTACCATTCATGTTAACACCGTCAGAACCACACACACCTTCACGGCATGAACGACGGAACGCAAGCGTTGGGTCTTGTTCTTTCAGTTTAATTAACGCATCTAACACCATCATATCAGAGCCATCTGGCACTTCTAGGGTGTAATCCTTCATATAAGGCTTGGTATCTACATCAGGATTATAACGATACAATGCAAATGTTAATTTCATCTTTTGCAACTCCTGCCTAATAGGTACGTTTTACTGGTGGAAACGCATCGCGCAATTTAGGTGTCATGTTGACATCACGTTTACTCATAGCGGTAGTGACTGGGTCAAATATGCTATGACATAACCAATTGTCATCATCACGATCTAAATAATCTTCACGAGAATGCGCACCACGGCTTTCAGTACGGAAGTTAGCTGCATAAGCCGTTGCCAGCGCGGTGGCCATCAAGTTGTCTAATTCTAAGCACTCAATACGCTGAGTGTTAAATTCTGTTGAATTATCAGATAACTTGGCATTTTCAAGACGCTTTTGAATTGCTTGAAGCTGTTCTAAACCTTCTGCCATGGCTTCGCCACTGCGGAAAACAGAGAAATTTAACTGCATGCACAATTGAAGGTCTTTACGGATAACCGAAGGATCTTCACCATCTTTGTTGCTTTCCCAACGATTAAGACGTGTAAGTGATGCACTTATTTCTTCGTCTGTCGCCGCTTTAGGCTCAGGTGTTTCGTCTAACGCTTTACCTAAATGCTGACCGGCAGCACGTCCAAACACCACCAAATCAAGTAATGAGTTACCACCTAAACGGTTTGCACCATGTACTGATACACAGGCAATCTCACCCACAGCAAACAAACCTAATACATCTTGCTCGGTGCCATCGTTATTCTGGCGAATAACTTGTCCACTCACTTTAGTCGGTAAACCGCCCATCATATAATGACAAGTCGGGATCACAGGAATTGGACCATCAGCTGGATCAATGTGGGCAAAAGTACGGGATAATTCACATACACCAGGAAGACGTGCTTCAAGGGTTTCTTTACCTAAATGATCAAGTTTAAGCAACAAATGCGGACCTAATGGACCGTCTAAACCACGACCTTCACGAATTTCAGTCATCATTGAACGTGCTACCACGTCACGAGATGCCAAATCTTTCGCATTAGGAGCATAGCGTTCCATGAAACGTTCGCCATCTTTATTTAAAAGATATCCACCTTCACCGCGACAACCCTCAGTCACCAATGTGCCGGCACCAGCAATACCCGTAGGGTGAAATTGCCACATTTCCATATCTTGTAACTGAACACCAGCGCGAGCTGCAATACCAACGCCGTCACCGGTATTGATATGAGCATTGGTGGTAGACGCGTAAATACGCCCTGCACCGCCGGTGGCTAAAATAGTGGCTTTGGCTTTGAAATAAACAATATCACCGGTTTCGATTTCAATCGCTGTACAACCGACAACAACGTCATCTTCATTTTTAACCAAATCTAAGGCATACCACTCAGAATAAACGTCAGTTTTATGTTTAACGTTTTGTTGATATAAACAATGAAGCAGTGCATGGCCTGTTCGGTCAGCAGCAGCGGCAGTTCGAGCGGCTTGCTCGCCACCAAAGTTTCTAGACTGACCACCAAACGGACGTTGGTAAATGGTGCCGTTTTCAAAACGAGAGAAAGGTAAACCCATTTGCTCAAGTTCGATGATGGCTTCAGGACCTGTTTTACACATAAATTCGATGGCTTCTTGGTCACCGATAAAATCGGAACCTTTAACCGTGTCATACATGTGTTGTTCCCAATGATCTTCGTGTGCATTACCTAATGCTACGGTGATACCACCTTGAGCAGAAACGGTATGTGAACGAGTAGGGAATACTTTAGATAACAGCGCGCAGCTCTTACCTTCTTTAGAAATCTGTAATGCTGCTCGCATACCTGCGCCACCGGCGCCGATCACAATTGCATCAAATTCGCGTACTGGAATACTCACTTAAACACCCCACACTATTACTATGCCTGAAGCTAAATAACTCAATGCGATAACAACAAAAGTAAACTGTAGTACACCACGCAACGCTGTATTTTTGACATAATCAGTCAACACTTGCCATACACCAATCCAAGCATGGATAAGCAAAGCAACCAACGTTATAAGAGTAAAGACTTTCATTGGGAGTGAACTGAATAAGCCACTCCAAATTTCGAAAGTTAACGGGGCACTACACGCGATAAAACCTACTAAGAAAATAGTATAACAAGCGAGGATCACTGCACTTGCGCGTAATAGAATATAGTCATGAACACCACTACGTCCAAAACTTGCTGCATTTGTTACCATACCCAAATCCCCGCTATGATTGATAGAACCGCTGCTAAAGCAAACGTAGCTTTAGCTGATGCTGTACCCGAAGCTAACTCTTCCCAGCGACCAGTATCCATAATCAGATGACGAATGCCACCTAACAAGTGATAACCTAACGCGGTTAGAATGCCCCAAAGGATGAACTTCATCACGAAACCATCGAACAAGGATTGTACGCTAGCGAACCCTTCTGGTGATGTTAAAGTCGAATTTAACAACCATAGAAGAATACCAATAGCAAATAGCATGATAACACCGGAAACACGGTGTAGGATTGACGCGATCGCTGTTGCAGGAAAGCGAATCGTCTGCAGGTCTAGATGGACAGGTCTTTGCTTTTTCACGTTCTGCTCACTCAGCTCCGTCGAGCATTATTTTTGTTATATATCTGTTATTTGTTTAACCACTAACGCTAACACTTAGCTTACGTTTTAAAACAAATAACAGATCACTCTAAAACATCTAATCAGTTGAGAAACCACTATTTAGTGCGTAAATTAATCGTTTCTAAACTGTGACGTTAGTCTCCCTTAGGGACGCAGGCAAGTATACTCGCGGGAATTGTCAAATACAAACATCACATTATGCAAAATAAGTTTTTTTACTGTTTTTTTAATTTAATTCAAGCCTAGAGCGGTTTACAGCAGACATATACCTTGGTCTAACGAATTTAAACGCTTATTTAAATTGATCTGTGATCCCGATCCACTGTAAAGTAATGACCGCTTAACATGCCGCACTCATATAGAAGAATGAAGTAAGGAGAACGGGGTATGGCTGATAATATAGCCAAATTAGAGTTACCAGGAAACGATTCAATCGACCTACCTATTAAGAAAGGTACTGAAGGTTTTGACGTTATCGACATCAGTACACTTGGAAAAAAAGGGTATTTCACCTTCGATCCAGGCTTTTTAGCTACTGCATCTTGTGAGTCAGCAATTACTTATATCGACGGTGAGCAAGGTATCTTGTTGCATCGTGGTTATCCAATTGACCAACTTGCTACTGAATCGACATACTTAGATTTATGCTACTTGCTATTGTATGGTGAATTACCGTCTAAAGCTGATTACGAACAATTTGTTTCCACAGTGAAAGAACACACTATGGTTCACGAGCAAATTGCATTCTTTTTCAGAGGTTTCCGCCGTGACGCACACCCAATGGCAATGCTATGTGGTGTAACGGGTGCATTATCTGCTTTCTATCAAGATTCTCTTGATGTTAACAATCCAAAGCATCGTGAAATTGCAGCTTACCGCTTAGTGTCGAAAATGCCGACAATCGCAGCGATGTGCTACAAGTACTCAATGGGGCAACCTTTTGTTTACCCACGTAACGATTTAAGTTACGCAGGTAACTTCTTGTCGATGATGTTTGCTACTCCTTGTGAAGAGTACAAAGTCAACCCAGTTGTTGAAAAAGCGATGGACCGTATTTTTGTATTACATGCTGATCACGAGCAAAATGCATCTACATCTACTGTTCGTTTAGCCGGTTCTTCAGGCGCTAACCCATTTGCATGTATTGCTGCGGGTATTGCTTCGTTGTGGGGCCCAGCTCATGGTGGTGCTAACGAAGCTTGCTTAGAAATGTTAGAAGAAATCGGCAGCGTTGATCGTATTCCTGAGTTTATCGAGAAAGCGAAAGACAAAAACGATCCATTCCGTCTAATGGGCTTTGGCCATCGTGTTTATAAGAACTTCGACCCTCGCGCTAAAGTGATGCGTGAAACCTGTCATGAAGTGCTTAAAGAACTGAAAGTGGTTGATCCATTATTAGACGTGGCAATGGAACTTGAGCGTATTGCTCTTGAAGATGAGTACTTCATCTCTAAGAAGCTATACCCGAACGTTGATTTCTACTCTGGTATCATCATGAAAGCCATTGGTATCCCTAACGATATGTTCACAGTGCTATTTGCATTGTCTCGTACTGTTGGTTGGATTTCACATTGGAAAGAAATGTTAGATCAACCAGGCCATAAAATCAGCCGTCCTCGTCAGTTATACACTGGTGAATCTGCGCGTGATTTTGTGAGCGTTGATAAGCGTTAATCATCTGATTAACCAAACAGAAAAAAGCGCCGAAAGGCGCTTTTTTTTTTTACCTAGATTTAAACATCAGCTACTATTGAACGCATTGTATGAATCAACACTAAACACCTTCTGAAAATTTATAATCTGTTAGAAGCTATGTTTATTAGAACCTATATATTAGAAGTGTTCACAGATTAAAGTTGTATTACCGTAATCAGTTTGAGTTGGTGGTAATTAAACTCAAACTAGTCTTTGTTGATGACTCTATTACAATCCGGATCACCTGTGTGCAAGCTAAGAGGTACTAAACCTCTCCAAGAACCCATATTAATGACTTTTTTTACACAATAGCTCCAGCTTTTAGGAGCATTAATTAAGTTTTTTTGGCACTGTTGAACTGCAACATTAATTGTTAAGTTGTGATCATCTATATCAATTGAATTATTCCACCTCGGACCTGCTGCGTTGGTGAAAGATATAACAATGACAAAGCAAACAAAAATGTTTCCCCCACCCCATGTCAAAGTCTCTTCTGAAGAACTCTTTTTTGAGAAATATAAACTGTAAAAGAAAGCATAGGCGAAGGTATGAATGAGCCTGTTCAGCAAAATAGACCTGCTTTTCTACTTCATCATCTTGGTACATTTATTCCACTTTAACCACTTTGATTTTAGCAAGATAATGAACATTTTTAATTTACTAGAAATCTTCAACAGAGCCCAACTTACTAAAACCTGAATCATCACAAAGCCAATATTCTTTTTTAGCAATTTTTTGTATTGTTACTGATGTTTCTTTAGTAATCATATTAAGTTCTTCGCTGTAGTAGTCACTCACGATGACTTCACTATCGCCGTGTATAAAAGTCATACTGTGCTCAGTGACTAAAGAGCGGTGGAAGCTCGATTTACTCACATCACTAATTAGCTCTGCATTAGCAAGCTTTGAACTTGCAATGTTAAATTGCTCTAATTTAAACGTGTTATCCATTTTACTAATAACAACATCAATCGATTTGGGCTGCTCAGCGTGGCATTTAAATATAATCTCTGCCTCATCACGCTGAGAGGCACTACACGATGCAACTATAAATAAGGGTAAAACCCACAAAGCGTTAGAGAGTTTACTTTTTGTCATATTTTTCAAATGCCTTCTGTAATTTAACATCATACTTATTCTGTTCGTACTGCGACCCGTTATAACCTTTAGCAAATGAAGCCCAGTCTAGCGTTATTAGGTACTTTTCTAGCCCTTTATTCTTTACAAAGCTAACGAAAGCATCAAGCTGTTTTCTTTCTGAGCTGAACATTGCTTTAACAAATGCTTCTACGCTAGTAAAACCTGACTCACTATAATTAAAGCCCATAATTTGAAAGCGCCCCCATGAAGTCGACTTCAAAGCCTCTGAAGAATCTAACGTCATGGCAATTTCAAGCCTTGCATACTCCTGGGAGCCACCGTTATATAAGCTTCGATTCCAAGTTCTGCTGGATACAGATGGGTTACTCTGATCATACTTGTGATTTGTCAAATGAGAAAAAATATGGGCTTCATATAAAATTTTTGGCTTTCCGTTTGAAAAAAATGCATCACCAGAAGACTCAACGTCCGCAACAGCTTTGACTGCAGCGACTTTACAGCCAAGTTGATTCGCAATATCTAGATAATCAGACTCTGATAATGTTGGAATATCAATAGATGCTATCGGTAACTTATAGTTAAACTTGCTTGATACGGCTATTAACTTTTCATTTATCTTTCGATGAGTTCGACCATTCGCGTCAATTTTGCCATCTGGACGTAGCATATTAAGTACTTTGTTTTGAAATAACTTAATCGCTGCAACGGTTTTAGAGCTTTCAGGCCTAGAGCCTAAACGGCCATCAGCAATTAATGATTTTGTAGGAGGAATGAATTTAAGTAGTTTGTTTAAACCGCTTTGAACTGTTTTTACATCGTTTACATTGTTAGCTCCACCCAGCCCGACAGCTTGAGTTATTTTTATCGATGACATCGTATTATCCTTGTCATTAGTATAATAGCTACAGTAATACATTCATGAGTATTTATCGGCTATTATTTTTAGTTTATCTAACAAACCATCTTTCAACATATAATTAGGAATATTCCACTCGTGAGGTGTTATATTAGAAATATAACTTTTCCTATTACCATTCCAAATATTTAAGCCAGGTAAGTTTTCAGTGCAACAATGTGCCATGGCATTAATGCCAATGGTTTCGGTTTCAAATTCCGCAGTAGTATTGCGTTCAAAGTCTGAAAAACCTCCTGCATCCGGATTTTTAAAAAAACCATTTTCTATTCGGTCAATAATCCACGGCAATGCGGTTAACGGATATTCGGACTGTGAATATCTTCTTTTCTTTTTCATTTTTGAATAAAAATCAGTCGATATAACCAAGTGGCTACCCTTTTTAATGAGTAAAGTTGTCTCATCAGAAAACATCTCATAATCAACCATTAACAATACTTCCTCATCACTTTTAAGATTACGATGATCTATTAATCCCAATGGTTTACATATTACATTGCTCAAGTGTTTATCCTTTAATCGATGTTAAATGAATAGTGGTCACATTTTTCATTTCAGCAATGGTTGGCGAATTATTTCCCCTAACAGACCAAATATTTTAGAAAAACCACCAGAACTTGACTAAATATGATTATTTATCAGTTATCTCCTCATTTTTTAATTGACTTTTATGTTATATTTATTGAAGAGTAGGTGTTAAAACAATCGATCGTCTGATTTTTTTCATTTAGTTTAATACTCTCAGGAAAGTCGAATACTTTTTTTAATTCATTAAAATCGATGTCATATCGTAAATGACAAAAATATCCCGTTCTATTATTACCCCAAAAATATGTATTTACTGACTTATTACCATTGTTAATTAAGTAATCAACTACAGGCTGCAAGTGAGAACAGCTAGGTTCCCCATCTCTAGGATAAGGCAAAACTTTTGTTTTATTCATTATTTATTACCCTTTGCTCTTAGTATATTTAATTTTTGACTTATATCTGGAGCATTAATATCTTTCATTTTTTCTAGTGAGTTTCGAACCAGAGCCAATTTACTCAACTGACTATCTTGAATAAAGTACTGTTCGTGTGTTTAATAACGTCATGGGTTAAATTGTGGGTTTGCTTTTATCGACCCAACAGCGGCAGCCCCGAGAGGAATATCTTCTTTAACTTCAAATATCTGTACATATTTTTTATACTCATCACGACCATCACCCGCATAAACTTGCACTCCCTGATTCAACGCTTTAGAGCTAACAAAACCATCTTTAGCCCTTGCTATTTCAACAGCACCTTGAGTTGTAAAATAATTTCCAGTGATCCCACCTTGCTCTTTCCAAGTTATATGCGCTAGTAACATTCCTTTTGGAATAGCGATGTTTTCGAGATTATCAACTCCGATATATGGCTCTTGCCCTTGGTAAGATGCTGATTCTTCAGAAGCAGTAAACTCTTTACAGCTTAAACCAAACGGATCCACCCAATTCACTGAATTTGGGGCATATTGATAATGGTTTATACCGCCCACCAAACGAATAGGGTCTTGGTGTATAAATCGAGCTTGCTGAGGGCTGTAGTACCTAAAACGATTGTAGTGTAACCCTGATTCGTCATCAAAGTATTGGCCTTGAAAACGGATTGGGTTAGTAATTTTGTCTTGCAGAGCTGAATAATCAACATGCTCATTATCCCCACCTCAAAATCTAAGCCTTCAATAGTTTGACCAAACACGTCTTGTTGGCTGCGCCAGACAATTTGGGTGTTTTCATCGGTCAAGCAAATCGGCGTGCCGAGTTGGACTAAATGGTAATAATAAACCTGCCCGGACTTAATTAGTGCTACAGGTGTGAAAGTATCAGGCTGATAAATAAACCAGGTGTATTCAGCTAAGGTGCATTCGCCAATCAGCTGATGATTATCCCAAATAAAGTCGGTTCGACCGAGTTCGGTGATTTTTGCACTGCGACGGCCTAAGGCATCATATTCGTATTGCGTCAGCTTGCCGTTAACGTTGATTTGCACCAGTTGATTTAAGCCATTAAAGCTGCGCTGTTGTTTATC
>NZ_JACJFJ010000007.1:0-294703 GCF_014164545.1 Shewanella sp. SG41-3
TGCTTATCTCACCGAAGTGAAACAAGTCTTTGTACATATTACTATGAACATTCATCGTTGCATTGAGTTTAAATTTTTTGATTGCCAACATTCCGAAGAACAGAAGACAATTTCGAATAACTCAACACCTGTGAATGTCCACACAGATTACTTGATAAATTGTTAAAGAGCGTGATGTCAATTTTTCAGACATCGCCGTAAGACGCTAGGTCGTTGGCTTGGGCTGCGTATTCTACGCAATCCCTTTATGGCGTCAAGTGTTTTTTCAAACTTCTTTTTGCCTGTTATCAACACCACTAGGTGGTTGCTCATAACGCTAACCGGTTTTTGCTTTCGCTGTCTGCCGTGTCAGTGGATGCGCATTATAGGCAGCTTAAGATTTAGTGCAAGCGCTTTTGTGCAAAAAAATGATCTTTTTATGATCTTTTTTCCATTTGACGACTTAACTACATGATACCCACTATTTACCCCCAAAGTTATCCACAGAAGACTAATTTTGCAGTGTATTTTATGAAACTAGAAACAAAAAAAGGTAGCGAATAATCGCTACCTTTTTTATCTAACATCAATAGTGAACCGAGAGTTAACTGAGTTTACCGTGACATTGTTTGTACTTTTGTCCTGAACCACATGGGCATGGATCGTTACGGCCTATTTTCTCGCCTTCACGGATCACTGTTCTAGGAGCCTCGACTTGCTGCTCTGCAGTATCACTTAATGCTTCTGCTGATGCGTGTTGATAAGCCAGTTTAATTTTTGCTTCTTCATCACGGCGACGTTGCTCCATTTGATCAACATCTGATTGTGCTTGGACTTGTACTTTAGACAATACACTTATCACGTCATTTTTTAGTGTTTCAAGCAGTTGTTGAAATAACTCAAACGATTCACGCTTATATTCTTGCTTTGGATTTTTTTGTGCATAGCCACGTAAATGAATACCTTGGCGCAAATGATCCATAGCCGCTAAGTGTTCTTTCCAAAGGCCATCTAGCGTTTGTAGCATTACCGCTTTTTCAAATTGACGTAATACTTGTGCACCGACCATTTCTTCTTTAGCTTTATATAAATCACTCCATGAAGATAAGATCCGTTCGCGTAGCGTCTCTTCATGCAGATTGTCATCTTCATCTAACCATTTTTGAATCGTTAGCTTTAGACCAAACTCGTTACCAAGGCGTTGTTCAAGTCCTGGTACATCCCACAGTTCTTCAAGTGATTGCGGTGGAATATATTGATCGACAATTCCGCTGATCACATCTTGTTCAATATTCTGAATTGTGTCTTGGATACTCTCAGCATCCATTAACTCATTACGTTGTGCATAGACAACTTGGCGTTGATCATTAGCCACATCATCATATTCAAGTAGCTGCTTACGAATATCAAAGTTACGCGCTTCTACTTTACGCTGCGCATTTTCAATAGCACGTGATACCCATGGATGTTCGATGGCTTCACCTTCTTCCATGCCAAGCTTCTTCATCATGCCTGATACACGGTCAGATGCGAATATACGCATCAAGCTATCTTCCATCGACAAATAGAAACGTGAAGAACCCGCATCACCTTGACGACCCGCACGACCACGTAACTGATTATCGATACGACGAGATTCGTGACGTTCGGTACCTAGGATGTGTAAACCACCTGCAGCAACCACTTCATCATGACGAATCTTCCAATCGGCTTTAATCTTGGCTTTCTGTTCTGCGGTAGGATTATCTAGTGCTTCAATTTCCATGTTCCAGTTACCGCCTAATACGATATCTGTACCACGACCAGCCATGTTAGTTGCAATTGTTACTGCACCTAAACTACCCGCTTGAGCAACGATCTCAGCTTCTTTTTCATGGAATTTAGCATTGAGCACGCTATGAGGGATTTTGGCTTTTTTCAATAACGTATTAAGCAGTTCTGATTGCTCAATAGATACCGTACCCACCAATACTGGCTGACCGCGTTCACGACAACTTTCGATATCTTTAATAATCGCGGCATATTTCTCTGGCGCAGTAAGATAGACCAAATCGGCCATATCGTTACGAACCATTGGACGGTTTGTCGGAACAACAACCGTGTCTAAGCCATAGATATGCTGAAATTCAAATGCTTCAGTGTCAGCGGTACCGGTCATACCGGCAAGTTTTTCATACTGTCTGAAATAGTTTTGGAAAGTGATAGAAGCCAGAGTTTGGTTTTCATTCTGGATTTTAGCACCTTCTTTAGCTTCCACTGCTTGATGTAAGCCTTCAGACCAGCGACGTCCAGGCATAGTACGGCCTGTATGTTCGTCGACAATGATGACTTCATCATCTTGAACAATATAATCGACATCTTTTTCAAACAAGGTATGTGCGCGAAGTGCTGCATGAACATGATGCAATAGCGAAATATTCGTCGCAGAGTAAAGCGAGTCGCCTTCGGCTAACATACCTTTTTCAATTAAAAGCAGTTCAACTTTCTCTTGACCACGTTCAGTTAAATGAACCTGTTTGCCTTTTTCATCAATACTGTAGTCACCTTCGCCAACATAATCTTCGGTGTCTTCTTTATCTTGAGCAATGAGACTTGGGATCAATAAATTAATTTTAGCGTAAAGTTCAGAGCTGTCTTCTGCAGCACCGGAAATAATCAGTGGTGTACGCGCTTCATCAATTAAAATTGAATCGACTTCATCAATAAGGGCATAGTGCAATGGTCGCTGAACACGCTCTTGTGGCGAAAATGCCATGTTGTCGCGAAGATAGTCGAAACCGAATTCATTATTGGTACCGTAGGTAATATCTGCGTTGTAAGCTTCTTTCTTTTCGAATGAACCTAAACCCGCGATGTTTATACCGACGCTTAATCCTAAAAACTCAAACAGTGGACGGTTATTCTCAGCATCACGGGTTGCCAAGTAATCGTTCACGGTAATAACGTGAACACCTTTACCCGTTATGCCGTTAAGGTAAGCAGGCAAAGTTGCCGTAAGTGTTTTACCTTCACCGGTTCGCATTTCAGCAATGCGATTACTGTCGAGTACCATGCCGCCAAGTAACTGCACGTCAAAATGGCGCATATCAAACACACGCTTTGATGCTTCACGAACAACAGCAAATGCTTCTGCCATGATGTCATCTAACGTTTCGCCATTTTCTAAACGTGCACGGAACTCTGCCGTTTTCGCCTTCAGTTCTTCATCAGAAAGCTTTTCGTAATCTGCTTCTAATGCATTAATTTGAACAACAATTTTTCCAAGACTTTTCAGGGTGCGGTCGTTGCGACTTCCGAATACTTTTGTCAGTAGTTTGCCTAACATCTTAATCACTTATCTGTTGTAGGTTTGGCTCATTTGAGCGCATTAACCGTTAATATTATTAACTTGCTTTGCGGTAAACGTATTTCTGTGGATCTATTTGTTGTTTACCACGCAGCACTTCGTAATGCACATGGGGGCCGGTTGAACGGCCTGTGCTTCCCATACTGGCAATTTTATCGCCTTTGGCAACCACGTCACCTACGTTTACTGACAGAGATTTATTATGTCCATAGCGAGTGCGAAGACCATTACCATGATCTATTTCGACTAACTCACCATATCCAAGCATTCTTCCTGACCATGTTACAACGCCTGCAGCAGTAGCCGTAACATCCGCCCCTTCTTTGCCGGCAAAATCAATGCCTTTATGCATTGTTCGTCGGCCACTAAAAGGGTCATTTCGTAAACCATAGGGCGAAGATAACCAACCTTTATCGATTGGCCGCCCTGATATATAACGCTCTTCATCTATATGGAGATTAGATGCTACTGTTTCAAGTAGGGATAGCTGAACGTTATTATTATCAATTCTAGATGCCAGCTTATTCATTTCATCGATAAGCTGACTTAATTCGACACCATTACCGATTTCGCTCAATCCGCCGATACCGACTTCTGTAGAGAAATCAAATTGGTCATCAAGGAGGTTATTTTGCGCTACTTGCTGCCCAAGGGCTTCAAGTCGGGTGATTTTGGCCTGCAATTTTGCCACGTGAGTGACTAAAGATGCTAGCTGGGTTTCAGTTGCAGTTTTGAGTTCTACCACTTGTTGCTTTTGCTGTTGGCGTAGTTGCTTATTTTCATCAACTTTCGCTTGTTGGTTAGCAAAACGCTCAGTGCTGTATTGATATATTCCTGTGCCGGTGGCCATTAGAATAATAGGTAGGAGTAACCAACGCTTACTTGGTTGCCAGCGCGTTACACCATTTCGACCTTGGATAAAAACTGTTACACTCATAGCCTAATTCAGCCATCTTATTATCATATGAAAAAGCCCCCTCAAGATCTCAGCAATTTAGTCCATTTGTCTGGGAGACTGCCTGAACTGGCCGAGAAAGCAGAACTACTTAATAATCTGAATCGTTATGTAAAACAGACATTAAATGGCCCTGTGGCTGAGCAGCTAAAAGTCGCTAATCTCCGCCAGGGTGTTCTTGTTATTGAAACGACATCCGCAGCATGGGCTGCTAGAATAAACTTTCAAAAGCAGAAGCTATTAAAACAGCTTCAAACTGACACACTTCCGATGCTTACTGCTATTGAGGTCAAAGTCAATCCTGGGCTTGCCTTAGCAAAACCACAATCTCAAACTAATCAAAATGTGATCAGCACCACTGCAGCACAGCATATTGAAGCATTAGCAGAACATGTCGATGGTTCTCTAGGTGAAAAACTAAAACGGCTGGCTGCATTAGCCAGCCGTAATAGGCAATCTTAACGGGTTAAACGTGCGCCAACGCACCTGGAACCATGAAGCTGACAGGCACATCAGCCTCTTTGTCAAAGCTGACTAACTCCCATGCTTCTTGCTGAGCAAGTAATGCACGCACGAGTTGGTTGTTTAACGCATGCCCCGTTTTGTAAGCCGAAAATTCACCGACAATTGCATGACCAGCAACATATAAGTCACCAAATGCATCGAGAATTTTATGCTTAACGAATTCGTCTTCATAACGCAGACCATCAGGGTTTAATACACGATATTCGTCAAGTACAACGGCATTTTCCATGCTGCCACCTAATGCAAGATTATTTGCACGTAGGTATTCAATATCCCGCATAAAACCAAATGTTCTGGCACGACTAATGTCTTTCACAAACGCTGATGTCGAAAAATCCATCACCATGTGTTGTTGACTGCGGGCAATTTCAGGGTGAGCAAAGTCAATTTTAAAATCAACTCTAAAGCCTTTAAAAGGTTTTAACTCGGCCCATTTATCACCATCTTCAACACGTATAGGCTTAGTAATTTTTATATATTTTTTCGCTGCAGCTTGTTCTTTAATACCTGCGCTTTGCAGCAAGAACACAAAAGGGCTTGCACTGCCATCCATAATCGGGATTTCTGGTGCATCGACTTCGATAATAGCATTATCGATGCCTAAGCCAGCAAGTGCTGCAAACAAATGCTCAATAGTTGATATTCGAATACCAGCATCATTTACAAGGGCAGTACACATTGTGGTTTCACGAACCATATCTGCCTTGGCTGGAATAGACACAGCAGGGCTAAGATCGGTACGCTTGAGTACAATCCCTGAATTCACTGGTGCGGGCTTAATGCACAGAGTCACCTTGTTGCCAGAATGTAATCCGACACCAGTGCTCTTCACCATCTTTTGAACAGTTCTTTGAAAAATCATTCAGTAGCCCATAAATATCAATATTAAACAAATAGTTGCAATAATAGCCTCAGGCTATCATGCATAACTGGTACAACATGCTACCATAAATTTAGTTTTTCACAAAAAAAACGCCAAATACGTTGCAAATTGTAAACCTGTTTACAAAATAACCTTTATCAGCACATCGCGCTCATTAGTCACGCTAAACATTGCGTTTTATCCGTCTATTAATCCGCTTGCTTACGTAAGAATGCTGGAATATCAAGATAATCAGCATCAGTACGTTGCGCTGGTTGAGGCTGTGGTACAGCATTACCTTTTGGCGCAGCATAGCTTTGTTGTGATACAACTTCATCAACGGGTTCTGGACGAGGTTCTATCGCAACAGGTTCTGGACGAGCAACAGGCTTAGACACTAGCTGAATGTCTGGCTTTTTCTCAGCGCCAATACCAGTAGCAACAACAGTTACACGTAATTCATCACTCATTTCAGGATCAATCACAGCACCAACAACAACTGTAGCGTTATCAGATGCGTAAGCTTTAACATGGTTACCCACTGTTTCAAGCTCTTCAATAGTGATATCCATACCAGCAGTAATGTTAACTAGCACGCCACGAGCACCGGCTAAATCGATATCTTCTAGTAATGGACTGGCAACGGCAGCTTCTGCAGCTTCTTCTGCACGATCATCACCACGAGCAACACCAGTACCCATCATGGCATTACCCATTTCAGACATCACTGTTTTCACATCGGCGAAATCGACGTTGATAAGACCTGGGCGAGTAATAAGCTCTGCAATACCTTGAACGGCACCCAGTAATACGTTGTTAGCTGCAGCAAAGGCATCAAGTAGTGATGTACCACGACCCAATACTTTTAATAACTTTTCATTTGGGATCGTAATTAACGAATCCACATGTTTAGCTAATTCAGCAATACCAAGTTCTGCATATGCCATACGCTTTTTCCCTTCAAAAGGAAAAGGCTTAGTCACAACAGCAACCGTTAGAATACCTTCTTCACGCGCAATTTCAGCCACGACTGGTGCAGCACCGGTACCGGTACCACCGCCCATGCCTGCAGCGATAAAGATCATGTCAGACCCTTTTATTGCTGCACGAATGTTCTCGCGATCTTCCTCTGCAGCTTGACGACCGACATCAGGATTTGCGCCAGCACCAAGGCCTTTAGTAACATCGCGTCCTAGCTGGATAGTTGAACCCGCACTTGATTTACGTAGTGCTTGTGCATCTGTATTTGTGACGATAAATTCAACACCTTCGATGCTGTGTTTTACCATATGTTCGACAGCATTTCCGCCGCCGCCACCGACGCCGATGACTTTAATCACCGCTTCGTCTGAATGTGTATCCATGATCTCAAACATTGTCTGATCTCCGTTTGTCTGCGTTATTAAAATTCACCTTTAAACCAACTTTTGACCCGATTCAAAAAGCTGGTAACCCCTTGTCGCTCAGGTCGCTCGAACTGTCGTTCGATAACTCGCCTTGCGCCATAATGAAGCAACCCTATTCCGGTAGAATAGATTGGTTGATCCACATATTCGTATAATCCTTTAACTGGTAGCGGAGAGGCAACACGAACTGGCATACCAAAGGTTGCTTCTGCAATTTCAACGGCACCCGATATCGATGACGTTCCTCCGGTAAGTACAATCCCTGCAGCAATTTGATCTTCTAATCCGCTATCTTGTAACTGCTTAAGCACAAGCTCAAACAATTCTTGGTATCTTGGTTCTACCACTTCTGCCAGCGTATGACGTGACATGCTGCGTGAAGGTCGACCACCTACTGATGGTACTTCAATACTATCTTCACGACTGACGGTTGAACTTCTGGCACTGGCAAATTGCACCTTAATTTGTTCTGCATGCGTTAAGGGCGTTCTGAATATCTTGGCAATGTCACTGGTAACTTGGTTACCCGCTACTGGGATCACCGCACAATGCCGTAATGCGCCGTTGGTATATACAGCAATATCAGTTGTTCCACCACCAATATCAACAATACACACACCTAAATCTTTCTCATCATTTGTGAGCACTGAATCTGCTGAGGCGATACCAGAAAACACTAAATCGTCAACTTTTAGCCCACAGCGTTCAACACTCTTAGTAATATTTTTGGCCATATCATTGGCACAGGTCACGATATGCGCTTTCGCTTCCATACGCATGCCCGACATGCCAATTGGGCTCTTAATCCCGTCTTGAACATCGATAGAATATTCTTGTGGCAATACGTGTAAAATACGACGTTCTGTCGGGATCTTAACCGAGCGCGCGGTATGAATAACGTTGTCAACATCTTCCTGAGTCACTTCTTCATCGTTAATCGACACCATGCCATTTTCATTTTGACAAGCAATGTGCTTACCCGAAATGCTTAAATACACAGAGGCAACCTGACAATCTGCCATAAGCTCTGCTTGATCTAACGCTCGCTGCACGCTGCGTACGATAGAGTCGAGGTCATTTACGCCGCCTTTGTCCATACCGCGAGAAGGATGATTACCTAAACCAATGACACTAATTTCACCATCAGGTAATACTTCGCCAATGATCACTGCGACTTTGGATGTCCCTATATCTAACCCCACGATGAGGTTTCTTTCCTGATTTTTGGTCATTTATTGTCGACTCTCTTTTTCTGAATCATCCCAACCTACGGCGAACCCGGTATCGTAACGTAAATCAACGGTTGCAACGGGTTTATCACTCTGCTTCAAAGTAGGATACACATTTATAAAGCGTTGTATCCTTGCCATTTTATCTTCTCGACCAAGTTCAATTTGAATGCCATTAGCCAATACTGCATGCCAAGCATGACGTGGACTTAGGCGTAAACTGGCCAACTTAAACTGGTTTATCGTCAATAACTCATCTAACTGCTTATAGCTGGTCAAGACTTCCATTTCAGCCCCTTCAGGGCCATATAACTTAGGTAACGTATCATGTTCTGCATGCGCTAACGCATCAAAAACCTCACCATTAGTATTGAGCCAAGACACTTCATTCCAATGCGCTACAACTTGCTGCTCTTGTAAAGTGATCTTAAACTTTGCCGGCCATTCACGCCTAACAGATGCATGATAAACCCACGGCAAAGCTTCTAATGCTTTTTGAACATCCGCAACATCGGCACTAAAAAAACTACTTTGCATTAATGATTGCAAGGCGTTCTTTATCTCGTCATCGGTGGTATAAATTCGCTCGCCTTTAATGGCAACCGCTTCAATTGGTAATGCATCTGCATCATTGAGCAGATCATGCAATTTCACCCCACCCCATACTACGGTGCCAAGTACACTGCATAAAAACAGTACGCCAGTGCAAAAATACCAATTAACACGAGCCAGTTTATGTTTTAGTTGCCGCCCTTTATCGCTCCACGACACCTTAAATCCGCCTCTGATATTGTTCCGGAGTTAATCCCAAAAGATCGGTCATTATATAGACCAATTCAGAAGGTTTAAAGCTCGATTTTTACACGCAATAATTGGTGAAAAATCAATCGCTTTATTACTCTTCAGCAAGTACTTTACAACCCAGATTATTCTGAGCTAATTCTTTCGATAAACTACCAATATTACCTGCACCCTGGGTCATGAATAAATCACCATGTTGCAATACATCAGGCAATACCGCGGCTAGCTGATCTGGACTGGCAATAAAAATAGGGTCTATCTGGCCACGTAAGCGAATAGAGCGACATAAAGCACGTCCGTCCGCACCGGGAATAGGCGCTTCACCAGCTGCATAAACATCTAATAATAATAAACAATCTACTTGCGACAACACATCGACAAAATCTTCATATAAATCACGGGTACGGCTGTATCGATGCGGCTGATATGCCATAACTAGGCGCTTATCTGGCCAACCAGCCCTAGCCGCTTTAATCGTTGCTAATACTTCACTTGGATGATGACCGTAATCATCTACTAGCATCACATTGCCATTAGGTGTTTCAAATTCACCTAAATGCTGAAAACGTCGACCAATACCTTCAAATTGTGCAAGCGCTTGCACAATAGCGCTATCATCAATGTCGTCTTCACTGGCAACAGCAATCGCAGCTAATGCATTTAGTACGTTATGCTCGCCTGGTAAATTAAGCACAATATCGAGATTCTCTTTATTGTGACGTTTCACCGTAAAGCTTGACTGATGGCCGTTTTGAGAAAAATTAATCGCCTGTACATCGGCATCGTCACTAAAACCATAGGTCACAACTTGTCGGCCAATACGCGGCATGATTTCGCGAATAACCTCATCATCAATACACATAACGGCTACACCGTAAAACGGCAGGTTATGTAAAAAATCAATAAAGGTGGTTTTCAACTTTTCAAAATCACCACCATAGGTATCCATGTGATCGGCTTCAATATTGGTGACCACACTCACCATTGGTTGCAAATGTAAAAAGCTTGCATCACTTTCGTCTGCTTCAGCAATAAGGTATCGACTAGTGCCTAAGCGTGCATTGGTACCTGCACTATTGAGTAAACCACCGATGACAAATGTTGGGTCGCGTTCAGCTTGACCATATACACTTGCAATTAAGCTGGTAGTGGTGGTTTTACCGTGAGTACCGGCAATGGCAACACCATGGCGATAGCGCATTAACTCGGCTAGCATCTCTGCACGACGTACTATCGGAATACGTAATTCTTTGGCTGCGATAATCTCAGGATTTTGCTGGTTAATCGCTGTTGAAACCACGACGACATCAACCTGCTCAACACTTTGGGCCTGATGGCCAATAATGATTTTCGCACCCAAACTGACTAAACGTTCAGTCACACTATTGATGGCAATATCCGAACCGCTCACTTGATAGCCTTCATTCACTAGCACTTCCGCAATCCCACCCATGCCAGCACCACCAATGCCAACAAAATGAATGCGTTTGATCCGTCTCATCTCAGGGATCATGCTACGAAGCTGTGCGTATTTTTCTGTCTTTGTCATTTCAACCCTTTCTCGCAAATGAGGCACAAATATCTGCTACTCGTTCAGTGGCATCTAATACTGCTACACCTCTTGCTTTAAGCCCCATCTGGGCTAGTTCTTGTCTATTCTCAGCAAATAACTGCAACTTTTCCGCAAGATTATCTGCATTTAAAATGGTTTGTGGTAATAAAAATCCTGCGCCAGCATCAACAAGTACCGATGCATTTACGGTTTGGTGATCATCCACTGCATGTGGATATGGCACTAAAATACTCGGTAAGCCCACAGCAGCCAGTTCTGATACAGTAAGAGCACCTGATCGACAGACTACGACATCAGCCCAACGATAAGCGGCTTCCATATCATCAATAAATTCAGCAACATTGACACTGTCGGACTGCCCAAGCTGTTGGTAGTTAGCCTTGACACTTACTTGGTTGTTTTTGCCCACTTGGTGCCAAATTGTCAGTGAATGATATTTGCATAAATGAGCCACCACCGCTGGCATAACGTCATTCAATACTTTTGCGCCTAAACTGCCACCCACCACTAGCACCCTTAACGCATCTGCTTGTGGAGTTTTAATGTGTTCGCCTAACTCTATCAGCTCTTGGCGAATGGGATTGCCTACCACCTCAACATTGGCCACATCACTGGCAAAGGTATTAGGAAATGCACACAAAACCTTTTTGGCAATCTTAGACAGCAATTTGTTAGTTAATCCTGGAATGGCATTTTGCTCATGCAACACCAGCGGAATACCAGCTAATTTACCCGCCACGCCACCAGGGCCACTGGCAAACCCGCCCATCCCTAGAATGACGTCGGGCTGAAAGTCATCAATCACAGCTTTAGCTTGAATAATCGAACGTATAATTTTAAACGGAGCCGCTAACTTACGTATGAGCCCATTACCCCGCACACCTTTAATATCGATAAATTCAATATCAAATCCATGCTGTGGCACGAGACGAGCCTCCATACGATCGGCTGTACCTAACCAACGTACTTGCCAACCTTTGTCAGCTAAGTACTTTGCTACTGCTAGTGCCGGGAAAACATGCCCACCCGTACCGCCAGCCATAATCAATATCTTAGGAGAACGGCCAATATTACTGTTCATTAACTTGTTCTTCCTTTTACAGCTTGTACCAAACTAACTCGACGTTCATGATCTATCCTAATGAGCAACATCACTGCAGCGGTCATAATCCACAAACTACTGCCACCGTAACTAATAAACGGCAGCGTAAGCCCCTTGGTTGGTAACATACCAATACTGGCTCCCACATTAACGACTGTCTGAAAACACACCCAAATGCCTACACCATAGGCGACATAACTTTCAAAAGGACGTTGCATTTTTAAACATAAATTACCCAATCTAATCGCACGAATAGCAATGAAAAACAGTGCGCATAACACCATAATAATACCGATAAACCCGAGTTCTTCACCGATCACCGCAAAGATAAAGTCAGTATGCGCTTCTGGTAAATAAGCAAGCTTCTGAATACTGTTACCTAGCCCCTGACCAAACCAATCACCCCGACCGTAAGCCATCAACGATTGCGTTAACTGATAACCACTGCCGAAAGGATCTTCCCATGGATCCATAAACGAAGTCACTCGTCGCATACGATAAGGCTCAAATAACACCAGCAATACGAATGTCGCTACGCCTAGTAACACCAACACCATAAAGTCAGTAATGCGAGCACCAGCCAAAAAAAGTAGGCTTACAGTACACACGAACAACACGACCACAGTACCCAAATCGGGCTGTAATAGGATCAACACAGCGAACAAACCGTAAACGCCAATCGGTTTGTAAAAGCCTTTACGGTTTTCACGCAATTCACCATGACGACGAACTAAGTAACCCGCCATGTAAACAATAAATACAAACTTGGCCATTTCGGCGACTTGGATCCTAATGGGACCAATAGACAACCATCGACGCGCACCATTTACCGATGTGCCAATAAACAGCACAGCGATCAATAAGACCAGTACTCCAAGCATCAACATGCCGCTATTTTTTTCCCAATAGCTGACTTCGAACTTAAGCACCACAAATGCAATCACCACACAGCCAACAAGATAGAGCACATGGCGGTACATAAAATAAAATGGATCGCCTGTCAGCTTAGTTGCTTCAGGCATTGACGCGGACATCACCATGACAAAGCCAAAACACATCAAACCGACTATCGCGACGAGAAAACTACGGTCATACAATGGCATATCAGGTGTTTGTTCACCTGATAATAACGAGGGTAAAGTCCAATTAAGGCCTCGTTTAAACAAGCTCAGTTGCTGCTCGTTATTCGCCATCGGCTAATGACTCCACACATTGTCTAAAATCATCACCGCGAGCCATAAAGTTCTTATACATATCTAGACTGGCACACGCCGGAGACAATAATACGATATCACCAGACGATGCTAACTCAGCGGCTTTTGCAACGGCCTCAGCCATCGATGTGACCTCAATAGCTCCTGATTTTAATTTGGCTATTTTGCGCCCATCTCGGCCCAAGGTAATCAATTGAGTAATATTGGAAAGCGGTTCTGCAAGGGGACGAAAATCGCTGCCTTTACCATCGCCGCCAGCGATCAAGTATAAATCGCCTAAATGCGAGTTAAGCCCTTCCAGTGCGGCAACTGTTGCGCCAACATTAGTCGCTTTGGAGTCATTGATGTACGTCACACCTTGTTTCACACCGACAAGCTCACAACGATGGCTTAAACCAGCAAAGGTTTTAGCCACTTCAATCATGGACTCTTTACCAACCCCGCAAGCATCCGCTAATGCCATTGCGGCTAATAAGTTAGCGTGATTATGGCTGCCAATTAAGGTCACTTCATTTAGATTCATAATTTCGCTATCACCATGAAAAATCTTGCCATCACTTAATCCCCACGCATCACCTTCAGGCACGCCTAAACCAAAATTATTTTGATTCATTGGTTCAATTGGATAAGTTAATTCATCATCGCGGTTATACATGACAAAACGGCTTTGTGGATATAAACGTAACTTTGCTTCGCGGTAGGAGTTTAGGTCGCTATAGCGATCCATATGATCTTCGCTAATATTAAGGCATGTAGCCGCAATACAATGTAACGAAGCAGTGGTTTCAAGTTGAAAACTCGACAGTTCAAGTACAAAAAAATCAGCATTTTGAGGCAATAAATCCAGCGCTGGCGTACCAATATTGCCGCCAATAGCCACCGACTTACCGGCCGTTAGCAGCATGTCATATACTAAGGTCGTTACTGTAGATTTACCATTTGACCCAGTGATACCAACAACACACGGTTTTCTATCCGCTATCTCTCGGGCAAATAACTCAATATCACCAATTACTTCAATGCCCATGTCTAATGCCGCACGCACTTCAGGCGTATCAACAGGCACACCTGGGCTAATGATAATTTGGCTAGCCTGAACTAAATAACGACAATCAAACCCACCAGCTAATAACTCAATATCGGCAAACTCTTGCGCCAAGGTATCTGCACCGGGCGGATGACGACGACTGTCCATCACTAAAGGTTTGATGCCTTTAGTCGCTAAAAAACGCACGACCGAGAGCCCTGTAGCCCCCAAGCCTAAAACAATGTGCGTGTATTGAGTTTGCATAATACTGACCTTTATTAATTGCTTAGCGTAATTTTAACGTCGCAAGACCTAGTAACACTAAAAACAACGAGATAATCCAAAAACGCACAATCACCCGCGGCTCTGGCCACCCTTTTAACTCATAATGATGATGGATCGGCGCCATACGAAAAATGCGTTGGCCGCGTAATTTATATGAGCCCACCTGCAGGATCACCGATACGGTTTCCATAACAAAAACGCCGCCCATAATCACCAGCAAAATTTCTTGGCGAACTAAAATGGCAATCACACCTAAAGCTGCGCCCAGAGCTAATGAACCCACATCGCCCATAAACACTTGCGCTGGATAAGTGTTAAACCATAAAAAACCTAAACCTGCGCCTACCATTGCGGTACACACAATCACTAACTCACCCGCTAAAGGTAAATGAGGGATATGCAAATAACTGGCAAACTGAGCATGACCAGATAAGTAAGCGATTAATGCAAAAGCTGCGGCGACCATTACGGTTGGCATAATCGCCAGGCCATCTAAGCCATCTGTTAAATTCACCGCATTACTCGCACCGACAATGGTGAAGTACGCTAAAACAATAAACATCATGCCTAACTGAGGCATAATATCTTTAAAAAACGGTACCACTAATTGGGTTTCCCCACCCATGGTCGAGGAGCTATATAAAAACACTGCCACCACTAACGCAGCGATAGACTGCAGAGCATATTTCCAACGAGCAATCAGGCCTTTAGTATCTTTTTTTACCACTTTACGGTAATCATCAATAAAGCCAATCGCACCAAAAGTGGCTAATACGAATAAGGTAACTAACACGTAACGGTTAGATAAATCACCCCATAACAGCACGCTGATAAAAATACCCGCAAGGATCATTATGCCGCCCATGGTCGGCGTGCCACGTTTGCTAAAGTGTGACTCAGGGCCATCACTTCGAACCACTTGGCCAATTTGCAGCATTTGCAGGCGCTTAATTAGTATCGGCCCCCACCACAAACTAAATACCAATGCGGTTAACAAGCCTAAAATAGCCCGAAACGTTACATATGAAAAAACGTTAAACCCAGAATAAAACTGGGTTAAATACTCGGCTAGATAAACCAGCATCTACACTAACTCCCCACGCCCATAGGCATCTAATAAACTGTCCACAACTCGCTCCATGGCGGCGCTGCGGGAACCCTTAACTAAAACTGTGATGTGACCTGTGGTGCTTGCTAATTGTTTTTTTAATGCCACGATCAACGCTTCTTGAGCTGGAAAATGCTCACTACCGAATGCTTCACTGGTATTGGCCGACAACTGACCACAACAAAACAGCGCCTCGATTGTTGCATTTTTAGCCTGCGTTCCAATGCTAGCGTGCAAAGGGGCGGCATTGTCGCCTAATTCGCCTAAATCTCCCAGCACTAAACAACGATATCCATCACGTTGTTGCAACCAATCAATTGCTGCACTCACGGATGTTGGATTAGCGTTATAACTATCATCAATTAATAACACTCGGCCAAGTTCATGTGGCTGCATACGCCCTTTTACGGGTATGAGTAAATCAAAGCCTTGGGCAATGTTAGTAAGCGATAATCCCAACGCAATCGACATTGATGCCGCGGCAAGAGCATTGCTCACTTGATGCATTCCAGCCAATGGCAAATGTACCTGCACATGCTGGCCGTTAAACGTCAATGTAAATTGATAACAACCATTGGCATCGGCCACTATATTTGTCGCAGTAACGTCTGCATCAACATTCATGTCACATGAAAAACGTAATTGTTTATGGTCTTTGGAGCGTTGCAGCATAAAATCGGCAAACTTATCGTCAGCATTAATAATCGCTGTGCCATCTTGTGAAAGATGATTAAATATCTCCGATTTTGCCTGTGCAACGCCTTCAAGAGAACCAAATCCTTCAAGGTGAGCACTGCCGACATTATTCACCAGTGCGACTCGTGGATGGACTAATGATGAGGTGTAATCAATCTCACCACTATGATTTGCACCAAGCTCAAATACCCCGTATTCGTCGCCTTCACTTAAACGCATCAAGGTTAATGGCACGCCAATTTCGTTATTAAAATTACCTGCAGTAAATAACACTTTATGGTGCTGAGCTAAAATAGTGGCTAGCATTTCTTTAACACTGGTTTTACCGTTTGATCCGGTCAATGCCACGCAAATAGGTGCCACAGCTTGACGAACAAACATGCCTATCTGACCCAGCGCCTTTTGGGTATCGGCGACCACAATTTGCGGGATATCGGCACCAAAAGGATGATCCACTAATAAATGATCAACCAAAAGCGCTTCTGCACCATTGTTTATGGCTGTTGCGACAAAATCATGGCCATCAAAACGATCGCCTTTTAAAGCAACAAATAAGCATTGCGCGCTAATATTACGACTGTCAGTACTGACATTGTTAATCAACCTATCTTGGCCTGTTAACATGCCATTAAGATGCTGAGCCAATTCCGACAAAGTGACGCTAATCATGATGCCTCCTGAGACAAGGTTAATGCTAACGCACGTTCATCGTAGTCAATTCGCTCACCAGCCACTTCTTGATAGGTTTCATGGCCTTTTCCAGCAAGCAGTACAATATCGTCAGCTTGTGCCAATGACACTACACGAGTAATCGCTTCAATACGGTCAACCTGGCTAAGCACATTTTGCGGTTGACTAATGCCCTGCAAAATATCATCGATAATGGTTTGCGGATCTTCACTGCGGGCATTATCGCTAGTGATCATGACTTTATCTGCATACTGTTCTGCGGCTTGTGCCATTAAAGGCCGTTTACCTTTATCACGATCGCCGCCACAACCAAATACACACCATAATGTGCCTTTGCAGTGCAATCTTAACGCTTTTAATGCTTGTTCAATGGCATCTGGAGTATGAGCGTAATCGACCACTAAAGTAGCCTTATTCATTGAAGCAAAACGCTCCATACGACCAGCCACAGGCACCAGTTTTGGAATGACGGCCAATATCGATGCCATTGCCATTCCTTGAAGGTACAAAGCAGAGATCGCGGCCAAAAGATTTGATAAATTAAAGGCACCTAATAACGGTGAACTAAGCGGCGTACTTACTCGTTGGCCGCTATCGATCTCGACAAAATGTAGCGTTGCAGTAACACCAGCATCATGATATTCAATAGCGTCACAGTAAAAGTCGGCTGAAGTATTACCCTTAATACTGAAAGATTTATGCTTATCATTTGCCAGTTCAGTCAGCCATTTTGCGCCAACAGCATCATCAATATTAATCACCCCGTGTTGGACACTAGGAAATTGAAATAGGCGTTTTTTAGCCGCAGCGTAGGAGTCCATATCACCGTGATAATCTAGGTGATCACGGCTTAGGTTAGTAAACACAGCAATCTCAAACGGCGCCGCTTCGACACGCCCTTGGACTAAGCCATGGCTTGAGACTTCCATGGCACACACTTCGGTGCCTTGAGCTATAAATTCACCAAGCTGACGCATAATGGTGATCGCATCGGCAGTGGTATTACCGCTATCAACAAGTTGTCCCCACAAACCATTGCCTAATGTGCCCATAACAGCGGCTTGATGACCAAGTAAGGCAACTATTTGCGCGATAATTTGGCTGACCGAAGTTTTGCCATTAGTTCCTGTGATACCAATTAATGACAACGACTGACGGTTGGACAAATAAAACTGCGCGGCAACGGCCGATAACTGCCGACCTAATTGGAAAAAATACACTAATGGCACGTTATACTGAAGGCGATCGACTAAGCCATGTTCATCTGGATTATCAGTATGGATAAGTATTGCTGTAGCGCCTGCTTGAACCGCTTGAGAAATGAATGATCGACCATCAACTTTATAGCCAGGCAGGGCCACAAATAAACTGCCAGCTTGCACTTCACGGCTATTTAGGATTAAACCACTAATCGATTCGCGACCAGAGTAATGGAACCATGGCGCTAATAAATCATTTAATAACATTGGTCTGCGCTCCTCGCGCAGTAGCCAAATGAACGGCTTCCTGCTCTGAAATAGGTTCAACATTAAGCATTTGTAAAGCACCAGACATAATTTTAGCAAAGGCGGGACCCGCTACGTCGCCACCGTAATACTTGTCACCTTTTGGTTCATTAATGACCACAGAAATCGCTAAACGAGGGTTATGAACTGGAGCCACACCGGCAAATAAAGCAACATAATCATCGCCATAACCACCCGCTACCGCTTTACGGCTAGTACCGGACTTACCTGCTACAGGGTAGCCATCAATATGAGCTTTAGTTCCCGTGCCTCCCGTTTCAGTAACCCCAACGAGCATTTCCATAACGTCATAGGCGACTTTACGTGAAATAACCTGCTTACCTTCGGGCGCCTGTTTCAGTTTTAAAATAGACACAGGATACAATATTCCACCACTGCCTAAGGTGGCGTACATACGGGCAATTTGTAACGGAGTGGCAGTAAAACCATAACCAAAAGACAGAGTGGCACGCTCAAAGTCAGACCAACGATGACGATTATGAATTAACCCAGCACTTTCACCGGTTAAATTGATCCCTGAATAATTGCCGACCCCCATAGATTGGTAGGTGCCTAATAATTGTTCAATGGGCATAGACAAGGACAGTTTACTAATTCCTACGTTACTCGACTTCACCAGAATTTTGGCTAAGGTCATGTCACCATAATTACTCGAGTCACGCACTTGACGCCCGCCAATGCGCATCCAACCAGGCGATGTCGATATCAATTCATTGACTTTCACTGTGCCAGCTTCAAGCGCGGCAGCGACAACAAAAGGTTTAATTGTTGACCCTGGCTCAAATGTGTCAGTTAAGGCACGATTACGCATGCGGTGTGGCTGCAAATTATCACGGGCATTAGGGTTATATGAGGGAGTATTGACCATCGCCAACACTTCACCCGTATTGACGTCTATCACCACCACAGACCCAGATGTCGCTTGGTATACTTCTGTTGCACGCTTTAATTCACGGTAGGCTAATTGCTGAATACGCTGATCAATACTGAGCACTAAATCGTTAGAGCTTTCGCCCTCTTGGACCATATCTAAACGCTCAACCACGCTGCCATCGCGAGATTTACGGACTTTTTGCTTAGAGGGTGTGCCTGTTAACCAGGTATTATAAGTATTTTCAATGCCTTCAATGCCGACATCGTCGATATTGGTAATACCGATTAACTGAGCGGCAATTTCACCTGAAGGATAATAACGGCGAGATTCTGCTTTAAGGTAAATGCCACCTATTTTCAACTGCTCAATGTAGTCTGCAACGGCGGAGGTTACCTGACGTTTTAAATATACAAAGCGCTTATTTGGGTGATTTTTAACTTTATCCACCAGCTCATCGACTGGCTCTTGCAGTACATCGGCAAGAGCTTGCCAACGGCGCATATCTTTAAATGCATCTTGGTCATGAGCGTGTTTAGGATCGGCCCACACCGCTTGCACAGGCACACTGACTGCGAGCATATCGCCATTGCGATCAGTGATTAAACCTCGCTGAACTTGGTTACTGGTTGTGCGTAAGGTGCGCATATCACTTTCGTGACGGAGTTTATCTGGCTCAATAATTTGAATGTAGGCTGCACGGGCAACTAAACTGCAAAATAATAGCAATACGAATCCCACCACAACGTATAAACGCCATGGGATGAGTTCGTGACCTAATTTCTGCTTCGCTTGTCTAGCCATATTCCCTATGCTCACTGGACTCGAATGATAACTTCCTCCTTAGGAAGCGGCCGAGACATGTTTAGTTCTTTGGTTGCAATTCGAGTCACACGACTGTGCTCTGATTGCGATTGTTCTTCTAATAATAAGTTTCGCCATTCAATATCTAAGCGATCTTGCTCTTGCAACAATTGATCCCACTGAGTGATCAATTTACGTGTTACATGACTGGTATAAACTACGGCTACACCATTGATTACAATTAATAAAATAAGAAGCAACACCCATTTGTGCTGCCACATATCGAGTAATACAATTCGAGGTAAATTTAATGGTGATTGGCTCACATTACCCTCGATAGTTAGTAATCCAGACGCTCTGCAACTCGTAACACTGAGCTGCGCGCGCGTGGATTTAACTCTAATTCTGCATCAGAAGGCTTTAGTGCTTTACTCACCGCCTTTAATTTACGCGATTTATTAAGCTCGGCCTCCATGATAGGTAATCCATGTGGCACGCTTTCACCTTGGCTATGGCGGCGTATAAAACGCTTAACCATACGATCTTCTAAAGAATGAAAACTGATCACTGATAAGCGACCTTGGGGAGCTAGCACTGCTAAAGCACCTTCAAGCGCTTGATCTATTTGCTCTAATTCACTATTGATATAAATGCGGATAGCTTGAAACACTCGCGTGGCAGGATGCTTATTCCGCTCTTTATTTTTGGTGATCCGCGCGATCAAATCAGCTAAGTCTTTCGTGCGTAAAAAAGGCGTTTTTTCACGATCGGCTGCAATGCATCGTGCAATATGGCGCGAATTTTTTTCTTCACCATAAGTTTTAAATACCCATGCCATGTCTTCAATTTCTGCACGTGCTATCCACTGGGCTGCAGTTTGACCTTGGCTATTGTCCATACGCATATCGAGCGGGCCATCGCGTAAAAAACTAAAGCCGCGTTCTGCATCATCTAATTGTGGCGACGACACGCCAAGATCAAGCAATACACCATTGATTTTGCCCGTCAGACCAAGTTCTTCGACATATTCAGCTAATTGACCAAAGCCACCGTGAACAATTTGAAAGCGTGGATCATCAGCAAACTGTTTAGCTGCCTCAATCGCTTGCGGATCTCTGTCAATCGCAATTAGGCGACCGTTTTCACCCAAATGACTTAACACATGACGCGAATGCCCACCACGGCCAAAGGTGCCATCAATGTAGATGCCATCACTTTGGATGTTGAGTCCGTCTACGGTCTCATTGAGTAATACAGATAAATGGGCAAACTCTTGGCTCATTGGGTTCTTCTAACCTTTTAGATAACTACAGTGAAAAGTGTGCCAAGCGTTCATTGCTGGCTAAATCTTGGCTTTGAATGAGCGTATTGCCATCATCCATTTGTTGTTGCCAAGCTGACTCTTCCCATAATTCAAATTTATTCAGTAAGCCCACCAGCATGGTTTTCTTTTCTAAGCTGGCGAAACTTCGCAATGCCGGCGGAATCACAATACGTCCGTGGCTGTCTATTTCACAATCTTGTGCATGACCTAGTAATTTTCGTTTAAAGGATCGCTCAAGTGGATCAGTGTCAGAAAGCAGTCTTAACTTTGCTTCAATCTGCTCCCATTCGTGTAACGGATAAATCAACAAACAAGCGGCATCAATATCAACGGTCATAATCACAGTGCCGGCATGCTCCACACGTAACGCATCACGGTATCTCGCTGGAATAGCGATCCGTCCTTTTGCATCCATGTTGATTGCACTGGCGCCACGAAACACGTTATTTAGCCCTTATTGTTATCATTTGATCCACAATGATCCACTTCTTCCCACAAATGCTAAGTTTAGGGACTCTATGCAAGTGTTGTCAAGCAATGGACAGATATATTAAATCCATACCCCAAGCGGGTTAGCAGCAAATTAATATCAAGCGGGATGAATGACAGAGCCGTCTGAAGAAAACAGCTAAAAATCAGGGTAAATGAGTTAAACCAGAGACATAACGGTCACTTTATCGGCTAAAATAGACTGGAGATCTTTTTTATTAAACTTACTTTATGGTTCGAATACTCCATCTTTATATCGTAATACTGCTCAGCTACTCGGTTTTAAGTTCATTAAAAATTAACAAATAGTCGACTGGGTCTACTTTATACGGCTAAAAAACCACTTAATCTTACCTTTATGTTTACCCATTGCTCTCGATAGCAGTTTGTAAAGCACACAAACTCATGATTAACCTTAATAGACATTTTGCTTAAATAAGCAGGGTCGCAATACTTAAGCAATTAATCATCATCAAATTATGGTTAACATCCACGGTTAAATATCACAATGTTGGACATTAAAGACCCTATGTTAAGGGCAAGCATTTTATCAATTCATCTCGTAATCACAGTTAATTTTTCTTAATGCCTCAAAGGTACAAGGTTGAATTAGCTCAATGGATAAATGGTAAAAAGCGCTCATGAATGCAAGTGAACGACAAGGTGAATACGCAAAGACTTCATCCAGCTCGCGCTTAATAACTGGCTGAGTTGAAGTAGGAAAGTGTCGCGATGTTGGTATTATTCTGCTAGCGTGGGGGTGATTATTGAACAAATTTAAAGCAATTGAAGATTAACATGGCTCATCATATCTACTTTCGGCAGTGGGTAGCGATAACGCCAATGATCTACCTTATAAAAGCGCTTCCTAAATGAACTTCTATCTAAAAGATTACATTTTAATCAATTTGTGCCGATAAACAGTTAAGGTGGTTAACAATCACATTCATTTAACCAATATGGGAGAGCATCATGAGTATCGATAGCATTTATGCCATGTTAGCTAGGCCAGTACAGGCGGTAAGTGAGCGTAAACGGATTGTTGAAAACGTCAAACATACCAGTGCTATCAGCGCCGACAGCCACGAGGCGCCACAGTCACAATTGCCACCTAATATTGCTCATAAAGTCCCGATTCAACGCCAAGAGGCCCCTCGTCAAGAAAGGCGTTCTAAACCGAGAACCGTTAATGAGAAAAAAAATGGCGCTAGCCGAATTAGACCAATGAAAACGGATAAGCGATTCTCCACCCGTGGAGAAACCACCAGCCAGCATATTGATATTGAAGTGTAATGTTTACTTCGTTAAGCAAAGTTACCGTTTGGGCTGACTTGCGACACAGCTTGCTTCCACCCCTTGTACAACTTTGCTCGAGTAGCTTCGTCCATAGTTGACGTAAACTCGCGCTCAGTAGACAACATAATCTGCAACTCATCTGTCGACTGCCATACCCCAACAGCTAAACCCGCTAGAAATGCGGCCCCCATGGCAGTCGTTTCAGTGATCCGAGGACGAATAACCGTTGCACCTGTAATATCAGCTTGAAATTGCATTAAAAAGTCATTTGCCACCGCACCACCATCGACTCGAATTTGTGTTAACGGCACATTAGAATCTTTACTCATGGCATCCAGCACGTCACGAGACTGATATGCAATGGCTTCTAATGCGGCACGAATAATATGGTTTCGATTAGCGCCGCGGGTTAAGCCTATGATGGCACCTCGGGCATCAGCATCCCAATAAGGGGCACCTAAACCCACAAATGCTGGCACCAAGTAGACGCCATTCGTGTCATCCACTTTGTCGGCAAAATATTGGGTATCACACGCATCGGCAATAAGACCTAACTCATCACGGAGCCATTGAATAATAGCGCCCCCCATAAATACCGAACCCTCTAGGGCATAATTCACTTTTGTGTCAGCCCCAATCGCAATGGTCGTTAATAAACCATGAGTTGACTCAACGACTTTGTCACCGGTATTCATTAACAAAAAGCAGCCAGTACCATAGGTATTTTTTGCCATACCAGGCTCAATACACAATTGGCCAAATAATGCCGACTGCTGATCGCCAGCCATCCCAGCGACAGGAACTGAGTTGCCTGCAAGTTCAGTATAGCCATAAATGGCGCATGAGGGTTTCACTTCAGGTAACATCGAACGAGGGAGATTAAACAGATTGAGTAACTCTTGGTCCCACTGTTTAGTGTGAATATTAAATAACATGGTTCTAGATGCATTGGTTGGTTCGGTCACATGAACTTCACCTTGAGTGAGTTTCCACACCAGCCAAGTATCAACCGTGCCAAACAATAGATCACCGGCTTCAGCTTGTTCACGGGCCCCTGCAACATTATCTAAAATCCACTCAATTTTTGACGCCGAAAAGTATGGATCTAGTACTAGTCCAGTTTTTTGGCGCACCATATCTTCAGCCCCTAAGGCCTTATGATGCTGACATATTGCCTGGCTGCGGCGACATTGCCATACAATCGCATTACATACCGGCTTACCAGTATGCTTATTCCAGACTATAGTGGTTTCACGCTGATTAGTAATCCCTATTGCAGCGACATCATGACGACTAATTCCTGCTCGAGTCAGTACTTCCACCAGCACTGAACTTTGTGAAGACCATATCTCCATAGGATCATGCTCTACCCAACCAGCTTGCGGATAATGTTGAGTAAATTCACGATGCGCAACGGCGACAATATTTGCTTGATGATCAAACACAAGGGCACGAGAACTTGTCGTGCCTTGATCTAATGCGACAATGTATTTTTTGGCAGCCATCTGAGTTCCTATATCATTTTAATATGATTATTTTTGTATTATTTGTCTATTTAATAAACCCATACCACATACTAGATCGACAAATATAATTATTGCAGGCAATTGCCTTTACTAATATCCAAGGGGTTAATTATCTAGTCACACCCGCAGGAATGTAAATTACGGTGATCATGGTTTGAAAGCATAGTACCGCGCGACTCAAGTTATCACTGTTATTACGATAAAAATAATCTTACGTTTTATCACTATTTAACTAATAAAAAGGCCTCGCAACTGCGAGGCCTTAACGCTCAACACTAGCAGAGCTGATTACATCTTATAGTTTAACTGAATACCGGTTAACCATACATCGCCAGTTGCTTCACCAGTAAAGTTCACTGCAGCAAGGCCTACTAGATCTTGGTTCTCTGTAATAGGTGCATCACCATATGTGCGAATGTAAGTCACACCCAGATCAACATTCAGATTTTTAGACACTTGGTAACCAGTACCCACACTGAACCATAAACGGTCAGAATCAGGAATGGTTGTGGTACGGTGTTGATCATCAACCGCCGTTTTATCTAGCGCCATACCAGCACGTAATATCCATTGGTCATTAAGGGTATAAGTAGTACCAAGGGCATAACGCCAGTTGTCTTTAAAGTTCTCTTCTTTGACTACGTCTGACTCTAGGTTACCTACAGGCTTAACATCACCAGGAAAATACGCCACCAATTGCTCGAATACGCTCCATTCAGTCCAATTCACACTGGCATGCATAGCCCAGTTTTTAGTTAACTGATGATAAGAAGCAAGCTCTGCAAATGCAGGCAATTCAACCGGTAAGTAGCCTTCGATTTCAATGTTTTGGCCGCCATTATAAATTACACCAGACACATGACCGTCTAATTTAAGATCGACACTACTGTGATAAGCCAAACCGATGCGGTTAGCTGAGTTAATTTGCCAGCTCGCGCCCGCTTTCCAGCCATAGCCAACATCATCACCTTTCATTGACTTTAACTCGGTTCCACCAGAAGGTAAGCGCGCACCAATACTTGCAGGTAAGTTAGGGTTAGCTTTAATTGCATCAATCCAACCTGGAGCGGTTGCACCAACTTCACCTTCGCCATATACCACTCGAAGACCTGCGCCAACGGTAAATGAGTCATCTACACGGTAGGCTATATTAGGATTAAATTCGACCGTAGTAATTGAGGTTTTACTGCCAAAAATAGCCGCCGCATCCGCTACCGGAATATCGGTGGCTAAACCATAGTTAGAATTAATCGCTAGACCCCAAGTCCATTGATCATTCAACTGATTTGAATAATAAAAGTTCGGTACTAGGGCATTGTCGGCAACATCATATGCGTCAGCACCTATGACTAATGGCTCTGAACCTAATAATGGTGAAGAAATAGCCACATCGCCAACAACATCAACATTCGGCATAACATAGATGCCACCCGCTGAAACTTGGCGGCCTTCTAGATAAGCCAGCATGGCTGGATTACGCGCTTGAGTTGACGCATTGTCTGCAATAGCAGCTTCACCAGCAAATGCACGGCCTAAACCTGTTGCTGAATATTCTGCAAGTTGGAAACCTGCGGCGTTCACTTGAGTTGTTGCCCCAAATACAATGGCGCTTATCGCCAGTGTTAACACTGTTTTTTTCATTATGATTCTCTGTGTTTAGATTCAAACTGCATAAATCGACTGATATAGAGCAAAAGCTCGATTTAAATGAAGTCGTCAGTGTACTGATCCAAAAAAGCATTGCAACAGCACAAAGAGACCGAACAAGAAGTGAGTGATTGAATTTCAAATTGTGATCGTGATCAAACTTTTGATTTAATGATTTTTCGGGGAAGGATAAAACGGTATGGCTGTACACTTAATTCATCAATGATGCGAATCGCTAAAATTTTAAAATTAAAAATCAGTATCTTATAAAAAAAATATCGTACAGAGGTAAGCTTAAATAATTAACCGTATTGCTCTAAACTCTGACGCTAAAAAAATTGTGACACAAAATAGTTACATAAAACTTTTTACAATTAAAAAGTAAAAAACCTCTTCATGATGTCATGAAGAGGTTTTTAATCAGTGATTCATTAGATATCAATACACCCTAACACACTCTGTAATAACAGATTATGCGTACCAAGCCGGTATATGCGCTTCGTAGTCACTAATCTGTTGCTCAAATGACAGTGTTAATCCGATTGCGTCTAACCCATTAAGCAACTTATGCCGTGCAGACTCCACAATAGTAAAACTGAATACACAACCAGAAGGTGACGTCACCGTTAGCGCTTGTAAATCTACAGTAATTTTCGCACCTTGTGTGGCAGACACTTCATCAATCAATTGCTGTACTTCTGTGGATGTTAACTTAACCGGTAATAAGCCATTATTGATCGAATTACCGTAAAAAATGTCCGCAAATGTCGGCGCAATGATCACTCTAAGGCCAAAATCCGCTAACGCCCAAGGCGCATGCTCACGAGATGATCCACAACCAAAGTTTTCCTGGGCGATTAAAATTGAAGCACCTTGATAACGAGGCTGGTTTAATACGAATTCAGGATTTGGCTTATCACCGGCATCGTCTAAATAACGCCAATCATGAAATAAATGAACCCCAAAACCGTCACGCGTAACTTTAGACAAAAATTGCTTGGGAATAATTTGGTCGGTATCAACATTAGCGCTATCAATGGCTACCGCTAAACCGGTATGTGCTGTAAAAGCTTGCATAAAAAATCCTTGTTTAGCTCGTTAATAAGGTTGACGAATATCAACAAAGTGCCCAGCAACAGCTGCAGCAGCAGCCATAGCAGGACTCACTAAATGGGTGCGACTGCCACGGCCTTGTCGACCTTCAAAGTTACGGTTACTGGTTGATGCACAGCGATCACCTGCCTCTAAGCGGTCATCATTCATCGCTAAACACATAGAGCAGCCCGGTAAACGCCATTCAAAACCTGCTTCAATAAAAATCTTATCTAAGCCTTCCGCTTCTGCCTGTAACTTCACTTGGCCAGACCCTGGCACGACAATCGCGACTACGCCTTCTGCCACTTTACGATTTTTAGCATGCGCAGCAGCTGAGCGTAAATCTTCAATACGTGAGTTAGTACAAGAACCAATAAAGACTTTATTAATGCTGATATCCGTCATCTTGGTACCCGGCGTAAGACCGATATACTCTAATGCTTTCACCATACTGGTTCGATTAGTTATATTGCTTTCTTGCTCAGGGTTAGGTACTACGCCATCAATCGCCACCACTTGCCCAGGGTTAGTACCCCAAGTTAACTGCGGTGCAATATCGTTAGCGTAAAGCACCACTTCAGCATCAAATACCGCATCAGCATCTGTCTTCAATTGCGACCAAGCTGCAACGGCTTGCTCCCACATGGCGTCTTTAGGTGCAAACTCACGCCCTTTAAGGTAATTAAAAGTGGTTTCATCAGGTGCTACCATACCGGCTTTCGCGCCCATTTCGATGGCCATATTACACAAGGTCATCCGTCCTTCCATGGTTAATGCTTCAATAGCTTCACCACAAAACTCAACCACATAACCTGTACCACCATCCATGCCTAAAGTACCGATAATCGCTAATACGATGTCTTTCGCTGTTACACCATCGGTCACTTTACCGCGAACTTCAATCTTCATGGTTTTGGCTTTTAACTGACGTAAAGTCTGTGTTGCAAGCACGTGCTCAACTTCTGAGGTGCCAATACCAAATGCCAATGCACCAAATGCACCATGAGTCGCAGTGTGTGAATCGCCACAAACAATCACAGTACCTGGCAGAGTAATCCCTAACTCGGGACCCATTACATGGACAATACCTTGATTTGGGTGATGAATATCATATAAGCGCACGCCAAACTCTTTACAATTTTGCGCTAGAGTGTCAACTTGAGTGCGTGCCATAGGGCTAAGCGCATCAAGACTGGCACTGCGGGTCGAGGTGTTGTGATCCATTGTCGCAAAGGTTTTTTGTGGCGCACGTAGCTTACGTCCAGCCACTTTTAAACCACTAAAGGCTTGTGGAGATGTCACTTCATGGACTAAATGGCGATCAACATACACTATTGGCGCTTCACCTTCTGGGCTAGCAACAATATGAGCATCCCACACTTTTTCATATAAGGTTTTACCGGTCACTTGGGCCATTACACACCATCCTTAATTGCCTGAGTGATAAAGTCACCCATTTGAGCTGTCGACTTTGCTTCGCTGCGCTTATCGGCAGAAAGCAGTTCCCCAGTTAAATAACCACTTGCTAGTGCTTTTGTTACTGCACGTTCAATGGCGTTTGCGGCATCTTCTTGCTTTAAGCTATGACGCAACATCAATGCGGCAGATAAAATCTGCGCCACTGGATTCGCAATGCCTTGACCAGCAATATCAGGCGCACTGCCCCCCGCTGGTTCAAACAAACCAAAGCCGCTACTGTTCATACTGGCTGATGACAGTAGCCCCATAGAGCCCGTTAACATGGCAATTTCATCGGATAAAATATCGCCAAACAAGTTAGAACATAACATCACATCAAATTCATCAGGGCGACGTAATAACTGCATAGTCGCGTTATCAATATAGATGTGCTCTAAGGTAACGTCAGGAAAATCTTTAGCCACTTCCTCTACTACTTGGCGCCATAATACTGAGCAAGCCAGCACATTGGCTTTATCTACTGAAGTGACCTTGTTTTTACGTCCACGGGCGGCTTCAAAAGCAATACGGGCAATTCGGCTAATTTCACGACGGCTATAACGCATAGTGTCGAAGGCTTCCTCATCTTCCCCCTCTCCTTGGCGTCCTTTGGGTTTACCAAAATAAATGCCACCGGTTAACTCACGCACACACAAAACATCAAAACCACGGGCGGAAATATCACTACGCAAAGGTGACATGTGCTCTAAGCCGTCATGTAATTTTGCTGGGCGTAAATTACAAAATAGCTCAAAGTGACCACGTAACGGTAATAATGCGCCGCGTTCAGGTTGATCATTTGGCGGCAAGTGCTCCCACTTAGGGCCACCCACACTGCCAAATAAAATCGCATCCGCGGCTTCGCAGCCTTTTAAAGTAGCGTCAGGTAAAGGACAACCATGGTTATCAATGGCAATGCCGCCAACATCATATTCGGTATAGTTAATGTCTAATCCAAAACGCGCTTCTACTGCACTAAGCACTTTACGCGCTTCAGCCATCACTTCAGGACCAATACCATCACCCGACAAAACTGCTATTTGATAACTCATACGCTACCTAACTCCCTTTCTTTATGGATCTGTTGTTTAAAATCAGCAACCTTATCTGCGCGGTATACTAAGTTCATCACATGGACTAACGCTTTAGCTGACGCTTCAACCACGTCGGTGGCTAAACCAACACCGTGGAACATCTGCTCGCTATATTTGGCAGTAATATCGACTTGCCCAAGCGCATTTTGACCTTCGCCTTTGGCACTTAATTTATAGTTAGTAATATTGATCTGACGACCAGTGGCACGTGCAATGGCATTATAAGCCGCATCGACTGGTCCGTTTCCTGTCGATGCTTCGGTAATATCTTGACCATCTACCGCAATACGCACTGTCGCGGTGGCAACTCCTTCAGTCGAATCTGAATGCACCATCATATGCTGTAGCTGATACTTATCATCGTCTTGTGCTTGCGACTCCATAAATACCAATGCTTCTAGATCGTAATCAAATACCTGACCTTTTTTATCCGCCAAGGTTAAAAACTGCTCGTACAGGCTATCCATATCATAATCACTTGGCTGATAACCCATTTCTTCCATACGATGTTTAATCACATGGCGGCCAGAGCGTGAGGTCATGTTCATATTGTTACGATTCAAGCCAATGCTTTCTGGCGTCATAATTTCGTAAGTATTTTTAGCTTTTAACATGCCATCTTGATGAATACCCGATGAGTGAGAAAACGCATTGGTTCCCACAATAGCTTTATTAGCTTGAATGGGCATATTACATAATTGACTGACGAGCGATGAGGTTCGGTGAATTTCTTTGGCGTTAATACCACACTCAACATTAAGCAAATCTTTACGGGTCGCTAAAATCATAGCTATTTCTTCTAACGAACAGTTCCCGGCGCGCTCACCAATACCATTGATAGTACATTCTACTTGGCGTGCCCCCATTTCAACTGCGGCAATAGAATTAGCAACCGATAAACCTAAATCATCATGACAATGAACCGAAATCACCGCTTGGTCGATATTCGGTACTCGATTAAATAAGGTTTGAATAATGCCACCAAACTCACTTGGCACGGTATAACCCACTGTATCGGGAATATTGATCGTACGAGCACCCGCTTTAATCGCTGCCTCTACCATTCGGCACAAATTATCGATTGGGGTTCGGCCGGCATCTTCACAGGAGAACTCAACGTCATCAGTAAAACGTCTAGCATACTTTACCGCATTGACCGCCATCTCAAGTACATCGTCAAACGAGCGCTTTAATTTGCTTTCAACATGAATGGTCGAAGTTGAAATAAAGGTATGAATTCGAAATTGATCGGCAACCGATAATGCCTGGGCGGCAGCATCAATGTCCTTTTCAAGTGCACGAGACAATGCACACACTCGGCTATTTTTGATAGTCTTAGCAATGGTCTGCACCGAGTGGAAATCACCAGGAGAAGAAACTGGGAAACCCACTTCCATCACATCAACACCTAAACGTTCAAGCGCCAAGGCAATTTGCAGCTTTTCTTTAACGGTTAAACTTGCTGCTAGTGCTTGCTCACCATCACGTAGGGTAGTATCAAAAATTATGACTCTATTGGACATCGAATTTCTCCATCGACCATCATGTATATTTACCTAACTGTAAACATCACAACTAGTACATTTCAAAAGGGCTAGAAACAAAAAACCCCGCGGCTGTTAGCGCGGGGTTTGTGTATGCTTAATGAATTATTTTGCATGTAACACAAAGGACTCCGCGCAGGGTATGCGTGAGAGGAGAAGGAGTCCGAGTAAAGTTGATTGTGTGTTCATGCCGTTAATATTCACTTTTAATAACTAAATATGCTAATTGTGCGACATACAATTTATGTCTATACCTAATATGTAACGCGACCAGCCTTCTGTGTCAACCCTAATTTAACTAACGTGAAAAAGATGATAGCGTACTAGTGCCTCATTACAGTTAAACAACGACGTGATCAGCCAATATTGATTTGCTTTCAATTAATGAACTTACCTCTCAAAGTACAAATAAACATCAAGCTAAGTGGCTGCATCAATTATATTTTTATGTTTCTCAAGATAAATAATCGTATACTGCACGTACCCCATATAAAATTGATATATGACGATGACGTTATCAAGAAAGAGTATTGAATATCATGGTAGTCGCATTTTTGCTTTAATCTTCGGGCTAACTCTGCATTTAGTCGCAACACCAGCCTTAGCACAACCATCGCAATCTTTATTACTCTCCGGCGACATTATTAGCCAAACTCAACAGTTGAGTGTTCGTGAGCAGCTCAATGTAATCAGTAATATTAATTCTCAACGTTCCGCGGAAGCAAAAGCACTAATTGAGTCACTTGAGCAACAACATAATCAACAACCATTAGCCAATATCAACGCACTGCGCTTAACGCTACTTCATTGCTTTAATTTGCTGGAATTTGGTGAGTTTAATCAGGCAATCACCTTGGCAAAACAAGGGGAGATGAAGGCCAGACAGTTTAAATACGATACCGCTCGCCCTTATTTCATTCAGTGCCAAGCCGATGCACACCAAAGCCTTGGCAATACGCTACAAGAACAACAACTCACCGAAGAAGCGCTTCGTTTAGCCAAGCGTTACTCTGAGAAGCAAGCAATTGTAAATAGCCTTTATGCCAGAAGTAGACAAAATACTAGCCTAGAAAATTATAATTCGGCCATTGAAGACTTGCGTTTTGCGTTAGATATTTATGATGAAGCACAAAACCAATTTCAGCATTGGTACTTGTTGCCCAAATCATTTATACAATCAGAAATATCTAATGTATTTTTCTCTATGGGAGATTATGAAGATGCTCTACATTTTTCCGAAGCGGCTTATAAAGATACTTCCTTTTTTGGAAAAATAAAATCCACAGTGACAATCAATCTAGCACTTATACATATTGCGCTAAATGATAAAACCAAGGTGCTGTATTATTTAAATTTGGCCGAAAACTTCAGTAAAGATTTAGATATAAGCTCAGAGAGGGATGCAGCAAATCAATATGCCTTACTTGCAATAATTCATTTATACGTTGGCGATTATGATATTGCTGAACAACTCGCACATTCGAGCATCGCTCTTTTCATAAAATACCAAGAACCTCTTTACGTCATGCGCATCAAGCGCACCTTAGCCAAAGTGTATTTTGCACAACATAAAGATATTCAAGCATTGTCACTACTCAATGAAATTATTGAACAAGCAACTGAACTTAAACAATTTTCTGATTTAGAAGAATTTAACCAAATTATCAGTCAATACTACGCTGAACAAAAGCAGTTCGAATCCGCTTACCTGTTTCAAGTGCAGCGTTTTGATGCAGCCAAACAAGCTGCAGCTAAGTTAAACAATGCTCATTTTATGCAGTATAAAGCCAGAATCACCGCGCAAAGTGAAGCCAGCACAATACCAGAAAAACCGCTCAATAATATCAACCAAAATTTAACCATTGCAGTGCTAATTATTTTATTCTTATCCGTTGGGCTAGTGCTGTTTTTAGTCAGAAAACCAAAGCATCTTAATATTGAGGAGCAAGAAGAAAGCCAACAACAATGTATCGATAATATGTTAAATAGTGCCAAGCAAGGGCACTATCAACTGACGTTATTACTGCTCAATATCAATCATATAAATACCATGGACCTGGCATTTATCATCCCACGCCTCAAACATACTCTCAGAGAGCAAGATAAATTGTTTCGTCATAACACTGATGAAATCATCATCATACTGCCACACACATCCCCCGCCGGGGCTGCAAGAGTGGCAACCCAAATTGAACAAGTCCTCAGCGAATGGAAAACGGCGCTCAAAGTGAATATCGGCATAGCGGGTTTACAACAACTCGATACTTTTGACGTACTAGTAAAAAAAGCGGTAATTAATCAACTGAATAAAATAAAATCCCAGGAAACGTCTTATTCTCATGACGAAAATTAACCGCTTAACCTTGGGTCAAATATTCAGTGATTTCATCTAAAAACTCGCCGCCAAAGCGATCAAGCTTTATTTGACCAATGCCGTTTACCGCCAACATTTCTCCTGGACTGGTTGGCAGCATGGCGCACATTTCAGCCAGTGTGGCATCGTTAAAGACTAGGTATGGAGGAATGTCATTTTTCTCAGCCAGTTCTCGGCGCAATAATTTTAACCGAGCAAATAATTTACGATCATATTGCTGTGGAGCGCGTGAATTAGGCTTACGCTTAACATCAAGTAATTGAATCCTTGGTTCCGCTAACATGAGCGATAGCTCAGCTTTTAACACTGGTCTGGCGGCAGGATTGAGCTTAATCGCAGAGCCGCGGGTAATATCCTGACTCATCAAACCCAAATGGATTAACTGACGAATAACACTGAGCCAAAACTCAGTTGATTTATCTTTACCAATACCCCACGTCGATAATTTATCATGGCCTCTATCGACAATATTAGCCGCTTTAGAACCACGCAATACTTCAATAACATGGTGAATGCCAAAGCGTTGCTGCAAACGGTAAATACAAGACAGCACTTTTTGCGCATCTTCAGTGCCATCGTATCGTTTCGGCGGTGCCAGACAAATGTCACAGTTACCACAAGGCTCAGAGGCGACTTCATCAAAGTAATTTAGTAACACTTGGCGGCGACACGTTTGCGCTTCAGCAAATGCAGCCATTGTATGTAATTTATGAAATTCGACCTGCTGCTGTGGGCCTGGTTCAGATTGCTCAATTAAATGCCTGACTCGGCCTATATCTGCTGGATCAAACAGCATATAAGCTTCAGCATCTAAACCATCACGGCCAGCTCGACCTGTCTCTTGATAATAGGCTTCAATGCTTTTAGGAATATCGTAGTGCACCACAAAGCGTACGTTAGATTTATTAATCCCCATACCAAAAGCAACCGTCGCGACCACAATATCAATTTGATCTTTGAGAAATTTATCTTGAACGTTACTGCGCTCTTCTTGACTTAATCCGGCGTGATAAGCTTGAGCATTAAACCCTTGCAAGCGTAAACGTTCAGCCACTTCATCTACTCGACGACGACTACTGCAATACACAATACCATTGGTGCCATTTTGAATGGTTAAGAACTGACGCAGCTGATTGGTTGCATTGAGTTTTTCTGCCACGGTATAACGAATATTAGGGCGATCGAAACTCGATAATAAGGTATAAGGCGTCACCCTTAAGCGCTCGCAAATACTCAAACGCGTGGCATGATCTGCGGTTGCAGTTAAGGCCATTAAAGGTAAATAAGGAAAATATTCTTTTAACTGACCTAATGCAGCGTATTCAGGCCTAAAATCATGACCCCATTGGCTAATACAATGCGCTTCATCTACAGCAAACATGGAAATGTTCACTGATTGAAGACGCTCAATAAAATCAGGACGCAACAAACGTTCAGGCGACACATACAGTAATTTAATTTCGCCAGAATGAAGCTTACGTAATACCTCAGCACTTTGTTCACGCGGTAAAGATGAATTGAGATAGGCGGCGGATACACCACTTTGCATTAAACTGTCGACTTGGTCTTTCATCAACGAAATTAACGGCGATACCACGATAGTCACACCAGGCAGTACAATAGCAGGCAATTGATAACACATACTTTTGCCGCCACCGGTAGGCATAATCACAAGCGTATCTTGGCCTTGTAAACTTTGCTCAATGACCTCTCGCTGCCCTTCACGAAAGGCACGATAACCAAAAACTTGCTGTAAGCTTGCAGCAAGTACATCTTGCTCTGTCGTCAACACATCTGAGGACGCAATATTGGTCGAAATCGGAGTATCCATTCACACAACATCATCATTAAAGGGGCTCTCATTTTAAAGCACTCAGCCGCAGAAGTCTTGGGCCAAAACACCTTTGTCTGTTTTCAAACAAGATAGATGATTGAGTCAAGGTCACTTTAGGGTTAGATTAAATACTCTATGACAGTACGTTTTTCAAACCAACGTTCACTATAATAATAATAAATCGACAAGGATTGCTCATGACCACCTCTATTCAAACTCAGGCTTTACAGCAAGTTGCTGATATTTTTGATCAACATGTCCCATTCCATAATCTACTCGGGTTAGACATTAAACATTACGACATCAATGGGGTTGAAGTCGTAATAAAAATGAAGCCCGAGCTAATTGGTAATATTCATCAAAACATTCTTCATGGTGGGGTTACTGCAACATTGCTTGATGTTGTCGGCGGGCTAACAGTATTTGCGGCTCTAGTAGCGAGTAAAGAGGATTGGACTCTTGAAGAACTGCAACAACGTTTAACCACCTTAGGTACCATAGATATGCGAGTCGACTTTTTACGTCCAGGTCGCGGTGAAGTCTTCACTGGTACTGGAGCGGTTATCCGTTCAGGTAACCGAGTATCCGTATGTCGGATGGAATTACATAATGAGCAAGGAGTTCATATCGCCTTTGGCACTGGTACTTATATGGTGGGATAAGCGCACTATATAAACCAAACAACCACCTTATAAAAGAATTAGCTTAATCACTTGTGTCATCCAAAATGGCGACCTACAATCGCCATCTATTATTTTCCTGCCCATTATTGACTCACTATGCCTGATTTAGAATACCGTAAAGGAGTTTTACTGGCAGTTTGCGCTTACACCATTTGGGGTGTCGCACCACTGTATTTTAAACTTTTACATCATGTCCCCGCGACAGAAATATTAATGCACCGTGTAATTTGGTCATTCATTTTTATGATTATCATGATGCAGTTTATTGGTGGTTTTGGCCGTCTACGCCTGATCCTCAAACAACCTAAACAACTTTTAGTACTGTTTGTCACTTCAGTGCTAATTGCAGCTAATTGGCTTATTTTTATCTGGGCGGTCAACAATGACCATATGCTTGATGCCAGTTTGGGATATTTTATCAATCCGCTTTTTAACGTATTGCTTGGTATGGTATTTTTAGGTGAACGTCTGCGTAAATTACAATGGGTTGCAGTCAGTTTAGCCAGTATTGGCGTACTGGTTCAATTAATATCTTTTGGATCAATTCCATTGCTATCATTGGCATTGGCTGCCAGCTTCGGCTTTTATGGTTTATTACGCAAAAAAGTAAATATCGATGCTAAATCAGGATTATTGGTCGAAACAGCCATCTTATTACCTATCGCCCTAGGTTATCTATTCATCACTTTAGACAGCTCGACAACAAGCATGCTGGCCAACACTCTCGACCTCAATTTACTTTTAGTCGCTGCCGGCATTATTACCACTATCCCATTACTATGTTTTGCTGGAGCGGCGGTCAGAATTCCCTTTTCAATTTTGGGTTTCTTTCAATATATTGGCCCCAGCATCATGTTTATCTTGGCGGTGAAATTATTTAATGAACCGTTTGATATTGAGAAAGGTATTACCTTTGGCTTTATTTGGGGGGCATTGATTATCTTTATCGGCGATATGCTACTGCAACGTCAACGACGCAATACCGTAGCAAAAGCCCAAGCATAATAGGCCATTTATAACCATTTAATGGCAAGTCACAAAATTGAGTATGCTGAACACGGCTAATGCAAAAAAGATTGATTGAATGGCTTAACGTAACGAGTTAATCACATTAGCAATGTACAAAATTGAATCAAAAAAATGCCGGATTTATCCGGCATTTTTTTAGCTGTTTATCCTATCGTCGTCACTATAAATCTAAAGCAAGGATCTTCGAGCGACGCTGATAGTTATAAAGCTGCTTTTTCTTGTTCGGCAGTTCTTCAACATCGACAATACTAAAACCATGCTCTAAAAACCAATGAATGCTACGAGTGGTTAACGCAAATAAACGGGAATAACCGCGCACGCGTGCCTGACCAATAATATTATTGAGTAACAAGCTACCACGGTCTGCATCACGATAATCAGGGTGCACCACAAGACAGGCAAACTCACCGGCATTATCTTCTTCAAATGGATACAGTGCCGCGCAGCCGATGACTAAATTGTCACGCTCAACAAGCATAAATTGCTCTATTTCCATTTCAAGTTGCTCACGAGAGCGACGTACCAAGATACCTTGCTCTTCTAAAGGTCGAATCAGGTTTAAAATGCCACCGATATCGCTAATGGTTGCGCGGCGTAAACGCTCAGCACTTTGAGTAACAATTTGCGTACCTATGCCTTCGCGCGAGAATAACTCTTGTAACAAGGCGCCATCTTCTAAATAACTCACTAAATGACAACGTGGTACGCCTCGGCGGCACGCTTCAACACTGGCTTTTAAGAAAGCGATAGTCCCCACTGAAGTATGATCATCCTCAGACATTGTCTTGAGCATTTCTTCGATATCATCTGGCATAAGTTCGGCAATCACTTCGCCATTTGCGCCTAAAATACCGTGGCTATCACTAAAACCAATAATCTTATCCGCCTTTAACTTAATCGCGACTTGGGTCGCCACCTCTTCAGCGGTCAGGTTAAAGCTTTCTCCAGTAACAGAAGCCGCAATCGGCCCCATTAATACAATACCGTTGTTATCTAATTGGCGGCGTAACCCTTGTGCATCAATACGACGTACTTTGCCACTTAAACAAAAGTCGACACCGTCATCAACACCCAGCGGTTGCGCAATAACAAAATTACCACTGACTAAGTTAATTTGTGCATTCTGCATTGGCGTATTACCTAAGCTCATCGACAGCCTAGCGGTAATATCAAATTGAGTAGCCCCTGCAACCTGCTTGATAATCTTTAAGGTTTCATCATCAGTAATACGAATACCATTATGGTATGCAGGCTCAATTCCAGCAGCCTTTAAGCCGGCATCTATCTGTGGTCTTGCACCATAGACTAATACCACTTCAATCCCAAGCGAGTGCAACAAAGCCACATCATTCAAAATACCGCGGAATTGTGGATGCGCTAATGCTTCGCCACCCAACATGACGACAAAAGTTTTACCTCTATGCGCATTAACATAAGGAGCAGAATGACGAAATCCATCAACTAATTCAGTGGTTCTCACGGGCAAATTCACCTCGGTATAAATTTGATGTGCATTAATGATTATGACAAAAAATGTCACACAATGATTTGTAGTGCCAAAAGGGAATGGTATTGCATTTTAATTCACTTTTAAAGCATTTTATTTCACTTAAAGTAAAACAGAGTGTCTCAAATTTATATGAAAAAATCATTACAGCCAAAAAGTTAGCTTATTTTTACTGTGAATAATACTTTACGCATATATTTATAACATTACATTAAACTTTAATAACAATCCTCAAACATCATCACATAATAATAATGACCACAGAGCTTGATTCAATGCCATAAGATTAATCATGCACCACACATAGTAAACAACTACGCAGTACTGACAACTCAGCAGCTTAGTCACCATTTGAGTTCACCTGCTTATGCAACAGTTTAGTATAGACTATTTTCAAACGGCCATAAAAAAAGCCCCAATTAAGGGGCTTTTTTAAGAATCAAAAATCAATTACTTGATTTTAGCTTCTTTGTACATAACGTGCTGACGAATGACTGGATCAAATTTCTTGATTTCCATTTTTTCAGGCATGTTACGCTTGTTCTTTTCAGTAGTGTAGAAGTGACCAGTTTTAGCAGTAGATACTAATTTGATCTTCTCACGATTACCTTTAGATTTAGCCATTTTCTATTATACCTTCTCGCCACGGGCACGAAGTTCTTTAACAATCACTTCGATACCTTTCTTGTCGATAATACGGATACCTTTAGTAGATACACGTAATTGCACGAAACGCTTTTCTTCTTCTAACCAAAAACGGTGGTTTTGTAGGTTAGGTAAAAAACGACGACGAGTCGAATTTTTTGCGTGCGAACGGTTGTTACCAACCATTGGCTTCTTGCCAGTTACTTGGCATACTCTTGACATGTCAATCTTCTCCAAAACAAATTTTTAACGCTCGAGCATTAATGTGCCTCGTATGGCCGTCGCCCGAGGCACAAAGAGGGCGCATTTTATACACGATTGACCATATAAGATCAAGCAGTGTTTATACAATCCACCCTCGCTCGGCAAAGGAGACTATCTCCTGATCACCTACAACCATATGATCTAACAAAGAAACATCTATGGTTGCCAATGCATTTTTTATTCGCTCAGTTATTCGCCGATCTGCCTGACTTGGCTCAGCAATGCCAGACGGGTGATTGTGACACACAATTACCGCTGCCGCTTTTTTCTCCAAAACAAGGCTTACAACCTCGCGAGGATAAACAGAAGCAGAATCGATGGTGCCACGAAATAATTCTACAAATTGAATGACTCTATGTTGGGTATCCAACAATAGTAAGGCGAACACTTCATAGGATCGGTCTGCCAATTGTCTCATTAAATAGTCCCGAGTTAAATCAGGATTTGTCAAAATTTGTCCTCTTTGTAGATTTTCATGCGCAATTCGCTTAGAAATTTCCGCTGCAGCCTGTAATTGAGCATATTTTACCGGTCCAACACCGGCTAATTTACAGACTTGGCTTTTAGGTGCACTCAATAAACTGCGCAAACCACCAAACTGATGAATCATGTTTCGGGCTAAATCCACCGCATTTTGACCTGCCAGACCATTACGTAATATTACCGCGAGCAATTCTGCATCCGAAAGATGCCCTGCACCCTTGAGCAATAATTTTTCTCGCGGCCCTTCTCCTTGTGGCCAATCTTTAATTCCCATGAATGTCCCTTATATTCAATGTGGCATTACACTTCGCGTACTCAATCGACTCTAGTCACAAAACAATCACCCATCACAGCATCAATAAGCGGTCACTGTCATTTTCAAAAAGAGTTCGAATCAATTACACAGTATGGTCGATATTTTTGAGATTGGATCTACGTAACTTGTCACAGGTTTGTGATATTGTTAGCCGAAATTAGATTTGAGTCGGATAATGTGCATCATGCTGACAAATAAAAAAGTATTACTCGGAATTGGTGGCGGTATTGCCGCTTACAAAAGTGCAGACCTTATTCGCCGCTTGAAAGAGCGTGGCGCAGACGTACGTGTCATTATGACCCAAAGCGCCATGGAGTTTATTACCCCATTGACCATACAAGCGCTCTCTGGCAACCCAGTAGCCTCTGATTTACTCGATCCCGCAGCAGAAGCGGCTATGGGTCATATCGAACTCGCTCGTTGGGCTGACGTTGTTCTATTAGCACCTGCTACAGCTAATTTAATTGCACGTATCAATGCAGGTATGGCGAATGACTTACTAACCACCACCTGTTTAGCCACCAGTGCGCCTGTTATTGTATGCCCAGCAATGAATCAACAGATGTACCAAAACATCACCACTCAAGAAAACCTAGCCAATTTAGCCCGTAAAGGCCTCATCATCTGGCAGCCAGCATCTGGTAATCAAGCCTGTGGTGAAGTCGGCCCAGGCAGAATGCAAGAACCCACTGCGATGGCAGAACAATTAGTGCAATTTTTTGGCCCTAAATCACTCTGCGGCCATAACGTGCTTATAACTGCGGGCCCCACACGTGAAGCCATAGATCCAGTGCGATATATCTCGAATCACAGCTCAGGGAAAATGGGTTATTCATTAGCGCAAGCAGCGGCTGAAATGGGCGCCAAGGTGACATTAGTCTCTGGTCCAGTCAATTTAGCCACGCCTCCAGGCGTCACGCGTATTGATGTTGATTCAGCGCAGCAGATGCTCGAAGCTGTAATGGGCCAAGTTGAACAACATGATATTTTTATCGGCTGTGCCGCAGTGGCTGATTATCGAATTGCTGCTGTCGCGGATCAAAAAATCAAAAAATCGGCTGAACAAATGCAACTTGCGCTGGTACGAAATCCTGATATCTTAGCCGCGGTAGCTCAGCACGCTATCCGACCTTTTACGGTCGGTTTTGCTGCAGAAACAAACGATGTCGAACAATACGCTCGCGGTAAACTACAGCGCAAAAAGCTTGATATGATTGCCGCCAACGATGTTTCTATTCAAGGCTTAGGCTTTAATGCCGATAGCAATGCACTACAGGTATTCTGGCAAGATGGCAGCCAACAACTGCCGGCAACAGATAAACTGACTCTAGCGCGCCAATTACTTACATTGATAGAACAACAACTAAAAAAATCATGAAAACACCCATTGAACTAAAAATTATCGACTCGCGTATTGGCAGTGAATTTCCATTACCCGCCTACGCAACTTCAGGTAGTGCAGGCATGGACTTACGCGCCATGACCGACGCGACTATGGTGATTGAACCTGGTCAAACGGTATTAATTCCAACCGGTATCGCTATTCATGTTGCCGACCCCAGCCTTGCGGCGGTAATTTTGCCGCGCTCAGGCATGGGCCACAAGCATGGTATCGTTTTAGGCAATTTAGTCGGATTAATAGACTCCGATTATCAAGGGCAATTAATGGTGTCATGTTGGAACCGAAGTGATAAACCATTCACACTCGAAATAGGCGACCGTTTAGCCCAATTGATGTTTGTACCCGTTGTACAGGCAGCATTTACCCTAGTGGATGAGTTTAATAGCTCAGATCGTGGAGAAGGCGGATTTGGTCACTCAGGCACCAAATAACCTTTTCAAGTAGTCACTGAGCCAAGGAACAGATAATGGCTGAAAGCCCTAAAATAAATCGCCGTGAGCATATTTTACAATGCTTAGCACAAATGCTCGAAACCAGCCCTGGTCAACGTATAACTACAGCCAAACTGGCCGCAGAAGTGGGTGTATCTGAAGCCGCACTTTATCGACACTTTCCTAGCAAAGCACGGATGTTCGAAGGCTTAATTGAGTTTATTGAAGATGCTATATTATCGCGTTTAAACATCATCATGGACGAAGAAAAAGACACTATGGTTCGCTGCCAATTAGTGCTGCACTTATTATTGGTATTTTCTGAACGTAACCCAGGGATCTCGCGAGTATTAAATGGCGATGCGTTGTTGGGTGAAAACGAACGTTTACGCAGTCGTATCGATGTGCTTTTTGCAAAAATAGAAACCCAAATCAAACAAATTCTACGAGAAAAAACCTTACGTGAAGGCGTAGGCTTTAATATCGATGAAGCCATTCTGGCTAACTTGTTACTCGCCTTTGCCGAAGGCAGAATTTCACAATTTGTCCGCAGTGAATTTAAACAAAAGCCAACCCAACACTTTGATGAACAGTGGACCTTTATTCAGCAACAGTTGTTGAGAAGTTAACCGTCTTTAGGGCTGTATGCTGTTAACATGTAGCCCTAGATGTTAAATCATTTAAAACCTATATCCACCTAATTCTGCTGAATAATTAGTCGACAACTCTTGCCCCAAAAACTCAGATAAAATACAATGCTGTTACATTTTTAACATTAATTACACGGACTGTATTTATGCTGCGCATTTTATACCTCACATGTTGTTTGCTCGTTCTATTTACCACCCACACTTTTGCTGCTCCACAAATTAAAGACTTTAGTGCTGATTCAGAGTTTTCTGGCGTTAAAATTTCACCCGATGGTAAGCACCTTGGTGTGATCCTAATCGAAGATGAAAAACGCACTTTGCTCATCCTTAACCTTGAATCGATGAAGCCAACGTATGCAGTTAAATTCAGTGGCGATGAAGAAGTGGGCAGTTACTATTGGGTCAATGAAGAAAGGGTTGTGTTACAAAAACTCTATAAACATGCTCAACGTGAAGTGTCCGATTACTACGGTGAGCTATTGGCAGTCAATTTTGACGGCAGCAAATCAAAATACCTATTTGGTTACAACAGTGATACATCAGCAAGTACAAAAATAAAAAGTAATGGTGGTATTCAAGCGACTGCATTCGTATTAGATACTTTAAAGGATGATAAAGACGATATCCTTGTAATGGCTTACCCTTGGAATAAGCAGAATTATACATATACAGAAGTTTATCGCGTCGATGTTTACTCAGGTAAACGAAAACGCCTTACCACATCACCGGTCGCAAATGCAGGTTTCTTAGTTGATAACAATGAAAACGTGCGCTTTAGTTTTGCCAGAGACAAGAAAAACAATGATCAACTCTTCTACTATGAAAATGATGAATGGGTTGATGCTGAGAGAATTAAAGGCGGACTAACCGATTTCTACCCTCTTTCGTTCACCGAAGACAACAAATCGATTTATGCTATTGCTCATGGTGAAGGCGCGACTAGCGCTATCTATGAAGTCGAACTCGCTACAGCTAAACATAAAAAAATCATCCAACATGATGTTGTCGATCCATTTATGACATGGGTAAGTGACCAAACAAACACCCTTTACGCGGTAGAGTTTGAAAACGGATATCCTGAGTATCAATTTGTCGACACTGAGAGTGCTAAAGCCAAAGCATTGCAACAGCTAATGGCTGCAATTCCTGATCACCGTATTCGTATCGTCAGTGAAACTATTGACGGTAATACCCTTATTGTTATGGCAATGAATGACAGAAACTCTGGTGACTATTATTTATTTGACCGTAAAAAGCTCAAACTTAAATTCTTGTTCGCTGAAAATGCTGCCCTAGACCCTAGCGATATGTCTGAAGTACGTCCAATCAGTTTTACTAACCGTGATGGTGTGACGATTCATGGTTATTTAACCCTACCTCGTGGCATGAAAGAACATAAAAACATGCCTCTAGTGGTTAACCCTCATGGCGGCCCACATGGCCCGCGCGACTTGTGGGTATTCAACTCTGAAAACCAACTGTTAGCACAAAATGGCATTGCCGTATTACAGGTTAACTTCCGCGGTTCGGGTGGGTACGGTAAAGCATTTGAAGAATCAGGCTACTTGGCTTGGGGAAGCAAAATTCAATACGATATTATCGATGCGACCCAATATGTTATCGATCAGGGTTATGCCGACAAAGATAGAGTGTGTATTTCTGGCGGCAGTTTTGGTGGATACTCAGCGCTAATGAGCCCAATGCTCGCGCCAGATATGTTCAAATGCGCAGTAGGCGTTGCCGGTGTTTATGATTTAGAACAAATGTATAAAACCGGTGATGTTCCTGAATCTTATGGAGGAGAAGCATACTTGGAAGAAGTGTTAGGTACTGATATCCAACGCCTTCGTGAAATGTCGCCAACTCACAATGTTAATAAACTGAAAGCAAAAGTGTTATTAATTCATGGTGAAGAAGATGAGCGCGCGCCTATTGAGCAATTTGAAGCAATGGAAAAAGCGTTAAATCAAGCCAACTACCCATTCCAAAAAGAGATATGGAAAAAGGAAGGCCATGGTTTTTTTAACGCCGAAAACCGAGCAAAATATTACGAAATCACACTCAAATTCATCAAAGAAAACCTAAACGTAAAGTAGTTATCACTTAAACGTTTAACCACAAAAGGCCGATACCTGACTAAAAGGGTCGGCTTTTTTGTTACCCGTAGTATTAATTTAGCGCAAATCGCGTTATTCTCCTCGTCCCTTAACGGGCACCCAAGTGGGTATTAACGTACACTCATATAAACAGTGATATTGAGTAGTTGGAGGATATATGGCACTCAGTGAAGCCGCAATAAAAGTACAAGCAGCACTAAAAGACCGTGGGCTAGAAACCCCGATGTTGCCAAAAACTTCCACGCCAGAACAACGTAAAGTCAAAATTGAACACCATATGCGTGAAATTTTGACCTTAATGTCACTCGACTTAACCGATGACAGCTTGGCTGATACTCCACGCCGCATTGCTAAAATGTATGTCGACGAAATCTTCTCGGGGCTTGATTACGAAAACTTCCCTAAGATCACGGTTATCGAAAACAAAATGGGTGTTGATGAAATGGTCCGCGTACAAGATATCAGTCTTACCAGCACCTGCGAACATCACCTAGTGACCATTGATGGCTTTGCCACTGTGGCCTATTTGCCCCGTAGCAAAATTATTGGCTTGTCTAAAATCAATCGTATCGTGCGATTTTTTGCCCAGCGTCCACAAGTGCAAGAGCGCCTAACCCAACAAGTGTTAGTGGCGTTGCAAACATTACTTGAAACCAAAGACGTAGCAGTAAAAATGGATGCGGTACATTACTGCGTAAAATCTCGCGGCGTAATGGACTCAACCAGCTCGACCACGACCACTGCATTGGGTGGTATTTTTAAATCAAACCCTGCAACCCGCGCCGAGTTTTTACACCAAGTAAAATAATGTGTGTAAACAAAACGCCAATAAAAACGCAGCCACCTAATTTAATAATCTAGGGGCTGCGTTTTTGTATTCATGGTGAAAAAAGACTAAATCCCGTATTGCTCACGATAAGCGCTAACTGAAGCAAGTTCTGCTTCCATACCCGGCTTTTCAGACAAGTAACTGATTAAATCAGCAAGCGTAATTATCGACACAATCTGACAGCCAAAATCGCGTTCAACTTCTTGAATCGCCGACAACTCGCCTTTGCCTTTCTCTTGGCGATCAAGTGCAATCAACACGCCTGCAAGTTGGGCATTGTGGGCATTAATAATTTCCATCGATTCACGAATAGCCGTACCAGCAGTGATCACATCGTCCACCAACATCACTTTGCCTTTTAGCTCGCTGCCCACCAAACTGCCACCTTCGCCGTGGGTTTTGGCTTCTTTACGGTTAAAGCAATAAGGAATATCTACATCGTGATGATCACACAAGGCAACAGCCGTAGTAGTCGCAATCGGAATACCTTTATAGGCTGGGCCAAATAACAAATCGAATTCAATTCCTGAATCCATTAACGCCGCAGCATAAAAGCGGCCTAAACGCGCTAAGTCTTTACCCGTATTGAATAATCCGGCATTAAAAAAGTACGGGCTCGTACGGCCAGATTTAAGGGTAAACTCACCAAAACGTAATACTTGGCGGGCTAAAGCAAACTCAATAAATTCGCGTTGATAGGCTTTCACGGTTATTCCTCTTTCATCAAATTTTAGACTAAAAAAAAGGACCGTAATCGGTCCTCATTTTTCAACAGCATATTAACTTAACGCAGCTTTTTGCACATCGACAATTTCGCGAATACTGTTTTTAGCTAACACTAACAACTCAAGTAACTCTTCATGGCTAAATGGCTCGCCTTCTGCAGTACCTTGAATTTCAATAATTTTACCCGTTTCAGTCATCACAACGTTCATGTCAGTTTCTGCAGCGCTGTCTTCAATGTATTCTAAATCACTGATCGCTTCGCCTTTATAAATGCCCACACTAACAGCAGCAATTAAAAACTTAAGTGGGTTAGCTTTAATAATGCCTTTACCACGAGCCCAATTAAGTGCATCAACTAATGCGACACAAGCACCAGTAATAGCCGCAGTACGCGTACCACCATCAGCTTGAATAACGTCACAATCAATAACGATGGTGTTTTCACCTAACAATTTCATGTCCACAGCGGCACGTAATGCACGACCAATTAAACGTTGAATTTCTTGGGTACGGCCAGACTGCTTACCACGAGCCGCTTCACGGTCCATACGGCTATGAGTTGAACGCGGTAACATACCATATTCAGCAGTTACCCAACCTTGGCCTTGGCCTTTAAGAAAACGCGGAACGCCTTCAGTGAAACTGGCAGTACATAATACTTTTGTGTCGCCAAACTCAACTAAAACAGAGCCTTCAGCATGTGCAGTAAAAGAACGCGTAATAGTGATAGGGCGAGTTTGAGCTGGTGTACGGTTACTTGGGCGCATGAAAAGTCCTGTAGTCGAATTCATATCAGATTTGAGCACATATTATAGAGCTTCACGCCGTTAGATGCCATGGTAAGCAGCGATAAGCCACAAATCTATCGACTAATCCTTTAATCCGGTTGGCTAAAACGGCTATAATCACTCCACATTCGCGTAATAACATAACAGGACACTCCATGATCCAAAGCATGACAGCCTACGCTCGTATCGAGCACAAAGCACAATGGGGCACCGCCTCATGGGAAATCCGCTCAGTCAACCAGCGCTACCTAGAAACCTACCTGCGCCTACCTGAGCAGTTTCGCAGCTTTGAACCTGTCTTACGTGACCGCTTACGTAAACGCCTGAATCGTGGCAAAATCGAAGTTAATTTACGTTATGAACTTGCCGACAACAGCAGTAATGAATTACAGCTAAACCAAGCGCTAGCAAAGCAGTTGTTAAGTGCTGCAAACTGGTTAAAACAAGAAGCAGGACAAGGCGAACTCAGCTTAACTGATGTGCTGCGTTGGCCTGGCGTGCTGTCCGCTGCAGAACAAGATATGGATAGCATCGGTGCCGATTTAATGATCGCGTTTGACAGTGCTATCGATCAGTTTATCGAAGCGCGCGGCCGTGAAGGTGAAGCCATTAAAGACATGCTACTTACCCGTTTAGACGGTGTAATGGAGCAAGTAAAGGTTGTGCGTGACCACATGCCAACCGTCATGCAGTATCAACGCGACAAACTGACTAACCGCTTAGCCGATATCGCAGGCGAATTAGATCCAGCCCGTATCGAACAAGAAATGGTGTTATTAGCGCAAAAGCAAGATGTCGCCGAAGAAATGGACCGCCTTGAAGCTCACGTAGCAGAAGCTCGCCGCATTCTTAAAAAAGGTGGTAGCGAAGGTCGCCGTTTAGACTTTATGATGCAAGAGTTTAACCGCGAATCAAACACCCTGGCGTCTAAATCAATCAGTGCAGAAATCACTTCTGCCGCTGTAGAATTAAAAGTATTGATTGAGCAAATGCGCGAGCAGATCCAGAACGTAGAATAAATTTTTAGCCTGTTTTAACAGGCTAAAAATGACCAATAAAACCCAGCATTTGCTGGGTTTTATGTTTTTGCAGGAGTTTGATGGTTTACTATTGTTACGTCAAAATTGGTGACTAAATTAAACTAGGATCTGCACTACAAATAAATCTGGGAAGCATTTTCCCCTACTTGTCCTTCCGTTGGCGCTACAACCAAAAAGTTTGATCGCAACGCACTTTAGATGACACTTTACCTTCACCTCATTTTTCTACGTGTTGATGACCAATGCTTAAGCTACAGCCGATTAAAATTAATCACTTAAAGGTTTTGTTTTTAGATAATAGCGTTGAAAAACGCGCAGGCGCACTAATAGGAGCTCTGTTTATTAACCTTAGGTTTAAAAAACAACAGATACAATAGTTTACTTAAACCCCAATAGGCAAAAACACTAGCTAAAATGGCGATAAATGAAAACTGCGCAGGCAGCCATTGAGTTGCATTATCTTGATGAGAAAAAGAGAGTGATAGCAACCCACCATTATTATCCAGCCAAATGCCAACTTCAGGGTTGAATATATGCATTATTCCCATAATAAAAAAGATAAACGAAATAAAATATCCAAAGCCAAAAATAGCAGTTAAAGACAAGTGTAATAAGCTTTTTTGAGTAATTTGTAATAAGCTTTTTAATATCGCTTTTGGGTGCCCTTTAGCGACACTTTGCGCATGCAAAATATCTGAAATTAATGGTGTCAGGTATAAATCAGGCTCACCTAAACGGTCAATAGCATTAATAATTCTTTTTTCTTCACTTTCAGCGCCATCATTTAAAGCTGACTCATATAGATGGCTTAAAATTTCCATCTTAATATCATCTTTTTCACTTACCGATAAAGGCGCTAACTTGTGATTAAGTTCGCGCTCAAAGTTACTCCATAATTTTTTAGATGTTTCACTTTTAATAGGAAATTGATGTGTCATGATTGCATCACCATTTTTAGCACTGAGCTATGCGTATTAGTCCAAATTACTTTCATTTTATCTAAAGTCTCAATACCAGCGTCGGTAATTTGGTAATACTTACGTGGTGTACCAACCTCGGCTGTTTTCCATTCTGTTTGAACTAATCCATCACGCTTTAAACGGTTAAGTAACGGATAAAGCGTTCCTTCGGCGACTTCTATTGAAGTAAGATTTTTAATCTCCGACGCTATTTCGTAACCATAACTCATGTTTTGTTTTAACTTTAATAAGATAATAAATTCTAGTAAACCTTTACGAAATTGAGGCAACCATCGGTCAATGATCTGATCAGAAAGCATGGCACAGTTATCTTTAATAATTTAATCATGCCTACATAGTAAAACGATATACATACCATTGCAATTTCTGTTCGGTATTACTTTAAAAATGTTGTTATTAGTCAAAGATAACCTAGGTCACTTGATAAACATATCATCTAAACCCCATGATTACTATGCCAAATAAATTTAACTACGTACATTGTATTGCTATGTATATTTTATTGAACTAGACTACCTAGCAATGCAATGTACATAGTATGGATTTTAGGTGATCAAATGAATATTAAAAATATAGCCATTATAATTCTAACCTTGGGTTTAATAAGCCATGTCCAAGCTAATGAATATGACGTAACCGAAGTTTCAAAATTAATGGCTTCATATGAGCAACTTGGTCGTTTTAATGGTGCAATAACGATTAAAAAAGACGATAAAATTATTTATAGCCGGGGTTATGGATCCGCGAATGTAAAAACTGAGGTTAACAATGATAGTGATAAAGTATTTGCAATAGGTTCAATTTCAAAGCAATTTACCGCTAGCGCCATATTATTATTAGCCCAACAAGGTAAGTTATCATTAGCAGACCCCATAGCGACATACCTACCCTATTATCAAAATGAAGTGGGTCAAAAAGCGACTATTTACCAACTGTTAACTCATACTGCCGGTATTCCAGATCCTATGGATACGGGTAAAGGTATTGACGGTGATAATGATCCACTCATGCACGAGAAAACCTTACCTGTAACAAAGAAATCATTAATTGATAGCTTTAAAGATCTGCCTAACTCATTTGAACCAGGCAGCCGTTATGAATACACCAATACCGGCTATATTTTATTAGCTGACATTATTGAGCGAACATCAGGAAAAACTTACGCTGATTACCTAAAAACCTACCTTTTCGAACCTGCTGGCATGAAAAATACTAGTGCATCCAGACCTGACAATAGCCCGCTGTTAGTCGAGAGCTATAGCGGCATAGGTTCCGACAAAGTACACACCACTAAAATAGACAACAGTTGGTTAGTCGGTGCAGCAAGCCTTTATTCAACCACAGGAGATTTGTTCAAATGGGTAGATGCAATGAATGCCCATAAAATATTCAAAGACAAGAAGTTTGATTATTTACTCTCTAACCCTGTGGATTTGAGAAGAAATAATGAGTTTTATGGCTATGGCATGGAAATGACAACATTATGGGATCAAAAAGCCTATCGCCATGATGGTGCAACAGCAGGCACAGTGGCAGATTTCATTTACCTTCCAGAGCAAAATATAACCATTATTATATATATGAATCATGTACATAATGTTAGTAATATTGACCTCTCAATTGATATGAGAAAAAAAATTATTCAACAAGTTTCAGGCATTTTGTTAGCCCATAAAACGCCCGATATAGTGTCTTTAGTAAGCAATAACACCATAGATTTACAGCAATATGTAGGCCGTTATGCGTTTGATGATGACCATCAAATAGCGATAACACTCAAAAATAATACTTTGAAAATTAACACCATTGGCTTAAAAAATTGGACATTATATAACTTAGCGCAAGTGACTCACCTACCACCAGATCAACTCACTGACACAGCCACAAAATTATTTAACCTGCTTAATACCAATGAGTTAACTAAATTAGCTGAAATTTTTGATGAACAAATGGCCTCTGCACCGCTCGATGTTTTTCAAGGGTTTTGGCAGCAATTAGAAGCAGAACTTGGCGCTTTAGAAAATCACTATAGCTTTTCAAAAAGTATTGATAATGATGAGATCCAGCAGCGACTAATTTTTGAAAAAGGCATTGTAGATATGACGGTCTTTTTCGATAAAGATGGAAAAATTAAAGGCATTCAAAACTCCTCACCAATCCCCAAAGAAGAGAATGGTTTTACATCTAAACTGCTCAGCATAGAGGGTGATAAGTTACTCATTGACGGATATGTTATAAAGCAGCATCAAGATTTAATTCTTAAATTTACCCGTAATAATAAAAATCAAATCACTGGCTTTAGTTACAACCAAATGGTCGAACATCAAGCAATTAAACAATAGTAACTTCCCCCGTGACTTCACTGTGATCACGGGGGGCTTCTCGACATATTTGACTTACCGCCTTTTACTACACCTTCCAAAGCCTTATCAGATAATGATCTTTTAACATCAGAGGCTGGCTGCTGATGTCGCACTAGTAGTAATGCCTCAACATGTGACTTAACACAAGTAAACAGGGCATGTAGCAGAATAACCTGAACGGCCAATTCCATTTTCCCTCCCCAACAGAAGTGCCACAACACAATATATGCGCTTGTATAGAATGTTGTTCACGTTTTAAACATTTATCTTCACATCCCATTCAATAGCTTGAGTTAAATCACGAACCTCAAAGAGAGAGTGAGATAACTTCAAAAGGCTAAAAATAATAACGACCTACATGGGGAGAGAACACGATGTTTTATGTACACATGCTGCTGTTATTAGCGGTGATATTTGTTGGTATTCGCCACGGCGGAATCGCCTTTGGTTTATTGGGCGGGTTAGGTGTTTCGGTACTCGCTTTTGTATTTGGCATTGCCCCAGGCTCACCGCCAGTCAGCGTCATGTTAATTATTCTGGCCGTAGTCGCAGCCTCTGCAACATTAGAGGCCACTGGCGGTTTAAAGCTTTTGGTCAAATTTGCTGAAAAGCTGTTACGCAAACACCCTGAACACATCGTTTTTTTAGGCCCACTGTGTACCTATTCGTTAACCGTACTGGTCGGCACTGGCCACTCAGTTTATCCCCTGCTTCCTGTTATTTATGATGTTTCATACAAGAAAGGTATCCGCCCTGAACGCCCATTAGCCATGGCAACTGTGGCATCACAAATGGGCATTACCGCCAGCCCTATTGCTGCTGCCGCTGCCGTAGTGCTTGCCACCGCCGTTGATAACAATCTAGATATTAATTTACTTGATGTACTCATGGTGACCATTCCCGCCACACTAACAGGCTTGCTAGTGGCGTGTACCTGGAGCTTAAAGCGCGGTAAAGATTTAGATAAAGATGAAGAGTTTCAGGCACGTTTAACAGATGATGAGTTTCGTGAATCATTAACCGATCCCAAAGCGGATGAAGTGCAAACGCCACAGGCAGAATCAACGGCAAAGAAAGGCTTAACAGTATTTTTACTCGGTATCTTTGCCGTTATCATGGTGGCAATGTTTAGTAAGCAAATACTGCCAGCTGGCGTAAAAATGTCGGTAGCGATTCAGTTTATGATGCTGTCTGTCGGTGGGGTGATTTTACTCGCCACCAATATATCACCGAAAAAAATTGTCACCAGTAACGTGTTCACCGCAGGTATGACAGCGGTCATTATCATTTTTGGTATTGCATGGATGAGTGACACCATTATTGAGCACCATAAAACCTATTTGGTGGGCGCGGTAAGCGACATTGTCAGCGTGTATCCATGGACATTTGCTATCGCGATGTTTGTGTCATCGATCTTCTTAAAAAGCCAGGCTGCGGTGTTAACTATTATGCTGCCACTAGGTTTTTCACTTGGCATCCCAGCACCGGTATTAATCGGCGTGCTGCCCGCGTGTTATGCCTACTTCTTTTTCCCATTTTACCCAAGCGATTTAGCGGCAATTAGTTTTGATAGAACTGGCACCACCCATATTGGTAAATACGTACTCAACCACAGCTTTATTATTCCAGGCTTTATTGGTGTGGTAACCGCCACATTTGTTGGTTACTTTATATCGATGGCTATTAACTAATCTCAGCGAACATTTTGACTTTGAGCTTTGGGCCAACAACAACGCGATTAACCGCTGGTGACTCACTAGCGGCAATAAAAATGGCAGCCAATATGGCTGCCATTGTTGTATTTAATCATTAAGAACCTAAAAGCGCTAAGACTTAAAGTGCCAGACTTAAAACGCTAAGACCTTAAATATTAAAACCAAATTTGCTTAGACCAAAACAAAGATGAGCAAGTCGATTATGGACAGGTTTATGGGTTAATCCGTCAACCAGATCATCCTCTGCAGCACGCAGTAAACCCATCCATGGGGGCTTGACGAAAACATCCGGTCTTGACCAATCGCAAAAGCGAATATATCTAGGCTAGTACAAGTCTGCTTTAAAGCAAAACTGAATTTAATGCCAAACATCCCCCACAAAAAAAGTGAGCATTTGAGCTATAATTTGAATCGAAAAATACAGAAAATGTCACTTATCGCTTTGAATATAAATAGGATTGTCATATTCGCTCTTGTTATTTATATATTTACAAAAACCGCTTGTCGTATTCTGTGTTTCAAACTCTAAAAAATGAGGTTTTACAGACTCATTTTTATCACTTGGGATAACATAGTATGAACTAATTGATTTTATTGGTGAATATATCTTATTTTCATATTTAAAGATGACATACTCCAAATATTCCGCACTACTAACTCCTGTTTCAAAATTACCCTTAATGACTGGCACTCTGAAATCTATTCCTCCGCATCTAACATGTAGAACAGCAATTAACTGCAAATCGTTTGACGCCTGGCGGTCTATGATTACTTCAGCAGCTCCTTCTGTGGGAGAATGTAATAAATACTCTTGGTCAGTCCACTCAGATAATCTGAACTCATTTGCATTTAGTGAGAAGGAAGTTAAAAAAACTATAAAAGAACAGAGAGCTTTATTAAAAAACATCTTTAAATACCTTCCTTTTTAATAAATCAGTTAAATTATCATGACGCTCGCTGTAACTTGTTGTCTTACTATTAATGACTTTCGTTATACTATCCGTAACCATTCGACTTGCCCCTATATCTGCTTTTTTATAAAGCTGATGTTCAAGCCAGAATATTAGAGCAGATCTTACTGCAAACTTGGGTTGTAGCAATAAATCGGGGTTAGCAACAAAATCGACACTTGCACTCCACAAGTTATTATGTTTTGTTTTCATTGAAATATAATTGGATTTTCCAGTTAATTGAAGCATACCTCTACCTCTATATTTCCAGCCGTCACCAGACTCTACACTGCCATTACCCATTCGGTTCGCATATGCATGATTTGCAATTGCTTCGATATCTGCTTTTTTATTAGTAGCCCTGTTATATGCGTGATTTTTTGCATCTGAAGGAGTTCGTCCATAGTGTGAGAATGTAGATATCAAAGCCATTTCACTATAATTAAGATTCTCCTCTAAGTTGAATTTACCTCCAACTTCATGCATCACTTGAGCGATAAAGTGACACATTCTTAATTCTGTATTGAGTTGACACATATTAACGTTAGAATTCAACTCTTCAGCCACTTCACTTAATAGTTTGTCGCTTACATTTTGTTCACTTCCCCAAATTTTTCTAAGGTGCGATAAACTCAGAGTTTGATTTTTAACTCTATTTGAAGACTTATATATAGACATCATCAATTCCTTTTGTACTGACTATTTACATATAATTTTTAAACCCACTTTAATTTAAATAAGATACGACAGGATTACATTTGAGTATATAATCCTCAATAATGATGAAGCATGACTGAATACACCCCAAATAATAACCCCAAACAGTTTCGCTCTAAGTTAATAAGACTTAAATACTGTTGAAGTTATTAAAACGAAATATCCAAAATATCAACATACTTCCTAAAACGATACACAGTAAACCCATCCATGTGACTTGGAGAAAACATCCTGTTTTCAACAGCTGCCGGTACCGATATGATCGGCTTATCCTACTGCTAATTTTGCAGCTTCATGCCACATTGCATCAGGTATGGGCGTCATTAATTTCCAGGTGATATTCATGGGTTGTGCCCCAGAGTGAGCCATATAAACCACCTCACCAAAATTAACAAAGCCCATGGTGCGACCGTTCTCATCTTTCGCTTGCTCACGCACAAACAAGATTAACTTACGACCCATTTTTGCTTGCTCAATATAGCCTAAGCCCCTGCCATACTCTGGTCTTGCACTATTTTGAGATTGCCAATGAAATAGTGATTCATTAATCGCATAATCATGATACATAGTCGTTGGTGAAAATTGTTTGACTGACTTTTTCAAAGTAACAAAAAGTAATTCAACATTAAGATCGTTAAGAACTAAAACACCTTCCCTTGCGGTTGATTTTCTCTCAAAAGAACTTGCACCACTGGCGGCTAGGATCTGCTCTCTGGTATATCTTGAATGCACTTTTAAGGCTTCTAGTGCGGGGATATTCATTTCAAATTCGCGATGATGAATGCGATCGATAAGTAACGATATGACATCTAGAAGCTCTGCTTGTAATTGAGTATTCCTCAACGCAACTAAGCTTTGCTTAAGGTTTGTAAAGCCTAGCTCGGTGCCCGACTTATCCCAAAAATTGTAATGGCACATTAGTGCAAATTGGCACTGGGTAGCATCATTTTCTTCAAAACTGAAGTTATCAATAATTAACTGCTTTAAAAACTGTAAATATGAGATAGAACTGCAGCCGAGCAAGTGATTATTTATCGCACGATAGTAAGCTTTAGCCAGACTAACATCTAAATTTGGCTCATTAATTTGATTTTTATTTGCACTATCAACTAGTTCTAGCCAGCTCATTTTTAGCTTATAGATATCCTCTAAATTAACATTCGGGTTAAAGCGTAAAAAATGAGCCAAGGTTAAGGTTAATGTACTTTGGTGCTGAAAATTATTAATGAGCTGTCGCAACCTGCTAGCATTCATGGTTGCACGGCTAATATTTCGCAAAATCATTGCCTGAGTCTGCTCTTCTAACTCAATCCGACACCCTAATGGCAAATGCGGGAAGTCATTGTTGATCTCGTCTTTAATCGATTGATTCGTTTTACCAACCAGCGCCCTAAACTTTTGTGAAAAGTCATATTCATCACGTGAATTACCCACAAAATCTAATACGGTACAGCACTGTTTGTCATCAGTTAACCGCAACCCACGACCTAATTGCTGTAAAAAGATAGTTAAGCTTTCTGTTGGACGTAAAAACAAGAGCGTATCGACGTCTGGAATATCGACACCTTCATTAAAAATATCCACAACACATAAAATGTTCACATGACCGCTGATTAAACTTTGGCGTTTTTGTTGCCTCTCATGACTATTATCACTCGTAAGAATATCTGCACTAATACCGGCTAAGTTAAACTTCTTTGCCATGTATTCTGCATGTTCTTTACTGACACAAAACGCCAAAGCTTTTATCTGACCAATGTCAGTGACTGTGTCATTAAGGCTGCTAATAATGCGAGCGACTCGCTGTTCATTATGAGTATAAAGATGGCTTAGCTCTGCGATATCATATCGCCCTTGATGCCATTTAATGTTACGAAGGTCGGTATCATCATCAATTGCAAAATACTGAAAAGGGCATAAATAGCGCTGATTGATGGCTTCAGGCAAACGAATTTCTGCGGCTATAACCCCACAAAAATCATCGAGAATATTTTGCCCGTCATGGCGCTCTGGTGTGGCAGTTAACCCCAATAAAATCTTGGGTGAGAAATATTCTAACAAACCTCGATAGCTATTAGCGGCAATATGATGTACTTCATCTATCACAATATAATCATAGAAATCAGCAGTGAGCGGTAAACTTGATAATTGTAAATTTAAGCTTTGTATCGAAGCAAACAAATGCTGGTAGCTATTAGGTTTGTGCTCAGCCACCCACAATTCACCAAACTGATTATTCTTCAATACTCCACGATAGGCAGATAAAGCTTGCTTAAGGATCTCTTGTCGATGAGCCACAAATAAGAAATTAGCTTCTGGATGCTGTTTATAAAAACGTGCAAAATCAAACGCTGAAATAAGCGTTTTACCGGTGCCGGTTGCCGCAACTACCAGATTTTTATACCGTTGATGAATACTACGCTCAACATTTAACTGCTCAAGAATTTCTCGCTGATGTGCAAAGGGTTTGATATCAAAATGAAAGGTGCTGCTTTCGGTATAACTACCTTTAGCCTCACGTAATGCTTCATGAAGCTTGTTTTTAGCTTCGATATCGCCATTAAACGATTCAAATTCACTTGATTGCCAATATGATTCAAAGGTGTTGAGGGATTTATCGATTATGTGTGGGATTTCTTGGGTGGTTATTTTTAAATTCCACTCAAGACCACTAGTCAGCGCAGAATGGGACAAGTTGGATGAACCGATATATCCAGTGTGAAATCCTGTATCACGCAGAAATAAATAAGATTTCGCATTCAAGCGCTCTCGCTTGGTGTTGTAACTCAACTTAACTTCGGTGTTAGGAAGGCTAGCTAAAAACTCGACTGCTTTAGCATCGGTCGCCCCCATATAAGATGTCGTAATGATCCGCAGCGTTTTGCCGCTTCGAGTGAACTCTTCAAGTTCATTTTTAAAAATGCGAATGCCAGCCCACTTAATAAAAGACACTAACCAATAAATTTTGTCTGCTGAGCGGATCTCGCGCTTTAATTCGGTATCTAAAGAAATTCCGGCATTGCTACCACAAAAAAGTTCGCTTTGGCTTAACCCTGTTAGCGGGTAGATAGCTTTAGTAAACACTGGGAAGTCTGTAGCTATAGGATTTGTTTTATCAAATAGTGCCGTCAATATACGGCCTTTACTATCGAGCAAGTTTTCAGTGATCAATTGATCATCTTGAACATGATCTTTTAACCAAAGCACTAACTTATTTGCCAAGCTGATTTGCTCGGTAAGTTGATTGTCTCCGCTGGGGATTGCACCAATGGCACACTCCATTATCTTGGTCAAAAACCTCGACAGCCAAACACTAGCCTCAGCGCTCTCTAATGGCCGTTCACCTAAATAGAACACATCACGATTAATGCTTTTATCTATCAGCTGAGTAATAAGCTTTTCATAAATACCAACTTGTTCCATGTCGGATAGGCCTTTTGAAAGTGAAAACACTAAGAATATACCATAGCAATAAGTGCATATTACGACTAAGAATAATATTATTTATCAATAAAATGCTTACAGAAAAACGATTAAATTAGCGCACCAACACATACCTTGTGCTTCTACCGCCCGCACCGGTTTTAACCAAACATTGTTGTTCGACTAATTGCGCTAAATGACGGGTTGCGGTTGCGCGGCTGACTTTAGCCACTTTTTGATATTGGCTACTGCTGATCCCATCACTAAAATCACCATCAAGCAGCCGGTTAAGTACCTTAACTTGTTCTGTGGTTAACGCTGGAGTGAGTAAGCGTTGGTCCACTCGACGCCAAAATTGGGTTTTAGCAGTAGTTTGCTCAATGCTATTGAGCGTGTGTTGAATAGCGTCATTTAAGGTGTCTAAAAACCACAGCAGCCAAGGTGTGATATCTAAGCCACCTTGCTGGGTAGACTCTAATATTGCGTAATAGGCTTTGCGTCGCTCAAGAATACTAACTGACATGGCGTAAAAATGAATCGAGCGATGCTCAGCTTGCGCGAGTGCTAAGTCGGTGAGTAAACGCGTTATACGTCCGTTACCATCATCAAGCGGGTGCAAGGTGACATACCACAAATGGGTGATGGCTGCGCGCACGAGCGGGTCGACATTAGGTTGATTTCGCGATTGATTAAACCACTCAAAAAACTGCGTTAAGTTAAGATCTAGTGTATTGCGTGGAGGCGCTTCAAAATGCACTGTAGGTTTGTCTAAACGGCCAGATACTACTTGCATAGGTTCATTACCACGTAACTTACCGCCAACAACAGGATTAAACCCCGTTTGGTTTTCTGGAAATAACATTGAATGCCAACCTAGAATCCGCGTTAAACTCAGCGGATGTTGCCAGTTTTGTAGCGCATCTAAGGTGATATCTGCTAAACCATCAGTTTGCGTCGTGGTGGGATAAGGTTTTTCTTCACTCACGCCAAGCTTATTCGCCAAAGAGGAACGTACAGAAAATGCGTTAAGCTTTTCTCCTTCAATAGCACTTGAATGAACGATATTGGCCAGCATGGTATCGAGTGTCCATTGACTCGCGGATTCAGAACCCATTTTACCCAGCAGCAAACCCTGGTTAAATTGAATTTGCCTCAATAGTGCACTTATACGAGCATTATCCCATACAAACTCTGGCCATTCTTGCTGTTGCCAAATCCACATAGTAACTCCTGTTTAGCTGACTAAAATACTGTATTGATGCACATACCCAACTATTCTACTTACAACATGAGGCAAATAGCAATTTATTCGCCTCACAAGGTGAGGCGAATAGAGTGGTTAATTGCCTCATGGCTCCCATTAGCAAGCTCGATAACACCTTGGCAGGCATTTCGGTATAATCGTTTACTGTCTCTATAACCTTTAATTTATATAACCCAATGCGACTGTAATTAATGACATCTAAGCTGACTGAAGTATCGACATCACCACAAGCCGCTTTACCTAAAGCTAAAGTGGCGAATGAGCTGGCTAGTAAAGTGTTTATTATTGGTTTGCCGCGTACCGGCACAACCAGTGTGAGTGTGGCCTTACTTGAGCAAGGGTTAGCGGTTGCCCACCAAGCCTTTACTAAGCAGGCGTTTATGTTGGCCGATGCGGTGTCTGATGCGCCGTGTTTTAGTGATTATCGGCAATTAGATAGGTTATTTCCCAACGCTAAGTTTGTTTATTTAGATAGGCCGTTAGATAAGTGGTTGCCGTCGATGCAAATGTTACTGGGCAGAATGCTAGTGCATTTAGACAAAGACAAGGGTCGTTTTCATCCGGTGATGAAACGTAGCTTTAACCATTGCTTTGATATATGGCAGGTTGAGGATGTGTTTGATGATAGCCATTTAACAGCCTGCTATCTGCGCCACCAGCAGCAAGTGTTGAGTTATTTTGCAGGGCGAGATGACTTTATTGCTCTTGATATTAGTGTGACTGGTAGCTTTACTGCGCTATTGCAATTTATCGGTTTACCTAAGCCAAATACCACTGAATTTCCACAGTTGAACTTTCCGCAACTGAGCACTCCACCGTTGAATTTTCCACAGTTAAATATGGGCCGTAATGTGGCCAGTTGGGATGAGTATAAACACCCAAATAAAATTAGTGCTAACGCTTCAGGGCCTGATAAGCGCAAGTTTTTTGATTACCGACTGTAACGCTGTCAATTAAAAGTGAGCGCGTCAATACACTCTGATCCACTCGCGCATCAACCACTGTTTTATAACCGTTTGCGCCTGGTCATTACTTCTCTTTATCGCGCTTTTTCTTGGCAACGGTTAGCCAATCTAAGCTCACACCCGATATGGCATTAAAACCACGGATACGGAAAATCAGTGTCAGCAGTTGAGGTCTAGGGCGAATTTTGGGCTCGACCGAGCGCGGAATAAACCACAATGCCACCAGCGATCGCATGGTAGTTGATACGATAAACACCACAAATATTGGGCTGCTTAACCAAGTATCCAAACCAGACCAAACTAAAAACACTTCCGAATATGAGGCAATGGAGCCGCCGACCATGGCTCCCACAAACACAAATCCGGCGCTTAATGCAGCTTGTAAGGCGGCATAGATGGCAAAGTCACTGCGAAAGGGTCGAATATCGTAAAGGTAATTAGCAGTGCTTAAAGTAAAGCCACTCCAAGCAAAACCCGAAAAAGCTTGAATGGCAAGAATGTATAAATAATTTTCCGAGAATAACCACAGCAAAGGCAAACTGGGAATTAAGCAGCTGGTGATGATCATCACCAGACGATTGCCATATAGGTCGCTAAAGCGCCCCCAAAACCGCAAGGTGATGAACTGAGTCAAAATAGACGCTACGCTGCTTAACACAAATTCGAAGTAGGTAAAGTGCAAGCCTTCGAGCATATATACCGCAAAAAACGGTGCTGATATCGCGACCATGCACTGCATACCAGCAACAAATAAACTGTAATGCCTAAAGGTTTTATCTTTCCATGCTTGACCAAAGTTATACAAGGTTTGGGTAAATACCCCAGATGCTTTTGCCACCCTAGGTTCTGGGTCGTGCATTTGCAACAATAACCACGCCGATACAAACCGCCCCATAGCCGCAATCGAAAACAGTAAACTAAAACCAAGCCATGCCATCTGCACTGAGTCGGTTAAGGTTAAGATGCCGCCGCCAACAAAAAATATGCTTAGTGACGCCATCATGGTTAAGCGGGTGCGCGAAGCAAAAAAGGCGCCCCGACGACGCTGTGGCACTATCATGCCCATCCAAGCACGCCAATGTGGCTGAATCAGATTAATAAACCCTTGATAGAACACAGCTAAGCCAATGAATAACCACACCGCATTCTCAGGCCTAAACGCCGCGAGCGCGCCCATGCCTAACACCACTACCGCTTGCAATACTGCACACACAACAATGAATTTTCGGCGACTAAAATGACTCGCTAACCACACTGATAACAGTTGTGCTATCGCGCCAAACAGCTGAGGTAAACCGGTTACCCAACCCATTTGCCCTAGGCTTGCCCCTAAGAAAATCGCATACGCATTAAAAAAGTTGTCACTGGTGGCTGTCATGGTTGACGATGCCACCGCCTCTTGCTGGCTGCGGCGCAAGGTACACCTCAGCCACGACAATCTATCGCGACTGCGTGAGCATGGATTATGTGGACTTGATGAAGGATCAAAAGCCATAAGCTATATAAGTGCACACCATTGATAAGTGATTGATTATGATTACGGATTAACGTCACGGATGAAAGTCACGGGTTAACGTTAGTGACTAAAATTATGACTGATAAATAATCAGCTCACAATCTATAACGATCACATAATCATCTATTGTCATTGTAAGCTTAAGTGCGCACTGTGTTGATATAAGCCCCCAGAAACACAAAAGCCCTGTCGATATAAACCGGCAGGGCTTTTTTCACATCAACCGTAAATCACACACTCACCTAACAGAAAGACACGATTCCTTCGGTGACATACTGCTCTGGTAACTTTTGTAACTGTTTAAGTAATAAAGGATTGCCCAGTAAATACGCCAATTCTTGACGGGTAAACAGACTGGCAATGTTGTGCTGACATTGCGCTTCTTGCACCTTAACCCGGGTAATCGCTTCCAGCGACTCAACCGTAGAACCAGGTAAACGATGAGGCCTTTTATCGATAATGGCTAAATGAAGATCCATTAACTCTGGGTCTTGCAGCAGTTTTGATAAGGTCCACGGCTGCGCAATAGCGCTAACGTATTCGCTACGGCGTAGTTGTGAATCTAGACTTAGCTTGGGGGCACACACTTCTTCAGGTGTTGCCAGTATGGCTAAACGCTTTACCCATAAACCAAAACCTTCAGAGCCTGTCATGGCCGAAAGCGGAACCGCCAGCCACAAACCAATTAACGCAGGGCTCATCCAAGCTAACAAGGTCAGCGAATCAAGCACAGCGGCATAACCTAATAGCGCCCCAATTAACATGTGCCAACGGTGGCGGTAAATCAGTGTTAGCCAGGGTAAACTGCCATCATCACGTCGTTGTGGTGCCCAACCGCTGTCGCGTCCGGCTAAAATAGATATTACCGCACCGCAGTGGATCAGCATCATTATCGGCGCAATCAGTGCCGACAATATCACTTCAACCACGACGCTAATCATGGCTTTACCTCTGCCACCGAGCTGCTTACTCATGGAGCTATTTTTCAGTAACAATATGATCCCAAGAATTTTAGGACCAAACAATATGCCCATGGTGATATAAAACAACCGCAGTGCACGGTCTGAGTCCATCACCGGCCAAGTGGGAAATAAGGAGAATTGATCCGTAAAGTACTCGGGGCGAATAAAGTGCGCTTGTAATGCCAACATTAAGCCTGACAAAATCAACATTAACCAAAAAGGCGATGACAAATACGCCATGATCCCTGTGAGTAAATGTAAACGGCTCACCCAATGTAATCCTTTACTAAACAACACCCGCGAGTGCTGTAAATTACCTTGACACCAACGGCGATCGCGCACGGCCAAATCGACAATAGACGGTGGGCATTCTTCATAAGAGCCAGGAAGATCTGCGGCAATGACCACGCTCCAACCAGCCCGTCGAATCAAAGCCGCTTCAACAAAGTCGTGGCTCATGATATGACCACCAAATGGCGGTCTTCCTGCAAGATTGGGCAACCCAGCGGCGCTCATAAAAGCCTGAGTACGAATGATGGCATTGTGGCCCCAAAAGTTGCCTTCTTTATGGGTCCACCAAGATAAACCCGTACCAATAACCGGGCCATAAATACGCGCAGCAAATTGCTGTAATCGCGCCATTAGGGTATTGCCATTGATTAAATACGGAATGGTTTGGATAAGCCCAGCATCAGGGTCTACCTGCATACGTCTCGCCAAACTGACGATAGTGTGGGTTTCCATTAAGCTGTCAGCATCTAACACCAAAAGATGGTCGTATCTGGCGCCCCAGCGTTTGCAAAAATCGGCCACATTACCGGCTTTACGGGCATCATTTTTACGCCGACGGCGGTAATACACCCGCGCATCTTTGCTGACTTGATGGCGCAAGATTAAAAATGCCTGTTCTTCTGCCAACGCAATATCAGGGTCAGTAGTGTCGCTTAATATAAACCAATCAAATGCATGGCTTTCGCCCGATGCAACCAAGGCCATGGCCATCACTTCAACTGCGGCAAAAACGCGATCGGGTGACTCGTTATAAGTCGGCATTAATATTGCGGTGCGGGTATGCAGTTTTATACTTTCTGCAATTTCTGTAGACGGTTTTTTGAGTAGTATAATAAAGCCAGCTATGCCACCGCTAAATGCCAAAGCAATCCAACAAAAGTTAACCGCAAACAAGACCAAAACAATGTATTCCAGCGGCGTTACTCCGCCGACATTAAATACCGACACCATCTCGTAAATAGCCATTATCGACATGATAAAGGCGCTGCCAACCACTAACAGGCGACGTAAAGTGACTGACTTTACGCCATTGGCAATAATACTTTTACGTGGCATACCTTCGGATAACGCACGTAAACTTTGCGCTTCCATTGGGCTTGGTCGCTCTAGCGACATGGCTGCACCACCGACCAATATAGGGTCGACGGCGCTAATATCAGCCTCTGCTTGCATCATGTTCATGTTTAAAGAGTCCAACGATAAAGCCAGGTTTCGACATCTCGTGGGCCAGTAAACTTCAGCTCAGCACGAAGCTCAATCAATTCAGCATCTTGTGGGTCCATTTCAAAGGCTAAACGGTAGCCGTTGGTTTTAGGCTGACGAGACACCACCACATTGGTGACTACGCCTGCAGAACTCTGCACTTGTGCCACTGGGATTTCATCGTTATTACCTTCTTTTACTTGATAGTCGATAACAAACAAACGTCTCGGTGTGGCTTTCGCAATTTCAGCGCGGCCACTGGCGGTACGCGCCACAATTACAGTGCCGTCGTCAACTTCAGGCTCGTTACCCCAAATTAACCGATAGGTAAAATGAAACTCACTACCGGCTGCGATAGGTTGTTTAGGCTTCCAGTAGCTGACGATGTTGTCATGAATTTCAGAGTCGGTTGGAATTTCGGTTAACACCACCTCACCCGCGCCCCAATTACCGACCGGCTCAACCCATAAACTTGGGCGACGCTCATAATGGGCTTCGAGATCTTGATAGGCATCAAAACTACGTTCTCGCTGAATTAAACCAAACCCTTGCGGCGAGTTGTCCATAAAAGCACTCACCTGCAATTGCTTTGGATTGGCTAGCGGACGCCATAAACGCTCACCGCGACCATTTAAGATTAATAGCGCATCAGAATCATGCACTTCAGGTCTGAAATCATCGGTGTTTTGACGACCATTCATAGAATGTAAAAACATACTGGTACTAGGCGCTAAGCCGACTTTAACTAAATCCACTCGTGGAAATAAAGTCGCTTCCACATCGATATGGGTGTTATCGCCCGGTCTAACTGAAAAGCGATATGCCCCTGCCACGCTAGGACTGTCCAGCAAGGCATGTACCACGATTAAGTTACTGTCGGTGTTTGGGCGTTCAACCCAAAAAGCGCGAAATATCGGAAACTCTTCACCTTCTGGCTCGGCTGTATTTAACGCTAAGCCTCTTGAAGACAAGCCGTAATCGCTACCTTTACCCAATGCACGGAAATAACTCGCGCCTTGAAATACCATAAGCTCGTCAAAATATGCCGGGTTATTCAACGGATAATGGATACGTAAACCTGAATAGCCAATATCTTGGGTGGGTAATTTTTGGCTAAGCACGTCGCCTGCACTAAAAAATTCTGAGTTATAGGCTAAATGAGTGGCTTGATTGCCTTCAACTAAGGCAATTTCAATCAAATCTTGGAAATAAAAGCCCCGATGAAATAATTGCATTTGATAGGGTAAGCCTTCGGCTTTCCAAATAGACGCTTCTGGCTTAAAACGAATATCTCGATATTCATCGTAAGAAATTTTAGCTAAACCAGCTGGCAGTGGATCGTTAAGATCCACATAGGCAGTTTGGGATAATCGGCGCGCGATTTTAACCACAGAATCGGCATCAAAATTAGCCGTTTTCGCAAAACGCACTTTAGTTTGTGTATCTAAGGTATTTTGTGGTTTAACGGTCACCGTTTCATCTGTGTAAGTTTGAAGCGGTATGGTCACTCTAGGCGATAAAGGGACAGTAGTAGACGAGTTTGATTCTTGTGCAGCAAGGGTAAAACAAAGCCCTGCGGCAATGGCTAACGACAAACGCGTCAGCCCTTTTATTACAGTGTGAGAAGAGACCGAAGTGCGACAACTCAATAAGCTAACCATAGATAGGCAACCCAAAATAAAAAGCGTTAAAGTGCATTTTGCAAAGCGGTAATTGCAGCAAAATATCTGCCATACAATCACCTACTTCTGTGGCGCGAAAGATATCAGAACGGCTTAATTTTGCACTTGCTTTAGTATAAAAAGTTACACCAAGTCAATAACATTTAAATCTAACGATATACCAAAAAAAAATATAGGCTAGCCAATAAAATGTAAATATGCATTATTGTGATAGTTAATTGCGCCATATTTCATACTCCAGTCAACATCCACGTCTATACTTTACTCTAATGCTTGTGTTAACTGTGTTGCATACTCCAAAAAAAATACTCTAAAGTATTGATTAATAAAAATAAGAAATAAAAGGGAAAACATGATCTCTGTGTTAAAAGCTAGGCGAAACATATTATGCTTAAGTACATTACTCACGTTAGTCATGTCGTATAACGCTATATCAGATACCCTTGAACTCTCAACTCTTGAATGGCCGCCATTCACGGGATCTCGTTTAATCAATAAAGGCATTACGAGCCAGATAGTAGAACATGCATTAAACAATGAAGGTCATAAACTTAGGATCACGGTTTTACCTTGGAATCGGGCTATAAGAATGGTGAAGATGGGCTATGCCGCGGGATACTTTCCTGAATATGATACGGCCACAGATGAATTTTTGCTGTCTGACTCTTTAGGACATAGTTCGTTAGGATTACTTGAACGAAAAACAGATCCCATAGCTTGGCATAATGTGAGTGACTTAAATAATTACACCTTAGGTGTCATCACTGGCTATCTCAATACGGTTGAAATTGATGCGATGATATTAGATGGCAGTCAAAAAATTGAAACCGCAAGAAATGATAAACAAAACATCTTGAAACTCGCGGCGGGTCGTATTAACGCGATTATAATTGACGTTAATGTGTACGATTTTCTAAAGTCAGACCCTCAAATTGCAGAAATTGCGGATCTGCTGCAAATTAATGAAAAAATATTAGAATCTAAGAGCTTGCATGTTGCATTCGAGAATAATCAGCAAGGAAAAAAGTGGTTAGAGATTCTTAATAACGGTCTATCTAAGTTTAATCCTCAAGCTGTTTTGGACGCTTCGCTACAAGAAATGCGACAAAACAAGTGATATTACTGTAATAGATAACTGTAAACCTGCACTCAATGATCCATCCGAATACGCATGCATCTCCCCATCGTTATCAAGTACAGCGCCCGTGTAATCCACAATTTCACATTGCAGCCATTAGGCTTAAGTAAGACTGTTTTCCATACAATGGGATCCGTTCATTGACCCACCCCAATTGTTACAATATTGTATTTAAAAGAATTTAAACTGTAACAACCGTTTATTATCATACTTTATAAGTGTGATTTAATTCATCAAGGTGAATTAAGTCTTTGGGGGTCAGTTCATTTAAGCGCTGAATAAAACTATAAACATAAGAGCACATGAGTAATGACAATATCAAAACTATCTATCGCTGCACTTTTGACGGGATTAGCATTCAATGTAAATGCTAACTTGCTCATTAGTGAAGTTCTGTATGACACACCGAATAATGACAGCACTGAAGAGTATGTTGAGCTGTTTAATGCTGGATGTGATGTTATCGACCTGAGCCAATATCAAATTAGCGATAACGGCAGCAGCTATAACTTGCAAGGCAGTTTAGCCTCTGGAGAGTACTTCACCGTAGCAGCAAACTCTGCCGGTTTTAATAACTTATTTAATCTATTACCCGATTTGTCTGGGATGCCCTTAGCATTAGGTAACTCTGGCGATTTTGTGCGCTTAAATAAAGGTGCCCAAGAAATAGATGTCGTGGCTTGGGAAGGCGGCATTTCTGGCTGGTCTTTAAATGTTCAAGATGTATCCTTATATCGCACCACGGTACTCAACACTAAATCAGCAGCCGATTGGAACGCAAGTAATACCCCAGGGACACCAAGCACAGGTTCACTGACTACTAATTGTGGTGGTACTGGCGGCGTTAGCGATAATCAACTCGGTAATGGTCAAGCTAAAACTAATTTAACTGCCAGTACAGGCCAAACACTAAAATACCTTGCCGACCTTCCTGCTAATGCCACTCAAGTGACGGTGACCATGAGCGGCGGCAGTGGAGATGCCGATCTTTATGTGCGCCAAGGTAGTGAACCGACATCAAGTGAATATGATTGCGCGCCTTATATGTCAGGTAATAATGAGCAGTGCCCTATTAGTAACCCTGTTGCAGGACGTTACTACATTAACCTTCAATCTTATGCTGCCTTCAGTGGTGTCAGCCTTGTACTTAATTATACCGTTAACACGGATACGGGTGGTGGCACAGGCACTGGTGAGGGAGACGGATCCGCTGGAGATAACGGCAGTTATGCGTTCAACACCTACTATGCTGCTGCCATTGGCCAATCTGGTGCAGCACTTAAAGCGAGTCTGAATCAGATAATTAAAGGCCATACGCGCTTTAGTTATAGTCAAGTATGGGATGGATTGGGTTATGCCGACGAAGACCCAGCCAATAGTAACAATGTCATTTTATTGTATACCGGCCGTTCAGAACCCAAAACCAATCGTGCGGGTATGAGTAACTCACAAGATGCATGGAATCGTGAACATGTTTGGGCTAAAAGTCATGGATTTCCTGACAGCAGTCAGTATGCCTATACAGATTTACATCATCTTCGACCAGCCGATGTCTCTGTTAACAGCAGCCGTGGTAACAAAGATTTTGATGTGGGTGGCAGCGAAATATCAGAAGCACCAGGCAACCATACCGATGCTGATAGCTTCGAGCCAATGGATGAAGTGAAAGGCGATGTGGCGCGAATGATCTTTTATATGGATGTGCGTTATGAAGGCAACGATAACAGCGGCACGCCTGATTTAAGCATCGCAAATGGCACAACCAATACTGGCGCTGCGTTATTGGGCGATCTGTGTACCTTGTTAAGTTGGCACCTGCAAGATCCCGTCAGTGACTGGGAACGCCGCCGAAATAACCGTATCTTTGAATGGCAGAAAAATCGTAATCCTTTTATTGATAATAGCGGCTGGGCAAGTGAGCTATATGGCGCATCGTGCCAGTAGGTATTAGCCATTATAGGTAAATGATTAAGCGCAGCCATATAGGCTGCGTTTTTATTATGAGGCCCGATACAGCAGAGCGATAGCTTAGCCAATTCATTCATTTATCAGCGATAAAGTGCGAGGTGTCGCAAAAATAGCCCTTATTACTTCACAACATAAGACTGGGTTTTGTTAATCCCATCGAATATTGCCGCCTCAAAAATGCCTGCATACTCATTAGATTTTTATTTCGAATTATCAAAAAAAGTAACCCCAGCATACTGTCGTATTAAAAACATCAATAATGAAGATGACACATAGGAACCAACCCATAGCCTTGTTTTAAACAGCAAAAAACCTGGGCTCTCTTGCCAGGCTGTACAAATGTTAACCCTTGTTTAGTTGTTAAACATACGTTAATACTAATTTACTCGATCAAGCATTACATAGAATCGGGATCCAACAAGACTTAAACATTTTATGCAATACATCATTGCACCTTTGGGGAGGATAAATGATGAAAACCAGTGTGTTAAAAATATTAATAAAGGTATCTCAGGTTAAATCCGCAACACTTAGCGCATTATTTTTAGCCGGTATTACGCTATTGTCACTTGCACCACAGCAAGCCTATGCTCAAGGAACAAAATACCCTGTGGTGCTCGTTCACGGTTTATTTGGTTTTGATGATATTTGGGGGGTAGATTATTTTTACAGAATACCGCAAACCTTACGTCAGCAAGGCGCTCAAGTTTTTGTTGCTAGCGTGTCACCTGCCAACTCAAGCGAAGTCAGAGGGGAGCAGTTACGTACTTTTGTTCAAGCCGTACTAGCACAAACTGGGGCAAAAAAAGTTAACTTGATTGGCCATAGCCATGGCGGTCCCACAATTCGCTATGTCGCCAGTGTCAGTCCAGAAATGGTGGCTTCGGTAACGTCTATTGGGGGTGTTAACTGGGGTAGCCGTGTGGCCGACTTAGCACGTGGGATCATTCCCGCAAACTCCAATACAGAATATCTGGCGCAACAAGGTATTAATTTGTTAGCCGGTATTATTTCTGGCATATCAGGCAATAACGGCCTACCGACTGATAGCATCGCAGCGATGACATCACTCACCACCCGGGGCTCTATTGCATTTAACCAAGCTTATCCTGAAGGTATTCCGAGCCAATATTGTGGTCAGGGCCAACAACGAGCAAACAATGGTGTATATTATTTTTCTTGGTCAGGTACCAGCCCATTAACGCATGTTGTTGATCCATCGGATTACCCACTGAGCTTAACCAGCTTAGTTTTTGGTGAACCTAACGACGGCCTTGTCTCTGGCTGTAGTTCTCATCTAGGTAAAGTGATTAAAGACAATTATAAAATGAACCACTTAGATGAAGTAAACCAAACCTTGGGGCTAGTTAGTTGGTTTGAAACTAATCCAGAAACCTTATATCGCCAACATCTTAATCGTTTACAGCAATTAGGTTTATAAACAAGATGAAAAGTGGATTTTCACTCGCTCAAAATCCACGATTATGGGTGGGCATACTTTTGCTCGCCCTTTTTATCGTGCTATTGACCGCATCATTGATGCATAAACACCAAGCAGAGCTATTGGCCTCTGATAAATTACCTACCTTTGAGTCTAATTCAACATTATTTACACCAGAGACTACAGTGATAACTGCGCCTATTGGCAAAGACACATTAGGTCAGCCACTGCGGTTATCTCAAGCACTACGCTGGGATTTTGACGACATTATTTTGCAGCATCAAGATAAAGCAACCACACTGGAAAACCTACTGTCTACATTAGCCAGTAAACTTGGCCTTAGTGACGCTGCGCACGCTAAACTTGCCGCATTGTTTCAGCGTTACCGTGACTATAAAATCGCGATAGCTTCTTTAAAAGATGCCAGTCCTGCAATAGACGGCGATATTGATTTAACCATGACATTTGATTTTATCGAGCAGGCCCATCTATTGCAGCAAAGCTATTTTTCGGCACTCGAAATAGATGCATTTTTTGCCAAGGACAACAAATATGATCAACAAGCATTTGAGCGGCTGAAAATTCGACAAGATAGCAGTTTGACCAGAGAACAAAAAGCGGAGTTACTCGCGCATCAAATCAGCCAACTGGATGAAGAAGAACGCCGAGCCATTACACCAACACTGATGGCCAATGATATCAGCGCTTATTTAGAGGGCACATCACCACACAGCGACCTAATTACAGGGATAAACGCAGACATGAGCCAAGAAGTGCTTGAACGAGTACAAGCAACTCAAAAAACTAATCTAGATTGGCAAAATAAAGTGACCTTGTATCAGAATTATCAACAACAAATAGCCCATTTGCCAGACACTGAACAGCAACAGGCTTTAGCACAATATCAACAACAGCAATTTACCCCGAATGAACAAAAACGCTTAACCGTGTTTGTTAATCATCCTGAGTTAATCAAGCCTTAATCTACTATCCAATCGATTAACTCATCGATGTGCCATTGACCCGTTTAAGCTAGTTACCGTAACCGAAAATAACATAGCCTGAACGGGTATCTTGTTTACATAAATAACCGTCTAGGTGCGGCATGCATCAAAAAGTGTTGATGTGAGATATTCCATGCATACGCACCAGCATGAGTAAATACTAGGTAATCACCCACGGCTAATGATTTAACATACTGCTGTTTTGCCAGCACATCTTTAGGAGTACACAGTTGCCCAACAAGCGTCACCAGCTGATTGCTCAGCACCGGCGTTATCGATGCATCCAAAGCCAATTCAGTGTCAACACGCTGTCTCTTATGCGCCGACAATCCATCTTGGTTAAGTACAAAAAAAGGATGGTTATGATCTTGGGCTGCTGGAGTTCTAAAGTGATGAGTACCACCATGACCAATGGCAAACCATTGACCATGATTGTGTTTAATGTCTAATACTTGCATAACATAGTATCCCATTGCGGCGCTGACAAATCGGCCACACTCAAACCTAATCTTCACCTCTTCCATGTTCAACTCGGCAATCAAATGAGCCAGTCCAACACAAAAAGACGACCAGTCGAATACTTGCTGAGGATCGGCATAATTAATGCCTATACCGCCACCGACATTCAGTAACGGTAAACGCAAACCATATTGATGGCACCATGTTTTAAAGGTTGAAAAATACAATGCCATCAAAGCCAGATGGCGCTCAACATCCAACTGATGTGACATTAAATGAAAATGAAAGCCCACCAGCTCGACTAAAGGTATGCCGGATAATTTGGGCTGGTCACGTAAAAGATCCATGGCGGCATCGAGTTCACTCACGTCGATACCAAATGGCGTGGGTTTACCGCCCATAGTTAGACGAGTTTCGGCAATGCCCTCTAATGCAATATTCATCCGTAATAAGATGCGACAGTGACATTGTTTTTGCAGACAAAGGGCAATGATACGTCGCAGCTCGGTCAGACTCTCAACATGAATAGCATCAACCTTTAGATCGATTGCCTGAGAGAGCTCTGATATTAATTTACCCGGGCCACCGAAAATCAACGGCATCTGTGGCTGACATTGATGCAACCAATTAAGCTCGCCACCTGAAGCCGCTTCAAAACCATGAACTATCGGTGCTAATGCAGCCAATACTTCGGCTTCAGGGTTAGCTTTAGCGGCATAGTAAAGCTCACAATTACTCGGTAACGCTTTTACCATCGCATTGGCATGGGACTTAAGTTGTTCGAGATCGTAAATATAAGCACACAAAGGAGCGTGCGGATCTTGTTGTGACGTTAAAGTCGAAATCGCATTAATGATTTTATCCACAATAAACTCCAGGCAGTAGTTGAGATGTGGCTATCTCTGATGCTGCAATGTCGACTGGCTCGGATGTCGTTGCCTCTGCGTTATCATCTCGACGATGAGCCATTGGATTAGGCAAGCGGGTATAACCCGATAACCGATCGGCCTGCATAAATAGACGGGTACTCAAGTTATTTTTTGAGGGAATCGGATCACCTTGTAATAAACCTGCCAGCTCAGGTTGCTCACCTTCGATGTGCTGCCACTGACGTATCACATTGGCGACGACCTGCCACAATTTAGCTTCTAATTGCTGGCTGCCAGCAGCTAAATGAAATATTGCTTCGCTGACATTATTAATCAAGCTGCAATAAGCTATTCGGTTCCAGCCCTGGTCTCGGCTGTAGTAAACAGAAGCCTTGGCTTCTTGTGATAATCCTTCAAGCGACTCGCTCGGCCAAAACTCAGGCACGAGTTTGGTTCCTTCAAGATCTCGCAGCCAAATATAGGCTGGTATTCCCTCTTCAAACCCTACGACTGTGTTTTGTAAATGAGGTTCAAATGCCACGCCTCGCTTAAAGAAAAAGTAAAATATCCCGGGGAGTAACACGTCAACATAGGCGCTAAACCATTGAATAACGGTTTGCTGATAAGTTTGATGTCTGTGCTTAGATAGTGCCATAAGGCGCATTTCGCACACACTCTTGCCTTGATGATCCCAAGCAAATAATGCACCAGCCATCAATGGCTTATATCGTTCAAGCAAGTGATTTCCTATACCCTCACGGTAGAGAATACCGAAACACTCCGACACCATAAGACTTTGGGCCCGATTGCTGTGCATATCCTTGTCTTCATCCGCCAATCCGCTTAAATCTAATGTGCTGGCCCCCGGCTCTGCCATCAAAGTAAAATGCGGGCAATGCATACGGGCCTCTGCGGCCACTGTCATCAAGATTTTGCTTAAGATCACTGCACTTTCAAGTTCATACCAAGCATTTTTACGCACGCAATTGGTTAAGCGGACATGAATAGAAAACTTCATAAACTGATTGATGTCGGGTAAATAAGTGGTTCTTACCGATGAGGTTGGATACACCTCTGTGCCGATTTGTCCTAAGGGTTCAATTAAGCCTGCGGCGATGGCTTTGCGCACTAACGGCTGCTCAAAGATGGTGTTAACTTCCCAGGGGTGACAAGGGTATAAGCAAGCTTTCTGTGGCTTTATTTTGTTAATCCAGTCCATCGGTTTTACTTCGGTGCAGCACAACTGCTTAACCAAACTGGGATCGACTTTAAACCAATATAAGCAAAAATTAGCCTTAATCTCTGGCGAACAAGCCAACATGTCATCGAACGCCACACCATGACGACTTTTTGGGGTCGGATGCATAGCATGCCCCCAAAGCAAGCTTTGCTCAGAGGCAATAAGCCCCGCGCCAGCATAGCTTAACAGCTGATTATCAGTGGGAGCCTGTTGCGATAACCGCTGCAAAAATGCTTGGGTTACCGCAATACTGTTGCCTATTTGGGCTAATAACTCATGATTAAACTCAGTACTGGTGATCTTGGCCAGGTGCGCTAACAGCAGTTGTGTTATCTGTTCAGCACTACTGAGTTGCCAAACACAGCCTAACTTTTTTAAATAGAGCTGAGGGGTAAAACGAATTCGACCAAGCAAGCTCACTCTGTCGGCAACGAACAGCAATGTGGCGTTCGACTCAGGAAGCTTGAGACGAACTTTTTGCTGGTCGCGCGTTAAACACTGCGACAAGGAAAGTGGGCAATTTGGATGAGTATCATCAAAATCAACCTCTTGACGTACAATGGCAAACTCGCGTAAGTAGCAATTAAGCAAACAGCTTATTGCATTAAATTCGGCCTGTTCGCGGTAAATCTGCAGGCTATATTTAGCCGGCACTGGCTTAATATCACTCTTGGATTGCATAAACATGTTGCTCTACCTCCTTGTAAAAAAACTTAAGCCCTACTAGTGCACAACCACAGCTCAATGCTGCGAGTAAAAAAGGAAACTGCAACCCGGCTACTTGAGTCACGCTGCTCGCACCAATTCCTGCAATCACACCGGCCCATTTGCCCCAAGCATCGAAACGACCAAAGGAAAGTCCGGCGCTACCTTGCTCAATACTGCGGCTGACAATGAGATGCAGACCATTGAAAATAAGCACCATACCTAATCCAAACAAAACCCGCAGAGCCCATAAGCCAGTGCTGTTATGCAATAAAAATTGCCCTAAACACGCTCCCGCAAACAAGACGAGTCCAAGTTGAGTTTGCGACTTAGCAGACAAGGTTATGGATTTAATATTAAAGGCCAATAACAAATAGATAAGGTGTGGCAGGCTATAGTAAAAACCACTTAATGCATCCCCCTCAATGCCCAGCTGTTCACTGTAGGGCAGAAAGTAGGGGAAGGTCACAACCATGGCAAAACAGAAGAAAAACTGTAACCAAAGTACCTTATAAAAGGTCTGACTCTGAGCGCTTGTCGGTGGGGCAATGATTGATCTAGCCGCAACAGCCTGACTGACGGCCACGTCATCTTTTGGTAAGCCGATGCAAATAAACAATGCCAGCAAAGGCAGTAATGCCAGCACACGATAAATCATTAATGGATCATCAATATGAGTAAATAGACCTAAGATTATTGGTGCACTCACTAAAGCTAATCGTGCAGAACTTTGAGTCAGATTAAGGTTATTAGCTAAAGCCTTACCTTGATAAAAGCGACTCAAATAAGCATTCGATGCTGCAAGCGTACCGCCACTGATCCCTTGTACAACTAAGCCGATAGCAAACATAGATACGGAATCAGCAAAACCGGATAACAAGAACCCCAACACTAAACCGATTTGAGCCCGCAACAATGAAGTCTTCTTGCCATACCTATCGGCAAACTTGCCCCACCAAGGTGCCGATAATGCGGTGCAGATCGTCGGCACAATAAACATTAGCCCCACCAGATAACCGGATTCATCTCCCCCTAAACTCGCAAGCATCCGAGGGAGAAAAAGTGGCATGCCCAGAGCGGTAAATGCCGTGAGAAAGTGACAAAACAGTACAACTGAAATCACTCTCATACCACGGCCTCACCCAATACAAAAACGTCTTCATCGTGCTGTTCAAGCTGAGATTGTTCTCGCGAGGCACGTAAAAAGTTTGGCGCACTTTGGCCATAAAATTTATTGACATCGGTCGCGCCTGATTGCGCTTTACTCAGCAAGCTGCCAGAGCAAAGCAGGTATTTAACTGGCAGCATGGGCTGATTTATCAAATAATTCCGAGCATAGTCAGTCTCTATTCCCTGTGCCTGGAGCGACGCTAATTGGTCGATTAAGCAATCACGCAATTGACGATAAAGCTGCCATGCTGGTGCCATTCCCGCTTCGGCAATCGCTTCAATAATGGCGGCGATATCAAGCTGCAAGGTAATCGTGGTAAACATTTGTGCTAAGGCTTGATCATCATTGACTATGATCCTGCGATCAATAAGTTGTGCTGCACCATGTTCAAGCGCTTCGGCTTTTGACAAACTCGCTTGATAACGACTCAGCAGCAATCTGGCTGAGTCGTTGTCTTTCATCACTAAGGATAAGCGTGAATCTTGATGATAGGCCAAAATAGCATTTTGCTGGTTTGACTCTAATGCGATGCCATACTTTAACCACAAACGTAAATGCACCTTGAGCATAAGCTGTAAATATTGGCTAAACCAAACATCCCAATGGCCTTGGTAATATCGATCCGCTAAATGCGCTAAATATAGGCGTCCGTCAGGCATGACACTGGCAAGTGCAGCAACTGGAACTAACTGCTTATCTTGCATGGTTGGTGGATAACGACGCACAATATAAGCAAACAATTTATGGTCGCCTAAGTGACCACCATGTTGTTCATCCACATGCTCAATGCTCTCACCTAATACATCATCGCGTTGCGCCAATGCTGTCAGCGTGCGTTCAAACCAATGTCCGTCATATAAAGTACTCGGTTTTATGGAGCGAATATTTTTAGCCCCTAAGGTCGCCATCAATAATGGCACCTTAATATGCACGCCTGGAGTATTGACCACAGCTAATGTTCGGACGGATAAACTGGCCTGCACCGTAAGCGCCGAATGAGGAGCAAGAAGCACTCCCTCTGGCAAGACATTCAAACTGAGAGCCGTTAACGGATGTAACGGAAATAAACAATGTGTGTCTGTGAGCGACTCATCGAGTCCAACCTCAGTCATACTTGGCCAACACTCTGGCACTAACGAGGTTAACGTCACTAACTCTTTAGAAATCGCTAACCAATAAAGCTCAAATTGGGCAGCAAACTCTGGTGCAAATAATGTCATCGCTTGAGAGTCAAAACCGACTTTGGCTCGTGCGGTTGGATAATAAGGATGGTCTAAATACGATGCGACCTGATCGCTGAACAGCATACTTTTATGCCAATCTTTGATGGTACTCAATGGGACACTTAATGCCTCTTTCCGAGCGTTAAATGCTTGTCGACAAAGCGCCCTATGGGATACAGCACAGTCCGCTTCTGCAATATAGTCGAGGAACAGGGCGTTAGATTCTGGCGGTAAATCTGCGGCCAATTCCGTAAGCCAAGCTCGATAACCTTGTTGGTACAATGGTGTATCATTTTTGTTGGCCAGCTTGTGGCTTAGCCAAGTATCAGAGACGGCTCGCCATGTCTGCATATATTGACTGGCAATCACTGGCACATAGATAACTCGCTGCGAAAAATGACTGATCTTAAGCCAAGCGGCAGGCTTAGCGTCGGGCCAGTGTCGGTTCAATGCTGGCGGTATTGCCGCAACAATCTCGCCTTTAGACATCAGTTCACAGACATTTTCTCTGAGGCAGGCATCGATAATACGTTGGCCGATATACTGTTTATCCGTGGTCATTAGTTAAACTCCCAGGTTAAATCCTGCGATAACACATCAGCCGTGGCCTGAAGACTCAAAAAATCCCGCCCCCAAACCGTAAGTACGCCAAGGTAATCTTTATTGGAATGACTGAGTCGAATTTCATCGCCTATCGACTTAATAGGCAAATAGTGTGCATGATGGGTTAAATGATCCACCGCTAATGGCAAGGGACACGCACTAAGACTGCCCTCTTCGTTAGCCGGGAAATAGCGGATTAAGGCATCACTGGTGTCGGTATCTAATTCAGCTAACTCCTTACCTGCGTGGACTAATAAAATCGTTTCAAACCAATTAAAATTAAGCACATCATTAAGAAGAAACTCGCGACCATCGCCGATACTACGGTAATTCATTTCAACTAAAACCGGTCCGCTGTCTGTCAATATAAATTCACTGTGGCACACCCCAAAATTAATCCCAAAAGCGCTAATCTGAGCCAATGCTTGTTGACGATATTGCGTGCAAATTGCCCCATTCCAACAGGCTTGAGTTTCAATAAAATAAGGTGGGGGCGATAAAGACACATCAAACCCACCTATGGCATGTAAGGTCTGGCCATCGCCTAGGGTTTCTAATGTAAATAGTGGCCCTTGCAAATAAGACTCAAGCAAAATCACACTCTCTGAACAACCGATGTTGGCCGCATACGCCATTAATTCTTCAGTATTTTGGCATAAAGCCACTCCCATACTCGCAACACCTTCACGAGGTTTCGCGACTAAAGGAAATGGCATATTACTAGGTAAGTCATGCCCTACAGACCAACTAAAAGCCCATGTACTGGGTAAACCAAGCGCCAATAACTTAGCGCGCATCGCCGCTTTATTTTTAGCTTGGTAACACACATGCCAATTTTTCGCTGCGCAAGCAAAATAATCAGCCACCATCGCAGTTGATGTTTGCAAGTGATCACTATTAGAAAAAACGATATCGGGTGAAACACCTAAAGTATGTAAGCAATCGATAATGGCAAGAGGGTTGAATACATCACATTCGATAATATGATCTGGAGACTGTATTTGGCCGACAAAATATTGTTTATGTGCTAAACCATGATCGGTCAGTAACCATATTTCGTAGCCTAAATTGAGTGCTGCTGGTACAAAACCTTCCACCACAGCTCGATTTTCCACATGTGTAATCAAAACTAATTTAGGTTGCATAACTTACATTCCTATACTCAAAAAATACTAACGCTATTTAACGGCAATATGGTCCTCAATCACGGTAACTAGGATGAGGATTCTCGCTGCACCGAAACAATGTAAATGATAATCATTACTATTTAAATAAAATTTACATTCGAAAATGACATTAATAAAAAATGACTACTTGGCTTAAACTAATTGGAAAATAAGGAAAAATATTACTAAAGCAGAAAATTTTGTAACGGCATCGTAAGCAAGTCGTCATAAACTACTTGACCCGGCAAACGCAAATGAGAATAATTATCGAAATCATTAACAAAAAATATTTTGACCATTATGCTGTTCTTCCACTCGCTCAAATCAAAACTAAGCAACCAAGAAACGGTTTTTGGGATCTTAAATTCAGTTCCCTCTCCAGTCATATGTGAAATGTTTGCTTATGCCGGATTTGATTTTGCCGTTCTAGATACTGAGCATGTACTTATCTCAGATGACACTTTGGCACACTGCATTCGTGCAGCAAATTGCTCAGGGCTGCCACTGCTAGTCAGAGTGCCAGACGACAACGCCGCAACCATAGGTAGAGTTTTAGATGCTGGAGCGGCTGGAATTGTAGTGTCGAGAGTATCTAGCCTGGCAATGGCAAACAATGCGATTGCAGCCGCTAAATATCCCCCCTTGGGTACTCGAGGTATTTCGGGAGGACGTAATACCGGTTTTGGCACCCTTGCCCTCCAAGACTATATCGATTTAGCGAATCGAGAAGTGGTGGTGTGTCTGATGATTGAATGCATCAATGGCATGGCGGCATTACCTGACATCGTCAAGCTAGCGCAAGTCGATATGATTATCGAAGGCGCATTAGATCTCAGCTTATCTCTAGGTTATGGCACACAAGTTACCCACGCCGATGTTCAAGCCCAAATCCATAAAATGGCCCACCTTTGCCAAGCCCAAAATGCCACCTTTTGCGCCATTCCTCGCACTCCAGAACAACAAGCGAGCTGGCATGAAAAAGGCACAAAAGCATTTTTAATCGGTGAAGACCGCGGCATGATTTTCAAAACGTTTAAGCACCAACTTGACACATTAAAACAGACTAAATGATACATAGGGAATATGCATGTTAACTGAAAAAACCAGATTTACTTTGACCACCATTGCTGTCGCAATCACTGCCAGTCTTGCCAGTTCTTCAGCGTTTGCTGACAAAAGTCAGCCTAAAACCAAGCCTGAAGTGATTGTGGTAACAGGCAGCCTGCTAGGCAATTCTGAAGTAGCAGATTTAAAAACCTATACCGGTAACCGCTCTATCATTACAGCGGATCAAATATCACGAACGGCGGCACGATCAATCGATACCGCATTACAACAAGTCCCGGGGATCAAAATTAAGGATGAAACCGGAACCGGTATTCTGCCTAATATCTCTGTACGTGGCTTAGACAGCAGCCGCAGCGGCTACGCTCAAGTATTACTGGATGGCATTCCAATGACACTGGCGCCATATGGCCACACTGGACAGTCATTATTCCCGGCAACCTTATTTATGATCGATAGAATCGATGTTGCTCGCGGTGGCGCATCAATCCAATATGGTCCGAACAACGTCGGTGGAGTCATTAATCTTATTTCAAAGTCGATCCCAACTGACTGGGAAACCAGCGTCAATGAACGGATGACCTTCTTTGGTGACAGCCGTAACCTATTTGATACCAACATTAGTACCGGTGGCGCCGTTAATGATGACTTTTCGATGCGTTTTGATGGCAACATAACCAAGGGTGAATCGTTTCGTGAACACTCAGAAACCGATATTAAAAACCTGATGTTAAAAACCGTATGGAATATCGATGAGCAAAATAGCTTAGATGCGACATTACAATACTACGATGCATTTTCTGAACTACCAGGTGCACTGAACACACCAGCCTATGAAGCCGATCGAGAGCAATCTTTGCGTCCTAATGATGAATTTAACGCAGACACTAAACGAGTCGCATTAAAATACAATCATGTTCTCGATGATTCGAGCATCATCGACTATGGTGAAGTTGATCTCAGCGTATTTGGTAATAAAAGCTCACGTAATTTCCAGTGGGACTTTTATGATGCCAGCCAAGACACAGACGGCAATATAGGAACAAGCTGGAGTGATACCACACAAGAAGCTACTCATTTGCGTAACTCCCCACGAGACTTTACCGTGTTTGGTATCGAACCCACGACAAGTCTTCTTATTGATGGCGATATCAGTCAGCATATTATTGCTGGTGTACGTTACGTTAATGAAGACATTAGTTATCAACTTAACCACATAGACAAATCGTCACAAGTCGCAACTCGACCACGTGACTGGCAGATGGATACCAATGCCATGGCTTACTATGTCAGCAACAAACTGGGCTTTTTTGATGATACATTATCGATTACCCCTGGCCTGAGATATGAAGATGTTCATATGACCTTTAGCAATCTTGGTCAAGACTATAGCCAAGATAACCATGTTACCGAATGGCTACCTGGGATCACCTTAGGTTATGAATTCAGTTCAAATTGGTTTGCTTATACCAATGCGCAACGTTCACTTAGAACACCACAAATTTCACAGTTATGGCCTAAAGATCAAACTCTGGAGTCAGAGCTATCTTGGAACTATGAAGCCGGTGTGCGCTTTACCCCCACACCAAGAAGTAACCTAAGTATTGCGGCATACCGTATCGATTTTGAAAATAAAATTGAATACGACAACGATATCAGAATGTTTGTTAATATTGGCCAAACGCGTAACCAAGGTATTGAACTAGAAGGCACATATTCACCAATGGCTCTTCCAGATTTGATATTAAGTGGCAGCTATAATTATTTAGATACCGAACAACTTGACGGCGAATTTGCGGGGAACGAATTAGCATATGTGTCTAAACATCAACTGTCTGCCAGTGCCATGTATAGCATCAACGAGATAGATTTAGGCTTGATGGCGTTCTACTACAGCAAGTCATTTTCTGATCTGGCTAACACAGTAGAAGAGAATGTTTCAGGCACAGCAGGCGAAGTGCCTGCTTATACCGTGGTTAACTTTAATATTGGCACTGAGTTTTTCAAACAAGATAATCACGGCTTAAAAGTCGGTTTATCGGTTAACAATCTATTTGATAACCAGTATTACTTTAGAGGCTTAGATGTTTCTCCCGCTGGACGAGTTGCCGCGGCAGGTCGCTCACTTAGCTTAGATGTTGGTTATACCTTCTAATCAAGCAAGGTTGCTAAGATGAGTATTGTCAGCTCAACGAGCAAATTCATCGCATACCAAACGGCTATATAAAACACAGCCTCAACACAAATGTTGGGGCTTTTTTATCCGTTATTCAAATACCATTTTATGCTAAAACATCACCAATAAATTGCAGCCGCGTTGCTTGTTTGATAAGCCTAGATTGAGGCTAGTAAGCCTTTAATTCGCTCATGTATTTCATCGGCGATTTTTTCATGACTTTTTTAAACATGGTAATAAAAGCACTGACCGACTCATAGCCTAATAACTCAGAAACATGCTGCACACTGTGCTTATCTGACAGCGCTTGCAGTGAGGTAATAATATGAATTTGGGTGCGCCACTTTCCAAATGTCATACCGGTTTCTTTTTTGATCAGCCGCGCTAATGTGCGCTCGGTTAATGCAAATTGTTCGGCCCATTGTGGTAGTGTTTTTCTGTCGCTAGGTTGGCTTATCAATTGTTGACTCATCGCCTGAATAACAACATGTTTAGACAAGGCAACATCTAAATGCTGAATAGGCATCTCAATCAGTTGATCCAATAAAACCTGCGCTAATCGTGCCGTGTTACTGGATAAATCATAATGCTGATCACGCCCTGCAAGCTCACACATCAGCTCTTTTACTAAGGGCGTAATCGCCAAAGTACAAGTATTGAGCGGCATTTTGAACATCGTATTGTCAATAAATAAGTGACATAACTGGGCATTGTCTGATGCGCGGTTACTGTGGACTTTATTTGCCGGGATCCAAATGGCACTATGGGTTGGCACCATCCACATTTTTGCAGACACCTCACAGGTGACATAACCATGCAAAGCTAAAATCAACTGCCCTTTAGGGTGAGTGTGTAACGGAATTTCGTGGCTGGCACAGGTATGCTCAATTTTGGCGATAATAGCTTGCGGCATATCTTCAAAATTCTTGATTTCATCCCAGCCAATTGCATCAAACATCGTTTTGTCAGTTTTCAATCATTAAATGTCACTATTTCTAAATTATAACGTCCGGCAAATCTTTATACTAGCGACCATTATTGACGTTAAAAACAAAAAAACGGTATGACTTCAGCTATCTTACATAACAAACCGAAATCGCGCTTCTCAGGCATATTACTGGTGCTGGGCATTTTGCTTATTGCAGCAAATTTACGCGCGCCTTTTACTGGGATTGCCCCAGTACTGGAGCAAATTATTAGTCACTTTGGCCTGACCGGATCGCAAGCAGGCTTTTTAACGACATTACCGTTAATTGCCTTTGCCGTTATTTCACCGATGGCGGCAGTGTTTGCTAGAAAACAAGGTTTAGAACACGCATTATTTACCGCGTTAATCTTGATCTTCTTAGGTATTGCCGCTCGGTTTATCGACTCCTCAACCATGCTCTTTATCGGTACCGCTATTATTGGTGTCGGAATCGCGATTGCCAACGTGTTATTACCCAGTCTGATTAAACGTGATTTTGCCACGAAAGTAGCACTGATGACCTCAGCCTACGTGCTGACTATGGGAGTCACCTCTGGTGGGTTTTCAACCTTGGTATTTCCCCTTAGCCAACTCAATGGTTTAGGCTGGCAATTTGCTCTGGGCTCGGCAGCCATCATCACAATTGCCAGCTTAATCGTCTGGACAGCTCAGCTGGGTAAACACACTAAACCAAGCTATTGTGCACATCAATCGGCTGCCTCAAAAAGTGTTTGGCGTTATCTTTTAGCCTGGCAAATTAGTTTGTTATTAGGCCTAAACTCATTTCTGAATTACATCATTATTACTTGGTTGCCAAGCATACTGACTGATACTGGCCACTCAGCCGTTGAAGCCGGGGCGTATCATGGCGCTTTTCAAATTGCGACAGCACTGCCAGGCTTAGTATTAATTCCGTTACTGGCTAAGTTAAAAGATCAAAGTGCGCTGAGCTTTATTCTGGCGCTACTCAGTGCGCTCAGTGCCCTTGGTCTGCTGTATATGCCTCACTTTGCTTTTGTGTGGACACTAATGCTGGGCTTTTGCTCTGGGGCTTGTTTTATTTTAGGCTTATCGTTTATTAGTTTGCGCACCGATAACCCGCACCAAGCCGCATCACTTTCTGGTATGTCACAAAGTGTCGGCTATTTACTGGCAGCCGTTGGACCTATGGTCGCAGGCGCGCTACACACTGCAACAGGCAGTTGGGATGTTCCATTATGGTTATGTGCGATTGCAGGCGTATTGTGTGCTTTATGCGGTTTAGGTGGTGGCAGAAACACCACCTTAAGCAAGTCAGTTAGCGGATAAAAAACCACCAAGCGGCTATTACAACATCGTTATAGCCGTTATGTTATTAGCAAATATTACAGACTGCGGTTGAGATATTTAAGCGCTTTTTTATTGCCTAATTCAGCACTTTGTTTTATCCATTTATCACCCTCAGCTTGATCTTGGTTGGCAATAAATCGTGTTTCCAAAACATATTGAGCATCGCTCAGCCCAAGCTCAGTAGCTTTAATTGTCGCGCTCAAAGCCTCCCTGTAGTATGTAACTCTAACCATAAGTCTTTAAGCGGCGGTTAAATTCATTGCCTTAGCATATCTGCTAGGCGAAAACGTTATGGTAACCAAAAACATAAATGTAAGGGTCACTATCACCATAAGCCAGGAAGTTTGAAAACTGCCGCTCCATTGGCGAAGAGCTCCTGCAATGTAAGGGATAACCGCTGTCACGATAAAACCAACACCTTGGACAAAAGCGGTTAATGCTCCGGCCAGTTTAGGTGAAGATAAGTGGTCAAGCGTTACGGTCAGAGTCAGCGCAAAACAGCCGCCAAGGCCGTAGCCGATCATTGCAACCCATGAGGTTAACATTAACTCAGGCGCTAACATTAATCCGCAAAATCCAACTAGCTGAATACCGACCGCAAAAAATAACCAAGGACGTCTATCAAGACGACCAGCAGATAATGCCGGAGCTGCCAGAGCACCAACTACTTGAAATATCGTCATAATCCCAATGAGTTCACCGCTATCTTGAGCGCTCCAACCTAATTCCTGAGCATAACTTGGTAACCATGCAATCATGCAGGCGTAACCGCCGTTAGCCAGCCCAAAGTAGCAAGCCAGTAACCATGCACGGCGATTAGTAAAAAAATTAATCTTAACGCTATTGTCGCTAATATGTAGATTTTCTCTGGGCCTTGTCCACCACAATAACAGTGCTATCAAGGCCGGTATTAGCCAAATACCAAGCCCAGATTGCCAATGACCTTGATGGTTCGCCACTAGCGGGCTAATGACTGCGGCTATACCTCCACCAGCCATAAGTGAGGCAGAATATCCTCCCATTGCTAGTGGCACACGTTGTGGATACCAGCGTTTAACTAAACCAGGGAGTATCGCCTGCACAATTGCGATGCCTGTACCCGCCAGCAATGCACTGGCAATCAGCGCGCCACTATCGTTGAGCCATAAACGCCAAAAACTCGCCAAAGCAATTGCAACAAGGCCTGCTGTTATCCAAACACTCTCGCTAAACAATCTGCCTAACCAAGGTAGCAATAAGGCAAATATCCCCATACATAACATAGGTAACACTGTAAGTAAGGATGCGGCTTGTAAGCCTAAACCGGTAGTGGCAGTAATGTCGTCCAGCAAAGGGCCTATGGCGGTAAGTGTCGGCCGTAAATTGATTGCCATCCCAGCAATAATGAGCATCGGCCACAACATGGATAATACCGACTGGCGTGCTGCGGTAGTATGATCTTCACTCATGAGTAATGGATAATCCTATTGGTGAAAAAAATAATCGGCACTAAGTGCCGACTATGGTGAAATGATTTGGTTTTAAAAAGGCTTGTAGGGTAAGAATTTACCATCAAGGGTAATCACTGCGCGCGAGCCACCTTCAGGATCTTCAACCTTCTTGATATCCATTTTAAAATTGATTGCGCTGATTATCCCATCACCGAACTGTTCGTGCACTAAGGATTTTAAGGTCGTACCGTATACTTGCATCATCTCGTAGAAACGATAAATCGTCGGATCTGTAGGGATACTATTTTCAACACTGCCGCGTAATGGGATAGCTTGCAGCAACGTAATCGCACTAGCATCAAGACCAAGCGTTTCGCCAACTTGCTTAGCGGCGTCGGCGGGTAAAGGCTGCTGACCTAGCAAAGCCGCTGTAACGAATACATCACTTAAGCCTGTACCCTGGGCGATTTGTTCAAACGAAAGATTCTTCTCTGCTTTGGCTGCAATAATGAGATCGGTTAATGCTTGGCGAGCAGTATGGCTAATTTGTGATTGGATCATAATAATACCTCTATTGTGTGTTATTTACACAGCAACCTTTAGCTGTGTGTGGGTTGCGCGGACATCAGGATAGTCCGCAAGGGAAACGAAAGTATTGGTGTGGTAGTCCAAGGCATCAATACTGCCTGACTCGATATCGTAGACCCAGCCGTGCAAAGCCAGACGGCCTTCTCCTAACGCGAGGCGCACCGAGGGATGCGTTCTAATATTATCAAGCTGAGCGATGACATTTTCTCGCACCATAGCTTCAATCCGTGCGCGTTCACTTGTGTGCTGGCGGGCTTCATTGACGATACGAGCAGAGTCGGCATAGCGCAGCCAACTGCCCACCGCAGGCATGTGATCCATACACTTGCAGGTGGCAATCGCGGTCATCGCTCCACAATCAGAATGTCCACAGATAACAACGTCGGTGACTTGCAATGCGGTTACGGCGTACTCCACCGATGCCGAAACACCGCCGGGTTCAGGCCCATAAGACGGTACAATATTACCGGCGTTACGAATAACAAACAGGCCACCCGGTTCATGCTGGGTCACCAACTCAGGCACTAAGCGACTGTCCGAGCAAGAAATGAATAATGTGCGTGGATGTTGGCTGGTAGCCAAACTCTTGAACATCTCTGCACGTTCGGGGAATACGTCAGTTTTAAACTTTAAAAAACCTTCAATAATATTTTTCATCATAGTGACCTCTGCCTTGCAATACAGTGAATGCTACGCCCACACTAGAATAAGGTAAAATACTGGTTTATTATGATATCGATAAGCAATACTTATACATCGGATCGCATATGCTATTACGACACATCAACTATTTTCTCGCGGTGGCGGAATATCGCAGCTTCACTCGGGCTGCAACTTCACTGTATGTTTCACAACCGGCGTTATCTCAGCAGATCAAACAATTAGAAGAACAATTAGGTTGCCAGCTATTTGATCGTTCAGGACGCAGCGTACGTCTAACAGATGCTGGAGAAATGTATGCCCGCTATGCGCGTAACGCCCTCCAGGATCTACAAGAAGGCAAGCGAGCGATTAATGATGTGAAAAACCTCAGTAGTGGAGAACTGCGTATTGCTATTACACCAACTTTTACGACCTACCTTATCGGTCCTTTGATAAAAGTATTTCATGAGCGTTACCCCAAGGTGACACTGAGCGTGAAGGAAATGTCACAGGAGCAAATGGAACAGCGATTGCTGGACGACGAATTTGATGTCGGTATCGCATTTGAAAATGTGCATTCTGCGGATATTGAATCGCAGACTCTTCTGGTAGAAACCTTGGCATTAGTCGTGAGAAAAGATCACCCTCTTGCGCAAGAGTCAGTCGTTAATCTGCAAATATTAAACCAGCAGTCAATGGTATTATTAAGTAATGAATTTGCTACCCGTGAACAAATTGAACGTTATTGCCGTCAGCATCAAGTACAACCAAAGGTGTTGATGGAGGCTAACTCACTCAGTGCAGTTATTGAGATTGTGCGCAATACTCAGCTTGCCACTTTGCTGCCGTCAAACATTACTGGCGAGCGAGATGAACTCGTCGCTATCACCCTAACCCCCTCTTTACTGCAACGTACAGCAGTATTGCTCCAGCGAAAAGGAGCCTACCAAACCGCGGCGGCGAAGGCGTTTATAACCTTAGCACATCAGCATTGTCAGCCAGATAACTGTGTTGAAAGCGACAGCGAACAACATTAGGTCGCTAGTTCAGTGATTATGGCTGTGTGGATCAAGCTGTTTATTAATGTGGTAGGTATTTTAAGGTAAGGTATTGGATTATTATAATTCGCAGTGACCTATTAGCTATCGTCGCTGCGATTTTCAACGGCAATATATACTCTTATAAACTTTCGTCACTAAACGAAGATAAATAATAAAAGACTTATTTAGATAATATTAGAAAACCTATCAATATATTACCCTACTTATGCTACTACTATAGCCTTCTCTTAAAATAGATAAGTAAACCATGACAATTAACATATTAAGTATGCCATGCTATTAAATTCATATAACACATCATATTGTTTAATGAGTTAAATCGATTATATTACCTAAGATATTAAGCACGCCGTATTATTTAATATAGAATAAAATTTACTTTAAAGTAAACATACTAATTACAGCGTTAATAAATCATTAAAAATAAAGTAAATACACTATTAAAATAAAGCGGAATCAATTTATAAACCACACTAATTAACATATTTAACAATAACAAAACAACTTTAGATTTAATATATTTTTATTTTGTTTAAAAAATATAAAAGTGTTAGCTTTTAAATGCGCATAGTAGTAATGATTAATTATATGTTTCCTGAGTACATATAATATCTATTTGCGCGCTCAATGAAGGACACTTTTAATTAAAATAAAGGAATAATCATGAGAACAAAATCAAATATAAAAATATTAACCTTATCCTGTTTAACTGCTCTAGGAGCAACCTCTTACTTTGTGGAAGCTGCTATCCCTAATACTATTCCAAAACTGTCTATGGTAGAGCACGCCGCCCCTGACCTTGATTCACTTAAAAATGATGTTATTTCTAACCCATCGTTTATCAGCTCACTATTCTCCCTAGGTCATCACCTTGGGTATGCTTGGGCTGGTGGTACCGCATCACAGTATGTTGGTCAGGATATAGAAGTAAGAAGAGAATCGGGCAACGAGTATAGTCTCAAAGCACGCTATAATAGCAATGATCCACATGCTGGCGGCTACCGCTCAAGTGAGCGTTTGAAGGTTAATTTACAAAATATACATTTTGTAACTAACCCTCAAGACTTACGGTTAGGTTCTCCTCAAGTTTATGATCGCGAAGCGATTTATACTGCTCCCGTGGTGATTTACAACTGGGGAGACACCGAAGATACCGGTGTAGCCACCCTAAATTATGACTACACCACTAGCTGGTCCAAAACCGATAATTTCTCCTTCTCCGAAAAAATTGGTGTCACCAATAAATACGAAGTGGGTATTCCTGGAATTGGCGGAGCGAGTTCTGAAATCAGCGCCGAATTTTCTGCCAGCCAAGGCTGGAGTGAAACCGACGGCAAAAGTACAACGATTTCTAGCCAAGCACAATATCGAGCAATGATGCCGCCTCGTAGTAAACGCTATATATCAATCACCCTATTTAAACAAAAGGCGGATGTTCCTTATACCTCCAGTTTATTTATGATGTACGATATAAAATATGAGAACTTCTTAAAATGGGGTGGTAATGCGCATATTGATCATCCGACAAATAGACCTAACTTCCCTTATACTTTTGGTGGAGCGAATGCGAATAATCTTAATGGGCCAGAAGCCTTAGTTGATCAATATCTTCATCAGGATATTAACGGTTACGGTGTATGGGATTGGCCTACTGCAGTTAACTCCGCAAACAGTAAAAACAATTTCGAATGGATATTGGCTAATATTAGTAGACAACATGGTGCGCCTATTAGTGGTAAGTTTACCGCTATCGATTCGAGTCAATTTAATATTGATGCTAGTGAAGCATATCCACTAACAGCTGAAGATATCGCTAACCGTCCCGAAAATTTACAAAGATCAGGACTTAATAGCAATATTCAGATGACTGTCGGTGACATCCAAAATGATGACTACGACGGTTTAATCAGAAATCTGAATATTTCGAAATCAAACCAAGTCATGTTAAATAATTAAAGCACCTTATACTTTTACCTAGTCAATGCGTTACAAAAAAGCTACTCATTCGAGTAGCTTTTCTTTAGCAGTTATTACTGCATAAGTTAGTCATTCAATAAAGTCAGTAAACTTTTATACGATCCGCTTAATATAAAATCAAAGTGATAAGTTAAGCCTAGATAAAAATGATTCGGGCTGAAAGTTACCGACTGAGTATCACTAAGTCCACAACTTTAGGATGACAAATTTGAGAGTAAGCAGGCGACGTTATGTTATTAAGTGTAAAAGATTTCACAAAACGATACATTTACAACTTATGTATGACGGCATAAAAACTTACTCAACCTAAAGGCTGACAAATTTCAAGCTAACTGAAAAAATTTAACATCAGAATACTAAACCATAATAAGCAATTCATTGTCATTATTGATATTTTTTGAGTATTTCGTTGCCACCTACTTTTGTACTAAGACTTTTTTTACAGCGTTTATCCTAATAAGGTATTTTAAGCTCGAGATGTAACTAAATAGTTACAATTGATAATCATTTGTCATTTCCTAATCAAACCATTTTTAATAAAAATATGGCTGCATATCCTACTTTTTAGAGGTCTCGTCGTTTATGGAGACTATAAAAAAAATGGAGAATCGTATGGAACACAAACATAAAATAGCCCTCGCAGTATTGGCAGCCCTGAGCACACTTCCAATGCAATCCCAAGCAGCACAATTACTTCCTGTGAACAGTAACAAAGCCATTAAAGATACCTATATAGTGGTCTTTAATACCCCGAGTATTTTAAATCTACAAGATACATCCGCGTTGGCTAATTTTTCCACTCAACAAGCCAACATTCTCGCTAATGATTACAATATTAGCGTGGTGAAAAACTTCGGTAACGCACTAAATGGCGTATTGATTAAAGCCAATGCCAAGCAGATCGCTGAACTTCAAGATGACCCTAAAATTAAATACATAGAACAAGATCAAATGATGTCGATCTCCCCTATTATGTCTGCCAGTAGCGATCAAGGCAGTCCAACGTGGGGCTTAGACAGAATAGATCAGCGAGATCTGCCTTTCGATAACAACTACCATTACGATTATGATGGTACGGGGGTCACCGCCTATATTATCGATACAGGGGTACTCAATAGCCATAATGAATTTGGTGGACGAGCCACCAGTGGATATGACTTTATCGATAACGACTCAGATACCACAGACTGTAATGGCCATGGTACTCATGTTGCGGGCACAATCGGTGGTGCCAGCTATGGGGTAGCAAAAAATGTCAATATTGTTGGGGTACGGGTACTCAGTTGTAGTGGTTCAGGCAGTAACTCTGGAGTGATTGCAGGCATTAATTGGGTCAAAAATAATGCCTCTGGTCCTTCTGTAGCCAACATGAGCCTAGGTGGTGGTGCATCACAAGCAACAGATGATGCCGTTAATGCTGCGGTTGCTGCAGGGATTAGTTTTGTGGTTGCTGCAGGTAATGACAATAGCAATGCTTGTAATTACTCTCCAGCTCGTGCCGCCGATGCGATTACTGTGGGATCAACAACCAGCTCTGATTCACGCTCAAGCTTTTCAAACTATGGTACTTGTCTTGATATTTATGCCCCAGGCTCAAGCATCACCTCGGCTTGGTACACTTCAAACAGTGCAACTAACACCATTAGTGGTACTTCAATGGCCGCGCCACATGTTGCGGGGGTTGCTGCGCTATATCTTAATGAAACCCCCAGTATGACTCCAACACAAGTGACTAACTTGCTGGCGACAAGAGCAAGTAGCGGTAAGGTATCTGATGCAAAAACTGGATCGCCAAATTCACTGCTGTTCTCACTGGATAGCGATGGTGGTTGTGGCGATAACTGTCCTCCGCCGCCTTCTGATACTGAACTTCTTGATGGTCAAGCTATTGCAATAAGCGGGGGTCAGGGCTCAACAAGTTACTATTTCATTGATGTGCCAACCAATGCAACCAGCCTTGCGGTTACCTTAGCAGGTGGTTCTGGTGATGCCGATATGTATGTCAGCCAAGGGGTTAAACCGACCATTAACAGCTATCAATGTCGTCCATTTCAAAATGGTAATAATGAAAGCTGCGACTTCACTAATCCTGCTGCTGGTAAATGGTACGTTATGATCCAAGGTTACTCAGCCTTCGCTAATGCTAACCTTACTGCGGACTACAATCTAGGTGGCGGAAGTAGTTGTACAGACAGTGATTGTCTTGCTAATGGTGTTCCAAGAACAGGATTAAGCGGTGCAAGCAGTTCACAAACCTTTTATAAGGTCGTCGTACCAGCTAATAACACTCTCAATGTGACCATGAGTGGTGGTAGCGGTGATGCCGATATATACGTCAAAGCCGGCACACAACCGACCACAGGCAGTTTTGATTGTCGTCCCTACAAAAATGGTAACAATGAAAGCTGTTCTTTCACCCCAACGGTTGAAACGACTTATCATGTGATGCTAAGAGGTTACACTAACTATTCGGGGGTAAACCTAGTAGCAAACTATGAGTAAATAACCTTAAACGAGAAGTAAAAAATACCGGCTATTTCAGATTGAAGTAGACGGTATTTTTTCACTAAACATTTGCCGCTTTAGCGCACGTTTATTCGTCACTATAAAAGTCTTTATCCGATTTCACTCTGCACGATTATGCTCAAAATGTCGGCTTGAATAAACGATAATCATCCATTTTAACTATTATTCATAGCTGTAATTTAATTGTGGCCAAATATCGCCCAGATGACATTCAGGTGGTATTTATACCGACAATATAGAACAAGCATTCTGATAGACAATGTCGATAATAGTTAGCGGGCAACCGCTCAAATATAGGCTTAATAATCAGTTTTCTAAATCACTAAAGCAGAATAATTTGAATACCCCTGCTCATTTATTATCGCCTTAAATTATCGTTAACAGCTGAGTGTGGCCTAGCTTGGTTATATCATTCCCAATGACGTTGCTAACCTCACCGAACAGTAAAGTGACAGAAACAGACATGTATCTAGGCATCAGCATTGAATCTCAATTGGATAGCATTTTTATGTAAACAGATTGCTGCTGACATATTTTCAAGTAAAAAAGATTTCCACTTGGTAATATGTAGCCTGATAAGAATAATCATTCATTTTACTGCGAGAGCATTATGATCAATCAACTACAGCAAAAATATCAACTGTCATTATTTTTGCTACTGGGTACTGTGGCTATAATGGGTGTTTTTCCATTTGTAGTAATACGTTACCTCGATGGTAACTTTATTGCTGCTAGTATTGATATAACGCTCATACTAGGCATAGTCGCATTGGTCGCTTATGCATATTTCTCTAAAAAAATCCGCATAGTAAGCGCAATAGCAGCGGTATTTATTAATACCGGTGTTGTAGCCATAGTGATAGCGAATGGAATCGACAGTTTTTTGTGGGTTTATCCTGTCTTCGCAAGTACTTTTATTCTAGTCAGACCGCTTGAGGCCTTATGTATTAATTTCGTCGCTGGCGTTGCTATGGTGGCCCTGTCTGATATTTTTAATACAATTTCATTAAACTCCTTTGTTATAACAATCTTGATGTTATCAATGAGTGCATTTATTCATGCCAGTCATGGCGTGAAGCAGTTTCTCTTACTAAAAAAGCTCAACACTATTGATGAACTCACTGGCGCATTTAATCGCCGCGCCATGAGCTCAGATATAAAAGCGGCTTTATCTAATGCAGAAAATAATGGTATTGAGCAATTATTGGCTATTCTAGATTTAGATTACTTTAAAACAGTCAATGACAAGTTCGGCCATGCTGTTGGAGACCAAGTACTAAAAGATTTTGTAACTATCACCACCTCACATATTGGTAAATACGATCGACTTTATCGGTTCGGGGGCGAAGAGTTTGTATTATTAATTCCCAATATGAGTGATCAACATGTGTTTATTGATAATCTTAAAACGGCGATTAAGCAAGAATTGAAAACACCAGATGGTAAAGAAATAACCGTGTCATTTGGCGTTGCCCCATGGGTACCGGGTACAACAGCTGATACTTGGCTTCAACGCGCAGACGAGGCACTTTATCTCGCAAAGGGACAAGGTCGTGACTGTGCTGTGTTCAGCAATAAGTAGCTTTTGCTAGACTTAGCGATTAATAGCAATCTGTAATAGTATGCTTATGACCGCAAGCTACAGTAATGGATAAATATCAATTTATCCTGATAAACAGATTTAAAGCCTTTTTAGTATAAATACACTAGATGTGAATACTTTAAACAAAAAAAATACAAGTTGGATTTATATGTCTTTTTTATATTTACATTAATAGAATTTTAAATTAAAAATTAACATTCAGAATCAGTGAATATTTTATAAACATGACAAAAGCGACATTAATATTGTTATACATTGATTTTAATTTTGTTGCTTTATTATGTGTGCGAAAATAAAAGCAAGATTGAGATGACTCTCCCTTATCTCAATTCATATTCTAAATTCAGCAACCACAAAGCTGTATTTATTTTCGTATCTCAATTTAAATAAACAGTATTAACATCCCATATGAAGTCATATTCACTAAAGCAAAAGATATTACTATCGGTTGTCCTCGCCCTTGCGGTTGTCATTGGACTATTATCGTGGCACAGCTATTCAACCCAAAAAAGCTCGTTACTGCAAAGTAGTGTTAATCAGGTAAGCGAATCGGGTAAACAACAGGCAAAACTAATTGAAGGATGGTTGTCTGATCGTAAACGGATCATCAGCTCAGTTGCCACTAAGGTCGAAGGTGATACGCTTAATGCTTTGCAACAAGCAAAAATCTCCGGCGATTTTCAGCTAACCTATTTCGGTAACAATAATGGCATAATGATTGATTCAGACCCGAGTATTGATCGTACCGGCTATGATCCTAGATCGCGTCCTTGGTACCATCAATCACAACAAGCACGTAAAACAATTATTACCAAACCTTACGTAGATGTCGCCTTTAATGTATTGGTCGTCACTATCGCTAAACCGACCAGTAATGGCGTAGTTGCTGGCGATGTTTCAATTGCTAGCTTAGTCGATAGCGTCAACAGCATGTCCCTGCCAGCCAACGGTTATGCCATCATGATGCATAAAGACGGCACTGTGATTGCTTATAAAGACGCAAATAAATTGATGGGCAAAATTACGTCTATTGATAATAAGTTAAGCAGTCAATTGATCCAATCAAGTCGTCAAACAGGCAAATTAGTACCTGTCTATTTTGATACTGAAGGCAGAGATAAATTACTCTGGAGCGAGGAGATACCGAATACTGATTGGCAACTGGTTTTTGTACTCGACCAACAAACCCTAGAAGCACCACTTGCCAGTTTAATGTTTACCCAACTAGGATTGGCTGTATTAGTACTGATTATCAGTGTGTTATCAATTTCATGGTTATTAAGCCTGTTACTTGCACCATTAAGCCGTGTATCACAAGCATTATCCCGCATCGCTGACGGCAATGGTGATTTAACCCAACGCATCACTGTCGACAGTCAGGATGAAGTCGGGGTGCTAGCCGATAACTTTAACCGCTTTGTGAGTAGTCAACATCAGCTGATCAGCCATATTCGTCATCTGGCGCACGAACTGCATTTAGATGCAGAGCAGAGTTTACGTACAAATCAAACAAGTGTTGATGAGCTACAACGCCAACAGCAAGAAGTCGCAATGGTTGCGACTGCAGTGACGGAAATGTCATGCGCAACCCATGAAATTGCAGCCAATGCTGAAAGTACTGCTGCGGCGGCGCAACAGTCAACCCAAAGCAGTATTCAAGGTAAAGGTTTAGTTGATAAAACTCGCACGACCATTAATTCGTTGGCATCAGAAATAGATGAAACCACTACCGTCATTGGTAAATTAAGCCTACATGCACAAGCCATCTCTAGCATTTTGACAACAATTCAAGGGATTGCTGAGCAAACTAACTTATTGGCATTAAATGCAGCCATTGAGGCTGCTCGTGCGGGTGAACAAGGTCGTGGTTTTGCCGTAGTGGCTGATGAAGTGCGAGTATTATCTCGTCGGACTCAAGACTCAACGGCAGAGATTTATACCACTATCGAAACCTTACAAAGCACAACCAAACAAGCTGTTTGCTTGATGGACAGTAGTAAAACATTAGCCAATAACAGTGTTGATGATGTTAACGCTGCGGCAAACGCTCTGGAAGAAATCACTGAAGCGGTCAATATGATTTCTGATATGGCGGGTCAAATAGCCATAGCAGCAGAAGAGCAAACACAGGTGACGAACGAAATAACTAAAAATACTGTTGCGATAAAAGATGTCACTGATGAGATCACTTCATCGGCGATGACTCATTTAGACCAAGCGACAATGCTCAAAGACCGTGCGACAGATTTGAGTAACAAAGTCGCCACCTTTATTTTGTAACCATGTTTTATTGGTCTAGTGCAGGCATATTGCTAAGCAAGAATATCCTGCCGAGTTCCAACGACATTTGGATGAGTCTTTTGAGGTAAAAGCCAGTTAGCTTTCCTCAAAGACTCAACAAAATCAAGATTCGTAATCTAAAGCCAATAGTAATAACCTATGTCGCTGAACCTAAACACTGACATAACCGCATATAAAATAACAATCACTTAGCTGAATGATTAACCCATACTTTGACATAAAATAAACCCATAGTCTGACAAATCGAAACAACGCTTAGTGACTATCATTATGAATTGTCATTTTATTACAACTGAAAGTATATCTCTTGCAAACTCATTTTTGGACAGAAACGATTTGCTAAAAGCTGAACGTTAGCAATCAGTGTAAATTACCTTCGGTATGGCAAATTCACTTAACCTAATAACAGTTTTGATGATACAACTCAGGATAGGTATTGCTACAGTGAAGAATTACTGTAATGGGACGTTCAATAGCGGCTATCTTCAGTCGCTATTGAGCGGAAGGTTTATTCTTTCACTAGGAAGACCTGAGATAACATATCTGCAGCATCAGAATAAGTGATTGGTAATTCTTGTTCTCCACGGTTTTTTTCAAGTAAATTTTGCTCATCTGAAGATTTGAACATTTCTACGACAGCCATCAAGTCAACGTAGATACTTCTGACTACTTGTTGTGTACCATCTTCTTCATCGTCATATAGAGCGAGTAGACGACAGATATCGAAAGGGTGTTTATGAACATGACCTTCTTTGATTTTATCTTGAGCAAATAACTCTTTGTTTCCAATCCAAGCTTTCGCTTTTAGTACAATGAGGCACATATGATCGATAGTGTTGACTGTATCGATAGAAATGACAGACGCTCTCAAATAGGAATAGTAGTCATCATCAACCAGAATCGCAGAGAAGTTTGAGATTCCTTCAGCCGTTTCGATTGGCGTGCGATACTCTTTTTCGAACAGATCAACATCATCAGGCTTTCTAGAGAATAGTTCGATTTGTTCAGGATAAGAGTCCTGCGTTTCGGCATCTTTAGGGATTACGAATCGATATACATTTCCAGATGTACTGCTTTGATGGAACTTTTTACCTTGGTATTTACCTGCATCTAAGTAAGCCCATAGATCTTTGGCAAAGTCTTCTGTGAGGTTTTCAATAACAAGAACAATGTCTAGATCCTGTGTTTCACGAAACTCTTGACCTTTGCTTTCAAACACCAGCCTACAGGCGTTACCACCAATAAGAATGTACTTGTCTTGATGTGCAATTAAAGCCTTACTAAAGTGTTCAAGTTTTGCATCCATTGTTTTAAAACTCCTTATTTAAAATCTTGTTGATCTAAACGAACTAACTTATCGAAGATCATGTCGTCTAGCTCTTCAAAGCTGGTTTTAATTCTTGGTTCTTTGTTTTTATAGCCACTTAGAGAAAGCATTAAAGGTGAGATCACTTCACAATTTCGAACCATCATCGTCATTGGCGCGTAAGGGAATACTTGTAGCTCTATTTCTTCCAGCAACTCTTTCCAGCCAGTTCTTCGCTCTTTTATTAAGTACTTGGAAATATTGTTGATTGTGTTTGAAGTTATGGCAAAGTTTTTACGGTCGTCATTATTCATTACAACAGCGTAGCAAGGGATACTCGGAGGACTCAGCAATGTATATCTCGATAAAGCTGACTCCCCAGCGAGTACTGTAGGCACTTCAATGGAGCTTTTTGGCACTTGATATACTTCAGAGGCTAGACTAGCCAAAATATATTCTCTTGCTTCCCAGATTTTTTGCCTGCTGTGTAAAAACTTCATCTGATAAGCGCGACCAATTTTTTTTGCTTCAATGATCCCTACATTTTGTAGTTCCTTGATGCTTCTAGATATAGATGCTTTTGAGACATCAACCTGAATGTCTGAAGTAGTAAATGTTCGCGGTATAGCACCATCAATAAATCGAGCTACTATGTTCGTAGGTAAAATCCCCAACCTCTCAGATGGAAATAGTTTGATGTTCTCTCTTGGTGGTTTGTCTTGGTGAAGCATTAACTCTGGTATGTAAGAGCGTTCAAAAGGAACTATGTGTGCAATTTTTCTTTCAATTAGTTGGAGAATTGTTGAGCGTTTTAATTCATCTATAACAAACAGTATTGGGTATTCGTTAAGTCTGCTTAACAGTTTGTCAAACATATAATGATTGTCTTGAGCAAAGATGATGTTGTCATATGTGTATACGACATAGAAATTTAGCCCTCCCAATTTTCCAAGTATTACTTTTAGCTTGTTTTTAAACTGCATAGGAACTGGTGGAGTCTCTTTAGATAGGTCGAAGAGGCCTACTTGGAAGTATTCTTTTAAGTAGAGGGCACAACTAAATTCTAAATCTTTCATTTCACAACCCTTGGCAGATACAGTTAAAACATAGTAACGCATATGCGTTACTATGTTTTTATTTTTTTGACATCTACACATTTTTAGATAAGAAACAACATATTAAAGGTTGTGCAGTTATAGCTTTACTTGCTTATCTTAGGTTTTATAACTTAGAAAGTTTATTGATGCGTAACTATTTTAATTATTAGTAGGTAACGTATATGCGTTACTTTTAAAAAAAAATACAAACAAAAAACACTAAGGCAATGATTTTTAACAACTTAAAAAATTACGCATGGTAGTGTTTACTATTATTAATGCTACAATTTTTTTATGATAAACACTGCTATGCGTAACAATCTGTGTAAATCTTACTCTTTATCATATCCCTTATTGACGCAATCTGAATAACACTTGTGTGACACGCGAGATAGGCAGCAACTTCAGATAAAGCGTCTGCTGCACCAGTTAGAGAGCACTATCACCATCGTACAGTGTTGCTAAGAGTGTAGTGTAATCGTTCAACTCAACCTATTATTGAAGAGCTGCAATGTTGGGCACTCCGTAAAACAAAACCTACAACACTTTCGAACAAAGATAATTATACCTATACAGCAATACTTTAACAAAATTCCCAACCCATACTTTGACATAAAATATAATCATAGTCTGACAAATCGAAAGCTCTCCGATAAATGTCCACGTAGTATGAGCTTTTATTACAATAACGGTTCTGTTCTTTAGTAGATCACCTTAAAGCAAAAGTGAGTTTAAATTATGGATACAATTAAGTCTCAACCGGTGATAGCAATTAGCCACCACAAGTTTGTTGATTGCATGACTTCCGATATCCCTACTTTATCTTTAATTTTTCATGAAAAGACAAAACATTTTTAGGAATATTGTTGCCACTATAAAGCTCTACCTGCCAGATCCTGTCTTTAACTTCTGGAATACCTAGCCTCTTGAAAAACTTCCTATAATGCGCAATTTTTGAACTGTGGCTTTCATGAAACTCTATAATGACTGCATTTTTAGATTTAAAGAACTCGATGATAGAGTTGAGAAATTTTTCACCGAGTTTATTTTTGGTCAAATCTGCATTTAGAGCAAAATGCCTGATACGCACAGTTCCGCCTGAATGCATTGAAATACCTTCAACATTTCCAATTTTGAGTGAGTATTTATATTCTTTATATTGACATCTTATGTCAGGAAAGCTGCTGTAGCCATGAGTATCAGGAAGGCCTTCTAATGGTGCTATCCCGTACCCAGTTGTCCATTCGAGTTTTGCTCCATAATATCCAAAGAAATATGCTTCAGGTTCTTTTAGCCATTCATTAATGAATAGCTCATCATAATTAGGGCTTTTGCCATACTTTCGATTAAACTTTATCTTTTCAATTAGATTTATAATCATTGAAGTTCTCTAGGATAGATTTAATTACAAGACGGTATCAAGCTCATCTAATGCGATAACCAAATATTTAAGCAACGACAAAATCATTGGCAGAGCAGAGCACTATCAATAGTAAATTCACAACTATCAGCTTTAGCATCTATCCAATGGTTTACGTCCAATTTACCATTGCAACCAGCATCCTCAATAAGGGCGATATTTTCATCACAAAGTAGCAGAATTACATTACCACTTTGTATTTTTGTCATTATCGTAAAATCTTTAAAAGGAGCTATTAAGTGTGGATATCGTTCTGATATTTCAGACAATAACTGAGCACCATCTTCGACTGGCTCACCACTGAACTTAAGGTGCCCATCGACTGCTTGGGATAAATCCTTGAACTTTGATGCTAAATCATACATTGACTCATCATCATATTTATCAGTGCAAGAACAGCTTAAGGATAAAAACATCAATGCAAAAAATACGATAAATTTCATCAGTTAACTCCAAGCGGTAAGGGTTTTATTTTCTGAAAGGCCTGTATCTAAGTTCCAACTTAAAAACATATTATCGTCACCATCTTCAAAAACTGCTTTTGCCAAATAGCACCAATATTTTTGAACATTCTTTATCGCCAAATCAAAGATGTCATCGTAATCCATACTCCCATTTGGAGTCTTCAAGTTTTGAATATAAGACATATCAAGATCATCAATTGATGGATAAAGAATTCCAATTGAAGCCGCTACATGACGAGCAAACGGAAAAAGTCTATGCCCTTCATCAACATTGTCCACAACTAGCTGGAATCCTTTATGCCACGAATGAATGTCTGGAGGAGAAGAACTAAACTTATTTGGATACACTGCTTCTAAAGCCTCATACCATAAACCATGAATGACACCATCCAACTTAGATGAATCATTTAAATCAATACAAGAACCAATATTCAATCTGACACGGTCAGCTAAACCAATGTCACCAAGGTTAAGACGCCCCCAGATATAGGTGTCCTGATTCATCTCACATATCCGATGCTCTTTCTGATTTTGCTCATAAGGCCCAACTCTTAATTGCACCACAGGATGAACTGTTATGTCACAAATAACATGAGCTACGTAACCAGAAAGCCATGCAAATGCCCTTTCCTGTTCCTTATTTGATAACTTCTTCGTTAGGTTAATAAGCTTTTTAATAAATAGATCTACACTTTCATAGTGCATTTTATCAGCCCATTCATTCTGCTCACTGTCGCCGATTTTCAAATAAGGATAATCAGGGCTTACACACCCTAACTCCATAAAACTTTTCTCTCTAGAAAGTATCAATTTTGCCTTTTGTGGCATATCCAATTTAGATAGGTCATTGTTTGATGATGCAAGATTTACTGCCGTAATATGGGCAAATGCTCCAGGCATAAGAACTCCTTTTCAAAATTTATTAAATTTACACAAATCTAAAATAGCTAAGCCACTACAATTTACTATCAATCAACATTACGACCTATTAACTTTGAGATGATAGTTACAATACCTTGCTCTTTTAAACGAGCCTGATGAGATAAAGCATAATTACGGACAGTAAAAAATAAGCCTGCAATAAAGCACGATACACCCACCCAATGGCATACATGAACTAAACGACCAAGTCTAACTTCTGTAATAACATGAAATTTACTACCGGCTTGTGAAGCTATATGGCTTTCAAGGTAACCACCTAACACCATCGCGATAATAAAATATGAAAAAATACCAGTTAACAAGGCTCCCCACCATGGAAGTCGCGATGCAATATGTACAACATCTGCAACGATAGCCACCGGAGTGCTATTATTTTTTCTTCGATATCTTCTACCCATAGTTCTAACGCCTTTTTAGTAACTAAACGCGCCTAAATTAATATATGTCATTAGACTGTTTGGTGTTTATAGACTTGTTATCAATAATAAACTTTCACAAATTAAATACGCTTAACAAGAAATCGAACTATCAGTTTCACTCGTTAAAAGTTGTCACTTTCATGACAACCTTTTTCTTGAGAAATTGACTATGAGTATTTCTTAACCGTTAGCCCAAACAATTTGTCCAGAACGAACAAAAAAGTGGCTTTTACAACCAACTTTTCTCCAAACCGATGGTTTAATGGTTGGTACTCCATCCAGAGACGTAATCGACCATGTAGGCTTATTCCCTGGAAGCAGATTTAAGTGAATTTGGCTTTTGCAGCCACATGGGCACAACATAACAGCAATTGCATAAAAATCTGCTTCACCAATGATGTAGATGATTTTATCATCCACAAAACCAGGTTCTTCATCTACAAACTCAACTTTGTAACCTTTAGCGAATAGCCTTTTGAAATATGCCCTAGCCTTCTTTATAAATGTAAAGATCATGCGACCCTCTCTTCTTCAAAAAATTCAGGCATATCTAATAGCAGAGCTTTATCCCCTCTCCCCAGACACTTATGTATTCCAAAAGGTGCAGTGAAATTGATTTCACTTTTAGTTTCATAGAAATTATTTACAAAGCAAAAAACTTGCTCAGCAAAGCCGCTATTTGGTTCATTTCTGTAATCATGGACTCTCGCTAGAAACTCCATTACAGCTAACGATGAAGCGTAAGTATTAACAGGAATAATTGCAGGGCTATTTTCAATAACCCCCTTAATATAGCCTTCGTTTAACCTGTCTTGATATGTCTTAAGCGAGCTTCTTTTTAGTGCTTCAGCTTCCAGCGTGGAAAGGAGGACTGATCGTCTGGTGATGTGATCAGATTTCCCTGGCTGAAAGTAAGCCACTTTCCCACTGATATTGTTGACCCCACCTTTGCCATCAGCATCTAAAGAGATGCCAATATCAATATAAGGCACCAAATAATAGGTTGAAATCCTATTCAATAGACACCGGGCCTCAGCAGAATCTACACATCCAAATATGAAATCACAAACAGCTATTTCTTTGACTATTTCGGCGTCAAAGATACTTTCAGGAAATGCCGATATTATTGTACTTAACCCTATTTCATCCAAGGTATCCTTTATGGATGAGACTTTGAGCTTCTTAGCGTCAGCATCAGCAATTTTTGTGTTAGTTATCCTGTTCAAATTTTTATGCTCTACAACATCAGGATCGAATAGTTTTAATTCACCGACGCCTAACCGATTTAGCTGTTCAATAACTGGTGCACCTGTGCCTGAGCACCCTATGACAGCAATTTTCATCCGACTTAAAGTGTCACGAGTTTTAGAACCAAACACTTGCAGATTCCTTTCTTCAAACCCTAAAACTTCACGGCATAACGAAAACTCAGCCGGAGTGTGGCGAACTTCATCACCAATAATAGTGACCGAAACTGGCGTAAACATTCCTGACTCAGAAACATGCCTAACTATCAATTCATTATTAGGTAGCAAAATAGCGGACAAACTAGGCAAAGTATTTTTAGACCAACTGTAAATACTTGGGTATAGCTCTTTATCCGATTCATTATCTACACGAGAAAACTGGGAGTATCCTTTAGGATGAGAATGAACTTTAACAACAGCTAAGTTCTCTTTTTCAGCTTGATTAAGGATCGGAACAAGCTCTTGAGTGAGCCACCGCACATAATCATACTTCCGAACCGAACAGGAAGCATAGCTCAGAGGAATTACTTTATGGGCTAACAATATCGTTTCATTGTCATCAATAACGTGACCACAAAGAACAAAAGCTACTGCTTCTTTTCCATCGCCAGGAAATAGGTGATCATTTAGTTCGACCATAGCAGAGTCGGTGATCTTAAATTTTATAGACATAACACCCCCTACTTCAAGAGTTCTTGAGTAAACCAGCTTTGAATGTATGCAACATGAGTCGCAACGTTATCTATACCTGGTTGCCAAGGATTTGAAGCTGTTCTATGCCTAGACCAACGCTGCCAAATTCTTGCATCGAAAGTATCCTCTGATAAAGCACCTATAAGTTTATTATCGGATCTAGATATAGCAGGATAAAAATAGGCCATGTCTATTTGCGCAGTTGGATAGCTATTTGGAATCTGTATGTTGACATCTACACGACTCAAATTGTATCCCTCTGGTAGTGGGAAGCTATGGATAACTACTCTTTTGATACCATTTTCAGCGACACATTCCCAATCAAGGTTGAGTGAATTCAAGAACTCAACATCTTCCTCAGGTAGAGTGAAGTGTTTCCTAGATTGCTGAAGTCCTTCTTGATGTTCACATCTCATAGTATGAAACCGTTCAATTCCAGGCTCAGTGAAATCAACTTTTTCATCAAGTTCAATCTGCCGTCTCTCACCACCAACAAATTTTTGATATAAATATCGTGATTCGTCATAACCAGCTAAGCCAAGAATTTCACGTCCAGTTAGTCTTGGATACTCCACCTTATACTTGGTTTTATCGATTTTAATTTTATACTTTTGGTGCTTATCAGGCTGATTGTGACCACAAGCACAATCTTCTAAGTCAGGAATATCAGCATCAGAATTTGACTGATTAACAAGAAGGAACTTGCTGGGTTTACTGATTATCAAGCGATCATCATCACGGAGTAAGTAATCAGGAACACCTTTAAGCTCCAAATAAATCACTTTATTTGAAATATCATCATGTAAAAGCTGCTTTAACGCAGAACCACAAAGCTTCGAGTTCGAAGTTTCGATGATGTCAGAACCATTAATGTTAATTGAATGACTATTAACTAGGTTAGGGCAATCAGGTATATTTGAGTTGCCTACAGAAAAGACCTCATCACCCTGAATTTCAATCAAGTCACTGTCAAGTACAGGGATATCAACATCTCCCTTCAAGTCTAGATAAAGCCGTTCCTCACCATCTAATGTGGTTAAAGCTATCAAATCAGAACCCTTATATAATCCAGACTTTAATTTGACTAACTCATTATTTATTTTTACTGACACGATAAATTTTGGCATTACTTTTCCCTCCATAGGGAATTGGATTTTGAACTTTGGGTTAAAGCTTGACTTGGAGGGGGTTTCAAAAGATACTGTGGTTCCTACACCGGTTTAGTAAGTTTTTACTGATCCCAAAATTAAGGCAAGCCATATATGGTTTGCTTTTTTTTTATCTATTTTTTCATATTTATTCCTTATAAATGGTTACATCGCAATATACAACTATCTTAACCTAATGAATAGTTCAAGTCAACCCAATGGATCGAATCGATCCATCAAAAAGATCGATTAAATCTTTTCAACAACTTTAATAGGACCGTATCATGGTGAATTATAGTCTTTTATGCTATTTTTATAGAATAGTGAAAAGGAGTTGCACATGAATACAGATAAAAATAGCAACACAATAAACAGCTCGATAAATGAACGGCTTGCTTATGTTGATTTTAAACTAAGATTTACAGGTCACATTAGTCGTCTAGACTTAGGTGAAACTTTCGGGATAGCAGAGGCAGCTGCGTCACGAGTGTTAACTGAATATGGTGTAGCAAAGCCAGAGAACAAAGCTCAAAAAGTTAATACTATAATAAGAGAGAGTTTCTCTCCTTTGATATCCATTGATGGTGAAACCGCGCTGGGAATGCTAGCTAATGGCTTTAATAAGAACAAGCTTACAAACAACACAGTGCTTCCATTCGAAAAAGTTGGCGTAATACCAAACCGACTAAATATATCTGAAGTTGCAATGATAACTCGTGCTATTGCTGGAGAATATGCCATAAGTTGTAACTACTTTTCTGAACATAGCAGCAACCATGAAACAAGAACTTTGATGCCACTTGCTATTTTGTATGATGGCTCACAATGGATGTTTAGAGCATACGACAGAACCGAAACCAAATCGGATAAGTTTAAAAACTTTCATTTCGCTAGATCTATGAATGTAGTAGAAGAGTTTCAAAGTAAAGAAAAGAAAAGGCTAGGCCATGAAGGGTTAGGTCATGATAAATCTTGGAATCTTAGACTGCCCCTAATTCTTAAACTACATGAGTCTTTAAGCGAAGAGAATAAGGCTCAGATCAGAAGAGACTTTGGTATCCCTCAAGAGCAAGACGAGTTATTTACTTCAGAGCGAGAAGCTTTTATATGGATAACGAAAAAGAAATGGTATATCGATGATCGTAATCAAAAACAAATAGAACTCGATAACAAGGAAGGTTTGAAGCGTTTTTATAAATTTAAGCTAACAAATCATGAGATGATTGAGAAGCTAAAAGAATCTCTTTCTTAGGTTAAAATACGAGACGGCCCCTATGCTCGGTAAAGTTTTTGACAATTAATATATTGAATAAATTTTGTACACTAATACATTAAAAGGAATTAATTATGCCAATCAAACCCGGACCTAAAAGAAAAAATGAAGATGGCACATCTGATAAAAGGCAAAGAGTTACAGAAGAAAAAAAGAAAGAACACCCAGATTTAAAACCACACAAACACAGCAAGGGTGACTGAGATACAACTAAATGACTAACTCATAACCGTGCAATGCTATTTTATATGTCTTCCGCTCCATAAATAAAAAAGCCTCCTCTCAGTAACACAAGAGGAGGCTTTGCTGCCTATTCGGCAGATACCGATTTAACTTAAAAATCGAAACGATTGTTTTTATTTTCAGCTGCCTATTCGGCAGGTCACTCAAACACCGACAACCATCTAACACGGAAATAATTTTCAGCTGCCTATTCGGCAGGTCACAATAAACTTACCAAATAAAATGGTATAAGATCAATCACTAAAAAGCCAAATATGATAAATATATAAAAATCATATAGTAACAATAATTTAAAATAAAAGGTTAAACTTTGTTTGTTAAGAATGATAATTCAGGTACGGTCCCACTAAGTAACTTATTAGTGGCAAAACCATAACTATTAAATAATGGCTCATACCGTTTCTCGACCACAACCTTCTGAATATGTAGAATATAATCTTGCTTGGTCCTTTGACTAGTCATTGCAATTCGATGAAAAACATCAAGATCTCTTGGCTCAGTATTTTTACTAGGTTCAAAAATCTCGCCTCTCGCTATTGCCCGTTTTTCCAAACGTTTTAATCGTCGCCTTGCCTCACCAACGAACAACTTAGCGATCGCTTGGTTGCGTTTAAATCTGATTTCACGGCAGTCATTTGGAACTATTTCAACCTGACTAATCTCAAAAAAAATACATTCTTGCATGTCTTGAAAGTAGGACTGTTTTTTCAGCTCATTTAATATTGCTGTATCACTGTGAACAAACGCAACAGCATTTCCAATTGACGTATCAGACCAAGCCGGAAAACTCACGCCTAAACCTGTTATGTCATGCTTACTTACGTAACCGTGTAGAACAGAAATACAACGGCCTGTAAGCAACTCGAGATTGGCCTCTTTAGGTAAAAACCGAATCATAAAATAATAACGTTTCATTGCATCACCGTATCTAGTTAGCTTTTTTCTGAAACATGCCGCCTTTAATCAAAACGGCTATTAAATAATAAACATCAGGATTTACTTCATTATTTTCATTTAACTCAGTTAAATATTTCTCGGCATTAACAATGATGGAATAAAAATTGAGTGTAGAGTCAGGGCCGCGTCGAGCAATATTCAACTCTTTATCTGCACCATACTCATGCACCCTTAAGCGTTTTGAATCATCTCCCCACCAGTCATCGATTAACTGCAATGCAGCACCAATTTTTACCGAATTAAAACTAACTGCCTGTCGACCATCAACGCATTTAACCTTAGAAAACACTTTAGTCACATCGACCTTATTTTCCTTAAGATTAAAAACTTGACTGGGATAAATTTCTTGGCAAAAAGTAGTACTTATTTTTGCCGTTATATCCGCATGCCAATAAACGCTTGGATCAGTTAAGGCTACACACAACTCATCACTTAGTTGATTTAATGTAAGTAAATCTTCTTTTGGCCACTGACTTTCCCAAGCTAAACCTCTTGTATTAGCGATTTCATAAGAGTTACCTAAACTGGTTTTAACCAAAATAGTGGTGTTCCCCGAGTTTTGATTACGCCACAGCCAAGTACCAAGAAGTAAGTTTTTACAGTAACGTATTGCTAGCTCTTTATAGCCTCCCCTACGGTTAAATTGTTCAGTAATCGATGTTAAAAGCGCTATAGCTTCAGGACTATTACATGCAGCGGGGCTTATTGAATTAGCTTGAGCTCTTAGTGAAAATCGACAGTAAAGATGCTCTACATTTGGTGGGACATAACATTCTTCTATCGCTAATGGATTACAATGAGCGAGATCTTGTGGAGCTAAATTTCTGGGTAAAAAATCATTAGTAAAACCTTCAGCAAAGCCTGCTTTTTGGCCTCGAATACGTGTAACTTCAGCCTCTAAAGGTACAAAGTCACACTCTGTTGTTTTGTAATAAAAAACAGCCTTACCTGGATGTAACGAGCGCTCGTATTTAAAAAAATTACTCAACTCCATCAAAGTGTCCTCAGATTCTTTTCATCAACATATAATGATCTTTAACATCAAGCATCCAAAAAGCACGTTTATAAAAATTAAACTTGCCCCGTAGCCTTATATCAATAGCAGAATCACAGGACACAAGTCCAATCGCAGGTTCACTATAACTATGCAAAGAGGCTATTGCACCGGCCTTTTTTTCAGGTGTTTCTAGTAATAAATAACCTGCCATAATCGGACAGAGTGCTGAATTTTCGTTCAACAAAAACATCAATTCATTCACATTCAGTATGGAGTAATGAGTGGGCATAATCCATTTCCCATTAGCAGGTAAACGGCTTAACTGTGAGTAAAGTAAATCATCATTACGATACAATTTGCACCAATCAAGACTAGCCTCTAATGAAGGCCCATGCATTGTCCCTCCAGCAAAGCGAGAAGGAAAACAAGCCTCAAGTGCAGATGAATTCTGCTCTATTTCCTGCAACTCATGCTCAAACCCATCTAAATGAATCACTAAATCAAAAGTTAAATCACCATTGCGACTATCTGTTAGGCCTGGTCGACGAAACTCCTTACCCTTTGCACCTTGCATCGAAAACTCAGGCAATTTAGTCCCTTTTACATAATCAAACTGACGAATGAACCAAGCAAAAGAAGTGAATCGAATATTCGTTCCTAACATTGCATTAAGCTTTCGTTGGTAATTATGCATCATCCCCCAAACAGCGGTTAACGAAGGCACACCAAAGCAGTATGGATTAGATAACAACTGTGCATCAAAAACCGTGATCCCTTTAAGGTACAAATAACGATGAGGTATATCTTCTTCAGTAATAGTTGGTTCTTTCTTTGAACTAGATAGCTGCTTCAAAACCCAAAGTAATTGCGTTTTTAAAGGCTGCATTAAATGAGGGTGATAAGCGTATTGTTTAGTTTTATGGCTGTGGGATAGCGTTATATTTAGATGATTAAACAATGGTACAAGCAACTCAATCCAATCCTCACAAGAGGTATTTAATAGCTGCCATTCAATTTTTTGCCCATTACTGGTGGCATTTTTTATACTAAAACTCCCCTCTTTAATAACTTGCCTGCCTTCAATAATGACAGAAAGCCATAAAGCTAGTGATTTTCTGATTTGCTTCAAACTGGCTAGTTTCAGCAACCGACGCTGCTTCATAGCAAGTTCAAAATTGATATTCAGTAGGCGATCAAGCGCCTTTATAAAATCTGTTTTAATCAGTGAATAACGATCAAATAAACTCTCATCTCGCTCTAATTTTGCAATCATAGATTCATGTAGACTGAATTGATTACTAGAGATATGTGGCGGGTAATTCAACACTCTCACTGTCCCTCCGACACCGGCAACTAATTCGCTAACGGCTGCTGGACGAGTAAGATTTAAATTCATAAATTGCCCATCGCGCCGAGAAGCCGCTTGATGCAGTTCAGCTTGCACAGCATGGCTAGCAACTGGAGTGATTGCGGCATATCCATCACGATAAGGCATCAATACTTGAGTTGAGTGTTTATCAACATAAGAAGGTAGCTCACTCTGCGGTAGTCTTAGTTGAACTTGGGCACTAATCACATTCAGCGACTTAGCTGAGATACCCAATGCTTTAAATGCCAACAACCATTCTTTAGATATCGCATCACAAAAGATATTGGCAAGACAAACTAATCGGCCTTGCCAATAAAAATGACACACTAATAATTTAGCGAAATTTATTTTAGCGCTATTGTTAGCCCAACCTAAGCTAGGGCTACAGTCTGCACTACTTAGCACTTGTCGTTGAGGCGTTATAGGCTTAGCAATTAACCGCTGCTTACTCACACGGATATCAGGATATTTTAAGTTGTGTGTATGAAACCACTCAACCTGCTTAATGCATTCATTGAGGTGGTATTCATCTTTCAGCGTTGCTTTGGCATGCTTTTTATCTAATACGTCTTTCACTGTTTTTTTAGGGAAGGTTAAGTTTACTAGAATGATCAGCGCTTCTTTTTCACATCCTGTCACATCGACACTGTCAGTAAATGAGCTAAAACTACGCCTTATCGCTTCTGTCCGCTCATCAAGCTCTTTAATTTGTAACAGCTCACTTAAATGCTTAATTACCATGCTGATACATACATCCTTTGGTCTGATGAACCAAAGCTATTTTTATATTCAACAACCTGTCTTAAATAAAAAATAACCGCTTGAGGATCAATTCGATACTTCATTTTATGTCTAAACGAGCTGCTTAATACTCCGTCCTGATACAAACGATAAATTTGTTCATGGGTTGTTCCCAAAATCACAGCCGCTTCACTAATACTCACCAGCATATCGGCAACATTAGGCTTTTTCGATTTAGGATGCGCAGCAACTAAACGACTTAAAAATTCCAACACTGTTTGCCGAATAAAGTGAGTTTCTTTTTCATCGCGGTAGATATGCGGCAGGCCCATAATTAACTCACCATAAATAAACCGAAAGGAAGTGCGGTTAAACAAATCAATCAACTTATTATCAGCATTCAAAGTCATAAGATTTAATTCATCGAATACATTTTGAGGCCAAGCTTTAAAGTAGGTTACTGCGGCATTAAACGGGAAATCTTCATTTTTAAGATACCGCCGCTGAAACCAAGCCAAGCTAGCAAAACGTTGAGATATTGATACTGACTTAAATAATGAGTTTTCATCCTCCTTATCGCTCATCAATTTAGTCGCTAATTCTACTTCATCATTACTGGCAGGCTTTACACACCCTTTTGCGAATTCAAAACCACAAACACAGTGGCTAATCGACTTATTTTCTATGTAGTTAATGGGAATTGAGCATTCAGGACACTGATGCAACAGCTGACATTTATGCTTTGCACATGCCTCTATGGGGGTTAAATGCCATATCTGCCGAATATAAGGTTCATCAGATAAGCAATGGGGGCAAACAGGTATCGCATCAGTTCCCATAGTGGAGTGATAACGAATAAAACTCAGTGGAATATCAACGCCATTTTTGTGTACAGCAGATAAGCCAATAACCGTACGGTCTGACTTTAACAAAGCCAATTTCTGAATTTCGAATTGCGGCAAGCCAAGCAAAGACTCAAGCAAACCTAATGCTCGCATTCTAAAATGGCTGTTATGTTTGGCGTGGTAAACATTAAGGCGTTTTAAATCGATAGGAAAAGCACCATGGGCTTCAAAATCAAGCTCATGCAGCTCTTCACGGATAGCTAGGCTGAGTTGCTCATATGAATCAAAAAAGTTCTCTGCCACTACCCGCAGTAAATAACTTTCAAGCGACTCATCAATAAACGCACGAGATTTAGGTGAAAATAGAAAAGCCATACCACACCAAAACTAAGGAAGTCTTAGCTTAACTTATAAGCCTTTATCTAAAATTACAAGAAACAATTATGTTACATCGATAGCATTGGAAGTATAGCAATCATCAAAAATACAATTGGTGTGCAATAAACGATTCAAAACATACTTAAGTACTATGAAATAGTGACAATAAATTATTTGAAAAACTTGACCAAAAACCATCACTTACTGCAAATTAGTTGGTAAGATGAATTCCATTATTGTTATGTGCCTTTTTTAAGCACTAAACACCCTAAATCATCGCTTTATTTACACATTTTAATCTCTTTTATAAAGCGCCAGGGCAAACCATATTTCACTAACATCAAAGTCAAATCTTGCTGCTAGTACCATATTGCAATAGGTATAAATTACATATGTTTGAACAAACATTTAAAAACATCGATGACATTTTTCATAAAGACGCAGGTTGTTCTAGCGAGCTAGATTACACCGAGCAATCATCATGGATGTTGTTTCTTAAATACCTTGATGACTTAGAGTATGCAAAATCACTTGAAGCACAGCTAATGGGTCAGGAGTATCAATACATCATCGATGAAGACCATCGCTGGAGTAAATGGGCTGCGCCAAAAGACGCTGACGGCAACTTTGACCACAACAATACCCTAACCGGTGATGACCTAATGGATTACGTCGACGGTGAGCTATTCCCTTATCTAAAAGGCTTTAAGCAACGTGCAGAAAGCCCTAACACCATTGAATATAAAATTGGTGAAATTTTTGGCGAAATTAAAAATAAAATTCAAAGTGGTTACTCATTACGTGATGCATTAGAAAAAGTCGACCAACTAAGTTTCCGTTCACAAGATGCCACTCATGAGCTGTCACACCTGTACGAAACCAAAATTAAAAATATGGGTAATGCTGGTCGAAATGGCGGCGAATACTACACCCCAAGGCCACTTATTCGCGCCATGATTGACGTTGTAAAGCCACAAATAGGTGAAACCATTTACGATGGTGCTGCGGGTTCGGCAGGCTTTTTATGTGAAGCATTTGATTATTTGCGCCAAGGCGGCCGCGAGAAGAAGCAACTTTCAACCAGTGATTTAAAAATACTGCAAGAAAGCACCTTCTACGCCAAAGAGAAAAAATCCTTGGCCTATGTTATCGCCATCATGAACATGATTTTGCATGGCATTGAAGCACCCAACGTATTGCACACCAATACCTTGGGCGAAAACTTGGCAGACATACAACCAAGCAACCAGCACGATATTATCTTAGCTAATCCACCTTTTGGCGGCAAAGAGCGCCCAGAGGTGCAGCAAAACTTCCCGATTAAAACCGGTGAAACTGCCTTCCTGTTTTTGCAGCACTTTATTAAAACCCTAAAGCCAGGTGGTCGCGCCGCTATTGTTATCAAAAATACCTTTTTAAGTAACACAGACAATGCCGCCATCGCCCTGCGTAAAGAGCTGTTAGAAAACTGCAACTTACATACGGTACTAGACTGCCCAGCTAAAACTTTTTTAGGTGCAGGGGTTAAAACCGTCGTGTTGTTTTTTACCAAAGGCGAGCCGACTCAAAGCACTTGGTTCTACCAACTCGAACCAGGGCGTAGTCTTGGCAAAACTAACCCGCTTAATGACAACGACCTGAAAGAGTTTGTTGAGCTCCAAGCTGCATTTAAAAACTCGGATAAGTCTTGGTCATTGGATGTATCCAAGCTCGATCCAACAGCCTGGGATCTGTCAGTTAAAAACCCAAATGTCGAAGAAGAAGTCACACTGCGCTCACCCCAAGCGATTATTGAAGAAATCATTGCACTGGATAAAGAAAGCGTAGCTATTCTGGCTAATATTCGGGAGTTATTATGAGTTGGTCAATTCAAAAACTCGAATCTTTATGTGAAGTTTTTACTGATGGAAATTGGATTGAAAGCAAAGATCAATCGTCACAAGGTGTACGTTTAATTCAAACAGGTAACATTGGTGTAGGGAAATTTAAAAATAGACGTGATAATGCACGATTTATTTCAGAAAATAAATTTGTAGAACTGAAATGTTTTGAAATTTTCGAAGGCGACTGTTTAATTTCTCGCCTACCAGACCCTGTAGGACGTTCATGTATTGTCCCTAAGACTAGCGAAAGGATGATCACTGCAGTTGATTGTTCAATTGTAAGATTTAATAAGAAATACATGCTTCCAGAATTTTTTAACTATTTTTCCCAGTCAAGCTACTACCTGGGTATGGTTGAATCACTAACTTCTGGTGCTACAAGAAAACGTATAAGCCGAAAAAATCTTGGCTTAATTGAAGTTCCAACACCTTTAATTCCTGAACAAAAGCGCATCGTCACCATTCTCGACCAAGCCTTTGCTGATATTGAACAAGCTCGTGCTAAGACAGAACAAAACCTTAAAAATGCCCGAGAACTATTTGAAAGCTATTTACAGCAGATATTTAGTCAGCGTGGAGATGGATGGATAGAATACCCACTTGGAAGTATCTGTAATTTTAAACATGGCTTTGCTTTTAAAAGTGAATATTTCACCGAGAACTCAGACTTGGTGCTACTGACACCTGGTAATTTTTTTGAAGAGGGGGGGTATAAAGATCGTGGTAATAAACAAAAATATTACGATGGTCCATTCCCGAAAGATTTTTTGCTAACTAAAAACTCGCTTTTAGTTGCAATGACCGAACAAGCAGTTGGTTTACTCGGATCTCCAGCCTTGGTACCTGATGATGATATTTTCTTACACAATCAACGTTTAGGGCTTGTTGAGCTAACATCAGAGTTTGAAGGTAAAGTTAGTATGGAGTTCTTATTTCACCTTTTTAATACCAAGCACTTTAGATCTAAAGTACAAGAAACGGCTAGTGGAGCCAAAGTTAGACATACTTCACCCAAAAAAATGCAGGTGATAACAGTCTCGTTACCAAACGATATAAACGAGCAAAGAATTATTGCACAGAAATTATTTTGCCTTAAAGAAAAGTCGCTGGAGTTAGAAGGTTTCTATAGTCAAAAATTGCTCTATCTAGATGAACTAAAAAAATCAATTCTGCAAAAAGCCTTTGCTGGCGAATTAAGTAAGAGTATTGCTTAACTAGTAAGTTGTTAATAATGGAAATTAGCCAATAAGGATGTATAGCTATGCCGATGAATGAAGCCGATACCAGAGCCAACTTGATTGACCCCAAGCTCGTTAAGGCTGGCTGGGGTGAAATTGATGCGAGCTTCATTCGCCGTGAGGTAACCATTACTCAAGGGCGCATTATTGGTGGTGGCAAACGTGCAGCAAGTCTCAGCAGCGACTATGTGTTGGAATACCGTGGCCGTAAACTAGCCGCCGTTGAAGCGAAAAAAGAACAGTTAAGCTATACCGAAGGCGTGCGCCAAGCAAAAGACTATGCCCAACGATTACAGTGCCGTATTGCTTATGCCACCAATGGCCGTGAGATATATCAAATCGATATGGCCAGTGGTGTAGAGGAACTAGTAGAGCGCTTTTTAAGCCCTGATGAGCTATGGGCGCTAGCCTTTGATCCTGCATTTAGTACCGATGCTAACGCAACCGAACCAAACTACACACCTATTTGGCGCGAACGTTTTGCGCAAATTCCTTTTGAGTGTAAAGGTGATTGGCAGCCTCGTTATTATCAAGAAAACGCCATCAACAATGCCTTAGAAGCCATAGCCAAAGGCAAACCTAAGGTATTATTAACCTTAGCAACAGGCACAGGTAAAACCTGTATTGCCTTTCAAATTGCATGGAAGCTATTTCAAAGTCGCTGGAGCTTACCAGCGCAAAAGCACCCAAGTGCAGCAAAGAAACGTCCACGAATATTGTTTTTAGCCGACCGCAATGTGTTGGCCAACCAAGCCTTTAACGATTTTGGCGCTTTTGGTGACGATGCGCTGGTGCGCATGACACCTGCAGATATTCGTAAGCGTGGCGGTGTGCCTAAAAATGCCTCTATCTTTTTTACCATCTTCCACACATTTATGAGTGGACCAAACAAAGATATTGAAGAAAAAGAAGACGGTGAAATAACCCAAGACGACGATGCTTATTACAAGCACTACCCAGCTGACTTTTTTGACCTAGTTATCATTGATGAGTGTCACCGCGGTGGTGCGAATGATGAAAGCTCATGGCGCGACATTCTTAAGCATTTCTCACTTGCTGTTCAACTCGGATTAACGGCCACGCCTAAGCGTACCGACAACACCAACACTTACGCTTACTTTGGCGATGCGGTTTACAGCTACACCCTCAAACAAGGCATTAATGATGGCTTTTTAACTCCGTTTAAGGTTTACCCCATTGTCGGCACCATGGATGAGTATGTTTATACCCCTGGTGATGGTGTTGTTATACAAGGTGATCCAGAGCCTGGTAAGCTTTATAGAGAAGGCGACTTTAACCGTATTATTACCATCCCCGTGCGCGAGCAAAAACGTGTGCATTACTGGATGGATAAATTTAATCCAAAAGAAAAGACCATTGTGTTTTGCGCCACACAAGAACATGCGGGAAAAGTACGCGATGAAATTAATCAATACGCTAGGCAAAAAGGCTGGACGACCAATACAAATTATTGTGTTCGCATCACGGCTAATGACGGTAAAGACGGCGAGAAAGATTTAGAAATATTCAAGGATAACGAGAAGACCATTCCGACGATTTTAACCACATCGCGCAAGCTGTCTACCGGTGTTGATGCCCGTAATGTGCGTAATATTGTGTTAATGCGCCCTTGTAATAACATGATTGAGTTTAAGCAGATTATTGGTCGTGGCACTCGGCTATATGATGGTAAGGACTTTTTTACCATTTACGACTTTGTAAAAGCCCATCATAATTTTGCCGATCCTGAATGGGACGGCGAACCGGAACCAACGCCACCTTGTGAAACATGCCATGAAAGCCCTTGTGTTTGCCAACCTGAACCCTGTTCAATTTGTGGCTTTACACCTTGCAACTGCCCTGACGAGCCATGTGCTGAGTGCGGGAACGAGCCCTGCACTTGCGAGCAACCACCATGTACCAAATGCGGCTTAAGCCCTTGCATCTGCCAACCAGAGCCTTGTGGTGAATGCGGTAACCAACCATGTACTTGCGGCAGCACTGAAAAAATAGTGATTAAACTGTCTGACGGCAAAGCGCGGCAAATATTACATATTTCATCCGTTATGTACTGGCATGGTGGTAAACCTGTTACCGGTAAAGAACTAGTTGAAAGCCTATTTGGCGATATGCCGCAGTTCTTCAAAGATGAAGATCATTTACGCGCAATATGGAGCAATCCAGATACCCGTGAACAACTATTGTTAAACCTCTCAGAAGCCGGTTACGACCACGAAAAGCTTGAAGGGATGAAAGACCTCATCGATGCTAAGCAAAGCGATGTATACGATGTACTGAAGTATGTCGCGTTTGCCAGTGAGGTTCACACAAGACAGGAGCGAGCCAACAACGCTAGACCCGCTATCGTGCAGTCGTTTGGGGATTATAAACAACAAGAGTTTATCAACTTCATCTTGAGTAAATACATCGAAGATGGTGAAGATGAGCTTTCACCCAAAAAGATGCGCAGCTTGTTGGACCTGAAATACAACAACATCAATGACGCCATAGCCGAGCTAGGCACACCTTTAATTATTCGAGATACCTTTATTGGATTTCAGAAGCATTTGTATGGGGATTACTAAGTGGGCGCTAACGGTTTTCTAACAGTATTAGCACTTCTGGTTGCTGGTTACAGCTTATTATCTGATATAAAAAGGTTAGATTTTAAACTTCGAGTCTCTAAATTTGACTATCTAATGGTTATAGGCTTAATAGGGGCTATTTTGATAGTAATTTATTCTCCTGTGATCCTTAGTTTTAAGGTAATCGAGCCCATTGGGTGGTATTGGGGTTTTGACGAAGAAACCATGTCATTTTCTTGCTTAACTATATTGATTTTGTTATTTATCTACAAAGTCTTAGGAAATAAGATCCCTACTAGCAATTTTGAGTTGTGGGCCTGTTCATCCGAAAGATTACTACGTGAGAAAAAATTTACTGAGCTAGGTTTCCTTTTAGAAAAGTATCACAATCAAATCTTTGAGATAATCGATACTGAAGTCTGGTATGTACAGGCACATAATGCTCTTCACCCGCCAAGAGCCATTTTTTCTCCGACATTTATATCTAAGAAAAATGTCTATCACCCCTTTGCAGACTATTTTCGGCTACAACTTACCAAACTTTTTCCGGCTAATTGTAAGACACAGGACGTTGTGGAAGTGTCGCTGTCTCGTATTCTAAAATCAAAATCTTTTGTGATTTTCTTAACAGAAGGATATCCAATTGTTGCAGCTAAAGCATCAGAATTAAGATTTCGAGATCATGATGAATATACTAAAATTTTATTTGAAGCTCTTATTTCTAAGTCTTCTAGCCCCTTATATCGTGAGTTACGAGATAATCAAAATTGCTCCTATACTGGAGAATATTACTTAGATGAAAGTAACGCGTTGTTGAATTTTTACTTGAAAGACATCTCAATTGCTCACAAGTTAAGTATGTATAAACCGATTGGTGATTATGTATTGGAATATATAAAAGCTCATAAAGGGAAAGATGACTTTTATAATCAACCTAATGACAGATTTTCTGAAGGTGAAAGTCGTTGGGAGAGCCCAATTTTTATTGGCACTTGCTTCTTTGAAGTGATGATTTCTCAGGCTATTTCCCAAAGGTATAAAGACCACATGTGGTTGATGTACTGTGACTCCTTTATAGGCGGAATTCTAAACAGTCTTGATCGTAGCTCAGAAGTCGATATGGATAGAGAGTTTCCATCTAGATATGACTACCTCATTTATAACCTATTTTCAGCATGTGACAGATGGGTTGGCGCTGTGGAACATGTAATTAATCAGCCTAAGCCTTTTAAGAACCCTCAACATTATCCTGAGTACTGGGCAGCGAAAACTCTTGGAAGCATGCTTAGAAAGATCATTAAATCAGACAAAATGGATAACCATCAAAAAGACTACTTTCTCGATATAGTCCTCAGAAGAATGAGAAACCTAGATCACAAAGATTTTCAAGTGTATTCAACGTTGATTATTGATAATTGTATTAGACCTGCAGAGTATTCAGCCGTTGATCATGATGTAATAGCTATATTGCACCAACTATATAGAAATACTGACCATGTATTGAAATCTCATACATCAACATTTGAAGTTGAAATGGGAAAATATTAATTAAAAATATTGCAGTAGCCGTTAGTCTGGCTGACCAATAATCATTCTTGCAAGAGTTATCAAAATGACCATTCCAAAATTTAATGAAATTATGCCCGTAGCCCTTGAGTTACTTGCTAAGAATGAAGCAATGAATTGGCGTTCACTTGAAGCACCACTTGCACATATTATGGGGCTTTCACAAGAGGAAGTTGAAGCCGAGTATGATTCGGGAAATGGTGCTATTTTCTTGGATAGGGTCACTTGGGCATTAAGTGCACTTGGTAGAGCAAAATTAGTTGAACGCCCCAAAAGAGGCTTTTATCAAATAACCAAACTAGGTCAAACTTATCTTGATCGTAAAGACAAAATATATCCACTAGTTAAAGAAGTTGATGCTAGGAAACGTTTGCTTAATAAAGATAAAAGACAGAATGAACATGTATCGAACGAGCGCCTCGACAACTCAAATGCCTATAGAGAAACAGAAAGTCAAAAGCTAATAGACTCAACGCCTTCAGAGGCATTAGATATTGCATTTAGTGAAATACTAGAATCTAGATACGAATTGATTTTAGACACTATCCTAAGTAAAACACCCACTGAATTTGAGCATTTAGTTGTCAAATTATTAGGAAAGATGGGTTATGGGGATCAAGTATCGAATTCAGGATTTGTCACTCAATCAAGTAATGACGGTGGCATCGATGGTGTCGTTAAAGAAGATGTGTTGGGGTTTGGCCGCATTCATATTCAAGCCAAGCGATATGCTAGAGAAAATAGTATTAGCCGTGAAAATATACAAAACTTTGTAGGGGCTTTAGCAGTTGCGCAATCCAACAAAGGTGTTTTCATTACGACTTCACGCTTTACTAAGGGAGCTTCTGAATACGCAACAAGCCTCAATGGCAGTACAAACCTTGTTTTAATTGATGGGGTGCAACTTGCAAAATATATTTATGACTACAGCCTTGGCATGCAAACAGAAAGGGTTATAGAAATCAAAGAACTAGATGCTGACTTTTGGGACAGAATGAAAAATGAGGTATCAACCGATTTAGTTTAACTTATAGGTTTATCCATTTTAACTTTTTTAACTAAATCTATCTTTTCCTCTTCACTCATATTCTCAAGTAAGCACAGCAATTCTGCTGTGCTTTCTGACTCACAAAAAAAGTAAGCCACAGGTACACCTAGCTCATCAGCCATGGCCTTTAAGGTGGTGTAGTCAGGAGTATGCTTGCCTTTTTCGTAATGATTCATGCGTGCACTTGCCGTACCTGGTTCCATTCCTAATTGAATGCCAAGTTGCTTCTGGCTAATGCCTTTAGCTGTTCGAGCTTGCTTGAGCCTATGCGGCAGCGGGTTGATCTGTTTTTCTGACACGAGTTCATTATTGTTGATTCCTAGATAACTTAGATTGTCTTAGTTTTTCCCCTTAAGGTATACTAAGTAATCCTTAGTCTTTTAGGTCTTGTTGTCAAGTTATAACCAATACATTGGCTATAACTTGCTATTTCCCTGAAGATGAAAGATAAGATTTTATGACAATTTAAGTCATGAGAAATTATGTTAACTATTGAAATAACTAACAATTGGTAAGTATTGTGTCTAAATCAATGATCTGTATTAATGAAGTATTATTTAACGTTTTAATCGATGAGAATTTTGAACAAACAACGGTTAATGACTTAAAAAAAAGATATCTAATTTTTTGTCCGCAAGTCAGTAATAGAGATGCGGGACAGTTGATTCATAGAACATTACGTAAACTGTGTAAGCAGAATTTTTTACATAGAAATAATCAAGATAAAATAGCGACTTATCATAAAACCTGCTTTTTCGATAAAACGCGCCTACAAGCAACAAATAATAATATTAAATCAATAGGCCGCCCAAGGACTAGTAAGGTGTCAAGTCATTCCAATCTGCTCAATACTACTCTTCATCAATACCAATTCGATCTCATTAGCTCAACCAGTGAAGCTGAAGAGCTAAAAAAACTGCTCAATAAACTACCCAATATGGAGCAAAAAATTTACCCACGAATTGTCGAAGCTCGAAATCAAAGTTATATGTTTATAGGAAAGATTAAAGCAGTAGAGGCTTGTTTAAGCGCCTTAAAGAATGATGGGCAGCATTAGTTCTGAATGGCTTATTTACTCAGTAACTTAGTTAAGGCAACAGGGACTGAAAATAGCCTTGCAGATAGCATCTCGTTACTCGCTAATGCGTTTTGATTGTAAGTGGAATATCGTGTTATTTCAGATATTTTGATTTGCTCTATCGGCAGAGTGAATGGATTATCTTTTAACTGTATTTGCTCATTACCGACGTCATCAAATAAGCACAATTTATTGAATGCTGCTACTAAATATTGATTATCCAGAGTTATAGCATTATCCATTAAGGCTATTTTTAATGACTCTGTTAATAGGTGTTTTAACGCTCTATTTTCACCCCTACATGCAGCAAATAATGCGACTGTGGTATGTGTAGCTTCAAGTTTTGGCGGTTCGTTAAATGGCATGTATTTCGCCAATCCCATAAGATATTGACGAAAATACTTACTGTCTTTTTGAAGGCTAAAATATTCAAGCTTTCTTCGGCGTATTAACCGAGATGACCATTGCGGCTCTTCTGCAATTTGCACTGCCCATGGCATACCCACTAACACAATAGGCACCTTGGCTTCTTCGCTTATATACTTCAATGCATTTGCAATTAATTGTCGTTCTTGAACGGTTTTAAACTCTATCAACTCTTGAAACTCATTGATGATAAGCAGCTCAACCTCTGCCCTAACCAAACTAACGACAAGCTTTTTGGTCAAGTCAGTCTCATAACCACGCTTTTTTCTTTGGTGACTACCAAACAACTCAAGATCCATTAATATTTGAGTTAAAGTTGCATCTAACCCTTTTCCACTGGATATACGGCTCACTAATACAGGAATGGATTGACGACTGTAATTCTGGCTAGCGAAGACACGTTTTTTGTAGTGATTTATCAGATGGCTTTTGCCTACACCGGTATCACCCGTTAATAGCATGCATTGTTGATCAGATTGAAAATGACGATTTAATCTTAACTCATCAAAATCGTTAAAAATGGTTTTAACTTGTGGATGAAGCACAATGCAGTCACTAAATATTTGTAATTGCTCAATCTGAGCAGAACTCAAGGTCTTCATTCAAAAGCCTCTAAATCATCATCCCAATTATCAAAAACATTGATTTGTTTAGTTTCTGATTTATTAGGTAAAAATAAGTTTAGCTCCTCTGTATTTAAATTAATCGTCCCTTGACCTGTATTGCTGATATCGGCTAACTGAGCCTGTTTTTTTACTGCTGAAATTTTAGCTTTTGTTTTGGATGCAATAAATGCTTCTTGCTCTTGTTTAACTCGCGCATGAATTGCCATACGGGCTTTAGCTAGCCCCAAATTATCTTTGCCTTCCCGAATCACCTCACGATTAATTTGCTTAATCACCTTATGCTCATGGAGGCTCAAGCCATTGGTATAACCACTATTGTCAGTACAGGGGACTTTAAGATAACCGCCTAATTCCTCAAGATATACATGGATACTTGATAGATCATCAGGGTCGATTTTAATCAGTTTTTTTATTGTGTCTTTAGTTTGTGGGTAGCGTTTACGATAATCAGCCAATGCCGTTGAGTCATACATTAGATCTGCAAATTTAAAGCCATTTCTGGTTAAAGTACGCTCATCTGAAATACCCATTAAAACAGTGAATCGCTGTTCGTCCTCTGTGCTCATTTTTAATGGCGGGTAAATATCAAAGCCATGTTGCCACTGTTTGATGGGGATACGCGTTTCGCGTGAGTTTGAATCTTGATGATATATATCCACAATCCAACGATGGAATTCTTCAACAAAGGTAGAAAAGCGCATAATGGCGTCTTTTTCAGGTTTATAGTCCTCTTTTGCAAGGATATTCGAGAAAGTCTTACCAGGTAACTCAGTTAAAAAGCATTCGTTTATCATCCCGAAGAAACGCTCTACAAATGGCTTCAACCAAGGTTTGCGAACGGGATTATATTGAATGTTTATACCGGCTTCTTTACAGGCATGCTCTAAACTTTTTGACCAAAACTCAGCTCCATTATCCACAACGAGGTTTTCAAATTTACCAAAGCAAGGCCACTCATTTTGAAGTTCGATATTAAGACCTTCAAATGATTTTGGTTTTATTGCATGCACGATTGCTTTGGCTGCTGAAACATATGAGGGCGAGCGATAACTTAAGTGGAACCCCAAAACACAACCACTAAAAACATCGATGATTAAGGTTAAATAAGGCCTGCCTAGTGGGATAGATAACTCATCATCAAGCAGGATTAGATCAAGTGGTGTGTGATCAATTTCTACACGCTCTAATATTCGCGTTGGGGGTATATGTGATGAGCAATAAGCAAACCATTGATCTGCTTTAAATTTACCATGCCGCGCCACTGCAACAGGATAAGGAGGTAGTGACTTTATTCTTTGATTAAAGCTTTTGTAAGAAATGATAGGAATTTGTCCATCAACAATGTTTTCATTCTCAATGGTTATCGCGTCTTTATAGTATTGATATGCTGTAGATACTTTAGGTCTTTTTGCATCTAAAAAACGAGTCAGTGCTTGCTCAAAAAATGCTTCATCACCCTGAACTCGACTTGTTCTGTTGCCCATTTTATGGCGTTTAGCGACTAATGATGCAAGATCGCCGTTACTGTCAATGTAGCTTTTACGCCAACGGACTAACGTTCGCCAGTTAGGTCGCTTGTCCATGTTTGTAGTAAAAAGTGTATCAAGAATTGGGTCTAAATTTTTTTGAGTCCATCCACCAGTGATTGTTTCTTCGATTAAAGCAATGAGCTGGTATTTATCGAGTGCTTTGTCTCTTAAAAATTCAGGGAAGGTATCTAAATCTCGCCTCACTAACCCTACATCGTCTAATTTCACATATTGAATAGGTGTATCGGGCTTCTTAACTAATTCAGACTCACTGAATTCATCCTCGAAGTCCATCATTCAATGCACCATACCGAAGGGTTACAAGTAAGATCATCCTGGTTTAAGTTGGTCTTGATTAATCCTTTATGTATCAGAGAATAAAGATATGACCTAGCCTCACCTAATGATAATGATTGTTTTATTGCGACATCATTTACACTTATTTTTCCTGTTCGTTTTATAAGCTTAAGCAATTCAATTTGAATAGTATTTAAGCCATAGATACCTGAATAGCGGTGCAATATTTTAAGGTTGTTTAGAATAGGATTTACGCGGATTTGACGTTCTGTTACCAAGATAAGATCTGCTCCCAAGGTCTGAGCGGCCGCTTTCTTGGCTACAAATTTAGATCTAAAGATTGGATCGAATGTTTTGCTATAAGGTTTGTATTCATGGAACTTTACAGTCCCATCGATAAAGTGAACTATCGCATCAGGTGTATAGGGCAATCTTTTGCCCTCAAAATCGTAATAAAACCCTTCAGGCTGGCTACCAAACACATCTATACAATCATTATATTCATGATGAAAGCACGCATCAAACTCCAATGAACTCTCACACATTATCGTTTCACTAACTTTTGCGCTAGCGAATTTAAATACGTTTTTGTTCGGTGATGGTTTGCGTAAGCTTCTTATATACATGAGTTAAATTCGCACGAATAAAGTACGTTTAGTGTACTAATATGCAAAAATTTGTCAATGTATGGGTTATTAATCGCTCAAGATACTGATATTAAAGAAAATGGTTTTTGTAATATAATTACAAAAACCATTTTATGTCATTGAATGGGTTAAATTTGTCAAACTATGGGTGCATTATGTCAATGTATGGGTTCAGCGACAACCTAAAACACTAATATTCGATGTTCGACTTGATGCTATTTCATCGCGGATTTGATGTATAAATCGAAGCGATTTTTTTTAGTTTCAATCACAGAATGCGGCTTTACACCGTCTAAATCCTCAGCGTAATCAGGGCGTTTTACAACAACACGTTTGGTGGCTAATGCGATAGCAGGTGCCAGTAATCCATCGGCATCAAGATCAGCCCCAACTAAGGTTTGGAATACTCGCATTTCTTTTTTTACCAGCGCTGACTTTTCACGGTGTGGGTACATGGGATCAAGGTAAACCACATCAATCTCGCTGACGTTAGTGCTCGTTTTCACCGCATCGGCTAATGCATTCAGGCTAGAACCATGGAACAAGCTCATACGCTCATGCATCCATTGGCCAATTTCAGCATCATCATACGCGCGGCGTAAACCGTCTTCGAGTAGCGCGGCAACTACAGGGTTTCGTTCAACCATAATGACTTTACAACCTAGGCTGGCCAATACAAATGCATCACGGCCTAAGCCGGCAGTTCCATCCACAACCGTTGGCGTTAAGCCTTGTTTTAATCCAACCGCTTTGGCGATAGATTGACCTCGCCCGCCACCAAACTTGCGCCGATGAGCAACCGCACCAGAAACAAAATCAACACTTATGCCGTCTAGTTTAGGCTCATCTCGTTTATGCAAACTTAGGCAGTTTTGCTCAAAGCGCAATTCAAAAGCAGCATGCTGGTCCCACACAAGCTGCCAGCGCTGGGCAATATCGACTAATGAAGGATACTGCTGATTAAAGAAGATAGGTGTCTGCAACAAGATGATTACCATGCCAATATAAGAAACTACGCCATTATGCCAAAAGCCATCACCAGTGAACACCTATACCTCGCGCGCTAGAAAACTTATAATGTCGTTATTACACAGTTTTTGCTGTCTCATTTAGTAAATGGAAATGCCCATGCTCAGTTATCGCCACGGTTATCATGCAGGCAATTATGCCGATGTGCTTAAGCACTCAATGCTTATTCAAGTATTAAAAGCGATGCAGAAAAAAGATAAACCTTATGTGTATATCGATACTCATGCAGGTGCCGGCGCCTACTCATTGACCGATGAGTTTGCTCAGAAAACGGGCGAGTATTTAGACGGCGTGGCTAAATTATGGGACCACGCAAATTTACCTACGGCATTGGCTGATTACGTTGAGACAGTAAAGCACTTTAACGCTGAATTTGATGGTGAATTAACGGTTTACCCTGGTTCACCTGCGATTGTCGATGTCGAACTGCGTCCACAAGATCGTATGGTATTGCACGAACTGCATGTTACTGACCACGAGTTACTGGAAAATTATTTCATTGACGACAAGCAAGTAAAAGTCATTCGAGGCGATGGTTTAAAAGGATTAATTGCCGCGGTTCCTCCATTAGAGCGCCGTGGAGTAATATTAATTGATCCCAGCTATGAAATGAAAACTGACTATCAGGATGTGGCTGAAACCATTATTAAAGCTCATAAACGTTTTGCAACTGGAACATTTGTTTTATGGTATCCAGTGGTAAAACGTGAGCAAACAGAAGCTATGTTAACCTTGCTAAAAAACAGCGGAATTAAAAAACAGTTGCGTATTGAGCAAGCCGTTAGCGCTGACAGTGACGAGTTTGGCATGACAGCTGCTGGCTTATGGGTCATTAACCCACCTTGGCAATTAGATGTGTTAGCTAAAGAAGCATTAGATTATTTAACCCCATTATTAGGTCATGCCGATGGCCATACGACTGTGAAGTGGGAAGTCGGTGAATAATTTACCCTCTGCAGGGTTTATGTTGCTGTAGCGTGTAAATGATTTAGTAGCTAAAATTATTTAACGCCGTTATTAAATCTAGGTCATGCCGATGGCCATACGACTGTGAAGTGGGAAGTCGGTGAATAATTTAGCCTCTGCAGGCTTTATGTTGCAGTGCAATGTGAAGAATGATTACTGATAGTAGATAATAGAAAATGCCCAAACCGCAGCAACGGTTTGGGCATTTTTGTTGGTTATCTTCAAAGCTGTTACTGAGCGTTATTTAAAGAATGCACCTGCTGCACCCGGAAACACCACTGGGCTGACATTGCCATTCGCGGCAACGCTGGCCACGCCATATAAGTAATTATCGATAACCATATTATCCAACGTGAACTGATTAACCTTGCCGACATAGCGACTGTGAGTCCATTGTGGCACTGTGGTTAAACGCCAATAGACGCGATATCCAACAACAGTTTTATCATCACTTTTTGCCCAACTTAAGGTGGTACTCGGTGATACTTGCCCTGCAATGGTAACCTTGGTTGGCGGTGCTGGTGCCCACGCTTGAGACGCTAAGCTCAGTGCATTAAGTGCAGTCAATTTGGCTGTAAAGTCAAAATCGACACCTTTAATCACATCACCATACGCAATGCCATCTTCAACGCGAATATCTTGATGCTGACGATTATAGTTCTCGTTGGTTTCCATAATCCGTACGGCAGGCAAGCCAGCCTGATTAAACGGTAAATGATGTCCACCACGACCAAAACGGTCGAGGCGATACACTAGCATCACCTCTAAATTAGTCATGTACTGGTCTGCTAACGATTTAATTTTACGGGCTAAATTACGTGAAGCAGAATCATTTTCGCCGCCACTAAAATAGCGTTCTTTGGCTTCATCTGCGGTTTCGGCAATACGTACACCTTCAGAAAACACCCGCACACTACTGTTATTCACCACGCCATTAATGCCTGATATATTGCCAATCATGTCATTATTTAATACTGCTTGAACCTGCCAATTTTGCGCTTTTGCATAGTCAGCTAAAATATTACCGCCATACAGGCCTTGCTCTTCGCCCGACAACGCAGCATAAACGATAGTACCGTTAAATTGATATTTTGATAATACGCGAGCAGCTTCTAGCGCTCCCGCAACCCCCGACGCATTGTCATTAGCGCCAGGAGAAATTGAGCTGGCATCTAATACATCACTGACACGTGAATCAATATCACCGCTCATCATCACTACGCGCTTAGGATCTGTTTGACCACGTTGAATAGCAATAACATTAACCACTTCGGTTGGGTTCGCAATTCGTTTACCTTGAACGGTATCAGCCACAGTCACCACTTCTAAACAGCCGCCACACTCTTTAGATATACGATTAAATTCAGCTTCAATCCAACGTCTTGCTGCACCAATACCCTGGGTATCAGATTGAGTATCAGACAAGGTATGGCGGGTTCCGAAACCGACTAAAGTGCGAATATCTTGCTCAATCCGCTGGGCTTGTGGTGCAGTCGCGATGTCGTATAAACGCACATCTTCTTGCGATGGCGCAGCTGATGATTTATCGGCAGCAACGGCGGGGACAGCTACAGCGCCCAATATCAGTAATCCGGCCATACTAGCAAGGCCATAGCCCTGAGTGAGACGGAACGGGATACGCTTGGAGTGAAGTTTATCAAGTAAATGATTCATTAATAATTACCTTAAATTAACTGGCTAATGCCTTTTGATAGCGTTTTAATAATATTTTTACACGCTTTACATAAGCTTGTGTTTCAGGATAGGGCGGTATGCCGCGGTATTGCATCACAGTAGTCGGGCCAGCATTGTATGCTGCACACGCAAGATCAATGTCGCCGTTGAATTGGCTGAGTAACTGTGCAAGATAACGACTGCCACCGCGAATATTTTGCTGAGCATTAAAAGGATCATCAACGCCCATATCGCTAGCGGTCGCAGGCATTAACTGCATCAAGCCTTTGGCACCCGCTTTTGATAGTGCACCCATTTTGAAAGCCGACTCAGCATGAATAACGGCCCGAATAAGTGCAGGATCCAGCTGATATTGGCGCGCTGCTAAAGCAACATCGGCAGCAAAAGGTGAAGTAAATAATGGAATTTTATACCAATCGATAACCGAGTCGACACGACATGCAAAACATTCATACAACAGCACTTGGTAGTCATCACCCTGCGGTTGTACATCGCTAAATACCATCACGCCATTGGTTTGCTTATATTGGTAAATTTTACGTTTTTCAACGCCTAAATCACTCACGATACCATTGTCGGAATAACTCGCCTTAATGCGCTGCTTACTCGGTACACTGGCCGACGGCTTTAACGGGTAGTCATTCGTTAAAGTGCGCGGCTGCGGTTTTTCATCGACATAGCCTGCTGTTAATGACAATGGATCTTTGATTGAATCAACCTTGCTTCGACTCGTCATCTTATCCATTTCTGATGCCGGAGCGGTGTTTTCTGCAACGGGTGCAGGTTGTGTAGGTTGTAACGATAACTGTTTTTTAACTGCGGCTTGTTCAGGCAAGTACTTAGCTTTGAGTTGTGGCTTGTCAACTTCTTCTACGGCGGGATAAATCACTTGTTTGGCTTGCACCTGCATGTGTAAACCAGCGCAAGCCAACAATCCCATGATACCCAATAGCGTCTGTCGATTACCCCATATCATTGGGTTAGTCCTGCACTTGATCGAATATTGGCATCGGCGCGATACGCGCAAATTTAGCCACAGCAGATCCAGGAAAAATTTTAACACCGCTGTTTAACTCGTCGACGGCTTTGCGGTAAAAATCCTCTGCATGGACAAAATCGAGTTCTAACTGTAAATACTCGGCAAGCTGGTCAGCACACAGTTTGTCTTTATTTACCGTTGATAATAACGCCTCTAAACCTTGATCAATCTGTTGCCACGCAGCAATAGATACCGACAAGGAGCCGCCCGCTACGTTTGATTCTTCTATGGGTTGTTCCCAATCATGTTGGGGCTGCATTTGTTTAAGTTGCAACAATTGAGCTTGTTGATCATCAGTTAGGGGGTGTTGATACGACTTTTTTTCCTGACACAGTTCAGTGAACAACATTAATCTTTTATCAATTTTTGCGTCGATCACTTTCAGCGCTTCAATGGCTGAAGTGCGCTTTTTAAGTAAACTGGCATACCAAAGATAAGCCAGAATAGCGGCTAAAGTGAGGCTAATAAATAGCGCCTGCATGGTGACATCCTTTATTATTGTTATTCACTATCATAATCATAATTTAATCAAAAGTTCATCTTTATCGATGATAGCTTAGCTAAAAAATAACCATTAAAGTATCAGTAAAGCACGAATAGATGTTAATAAGCTGTTTTAATTGACATTTCGACTATAACACAACAAATCTGTACATATGTGACCTAAAACTGCACCGATTAAAATTAAATAGCTAACTTTATCAGATACCTAATATAATTTTAACCAGAGTGTTTTTTAAACATATTTTCAGTTTTCTATTGAATACAAACCCAAATACCGTTTAATAATGCCGACTTAATACCTTTTGAGTCAGCTTTCACTCTCTGTATCTTTTCAAAAACAATAGTCATAAAAAAGCCCAGTTAAACTGGGCTTTTTACAATCAATAATGTAAAAAATTAAATATTTTTTCTATCGTTATCGACTTGTTCATCTTCCTCTTCCGTTGGTTTTTCACGCTTACTGAAAATGCGCTCAACCACCACAAAGAATAACGGCACAAAGAAGATACCTAAGAAGGTGGAGGTCATCATACCGCCCAATACCGCAGTACCGATGGCATTTTGACTACCAGAGCCAACTCCAGAACTAATCGCTAATGGCACAACACCTAAACCAAATGCTAATGAAGTCATTAGAATTGGGCGTAAACGCACACGTACCGCATGTAATGTTGCCTCAATTAGCCCAGATCCTTTTTCGTAATATTCCTTGGCAAACTCGACAATTAGAATGGCGTTTTTAGTCGCCAGGCCCACCGTGGTTAACAGACCGACTTGGAAGAATACGTCGTTAGGTAAACCGCGACCATTCATTGCCAATAGCGCCCCAATAATCCCTAGTGGTACCACTAAAATCACCGATAAAGGCACTGACCAGCTTTCATACAGAGCAGCCAATACTAAGAACACAATTAGGATAGATAAAGCATACAAACTAGGTGCTTGATTACCCGACAAACGTTCTTCGTACGACAAACCATTCCACTCTAAGCCGTACCCTGGAGGAAGCTGCTTGGCCATCTCCTCTAATGCATCCATCGCGTCACCAGTACTATAACCCGGTGCTGTTGAGCCTTGAATATTGACTGCGGGGACACCGTTAAAGCGCTGTAATTGTGGTGAGCCAAATTCCCAAGTACCCGATGCAAATGCCGAAAACGGTACCATTTCACCATTATTGTTACGTACATACCAAGAGTCTAAATCACCGGGTTGCATACGATATTTAGCGTCCCCCTGAACATAAACCTTTTTAACTCGGCCACGGTCAATAAAGTCATTCACATATGACCCGCCCCATGCGGTACCCAGCACGCTGTTGACGCTATTAATATCAATATCTAAAGCACGCAATTTAGCGTGATCAATATTAATTTTGTATATCGGCGCATCTTCCTGACCATTTGGACGAACCCCAACAAGATTCGAGTTTTGTGAAGCCATGCCTAATAATTGATTACGCGCTTCAATTAACTTGGCGTGTCCTTGACCATTTAGGTCTTTCAGGTAGACATCAAAACCATTTGCAGTACCAAGCTCAATCACTGATGGCGGCACAAAGGCAAACACTAACGCCTCTTTAATTTGCGCAAAGTGACCCATGGCTCGTCCTGCCAATGATTTAACATCTTCACCCGGTGCTTCACGTTCAGACCAATCTTTTAAACCCACAAACGCAAGTCCCATATTTTGCCCAGAACCAGCAAAACTGAAACCTGAAACAGTAAAGACTGATCTCACAATGTCTTTTTCTTCAGTAAGATAATAATTAGAAACGTCTTTTAATACCTTAACCGTGCTTTCTTGGGTGGAGTTAGTTGGCAAAATCGCTTGTGTAAACAAGATACCTTGGTCTTCATCGGGTAAGAATGCCGTTGGCATACGTAAGAAAATCCAACCCACAGCAATAACTAAACCAACATAAATCAGCATAACTCTAAAAGAACGCTTAAGAATACTGCCGACACTTGATTCATAACGCGATGTCATTGCATCAAACTTACGGTTAAACCAGCCAAAGAAACCAGTATCTGCGTAGGAATGACCTTTTTCGATCGGTTTTAACATGGTGGCACATAATGCCGGCGTTAACACGATGGCGACAAACACCGATAAAGCCATCGCTGAAACAATAGTAATAGAGAACTGACGATAAATGACCCCGGTAGAGCCAGACATAAATGCCATTGGAACGAACACCGCCGACAAGGTCAAACCGATACCGACTAAGGCACTGGTAATTTGATCCATTGATTTTCGGGTTGCCTCAAGCGGACTTAAGCCTTCTTCAGACATTACGCGTTCAACGTTTTCAACCACAACAATCGCATCATCTACTAGTAAACCAATCGCCAATACCATAGCAAACATGGTTAAGGTATTAATGGTAAAACCGGCTGCAGATAACACAGCAAATGTTCCTAATAACACCACAGGTACAGCGATTGTTGGAATAAGTGTTGCTCTAAAATTTTGTAAAAACAGGTACATGATCAAGAACACCAACACTATGGCTTCTATCAATGTATGCACCACACCTTCGATTGATTGCTCAACGAACGGCGTTGTATCATAGGGATAAACCACCTCAAGCCCTTGAGGGAAAAACTCTTTCATCTCATTAACTTTGGCTTTAATACCCTCTGCAGTGTCTAACGCATTCGCACCGGTGGCTAATTTAAACGCTAAACCAGATGCGGGTTTACCATTATAATATGAGTCTACCGCGTAGCTTTCTGCGCCTAATTCCACTCTGGCAACATCGGCTAGAAAAACGTTGGCGCCCGACGAATCAGATTTAACAATAATTTTCTTAAACTGCTCTGGTGTTTGTAAGCGGCTTTGTGCTGATACCGTCGCGTTAAGCTCTTGACCCGCAACCGAAGGCGCACCACCTAATTGACCCGCTGATATCTGAGCATTTTGCTCACGTATTGCAGCAATGACATCAATACTGGTTAGTTTGTATTGGGTTAACTTAAGCGGGTCTAACCAAATACGCATTGCGTACTGCGCACCAAAAAGTGTCAGTTCACCCACACCAGGTACACGGCTCATTGGGTCTTGTACGTTGGCAGCAACATAATCGGCAATATCGCTTTTCCCCATTGAACCATCAGCAGACACAAAGCCAAGCACCATTAAAAAGCCCGAGCTGGACTTGTTAACTTGTACACCTTGTTGCTGAACTTCAGTGGGTAATAACGGAGTAGCCGCTTGCAGCTTATTCTGAACTTGTACTTGAGCAATATCAGGATCGGCCTCAGCATTAAACGTCAGGGTAATCTTCGCATTACCAAAACTGTCACTGGTCGATGAGATATAACGTAAGTGATCCAGCCCGGTCATGCGCTGCTCAATCACCTGAGTAACCGTGTCTTCCATGGTTTTAGCCGAAGCACCTGGATAGAAAGCACTGATCACCACTGTTGGCGGTGCAATACTCGGATACTGTGCAATGGGCAAGCCTTTAATGGCTAACACACCCGCGAGCATAATTAATAATGCAATCACCCAAGCAAAAATAGGGCGATCAATAAAAAAGCGAGCCATAATGATTCCCTATTTTTGTGGTTGGTCAGCCGTTAACGCCTGAGCTGAAACAGGTGCACCAGGACGAATTTTTTGTAATCCTTCGACAATTAATTTATCGCCAACAGACAAACCATCAACGATGCGCCATTGATTACCAATCACTTCAGCTGTTTTTACCACGCGCATTTCAACATTACTGTCTTGATTAACTATCATTGCGACAGCTTCACCTTTAGAGTTACGTGTAATGGCACGTTGTGGCACTAAAATCGCTTGTGGATCTTGGCCAGCATTGAGCAATGCACGAACATACATACCCGGTAACAGTATTCCGTCTGGGTTAGGAAACTCAGCGCGAAGGGTTACTGAGCCAGTCGTTTCATCAACGTTAACTTCAGCAAATTGAAGAATGCCTTGTTGTTCGTAGGTGCTACCATCTTCAAGGATTAAGGTTACTTTAGCATTTTCACTTTCCAGTAACTGCCCAGAACGTAAGTTAGCTTTTAAACGTAACAGCTGCGCACTTGACTGCACTATGTCGATATTAATGGGATCAAGCTGTTGAATTGTCGCTAACGTATTGCTTTGGTTTGCCGTCACCAAGGCGCCGGCAGTCACTGATGATTTGCCAATACGACCAGAAATCGGTGCTTTAACTTCAGTATATTCAGTGTTAATTGTCGCAGTATTAATCGCGGCTTTAGCAACCACAACCGCAGCTTGTGCTTCTTTATATGCAGCTTCAGTCTCGTCAAAATCTTGCTTACTGATCGCATTGGTTTTAACTAACTTGTCATAACGCGCTGCTTTGGCTTTAGCGGAAGCTAAACCAGCATTGGCACTCGCAAGATCGGCTTGCGCACTTACCAGTGCTGCTTTATAGGTTGCGGCGTCAATTTGATACAGTGATTGACCTTGCTTAACTTCAGTCCCTTCAGTAAAGGCACGTTTAGTGATAATACCTGTGACTTGCGGTCGTACTTCGGCTTCTAAATACGCACGACTGCGGCCAGGTAGCTCAACTTGAATCGCTTGCGAAATCGCTTCAACGGTCATCACGCCAACAGGTGTAGGTGGTCGCGGTTGTTGTGACTGGGCATTTTCATCCCCTTTACCACAAGCGGTAATCCATAATGCAGCAGAAATAACTGCGGCGACTTTCAATGCTTTGTGCATGAGTGCTCCTACTCCAATTTATTTTCAATGTGCGCCACTCGATCTTGAGTAGCCGATTTGAAAATAGCTAATATTAAACTTTAAAATTTTCTGTGTACTTTATCGCATAGGTATAAAATTCAAACAACTTAGCTGATGCGAATAAATTGTAAATAAATAATAAGCTTACGTTATATATACTTAAAAAGTTAAAAAATTGTGCTATTCGAGTGAGTAATAAAACAAGCTCGATCAATTATTTCATTCTTAACACTATTTATTAACATCTCAGCAGGATCAATTTGTGGGTTAACAACCGCACCAATGTTCACCAGTAATACACTAACCTAGTGGTTGTTGATGACAAGCTTATTTAAACCATCAATCTTTTATACTGCAAGCATACTATAGCCAGCATTACTCGCCAGCTTGAGAATTAGCCAACCATTTGAGCATCATTAAAAGTCAGCAAGCTCATATTATATTTAGTTAATTGACTGATACGCCCAAAAGACTCAAACCAATCATGTAATGGTAAATTAAACTGGCTATTTTACTGACTTTATCACCTTAGCATTAACATCAATATGAGTCTGTGAGCATGGCAATGACAACATCTGGATATCGCGTGGTAATTTATTATAGGCGCCCATAGCAAACATGCTGAGTCAAACAGCCAAAAAGAGTCATCAATTTGTAAAAGCCATTAAAATAGCCACTGTTAAACAATATCTTGTGCTATTAGCCTTACATGCCATCAGGCGATTTAATTTCAATGCCCTTTGTGGCTGACTAAGATGATCCTCTGCCACCACCAATAGCTCAAAGCAGTCTGATTAAAAGTTTGAGGAACATAATGATAGTGTTTATCACCCTTAAATCTGCAACTATTTTTAACTATTGCTTCAAAAAGTAAACTACACAGTGTAGTTTAATAATCCATTGTTGAAAAGTAAACTGCTCAGTGTAAAATATTACAATAAGATCGCTTAGATGAAACCAATGAACTCAGAAAAACAAACACGTAGCCAATTAAAACGTGCTGCGATTATAGAGGCCGCCAGAACAACCTTTAAATCATTAGGGGTTACGGCTACCAGTATGGATAAGTTAGCCGAAGTGGCTGGGGTGTCTAAACGAACAGTCTATAATCACTTTGCGACTAAAGAAGCGTTAGTCATGACTTTAATGACTGATTTGTGGGAGCAAGCATTATCTCAACCCACTGTAGCGTATGACGCGCATCAACCTTTAGAAGCACAATTACAGCAGTTAGTACGTGACGATATGGACTACTTACAATCAAAAGAACACATTGAAGTGTCGCGTATGTTAATTGGTCATTTGTTCTATACCACTGAAATGCAGCAAGAATTACAAAAAGTGATCAAAGAAGAGAATGCCATTTTACGTTGGATTAAAGCGGCCACGCAAGATGAGCGATTAAGCGTGACAGATGTCGAGCAAGCGCAAGCAGAATTGCAGAGTTTGATAAAAGGCCAATGTTTTTGGCCATTAATCTTTCAAGTTGAAGAGCCACTGAACGACGAACAAAAACAACAGATTGCCGCCAATATTACTGCCATGTTTTTATGTCGTTATAAGGTTTAACCGCATCGTTTAAAGCATGAAAAATTAAACGCGATTATCGCCCACGCCCAATGAAATCGTCCGGCTAATTTGCGCCAAGCTCATGCCCGACTCTTGTTGCCAATGATTAAAAGCCGCTTGGGTTTGGCGTAAAGCAGTTTGCGATGTAAAGCCAGCATCAACCACGTTATGGCCAGTTAAATAGGCTTGAACATCTTGGCTTAATAAAAAGGTATCTTTACCAATTGCCCGTAAAAAATAGGGCCCAGTATTACCGCCTAAACGAGTGCCGCGCTTTTTAAGCACTTGCCATAAACCGGTAATATCATCGCTTGGCCAATGAGCAATAAACTCCGCAAAACTTCCATGCTCTTGGTTAATGTGTTGGATCATATAGGCATTATCAACAATCGCCTGTGTTTTCTTTTGATGACGAATAAGCTCAGGGTCGGTTGCACGCTGTTGAATTTGATCGGGTGAAAGCATCAGTACCTTCATCGGCTCAAAACCAAAAAAAGCTTTCTCATAGGCAGGCCATTTGTTATCAACCACTCGCCACACAAATCCACTTTGAAACACCCGCTTGCTCATCACAGACAGCAATTGAGCATCAGTATATTGGCTGATTTCGTCAATATCGAGAGTATCCGGTAACATCGACTTCACTACCGCAGGTCCGCCTTTACGCTCACAGGCTCGAGCCCAAATATCGCTGAATTTTTCTAACCTTGCCACGCTTCACCCTCACTACAATATCAATTATATAAACACTCATCACTGGTACGTAATCTTGTACCATCCAGTTTACTTTAGAATGTTATTCACATAGTGATAATTAAATATTACGTTGTTTTTTAAGCTGTAAAAACTGTTTCCACTTAACCACTTCCGCTGGCATCTCTGGCACATCGCCAGTGAAACCGGCCGCCGCAATTAAGGTTTCTATCGGCACTTGTTTACCCCGACACATAAATACACCGCGTACATGAGCAATACAATGTAAGCCGCGCACGGTGTGCATCCGATGCTCAATATAAAAATACTTTTCATCCCAGCCGACAATTTTGGTGTTTATGGTAAATTTTTCAAATGGCTTAATATCGCGGATATAAGTAAACTCAGCAGCATTCACAATGGGTAACCATCTGTTTTTTAAAAATGCCTTCATCAAGCCCATTTCGGCTATCAAATAAGTGCGGGCTAGATCCATAAAGGCTGGATAGCGGGAATTAGTCAGGTGTAAATTGATGTCACAATCTAAAGGCAACACACGATAATCAATCCGGCTATTACCTAAAAAACCGATGCGTTTACAATGCCTTATCCGCCATATAAACAACCAAATAAAACGAAAATACAAATTCATTAACTGTGACTCCTGATATAAACGCATCAGGCTAACAAAGGTCATACCAGTGAGCAAGCTCGTTCAACTCAGTAAACAATAGATATTTGCATCCAGTGATTAAGATAACTGAACCTAGGTATTGCTGCGCTGTAAAATAAGCATTAGTAATGCTTTATTACATTAATGAGACCGATACCCCTTTTCATCTTAATCTTAACTGATTAACATAGTTGCGTGTTTTGCTGAGCCAGCAGTCTGAGCTTAGATGTTTAACACACACATATTGTTTTTAATTCTCAGGGCGGGGCGCAATTCCCCACCGGCGGTATACTTGAAAAAGTGAGCCCGCGAGCGCTCGATTCGTCGAGGTCAGCAGATCTGGTGACTTAGGTATTTACTCATGAGTAATGTCTAACAGTCCAGAGCCGACGGTTATAGTCCGGATGAGAGAGAATAGAGATACATCAATTAGCCTAGGCTATTGATGCAATTTGTTTTGGATTTAGATCCCTCTTTACAAGCCCTGATTCTGGTCATTTTAGGAGTACAACCATGAATCAGCTATCACTACTTGCCGAATTTGGCGAACCAATCACCCGTGTAGAAAATGCATTAGCAGCGCTTAGAGAAGGCCGAGGCGTATTACTACTCGATGATGAAGACCGCGAAAATGAAGGCGACATTATTTATTCTGTCGAGCACTTAACCACAGCCCAAATGGCATTAATGATCCGCGAATGCAGCGGCATTGTGTGTTTATGCTTAACCGACGACCACGCCAACAAGTTACAATTGCCGCCAATGGTTATCAATAACAACAGCGCCAACCAAACTGCGTTTACCATCTCCATTGAAGCAAAGCATGGAGTGACCACTGGCGTTTCCGCTCAAGATCGTGTTACCACCATTAAAACTGCGGCAAACCGCGATGCCAAAGCATCAGACTTGGCTCATCCTGGACACGTATTCCCATTACGTGCTCGCGCTGGCGGAGTAATGTCTCGTCGTGGTCATACCGAAGGCACCGTCGACTTAATGCAAATGGCAGGCTTAATGCCAGCTGGCGTATTATGCGAACTGGCCAACGAAGATGGCAGCATGGCCAAAACACCAGAAATTATCGCCTTTGGCCTTAAGCACAACATGCCTGTACTCACCATCGAAGACATGGTGATGTACCGCAACCAGTACGATTTAAAACTGGCATAATATGTTACTAATACGTCATTCATAAGCAGACTTATCTGCAGTGAATGAAGATGAAATAACAAGATTAAGAGGTGCTAAGCACCTCTTTTTTTATGCTTGAAATCATGAAGATTATAGAAAATAAGGCCTTATGAGTTAATCCTTGTATGACTTGTTATTTGCCATACATAACCTCTCCTCCTCACCCCAAGGACTACCACCGCATAACTCTCATTTGAACTCAACGAGTATGTTTAAGTTATGCAATACTTTACATTGCAGACTGAAAAAAGCAGGATAAATAACCTCAACAGATATTGCTCACGGCTATCCTTGAGAGTTAGCCAACATGAAATAAAGGACGCTCATGAGTAAATGGAATACCACTAGCACACTCTCGCTGTACTTAACGCTAATCTGCTCAATTAGTGTAGTCAGTTTTGTGACATATTCGTTGGAAGATAATTTTACCGGGTTATCTGACTTACCGCGTATCGTTGATATCGGTATTTATGCCGCCCTAATGACAGCGCTTTATTATTTTTTTGCTCAACTTTTTAACTGGTTGTACTCTGAAGTTCAAAAAATAACGACGAAAATTCAACTGAGGATAATAAATTGGAGAGGTAACATTGAATAGTTATACCAAAAATATCACTCCTTACGTGCAAGAGCAGTTATCTAAAGCAGACCAATCCGACCGTTTAGGTAATGTTGCAGATTCATTTGTTTATCTTGAGAATGCTCACGTGCTTGGGCAGGAATCAACCTATTGGCATGTAAAAGTGCATTATTTAATGCTGCGTTGGGCAATAAAACAGCGTGATATGAATGAAGCCATAGGTCAAATGATTCGTATCATTGGGGCGGTTTTATTCACTGCAATAAAAGGCGTACCAACGGGGAACACTGGCGGTAGCAATGTTAGTCTCGTAAAAGTCATGCCCATTAAACCAGAGCATGCCGAGATCATAGCGAAAGTAAAAAAACAACATAACTCAACGAGCGAAAAAGATTAATAGACGCCTTTGCTACATCATACTGTAAGCCAATAATGGAATGTTAAATACATTACCAGGTAACGCAAAGACATCTCTAAACATGGTACATGGGAGGTTCACATGAAACGAGTCACAGGTATCGGCGGCATATTTTTTAAAGCAAAAGATGCACCTGCATTACAAGCTTGGTACAAGCGTCATCTCGGCATTGATGTTCAGGAATGGGGCGGCACGGCTTTCTCTTGGAGCGACTCAAATAACAAGCCCGTAGGTGGAACGACTATCTGGGCGGTGAGTTCAGAGAAAAGCGACCAATTTTCCCCAAGCCAAGCCCCATTTATGATCAATTACCGAGTTGAAGACCTCAAAGCTGTCGTCGCAGCCCTAAAAACTGAAGGCTGTAACGTCCTCGATAAGATAGATGAGTCTGAATTTGGCAAGTTTGCGTGGGTGATCGATCCTGAAGGTAATAAAGTCGAATTATGGCAACCGCCTTTAGGTCAATAATTATGCTGAATGTTGCCATTTGCAGGGTAAAAAATAAATGATGAACATGAAAGCATTTTCGACGTTAGCCGGATTATCTTCTTATACGCTGCGATATTATGAAAAAGTCGGTTTACTCAACAAGATTCAGCGAAACAGCAGTGGCCATCGAGTCTACACAGCTAAAGATTTAGCCTGGATTACGTTTATCAAACGCCTGAAAGACACTGGCATGCCTTTAGTAAAAATTCAAGAATACGCCCAATTGCGAGCATTAGGGCAAAGTACAGTGTTAGATCGCCAACAACTACTTGAGCATCACAAAGACCAGTTGCAAGCTCACATTGAACGCCAGCAACAACATTTACTGGCGCTAGAAAACAAAATTAGTTTGTATAAAGCCAATAAAGTCAGTTGACTTAGAGTTAACTTTAACTTGTAAGGTGTGACTTCTACTTATCGATAGGAGTACATCAATGCCAAATTCAAGATTCACTTTAGGCATGGAACAGTTGTCAAAAATTGACGGCGAAGCAGGTCATAATGTTATCGAAAGCCTGCAAGATATCTGCCCTGACTTAGCCCGATTTACCATTGAATATCCGTTTGGCGATATATATACCCGACCCGGTTTGGATGTAAAGGCGCGAGAAATAGCCACTGTTGCCGCACTGACCGCATTAGGTAATTGTAAACCTCAGCTCAAGGTTCATCTGAGTGCGGCTTTAAATGTCGGTTGCAGCGAAGAGGAAGTAAAAGAAGTATTATTACAAATGTCAGTATATGCTGGTTTTCCTGCGGCATTAAACGCTATGTTCGCCTTTAAAGAAGTGCTTCAAGAGCGAAAACCAGAATAAACAAGTTGCGATTAATTATGAGTCCATAACAAAGACCAGCTTAAGAGCCGCTTATGCTCCAACACTGACGTTAACGAAATGATTATGCCCAAGACTCTAGCTTATAACTCAATAGAAAGCTGGTTCAATATGGCCCTAACTTGTTCATCATCCTCTGCAAATTGAATACCTACGTTAACTTTTCCGTTCTCAAAGCGACTATTGCACACCTTCGCGGGAATGGTTATTTCAGTATCGTTGGGTGAACGCATAATGATGAAAATATCTTTCGGATTAACTTTAACTTTCGAGTTATCAGTTTTGAATACAAAACCACAGCCTTTGGCAGAAATATCCGAAATAATGCCTTTTAATTGGGATAGTTTTTTTACATCATCATCGTCTCTTGTGACAATAGATGCAGGTATATGAGTCACAAAACGTTGATGAGTGCGAAGCTGACGGTTTTCTATTTTAGCGGGATAACTTAAGAAGATAAATTTTTCAGGGATTTTAGTGATATTTCTAATGGTCGATCGAAATGCATAACACTCGCCTTGCTGGCCCTCCAATAAATAACGAACCACCACAACATTACCTTCCACAAGCACATCACTGTAGTTACTCATATTCTGAGGAGCTGGATGCTTGAGGATAATATATTGACCTAGATCGTACCCGACCAACATTGCTTTAAGACGCAATTTAACGGGATGGTCGATCTGTAAATCAACAATTTTTCCGGGAGTTAACTCGAAAAATATAGCGTTGGGTGTGGTTGTCAATGTTCTGGATCCATGGGAGTTTGATGATAAATTTACAACCGTAAATGTATGCTGTGAATAAAACCAAAACAATAGTTATACACAGTTTAAAACTAAAAAGATGTCGCCAAATTAAATTAATTAAATCTTTATTGAATATTCGTTACTCAATAAAGATTAATTAGTCAGTTAATAAGAGGCACGAGTTAAGTACCTCTTATGTTTGAATCCATCCAATTACACCGCAATACCACTGTGACGCAGTAACGCATCAGTGTTTGGTTCGCGGCCCATAAAGCGTTTAAATAACGCCATCGGCTCTTCACTGCCGCCCATCTCAAGAATGTTGTTTAAAAAGCTTCTACCAGTGTCAGCATTAAAAATACCTTCGGCTTCAAAACGCGAAAAAGCATCAGCGGAGAGTACTTCGGCCCATTTATAACTATAGTAACCTGCCGCATAACCACCAGCAAAAATATGAGCAAAACCATGCTGAAAACGATTAAAGCTCGGTGGGGTTAATACCGCAATCTGGCTGCGTACTTGGTCTAAAATGCCTTGAATATCGACACCTTTTGCTGGGTCAAATTCGTGATGCATTCTAAAGTCAAATAATGAAAACTCAAGTTGGCGCACCATCATCATGCCAGACTGGAAGTTTTTAGCTGCTAGCATTTTATCCAGCAAGGCTTTTGGTAATGGTTCACCAGTTTCATAATGACCAGAAATTTCCGCTAACGCCTCTTCTTGCCAGCACCAGTTCTCCATAAACTGGCTTGGTAACTCTACTGCATCCCAAGGCACACCATTGATACCAGACACGCCACCAACATCTACCTTGGTGAGCATATGGTGAATGCCGTGGCCAAACTCATGGAACAAAGTGGTTACTTCATCATGGGTAAATAATGCCGGTTTGCCATCCACTGGGCCATTAAAGTTACAAGTTAAATACGCTACCGGTTTTTGCAAACCCGTAGAGGTCATACGGCGACCGCGACAATCATCCATCCATGCGCCGCCACGCTTACCGCTGCGAGCATATAAATCTAAGTAGAAGCTACCGCGGTGGTGTTTTTGATCATCAAAAATATCAAAGAAACGCACGTCTTTATGCCAAGTGTCGACACCTTTCTGCTCACTAATAGTTAAACCGAATAAACGGTTTACAGTATAAAATAAACCTGACAAGACTTTATCTTCAGGGAAGTACGGGCGTAATATTTCTTGTGACACTTGGTATTTATGCTGTTGCAGTTTTTCAGCGTAAAAACTTAAGTCCCATGATGCCATTTCGCTCACGTCATAATGCTCTTTAGCAAACGCACGTAGCTCGGCTAATTCAGTGGCAGCTTGATCTTTAGAACGCTCGCCTAATTCATTTAAAAAGCCCAGTACTTGCGCTGGATTTTCTGCCATTTTAGTGGCTAATGATTTATCAGCGTAGCTAGCAAAGCCGAGTAAATTAGCTAACTCGTGACGCAGTGCGACGATTTCATTCATATTGTTGGTGTTATCAAACTCACCAGCATTAGGGCCTTGATCAGACGCACGAGTCACAAATGCACGGTAACATTCTTCACGTAACTCACGATTTTCGCTGTAGGTCATCACAGGTAAATAAGACGGGAAATCAAGTGTGAATAACCAACCTTTTAGCTCTTTGGCATCCGCCATTGCTTTCGCAGCTGAAATCGCTGATTCCGGTAAACCGGCTAAATCGGCTTGGTCAGTAATCAACTTGGTCCACGCTTCGGTAGCATCTAACAGTTGATTAGAAAAGTGACTAGTTAACTCAGATAAACGTTTAACAATCTCACCATAACGTGCTTTTTGGTTATCGTCTAAGCCGATACCAGACAATTCAAAATCGAGTAAGCTTTGCTCTATGACCATTTTTTGCGCTTGGGTTAACGCAGTAAATTCAGCAGATTGATGGATAGATTTGTACGCTTCGTACAAGCCCTGATGTTGACCAACATAAGTGCCGTAATCAGACAAAAGCGGCAAGCAAGCATCGTGTGCATCGCGTAATTCATCACTACTGATCACTGAGTTCATGTGTGACACAGGTGACCATGCTTTACTTAATTGATCATCGATTTCTTCAAGGGGTGCAATTAGATTATCCCAAGTGTATGAGCTATTTTTAGCTAATAGCTCATCAATGGTTTCACGACATTTGGCAATCGCTTGCTCAACAGCAGGCTGAATGTGTTCAGGTTTGATTTTTGAAAATTCTGGTAATTCTGCGCCACTTAGCAATGGATTGCTCATAAAGATTCCTCGAAATATTTCGCGTGAGTATTTAGCTTATATTGGGTTAAATAATGCCATTTTCAAGCATTGGAGCAATTTATCCTAACAAATATAACCAGCATTTCTAATACACCCGATGATATTTCCATTGCCCATTTTCGAGGGTACTCTCGCAGATCCATTACAGCATATGCTTTCTGCTTAACCGATTTATCAAGAGAATAGAATGACCAAGCTCCCACTTTAATTTGCTACTTGAGCAAAATATCTAATATTGAACAGAAGTCTCAAATAAGACTTATTATCATTTAATTAATTTTTAAAAAGGCTAACATACGCGGCATCAACATCTCTCTAGCAACATTGTAACTATGAGCAAGATAAATATGCCCTTTGATTGTTACCTGCCAAGTCAGAAGCATTGTGTCTGCTATTTTTGGGTTGCTCTCTTTATTGTAATAACGTTTCCCTTAACATCCGCGCTTACCATGGCAGACGACCAGCCAATAATGGCGTTCGATGTTGCCTGGAATGATCATTATATTAGCCAAGGACGCAATAACTTAGCCAACGGTGGGATTGTTTGGGGTGTCGCCAGTGTTGCACAAAATAACTTAGTCGCTTTCGCCATTGCTGGACGCGCAACTCAAGTTCACTATATTGAATGGAATGCAGGTATAGAATACACCCTCCAACTTCATGATGAAGTTAATCTCTCCCTGGGTTATCAGCGCCTAGAGTGTTATGGCGCTGAATGCACATCTGACAATGAATTTTTCAGTTCATTAACCTATAACGGTATTCGCTGGCTGGTACCAACCATTAACTACACGTTTGCCACTGAAGCGGCGGGCTACTTTGTGGAGCTCAGTTTACACAGTCCATGGGATATTAACGAGCGGCTCACATTAACCCCCTATTTAGTACATGGCGTTGATTTTCAGTACAGCAGCGAACAACACAATGGCGCTAACCATGTGCAATTTGGTTTAGAAGCACTGTACCAATTAACAGCTAACCTAACGGTCTCAGCACAACTTAGCCGCACTATTGCTCTAGAGGACATCAAGCTGCAAGCCCGTACCGAAAATCATCAAGGCAGTCTAGATACAACCTATACAGGTGTGCACATAGGCTGGACGTTTTGAAGCATTAGGCTCGCAATTTAATCATCTGCGACTACACTTAATGACCAAGATTAAGCTATGCAAGGAACGCATATGTTTACCCGCCAAGTGCAATTCGCCACTTTATGTGCCGTACAATGGATAACCTTATTAAGTGCTCCAATATTGTGTGCTGGAGAACTCAGTGAGTTAACTCAAGCATCGACGAATAAAGCCGTATCACTCACTAATGACAATGCCAAAAACTTACCACTGCAATCTGCCAGTGATAGCCAAGGTAATACGATTAGCTTACCCAGCGACACCCGCTCAGCATTAGAATATCGCGCCGATGAAATCTACCTCAAACCTAGCCTACAAAAGCTTATTAAAGCCAACCAACAAACTAATACCACCTCACGCCAAGCTGGCATCAATGTTGTGGACGATCCTAGCTGTCGTTGGCTAAATAACCGTATAAAGCACTTAACCAAACAACAAAGACAAAATCAAAACAGTCAATTTAGTCATTATCAAGATGAAATTGATATTAGAAAAAGTGAATGGACCTGTCTTAAGTGCGCAACTACCGGTCCCAATGACGTTGACCGAGGGGAGTGCCAACATAAACGCTGACTCATTTAGCATAAAGCATTGAGCTAACGACTAGATTGCAAACACAATCCCCCCTACAATGGACGCATTAACCGTAGTGGAGATCATCATGGCTCAACATTTTGACTATATCGCGCTTGGCGCAGGCAGTGGTGGTATTGCCTCTGCAAACCGTGCAGCAATGCGTGGTGCAAAAGTATTAATTATTGAAGCAAATCAGGTTGGCGGCACTTGCGTAAACCTTGGTTGTGTCCCCAAAAAAGTCATGTGGTATGGCGCTCATATTGCCGAAGCACTTAACCTTTACGCCAAAGACTATGGTTTTGACGTTACCGTCAACAAATTCGATTGGAACACTCTAGTTGATAGCCGTGAAGCATATATTAGGCGCATTCATGATGCCTATGGCCGTGGTTTTGCCAACAATAACGTGACCTTATTAGACGGCTATGGCCGCTTCGTCAATAACAACACCATTGAAGTCAATGGTGAGCATTACACAGCCGACCATATTATGGTTGCTACTGGTGGTGCACCGACGATTCCTGATATTCCAGGCGCCGAATACGGTATCGACTCAGACGGTTTCTTCGCTTTACGCGAGCAACCTAAACGCGTTGCTGTGGTAGGTGCGGGTTATATTGCGGTTGAAGTTGCCGGGGTATTACATGCCCTAGGTAGCGAGACTCACTTATTGGTGCGTAAGCATGCTCCACTTCGCAACTTCGATCCTATTCTAGCGGATGCATTAGTCGATGCTATGGCCGCTGATGGTCCAACGCTGCACACCCATAGTGTACCTAAGTCGGTCAGTAAGAATGTCGATGGCAGTGTCACCTTAGAATTAGAAAATGGCGAAAGCTTAACAGTTGATTGCTTAATTTGGGCCATTGGCCGCTCACCATCAACGGGTAATATCGGTCTAGAAAATACCGACGTGCAGTTAGATGCAAAAGGCTACGTCATTACTGATGAACAACAAAATACTACCGCAAAAGGGATTTATTGTGTTGGCGACATTATGGCAGGTGGTGTTGAATTAACCCCTGTTGCCGTTAAAGCGGGTCGTTTATTGTCAGAGCGTTTATTTGGTAACATGCCCGATGCAAAAATGGATTACAGCTTAATTCCTACTGTAGTCTTTAGCCATCCACCCATAGGTACTATGGGCTTAACAGAGCCTGAAGCGGCTGAAAAATATGGCCAAGACAATATTAAGGTTTATACCTCAACATTTACTTCAATGTACTCTGCAGTAACCGCACATCGCCAAGCCTGTAAAATGAAGCTAGTGTGTGCAGGTGATAATGAAGTCGTCGTTGGTATTCACGGTATCGGCTTTGGTATGGACGAAATACTACAAGGCTTTGGCGTGGCCATGAAAATGGGCGCGACTAAAGCAGATTTTGACTCAGTAGTAGCAATACACCCAACGGGTGCTGAAGAATTTGTTACTATGAGGGGTTAATGTCGAAAACCCACCTACACACTTTCGTACTGTAGAAAAGCTGAGAGGCCAGAGCATCGTTCTCTGGCCTTTACTGGCTCATCGATACTTCCCCCCAAGCTTGCTAGTTCAAAACTCCTTGCAAAATGTGTGGCTAACTTCATTGACCAAACTTTAGTTATGCCACAAAGTGACTATATAAATAATGACGATTGAGAGTCGCTAAGGGACGCTAAATAGGGATATAAAGATGTGGTCTGATAAAGAATCAAATATTGATTTTCTGAATTTCAATGAAACTGCCGAATCCATCAAAGATCTAATTACTGAAAAAAATCTTATGCCAATAAGTGTTGGTGTGTTTGGAGATTGGGGAGCTGGAAAGTCCACCGTTTTAGAACTAACAAAGTCTGCACTTGTAAGCGACAAGGACGATTATATCCAAGTAAGTTTCGATGCTTGGATGTTCCAAGGTTACGACGATGCCAAAGCTGCATTATTAGAGACAATCGCGGAAACACTCGTCAAACAAGCCAAGGCAGATCAAAGCTTGAGCGAAAAGGCCAAAGATTTTGCTGGGCGTGTAAACAAAATCAGACTTATGGGACTTCTGATGGATGCAGGCAGTCTCGCAGCAGGTGTCCCAACGTTTGGTGGGTTCCAAAAGCTGTTCGGAATGTTCAGTGGAGGAGAAGACGGCGAATATGATTTCGATGATGTTAAGGATGGGGTCGAAGGTGCTAAAGAGATTGCTGACAAAAACAAAGACCTCCTTAGCAAGAAAAAGGATTTTTCTCCACCCAAAGAAATCAAAGAGTTCAGACAAGCATACTCAGATCTTCTTGCCGAGTTTGATAAGCCATTAATTGTCTACGTTGATAATTTAGACCGTTGCTCGCCTTACAACGCGATTTCAACGCTAGAAGCCATTCGCCTTTTCTTGTTTCTGCCCAATACAGCATTTGTAATAGCAGCCGATGAAGACATGATTCGTCTCGCAGTCAGTGAATACCACAAGGGTTCATCTCAACGGCATCAAACTGACTATTTAGACAAACTGATTCAAATACCTATACATGTCCCACGCCCTGGTACTTTAGAAATTAGGGCCTATTTGTTAATGCTGGTTGCACTTGATCACGGTGTCAAAGGCGATGAATTAGAGACTCTACGAGATGCCCTTGAAAAAAATCTGAAAATGTCTTGGAAAGAGGAAGCAATAACCATAGATGATTTGCTTGATGGGAAAAATATTCTGGGGGATCCTGAGTTAAGGAATAAGTTTGTCGTTGCAGAACAACTCGCACCTCTATTAGCTGAATCAACCAACATAAATGGTAACCCGCGAATAGTTAAGCGCCTTCTTAATCAAGTGAGAATCAGAAGAAAGACGGCGCTCCGGCGCGGCATGCAATTAGATGAGAAAACGATAACCAAACTAGTTATCTTTGAACGCTGCCTTGGAACAAGAGCCAGTAACAAGCTTTACCAAATGATTGATAGCGAAAACGGCAAACCAAAGGTTTTAGCTGAACTTGAAGCTGCCGAAGCCAACATCGAGGACATAAAACTGCCTGAAGAGTGGCAGTCAGAGAAAAAGTTTCTGGCTAAATGGGCAAAACTGCCGCCTAAATTCTCTGATATTGATCTGACCCCAGCTCTGTACCTGAGTAAAGAAAATGTTCCTATGGGAGCTTTTGGAACTGTTATGTCGGGAGCAGCTCAAAAACTCGTAGTGGCATTATTGAAGCAGGCCCAACGAATCAGCCAAGCAAGTACTTTAGCAATAGAAGAAACTCCGCCAGAAGACTACATGCCTGCAATGGATGCGGTGCTAGAAAAGCTGAGGCCAATTGCAGATTGGAGCAAACGTCCTGACGGTATTTTTGGGGCGCGATTGCTCGCTGAAAAAGATATTCGGTGCAAAGCCACTTTCTTGGATTTTATGAAGCACCTACCGCAAGAGCGTTGGATGAAACCAATAATAGAAGAATTAGAAGGAGCTAAATAATGGGAACATCAGCCTCATCCAGGGGACCTAAAGATAAAAATCCCCTCGTACCACCATGGGCAGAAGGTGGAAATGGATTAACAATTAGTCCAGCTACTGATACAGATGGAGACGTGAACGTCGGTGATGGTGGCGGCCAAGATAAAGATGGTGCTGACAATAGCCAAGAAGTTGATAACAATGCGGTGCAGCAAGAAATTGGTCCATCGTCTCAAGCACAACCACCTGCGAGCAGATACAAAAGTGCGAGACAGGCATTCGGTAAATATGCTGGTACAGGTGGCACAAGTTCAGATCTTAGGCGCTCCCTAAAACATTACTCTAAAAACTCTTCCGGTGGCGGGAAAGGGACAAGTCGAAGACTTGCCAGTGGTATAACCGCAGGCGCTGGACTCGTAGGAATGATGCGAGGGGACAGCGTTACTGTTGGTGACCAGTCCTTATCTCTTAAGGACCTTCGAGGTCTAACTACTGATCAAGCGATTGATCGCATTGCCTCTCATTTAGCACCAGATAACTCAGATTCTGACTCGGTGCGCATTGCTCTAAATTACGCTTTAGAAGAAGCACTTCCTGACACTCAAGACTTCGATCCTGCAAGTTTCACTGACGAGGTAATCCAAGAAGCAATCTCCTGTTATTTAACTGACTTAATTTTTCAAGATGTAGTCACAGGAATGGGAGAAGCATGGTTCAAAGCAGAGGTAGCAACTAAGCATCACAAAATGGAAAGCGAGTTAAGGGAGCTGATTAAAGTGATAGCACAACAAGAAATGGACAAAGCGACAAACGGTAATCCAAGTAATATCACCAAGAACAACATCAAGAAAATTCAAATCGAGGCAATATCAAAAACTGTAGACCATTGGGAGAAATTCAATGACTGATTTTTACTTCCATCACGACCCCGATAAGCTTCCTGAGTACTCAGGCAAATGCCACCCGGTGCAAATTTTTGATAGCCATCCACTAAATAAGTATAAATGCAGTCACGCATCGAAAGAGTTGCTCACCAAGATTAGAAAGCTTGGGGTTGAGATTAATCCCGATGCACTTGATTTGGTAACTATCGCAACAGCAGTTACTTCGGCAGAGACATTTGAGCCAAGAGAGAATGCGCCAAATTCTTGGTCACGAATCTTAAATCTCCACATACCGGTATTGGCTCCAGATAAGTGGGAAGCAGTAGCAAAAAGACTTGAATCACTGTTAGGTTTTTTAACTGGCGATCAATGGAAATTATCTTTTATCAAGTCGGAGTTAGGAATACCTAAGCCAATAAATAGCAAGCAGTCCAAGATTTCGGCGGACTCATTAAAAGGATTGAATACGGTCTGTCTTTTTTCTGGAGGGTTAGATAGCGCAGTTGGAGCGATTGATATTCTCAATGGTCACTCTGAAATCCGTCCGATGCTTGTAAGCCACGCATATCGAGCTGATGGAGCGAAACAGCAAGATATAAAAAAACTGCTAAAAAAGCCATTTGGGGAGTTTTCATATTCAATAGCCCCTCAATTATCAGGTCAGGCTAAGCATGCTAACGATACCAGCATGAGGGGGAGAAGCTTTAATTTTTTAGCAATGGCTGTATTAGGGATTACGGCACTTAGGAAAGCAAATAACGATGATACTATCTCTCAGATTATTGTGCCTGAAAATGGATATATATCGATTAATCCGCCGTTAACTCGCAGGCGCATTGGAAGCCATAGCACTCGAACAACTCACCCAAATTTTCTATCTCAGTTAGAATTATTGCTTAACGATGTTGGATTTAATATTCACTTAATAAACCCGTACCAGTTTAAAACCAAAGGCGAAATGCTAGCTGAGTGCGTTGATCAAGACGCTGTTAAAAAAGCGATACCATTAAGTGTATCTTGCAGCCACTGGCATAGAGAACATATACAATGTGGTTATTGCCTTCCATGTCTAGTCAGGCGAGCTTCCATATTTCATGCTGGCTTTACAAAAGATGCTGACTATGCGGTTCCACGACTTACAAGTATATTGAACGAATCAGAGAAAAGAGACGACGTTCATGCAGTACAGACTGCAATAATTCGATTAAAGAAGAGCCCTGACTACATGGCTTGGTTACGCCAGTCTGGCCCCTTACCACAGAATAAAGAGACACGCGAAGAACTGGAGTCTACAGTGAAAAGAGGTTTGGCAGAAATTGAAGCATTTTTGAAATCGGTCAAACTAGCATGATGGATCTGCATTGCCATGTCGATTTGTACCCAGATCACCGCAAGGTACTTAATGACTTGAGAGAATGCAATTACTATGTGCTGTCTGTTACAACTGTGCCATCCGCTTGGAGAGGCACAGTTAAACTTACTGAAGGTATTGCCCGTTGTAAGACTGCTTTAGGGTTGCACCCACAGCTTGCCCACTTGAGAAAGCATGAGCTAGCAATCTTCGATGAGTTAATAGGTGAAACTAGATACATAGGAGAGATTGGTCTGGATGGTTCAAAGGGTTACCTACCCTACATCGAGGATCAACTCCACGTATTCAACCATATTCTTGAAAAGTGCTCTCAGTTCAATGACAAAATTCTATCTATTCATAGCCTAAACGCTACAGAACAAGTCATCGATTGTTTGAAAAAACACCCTCTATCAGGAACCCCAATACTTCATTGGTTTTTAGGAACCAAAAAGCAAGTACAGGAAGCAACCGAACACGGCTGTTTTTTCTCTGTCGGCCCGGCAATGTTGAATTCAAATCGGGGAATGAAAGTTGCGTCGTGGTTACCGCCAGATCGTGTATTACTCGAAACTGATGGTCCATTTGCAAAAGTGGATAATTCCGCACTGTTACCCTCACAAGCCAGACTTGCTATTCATGAGTTGTCTTTGTTGTGGAAAGTTAGCACCGAGGATGCTGTTGTTCAACTTAAACGAAATCTGGTGTTATTGTTGAATGGTGGCATAACATAGAATTGTAAAACTTATGACTACTAGTCCGCGTGTTAAATACTGGCATAGCGTATCTGCTTTAAGTGAAAATTAATGGTGTTCATGCAGCTAGGACCCCATACAAATTTAAACCCAGAACTGACGAGTTATAGATTACAAATCTAACTAGAGGATGTCCCTAAACGTGTTCATTGGATCGTCAAGATAACCCGCATGATGCACTGTACCTCTCCCTCCGCTTAATCCAATTTTACTTGAACACTACAGGGGCTACTCCATTAGGCCTAGGACAGAACCTTACAAGTATCCCAAAAACTTTCACATGTGAAAGTTCTAACAGCGTTCTCTAATCACACAGCAAGCGCTCAAACTGCCCAAATTGGTACATTACAGGCCTTAGGATCTTGATAGCAGTAGCAGATACTGGATGAACCAACGATTATTACAAAATTCATCCTGTGGCTTACTTGATCAAATCAGACGATGTACATATAGGTGGTGAAATCATCACCGAAACAGACCCTATAGAGTTTCTGAATGGCCGAAATCTAGGGTCATTGCCTACTATTTATGACCAAAACTGGGGATATGTCGCACCAGTAAACCACTGGTTCATTCATCTTAAAGCGAACAAACGGCTTGAAAATCTAAGTTCCTACGCAAGAGCGCTTTTGCATTATTGGAATTTCCTAGAATCAGAAAAGTTAACCTGGGACGTTTTCCCCTTAGCAAAAGGTTTAAAGCCGACATATCGATATAGAAATGACAAACTTCTCAAGAGTGTTAAATCTGGTGAACTCGCATACTCAACTGCCAACACGTATATGACTCATGTCGTCCAATTTTACTTATGGGCAGCACATGAACGTTATTACCACATCAGCGAGAAACACAAACCCTTCGAAATCGAATTTGTAAGAATACAGAGAAGCGACATGCTGGCTCATATGATGCCTAAATTTCTGGTCCAAACTACAGATTTGCGCATCAGAACGCCAAGGGATGCAACCAGCAATAATATTCGGGGGTTAAAGCCCTTAACTCAAATTGCGCTCACTCATTTAGCTTTGCATTTACGTAATGCGCCTTGCGAATTTAGGCTGATCTGTTTGCTCGCAGCTCAATGCGGCTTTCGTATCCAAGAAGCGTCAGGGTTGACTTTGGCCGCACTAGAGCAATCGGTTCAACGCTCAGGTTCTATAACTCATTTCGAGTTAACAATAGGACCAGGTAATGGTGTACCTACAAAATACAATAAAACTCGAACTATTGAGATAACAAGTCGTCTTTTATCAGATTTGAAAACTTATGCCATTAGTGAGCGACGAATGTGCCGACTTGACAAACTTCTTAGCAGAATTGAGTTACACAAAGGCATCAATGACATAAAAAAATCCCACTCTGTTCATCTCTCAAAGGAAAAACTCGACGCCCTGACCACAGCCCAGCGATACGAACCATTATTTATTAGCCAACAAGGTAATCCATACGACCCAAACACAATAGGCTCGCGCTTTGGAGAAGTTCGCCGCTCAATAATTAAGTCAGGAATACAATTTGAGCATAAGTTTCATGATCTTAGATGTAGTTATGCAACCTACCGACTACATAGCCTACTTGAAGCAGGTATTGAGCCTGCGAATGCACTGAGCTTACTGATGGGGTGGATGGGACATAAGAATGAATCCACAACATGGAAGTACTTGCAGTACCTCAAAAGAAAAGAAGCGTTAAAAGAGAAGATGTCTGTACTAGACAGCATTATGCACCAAGCGTTAGAGGAAGCTAATGAGCAAGACGTTGAAATTAATAGCACCTTGGGTTGAACATCTTTGTATTCCCATACGAAACGGGGCAAACGCACATACTCTCTTAGACTTTAATCGATTCAGGTATCGTGGGGTTCCTAAAACACATGAAATAAAGCAGGGAAATGTTCAGCTATTAGACCGTGATGATATAGCACAGAGAATGTTCATCGCCATTACAGGCAGAGAAGATGCATCACCAGCGACTAAAGGCAACATATTTCTAGCCGCGAGAAGGCACTTTGCATTTTGTGATTCACAAACGCCACCACTTTCGCCGCTATCGGAAATGGCATATGTCAAAGAGTTAGAATATAACTCCATCCGTCAGCGACGAGGAGAAATAAAGGATAGTACTGAAAGCAGACTGCGCTCTGACTTATCTTCCTTATATCAGTGGCAATATCTATCAGTTAAAAATATCGAGCCTTTAAAACTACGACGTTCTAGATGCTCCCAAACAGAGCCGACTCGCGGATATAGTGATGCAGATTTGAAGCAGTTGCTTCCTTTGCTAAGAAGTATTTTTAAGCAGTTGTATCAGCAATTTATTATCGATCCTGAGCTTCATATTCAAGCAAGTTCCAACGCTCAGACAATGGTATTCTCCTGGAAGGGAAAAGATTACCCAGTAGCCGGTGGCGCATCAAAAATTTTTTATGCTGCCACATTCCTCTTAAGTTATTACACATGGAGCAATAGCACCATTTTGTACAGCTTAAGACGTCCACAAACTAAAACCAATGCCATATCAAGTAATTGGTATCAAATGCCTGCATTTAAACGAAGGGCATTTAAAACTATTACTGTAGAGCTAGGGGATCATAACAAGCTAGAAATTCCTAAGTATGCAACCCAATTTTTTGACCAGTTAATGACCGTCTCAAAACTGGTCGATCCTAAACCTGATGGTTTGCTGTTACCGGCTTATAGCTACCGAAAAAGAAAAGTTCAGATGATGAGTGGATGCCTGCTCAATGACTTCAAAGCTAAATGGTTAGCTAGGTACTTTCCGATGACCGATGAACAAGGAGAAATACTATGGCCTGTACCAAGACGCTTCCGCGCCACAGGCAGTCATTTAACTTTGGCACTAAAAGGTACACTGGAAGCTGCAATTCTTCTGGATAACACTCCTCAGACGGTTGCTCATGCATACTCAAGTGGAAACAAGTATGAAAACGATCTGATGAACCGAGATACAAGCCAAACTTTAGAACAGATCGTGCGTGACAGACAAAGTGTGGAGTCAGCGAAACAAAAGGTTAGAGAAGCACAAAAAGTGGAAGTACTTGCCTATGAAGCATACATCCGACGAGCATCTCCTCCCACTCGTAGCGCTCACGGCAGTTATTGCAAAGAGCCGATGGGAGTAATGGCTGAGAAGTTTACATCAAGAGCACGAGCACATGGGCTCATAACTGAAAGTGAAAATCTAGCATGTGCCGATTTGATCAAATGTTGGAGCTGCGGACATCAAGTGCTTGTCGAATCGGTAACTGATTTATGGTGTGCTCTTAGTTTTCGCGAATGCATTGAAGAATCGGCATGCCTGCATATAGATAATGCTCATTATCAGAAAAATTTTGGCGAAGCATTAGCAAAGATTGACCTCCGCTTAAAACAATTAAGTCCCCAAATTGTACAGCAGGCTAGAAGAAAATTAGCAGATGAAGGTCGTCATCCTTTGTGGATAGATGTAGATAGTATGAGTATGAGCTGAGGACGAAATGAAACCACTATTACATTTGCCAATTGAAGCACCTAGTTCACTCAACCTTTACACCGAAGATGTGGAACGATTAGTCAGAGAGCGTAACTGGGACAAATTGAACCAAGTACCTGTATGCATAGATCAACATCAAATATTAAGAGCACACTTCGGCCAAAATCGCTGGGATTGTAGCCCATATGCCTCGGATAAAGGCAGTGATAAAAACCAAAGAGAATTTGATTTCTCTTATTTAGTTGACTCGCCTAACTTGCTTCTTGAAGCAAAACTTATAGCCTATGGCTGGCTATACGAACAAGGGCATTGTTTTGGACAAAAATGCAAACTATCCACTTTGACATCTAGGTTTAATATTGGTTTAAAAAGAGCGTTAGTCAGCTTAAAAAATAACGGAGCCAATAGTTTTAGTGAATTAAACAACCATGATGTCTGGCAAAAATTTGAAATAGATTTGCAAAATGAGTCATTAAGCAAACGCACTCTTGAACTCGCTTTCACAGCTATTCAATCAGTTGAAAGGCTGAATCCGTGGCTACCTTTTCAGTTAATATTACCGAACATCAACTATAGACAGTTGGCAAAAAAGCTTGCAGATCAAGAAAAATTAGAACATAAGCAATCACTTGCTATACCACAAGCATTGGTTAACGTACTGTACGGGCAAGCTGTCAGCTACGTGGAAAAAGCATGGCCACATAGAGAAAAACTCGCCCAACTCGAACGTGATTTACAATCAAACTATGATATTGGCCGTGCAGCTGTAGACTATAAGCTAGCCATCGGTAGATGGAAGTGGCTTTATGATGTGGAAGGCAGGCTTAATAGCAAAAAATACGTTGAGGAAATCAACAAAGCAACTCCTCGTTCTCAATCTGAGATAATCACGCAACATCTTAGGGGAACAGGCTTACTACCCAACCATAATGTTGACGGAAATTGGTTATTTACATGGAGAGCGAATCTTCAAGCCGCTTGTTTTATATGTTGCGGCGCATTCAGCGGAATGAGGGTCAGCGAACTGTTTGAACTCCATGAGGATAGTTTTCGCACTTACACTATCAACGGACAATTATTTCACTCTGTATCAGCGGCAACACATAAGCTTGCAGCTGGTAGAAAAAAAGAAGAGTGGCTCACCAGCCCTATAGTAGAAAAAGCCATATCGCTCGCAATTTCATTGAGCGCATGTGCCCGTGAACAACTGGTAAAACTTGCAGCGCATAGTAACGATCCTGGACAAGTAGATAAGCTAATGGAAACATCAAGTAACTTGTGGCTTAGCCAAGCGCAAAGGAAAAACTTACCAATTCTCATATCTCGTGCCAAATGGAATGATCGGCTGAAAAACTTCGCGAAAAGTATTGGTGCAATCGTTGATGAAAAAGCATTGTCTGAATGTCGTCAGCTTAATCCAAGAAATGGGGGAGCAATAGAGGGCAAAGTTAAGTTAGGAGAACCTTGGCCTTTTCTCACCCACCAATTTCGACGCACTTTTGCCTGTTTTGCCGTCCGCAATGGACTGGGCCACCCTATATCCATTAAGCAGCAATTCAAACATATCCATGTTCGCATGAGCGAATGGTATGGGAATGGCGCAATCGAATCCCGCCTACAGGATATAAAGGTAGACAGTGAGCTAATTAACTTGCTCAACGAAGTAAAACTTGAACAAACAACGGCGCACTTTGATAAATGGTTCAATGGTGATGAAAAGCTAACGGGAAGCTTTGGTAAGGCTATTGTCGCCATGCGTGACGACAAACCTGTGATCTATAGCAACTGGGATAGCTTGTATCGATTGGTTAAAGAAAAACGATTAACTTTACATGGCACCCTACATAGCTATTGTAAAAATGGCTATGAATGTGACATGGATGGAGTAATAAATGCCGCATTCTGCGTTGATTGCCGTGGCGGCGGTAGCATCGTGGATGATAGAAAAGCGTCGTGGTGGCAAAAGAAACATCAAGCATTGAGTAACTATCTGAAGCAGCAATCCGATGTCAGCCATGCAGAGTATGCTCACTGTATTACACAGATTCGAGCTGCCGAGAAAGTGTTGAATGATTTTGGACTGAAATTTGAAAAATATCAGCACCCCTTGCAGGTTATCGACTTATGAAGAAATCGGAAAATACACTTCTCAAACTTGAAGCCGCTTTGCAGCGAATCATCGAACGAAAAACCAAACGAATACCCGATCACCGTAAATTATCGGTTCGTGCTGTAGAGGAAGAAGCTGGATTGGGAAATGGCAGTTGTTATTACTATCCAGATTTCAAGCTCAGAGTTCAATCTGAAGTACAAAAACTAAAGTGCCTTACGCCTGACACCGGAGTTCAAGCCGACGTCGAGATTTTGAGAGAAAAGCGCAACCAAGAAAGAAAGATAAAAATTCAGTATCGTGAAAAAGTTGCTGTATTGACCCAAAGATTAACTTCAATGGCCGCAGAACATCATCAACTAAGTCATGCTCTAAGGAGTGCACTTTCACGTATTGAAGATCTTGAACTTCAGATAGTTGAGCTCAAACAGAGCCAGATTGTGAGAATCAAGTGATTGTATACCTGAGCTAGTTTTACTGCCCTTTGCTGGCTAAACTAGCCAAACAAACAGAGCCAGGAAAACTTTCACATGTGAAAGTTTTCCTGCTTAACCTCAAAGGCAGAGAAGATGGGTAGAAAACTTGAAGACATCATTGCAGAGCAGCCTCAAGAGGTCGTTTACGCAGCCGAAGAGATAGCGTCGAAGCAGTTGATTCAGCTTCGTCTGATGGAGCTACTCAAGCGTATCGGTGCTGATGCAAGTTACCAAATTGATAGCTGTACTATCGATAGCCTACAGCAGTTGAAACAAATTGTTGAATCAGGCGGAGGAAAAATCCGCCTTCATATTGAACTACAAGACGGCTTAAGTCATGGTGTTAAATTGTGATTATATTATATGTGTGAGTTTTTCAAGTAGATTCAATCATGTTATGAATGACATTAACAAGCTGAAATCAAAGGCTCCAGCATGAATAATTACAACTCATCTGAATTGTATTAATATCCAGTTTAGCGGTGACCATAAGGCTGTAAAAAATAATAGGAATTAAGTTTTACCGAAGAAGGATATCAATTATGGGAAGCGTTCAAAGAAAAACAAACAAATATCTCGAGTTGTATCGTAAAAAATTTAGAAAAAAGGTAAGAACTGTTTTGTCATTCACGCCACCGGGAATTAAAAAGAACGATTTTATCAAGTTGTTCTCTGAAATATATCCTGATGACATTATTAGCATGGAGAAACACTTTAGATTTTATCAAGAAAAAAACAAACGACGGAGAAGAGGAAAGCCTCTTTTTTTTCCAAACCCATCAGAGCTATTGTATAGTTTAGCTAAACCCAAGTTAAATGATATTTGTGAGCGAGATTTTGATTTTTCCCAAGCTCAGATGGCGAAAAAAGAAGCTCTGGTAGAAGCCCAATTAGATAGCAATAGAAAGAAAATAAATTACAGAAACAACAACATATCAACACAATTCGTCACTCCTAACTATATTAGTCTGCTTATTGAAAAATATTGGCACGAAAAAAATAAATTGCGTAGACTTTTAATAGTTATCGAATGCAGCAAGTACAAAAATGAAAGTACTATCTTTTTCTTTAGACAGGTGATGAGTGGCGAAAAGGATTGGTTTATACGAAATTATTGCTTAAGGATACTTCAACGATTTGATGAAGTTGTATATCTTCCACCAAAAGGAAAAGGGGCGCAAGAAAAATACAACACCTTGGTAAAGCATTTCGGTTGCGACTATAAGGAAGATATAGGAAGGACTCCTGAAGATATTGTGAAGGAGCTATATGAGAATGATTACATAGAACATGCAAAATATTTCGATGTATTCATATCTCATGCAGTTTCAAATGCAGACATGGTTGATGAATTTGTTTTTAAGTTAAATTCATTAGGGCTTGTCGCTTTCGTTGACTGGAAAAGCGATAGGCAAGATTTAAATAGGAGTAAATTTAGTCATTATACACCAACAATACTAGAACTTAGAATGAGACAATCACAAAACCTGATTCTAATTCGGACAAAGGAGTCAGATTTATCTAGTTGGGTAACTTGGGAAATTAATTACTTTTCTAAACTAGGAAAAAAAATCGCAGTTCTAAACTTAGACAATGAACATGGTAAATCAAATGAATTAATCAACACCTATCCAGCAGTACGAATTATAGATGGTAATATTCTTGTATTTAACAAAAGTAAACAGCACAAGTTGGTAGACTGGATAAATGAAAGTTAATCATACGCGCAAAATAATGTGTCAACTTATACCTTAAACTTTATTTGTAGTGCATCTAAAAATCATCAGCACTACAAATTGTTCTCTTAAATTAGAACGATAAGCCTTAGTCAGGTTTCCAGTAGCGATCTTCCATCTCGACTGGTTGAATCTCAGGACTAGCAAATCTTTCTTCTTTTGTTGAGATGCCTAAACTATTATGGAAGAGTCTGACATAATCTAAATCATTATAAAGGTCACTATCTAGTGGTTCATTCATAAGCTCTGCAACTTTTAATGTAGCACCGCCTGTCGAGATAACTGGCACAATATCTTTATTTGGCTGAAGTTTCTGAAACAGGTTAAACTCATCAATAACCCCACCCATTCCACCAATAAAAACAGCAGCTTTGAAATTATTATCTGCGAACATTCGCTCTCTCATGTGAAGCAAGCTTTTCTCAAGATTGTTTTCTATGTTTTTTGTATATACTACATTTTTAAAATTTTTATTATCTTGAGGGAACTGATCTTTAAAATATAAGGACTGATATAGTTTTACCCATCTCTCGTAGTCAAAACCCATTTCCTCCGCTACAATTTTTATCATTGGAGTTATTGCTGGATGACCTCCCCATACCAAAACTCTACGTCCCAAGGTAACATGAATTAATGCTCTAACAGCTGAAGTAATCGCTACAGAATTAGACGAATTTGCAAACTCAGGAGCTCGTTTAGGATCTGGTACACTAGCAGATAAAAAAATAAAATCGTCCATTTTCAAAACTCCCAACCAGCCAGCGACCAAGCTGCCTGAGTAATTTTCAACCCTCGCACAGACTTGATATTCTCATCTAACCATTGCAAATGATCAGACCAAGCTTTTCTAATTCCTATATCGTCATATACAAGAACTGGGAATCCTTTATCTGGATTTGACCGAGCCTTAATTGCAATATCATTTAAAGTCTCAGCGGTTGGAATCCCTACGACAGGATATAACCAGAGTTTTCTATCATCAATTAAACGAATGGCAATTGCTCTATGAGCACCAACACCCTCGAAGCGAGCACCAATACGTTCAACATCAGCCCGAAGACGGCCTGTAATAGACATATATCTAGCCGCTATACTACGACTTCTAACACTTTCTACCTTAAGAGAAATTTCTTCTATTTTTTCAATAGTTAGCGGCCCACTATAGTTTTCTAAGTCTTCATTGTCTAAGTAGATAGTTTCTGACAAATCTGCCATTTTATTTGGCTCATGGTTAGGCCAAACTACGCGCAATACATGAATCTCCTTAGCTCGGGCACGACCGATTTCTTCACGAGTCCATCTACTTTCGAAATAAGTAGGTGTATCTAGCATGATTAACACATCGGAGTCACAAAGCTTGTGCCAAAGAACGTCCTGAAAAGGCTCTCCAGGACGTATATCATGCGTATCAAGGAATACATCAAATCCTTTTCTCATAAGAAGATCGTGTATCTGCAATGCAGCATCACGTGATTCAGTCCTGCGATAACTCACAAAAATTCGCCTTTGACGGCGCAGTAAGCCTACACACTCCATCATTAATGTTGCAAGCTCTTTTATTTCTGTATCTTGTCCATTTAGACAAAATCCATTTGTGGGCTGTAAAAATTCAGGAATACATATTGAAAACTGCTCCAAACTATTAACCACAGGAATTATTGGAACACTTTCAGTGAATATTGAGTTTGCAGCGTCTATATCAACCTGAGGTAGCCCTCCAAAATAAACAGCAGCAAAAGCTGAAGATCTATTTCTTTGTTTTACAGTCTCTGCATCATAGATTATGATTTGATTATCGATGTCAAGTTCAAACTCAGAGGCCATCTGCTGAATTGAATTTATTAAACTTTGTCTTTGCTTAGGAGTAACACTACCTAAAACAGCAAACTCATAAATCCCCATCATATTATCGACCTGCTGCTTTAGCTGCTTTCTCTATCCAAGTAGCGATATTTTTATATCCATCATCATTTACCCAATCATAGGTTTCATACATCTCTGAAAAATATGTTTTATTACCATTATTTTCGATGTACCAATAATCTAGAGGGTTTTTACCCTTGGTATCAGTGCCTTTTTGTGGGTCTTTAACACTATGAATGTCTATTGCCAATATACCTTTCTTTAGTTCATAGCTACGTTTGATTTCATGACGTACCCACTTTCTATCATAAGTCTCAGCGCCAAATAGAACTACTGTAACAGATGTCCCCTTGAGTTGCTCCTCAATCCACTGTTCTATGCCACCTGAACGCCTCTTTGCTTCTTCAAACTCAGCTTTATCATAGAAAGGTTGAGCCTCACCTCCAGGTCGGACAACCCAAGAGTTCCGAACCTGGACAACACGCCTAACATCACGCTCGTAATGAAAACTAAAGAATACTTTTCTAGCCATATATTACTCCCAAAACAATCATCACGTTAAAAGTGCTATTCTGTCATTCCACTTTAACTAAAATGGGAATGTGAGACCTTTATTTACGCACTAATAGCTATCAGGTGATTTACCATTTAACCAGTCTTTCATTGAACAATATCCAGATTTAACGCTATTAACCCAAATAGTAGTACCAACTACGTCTATATATGGATAAAGTCCTAAGTACTCTTGACCAGCAAAAGAACTTTCATCGGATTTTGCAATGGGAAATATAGCAATTCTCCCATTAATTCCATCGAAATACCCGCACTCCCAAGGCATCCACTTGCTGATAGTAGAGTTCGATGATGTTAAAAAAAGTAAAGACTGGCACTGGGACATACGCTTTCGCAATGTTTCAGCTGTCTCAACATCCACCGAGGAACGGTCTAACTCTTGTTCATCAATCCAGTCCACATATACAGATAAATCATGGTCTTCCAAGTATTTTTTAACAGCAAAAACCAAGTCTTTATCTCGATAGCTATGGGATAAGAAGACATCAAATTTTTCATGATCAAGGCTCCGATTAGAAGCACTTTCACAAGCAAGACTACTTTTGCTTAGGTAAGACCTTAAGTCTGATTCTTTTAATAGAGCCACTGTTATCCTCTAACGGGAACTGTTTAATAAGAAAATATTAACAGCTGACATAACCAACTGCACATAATGCAGTATGGTTATATGCTGGTCAAATAGAAGACCCTAAGAACGCGATGAAAGGTGCATCCATCACTTTAAATGAGAAGCATTTGCTCACGTGAGATTCTGGAAAAATGTATTATAGGATCTACATTTTTAGGAAAAGGAGTGAAAAATCCCCATTTCCTTGGAAAAGGCTACTAAATCTTACCCCACAAGGCTTTCAAGATTTATTTCAGAATCGACTTGTGGGAGTAAGCCAGTACCATGAGATAAGTTATCTGATAATCAATAAAAAACCGTGAATTCCTTAATCGATATTCACGGTTTTTTTATCTTTATTTAAACCTAAAAAAGAGCTTTAAACCTATTTGAATCTCTTAATATGATGTTCCGATTTTACAATTCAGTCCATGCTACCGCCCAAGAAGCTCCTACGCCCGGCTCATAACTGGTAGCAGAAGCTGACCACTGCATACAGTAGCCGCCATATGGGAAAGGTTTACATTGATAAACCTTACCTGTCTTAGGTTGCAAAACCTTAGTGCCGGTAACATAACGCGTCACTTCAGCTGGAAACACGAAGTCGGCTTCTGGTACTGGTAGCTCATCCTTTAAAAACACATCAAAGTTCTGCTGGATGACATCCCCTTGCTGAGGTTCACCTTTAACTTGTAAGTGATAATGGCCAACTTTAGGTGCTACAACCTCCAGCACTAAACTCGCATTGGTATTATTAACCGCTTGACTCACAAATCCAGATGCAACGCCATCATGATTAAATAAATAAGCTGACACTTGCATAGCGGAATTGGTTGTCACATCAAAACTCACTTGAGCCGCACCATCGTTGATTTGAATTGCATCAGCAAGCGAGGTCACATCGAGTTGATTCCCTGGGGCAGGAGCTAAATCAAACTCGACTTCGACACGCTCAATACCTGAATCAGTTAGGGTAAAAATATCATTTTTACCGTAAACCGGCATGATACTGCCAGCGGCATTCTTTTGTCCTGCATTGAGTTGTGATTGCTGCGCATTAATAGTGCTGGCAAGAAGGAAAGGCCAATTCTGTTTATCACCTTGAGTCGCATCGGTAATTGTAATCGTGGTTTGCTTAGAGAGCTGCTCGCCATTAGCATCAAATACCCTGGTCATCACTTTGTCACCAGCCTTGAGATCCAGTGACGGATTAATGTCACCCACATCTTGCCACTCGTTAGGGATTCCCGGGCCTGAACTCAAATTGACATCAATAGCATTATAGAAACTATTGCTGGTGTCACCGACTTGCCATACGGCTAAAACAACATGGTAACCACTTAGTCCCTCTGGCACGTAACAGTCATGAGTAACTAATTTAGGTGGCTGAACCATGCCACCATCGACCACACAAAAAGGCGCTAAATCGAAACTCGCGCGGCTTAAGGCTTGGTTTTGGTCCCAACCCTGGCGAGTAATATAATAGCGCCAGTTACGGGTGACATGGTTAGCGGTAAACTGCCAAGTAAATTGCTGCCATCCGGCGTTGATATCCGTTTTAGACCAACGGACCGGACTCTGAACATCTAGAGGAGAAAAGGCACCATTTGCAGCGCTCGCTAACTTACCATCTTCAGGGCCTGATTCAGGGAATCCCGAAGGCCCTTCAACACTTTGTGGCTCCCACTGAACGGCGCCACAGCTTGCATTATTGCCAGTTTTACAAGCGTATGAGCGTGACTCTGGCGATAGCACATAACCATGCGCTTCAACAGACAGACTGACGAAAGAATTTGCAGCCATGAGTGAGGCTGCGAGTAGGCTTAACTTAGAAACATGAGGTAAAACAGGAAGATTTGCCACTTATATGCACTCCATTGGTTACCTATTACTTAAAAATAAGTGATAGGCCTCGATATCAATATCAAAGTGGTATTTTGGCAAACAACAGCGTTAAAAAAACGGCTGTTCGTTTCACGCAGAACCTGAGCTCTGCGGCAACTCCGCTATCTTAGTTTCGTAAAAATTAATTTACCACCTTAGACCGGAAGCTTTGCGTCCTAACTTTTCAATTAGTTTGCCAAATACTATGAGTGTTAGCTTGGAGATAACGCTATTTATAACAAGGTATCAACTAACACGACTAACCTAACAACAAATATCAACCGTGTCAAAAAATATAAAAACAATAAAATACAATCACTTAAAAAGCACATTCAGTGTTGGCGTGGGCTCAAGGCGACATGATTTTTATCTGCTACTCTCTAGCATTTAGGAGCTCAGGTTCATGCTGTTGTAAACATAGCATCGCCATATTTTACTGATGTACTAAAACACGATTGTGTGAGTAGATAGGTAGGTGGGCCATCATCGATTTTAGTTTAGAAAACGCTTAATTGACTGCGATTCATAATTATCCCAAGCTGGCCAAATGCGTTCCAGAGCAAGCCGTTAACTGAAGTTAAGGGATCCATGCCGTGCATGGCATTTAGAGTTCAAGAGCGAGGATAAATCATTTATGCGGGTTTACCGGCTAGCCACTGCAAGAATGTATTAATCGTGGGCATGCGTTTGTGTGAATGGCCCATAAGCTGGGTCATGGCAAAACTAAACTGGTAGTACATTTCAGCATCGTCGGGATGCTTTTGTGCATCGTCACTGTTGATCATAGCACCGCGTAAATAGTCACAAAGCAACTCACCACGATTAAAGCCACCAACCTCACCAATCTCTGTCAGGGTTTGTGCATTCCATTGTTGATATTGTTTAAGTACTCGCTCAAAACGGGCGCGATAATAATCGCTGGCTTGTATTAGTATTGACTCGTTGGGGATCACTCTAGCAATAACAAATGATTGTTCAGATAAAATACGGTACAAACGTTGGCAATGATGAAAAATAAACCGTAAATAGGGATCACTATATTGCTGTGTATCTTGTTCGGCTTGAATTAACCAATGACGGTAATCTGCACTGGCTACGGCCACAATTAAATCGGCCTCTGAGGTAAAGTGATTATAAATAGTGCCCTTGGATATCTGGCTGGCTTGAACTAGATGCGATCGGCACAAATCAAAGGTTTTATGGCCTTTTAAACAACGTTGCGACACTTCAATCAAGTAGTTCCCACGATCCTCCCAGCTACCCATTCCTTACTCCAAGATATTTTAATTAAATAACCATTAACACCTCACAGTTACACTATAGCAAGCTTTGTGGATAGCCTAAATTGAGTAATACTTATACCACTATGAACTTACTCAATAGCCCATGTTAAAAATTGACTTACTTGAAAGTTTTATCGCTGTTGCTGAATGTGGCAACTTGTCAAAAGCGGCTGATAAAATTTGCCGAACCCAATCAACGTTGAGCCTACAAGTTAAAAAGCTTGAAGAAAGTGTCGGTCAAACTTTGCTGATTAGGGACAACAAAGGCGTCACCTTGACCGAGTCAGGTGAAACCTTGCTGAGCTATGCCTATAAAATGATGCAACTTAACTTACAGGCACTTGATGAGTTAAAAGATTGTCAAAATCGCGAAGTGATCCGCCTTGGTGTGCCAACCGATTTTATCAAATGCTACCTAAGCAGCTGCTTATTAGAGTTTATTCGTGAATTTACCAATATAGAATTAGTTATCGATACCGATGTAAGTGGCAATTTATATAAACGACTCCATCAAGGCGAGTTTGACGTGATAGTCGCAACTCACTGGCAAGCCCCCGTCAACGGCGAACTGTTATTTACGCGCCGCTTTCATTGGGCCGCAGCAGCTAACGGTAACGCCCATAAAAACAAAACCATCCCCGTGGGCTTATACCCAGAAAACTGCCCTATTCGAGCACAAGTATTCGCCAATCATCAATTGTCTATGCGTCCGATAAGGGTATTACTGTCAACACCATCCCCACAAGCGTTATCGATGGCGGTCGAAAATGATCTTGTGATTGCACCGGTAGCCGAATTTAGAATAAACGATAAAATGCAAATTTTAGATCCACTTGAACATGGCTTACCGCCACTGCCGATGTTTAACGAATCGCTTTACCTCAACCCAGATACTCAAACCTATGCGACCTTGCAATTAATTAATTTAATAAAAGCCAATGTTGAGCATAAAGGCTATCAAATCAACTAACATCACTACTATACCAAGCCACATACTGTGAGGTTACAGAATCAAGCTGCCAAACAAAAAGGCCAATAACACACTCGATACTATGGTCACTACGCCTGGGATTAAAAATGGGTGGTTAAACACCGCGTTGCCAATGCGAGTGGAGCCAGTGTCATCCATTTCTACCGCCGCCAATAACGTCGGATAAGTTGGTAATACAAATAACGCACTCACCGCCGCAAACGAAGCAACTGCCGTTAATGGACTCACCCCAATTGCCAATGCTGCTGGCATTAACGCTTTAGTGGTCGCACCTTGAGAATAGAGCAACATAGAAGCAAAAAATAATGCCACCGATAATAACCATGGCTGACTTTGAAGCAAGGTTCCCGCAACCGCTTTTATCTCGTCAATATGATTAGACACAAAGGTGTCACCCAACCAAGCTACGCCCAACACACAAATACACGCTGACATGCCCGACTTAAACGTTGATGCATTAGAAATCTTGCTGGCATCTAAACGGCAAAACCAAGTGATCGCCGCTGCGGCAGAGAGCATAAACAACATAATCGCCACATCGCGCGACAGCACTGGGTTCACAATTAAGCCCACTTTGTCAGAAATGGCTGTGGCGTAAGACATTACCGCCACTATCGCGACTAGAAAAATAGCCACCGACCTTCTAGCGCCAGGTTGCAAAGTGACTTGGGTTTCACCCCGAATATTGACGAGTCCGCTGGCTAAACGCTGTTGATAAATGGGGTCTTGCGCTAACGGTTTACCGAGCATCGAGGCAACAGCAGCACCAATTAAACAAGCAATAAAGGTTGAGGGGATGCATACGGCTAATAGCACTAAATAATCCACCCCGAACGGTTCTAAAATACCCGAGAAAAACACCACTGCGGCAGAAATAGGAGAGGCCGTGATGGCAACTTGCGAGGCGACAACTGCGATAGATAGAGGCCGTGATGGTCGTATGCCCTGCTCTTTGGCGACTTCGGCTATAACTGGTAATGTCGAGAATGCAGTGTGGCCCGTTCCGGCAAATAAGGTCATAAAATACGTTACCATTGGCGCTAAAAATGTGATGTGCTTAGGGTGTTTACGCAGTAGTTTTTCCGCTATTGACACCAAATACTTCATCCCTCCTGCCTCTTGCATCGCAGCAATCGCGGTGATCACTGACATAATAATCAGCATCACGTCGATAGGGATCGCACCAGGTGTTAATCCTAAACCGACGGTAAGAATTAATACCCCAACGCCGCCAGCAAAACCTATCCCTATACTGCCCATTCTTGCACCAAGGTAAATAGACCCAAGCACAATTATTATTTCTATTATCATCATAGTGTTAACTCTATTCAAACCAAAATACGTCAATGAAATAGCAGCGATTGCTACTTTAAAGATCGCGATATTACTCTGTTGAGCTTGGCCGAATGTAGACCTGGATCAATTAACTGCATAGCAATCCAAAAGAGGTGTTTTGTCTGCAGGTTTATTAGTCAGTTAACTGAAAAAAGTGTGATTGCGCTTAGATGTTAATGTGGGTAAAAATAGAAAAAAACCAATCTATGATTGGCATTTAAGAGGGGATAAAAGTGAAACGAGGCTGTCTAGCGATTAAAATATAAAGCCACATTAAATACTTAATATGTGGCTTACTGAACTCATCTAAATTTAAATTAGTTTAGCCTTTATGCTTATCAAACTTAAACGTATGACAGTTACTGCATAATGGTTTTTTAGGTGTATGTTCGCCATGACACTCTTGGCAAGGTACATCTTTGCCATAGTGAAGGTTATTGTGTGGGTTCTGCCACTTGTCCTCTTCACTTCGGGCGGTTTTCTTTGCTAAGTCATCAACATCATGACACTGCAAACAGGATTGATCAGATGGGAACTGCTTGATGCCATTGTCATGACAGGTTTTACAGTCTTTACCGATAACCTCTTTATGATAGTCACGGATCTCTGCTGACTGTACTGATAAACTGGTTAATCCAAGTAGTACCAGCCCAAGTATAATATTAAAGTTTTTCATTAATGATTCCTCTTGTTCACTGGTCTAATTAAACTTTCATGAGACTTCTAGCTGCAGTCATACCCATCACCATACATTCTGGAATAGAACAACTCCCTAGACGACTAACACCATGAATACCACCACACACTTCACCAGCGGCATAAAGGCCAGTAATAGACTTACCAGTAAAACTATCTGTTACTTCGGCTTTGGTGTTTACTTTTACACCGCCTTGGCAGTAATGCACTTTTGGCCACAAGCGAACCACAGTAAATGGCGCTTCGATCATTTTATTTTTCGCCAAGGTCATATCTTTACCAAATTGCTTATCTTCACCCGTTTTTACATAGCCATTGTATTCAGCGATTTGTGCTGTTAAGCCCGCTAAAGGCACACCAAAGTGTGTTGCCAACTCTTCAACTGAATCAAACTTCCAGCCGACATTGTACTTAATCACTTTTTCGGTATTTGGATGCGCTTTAGAATCTTTAAAGCTTGAAATCAACAGTGGTGGTACAGGATTGCCTTTTTCATCACGGTTACTTAATTCAGCATCAGCACGTGTTTTGCGATCGGCAATTTCATTCATGAAACGCTTACCGGTTGTCCGGCTAACGGCAATTGAGTGAGGTAAATTGAAAATTGAATAGTTAGACACATAACCAAAGCCACCTTCATCAGGTGAAGCCCAAGGACCAGATTGAATGTGAGCTAAATGCACAGGAATAGCCCCTAAACGGAACATTTCGAACATGCCCTCGCCTGTTGCACCTGGTGCGTTGGTACAACCCACATCTGCAGTTAAGGTTGGATCTTGCGCCATCCGTAAATCAACGTTTTGCGCAAAGCCACCAGTAGCCATAATCACACCACGTTTGGCGCGAATATTGAGAACCTTACCAGGCTGGTCTTCGCCAAAGTGATAGTTTTGACGCATTTTAACACCAACAACTTCGCCTTTATTACCGACGAGGAATCCTTCAAATTTTGAACGATTGTGGGTGTTTACACCAATACGTTTGCACTCTTTGTACAATGGCTGAGTAATACCGGCTCCGCAACTTACCGTCGTTTGGTAAGTACGTGCAACCGAGTGACCGCCCAGTTGTTGTAAGTAAGGATGGTATTCAGACCCTGCATCTAAGGTCATTTGTAACGCTTCAACCGCATGAGATGCGACATGGCGTAATAACCCTTCATCGGCAATGCCACGGCCAGACAATAATTGGTCATGAACCATTTTGTCTACTGAGTCTTCAACGCCTTCTTTCTTTTGCATCGGCGTGCCTGGTGCGGCGAAAAGCCCGCCGTTAATTGCCGAGTTACCGCCAAAATAGGACATTTTTTCAAATATATGGACGTCTTTTGCACCATGTTTGGTGGCTTCGATTGCGGCAGCTAACCCCGCAAAACCAGAACCAATAATGACGATTTCAACTTCTTTGTCCCATTTAACCCCTTCTGCCTTTTCAGACACTGCCATTGCTGGTGCTACCATCGCTGCACCAGCAGCAATGCCTAGACCTGCAATAAACTTACGGCGCCCTAATAGATCGATATTGCTCATAGGTTATCACCCCTTTTTATATTATTGACGCTTCATCATATCGATGGAATCAATTCCAAAACGGGAACTATTGTTAATGTTTGGTGAAAATAACAACAAATATCGACTTATCAATTATGAGTAGAAATTTTAGCGGGATCTGTTACCAAGCAGAGATATTGGAATGCAGTCCAAACGTTGAACTCATCTGGCTAACATATTTATGGCTGATATCACCGCCCTATGTTTGGCCTAAGTATTGCGCGGCAAGATAGTGCTAAATCAGTTTCACTGTTGGATCAGGAGTCCTTATGAAACCTTTAACCAAAGCATCATCTATTCACACAACGCCGAATGACCTATCACCAAATACTTGGCTTAATAAAGTGCCCGAAATCACGCTGATCTTTTGGGTAATAAAAATGATGTCGACCACGGTGGGAGAAACCGCAGCAGATTATCTTAGCTTCCATCTTCATGTAGGCATGATTAATACCAGCATCATCATGGGGATATTATTACTTGTCGCCTTATTGGTGCAGCTTAAGCAAACTCGCTATCGCCCATATGCTTATTGGGGTGTAGTGGTACTTATCAGTATTTTTGGCACCTTAGTCACCGACATTCTCACAGACAAACTTGATGTGCCTTTGCCAGTATCGACTGCGGTGTTTAGCCTATTATTAGCGGCAACATTTGCATACTGGTTTAGCAAAGAACGCACTTTATCGATTCATTCCATTGTCACTCTTAAACGTGAATTATTTTATTGGCTGGCCATTCTCATTACCTTTGCTTTAGGCACTGCGGTCGGTGATTGGGTATCTGAAGACATGAATGTTGGCTACGGCCTTTCGGCTTTGATATTTGGTAGTTTAATCACCGTCATTAGCGTGGCTTTTTATCGCTTCAAAGCCAATGCAGTATTGTGCTTTTGGGTGGCATATATCTTAACCCGCCCACTGGGTGCCTCTATCGGTGATTTATTGTCACAACCGGTTCGTAAAGGTGGCTTTGGGTTTGGCACCACCAGCACCAGTATTGTTTTTTTAGCAATTATTGTTGCACTTGTAGCTTACCTTTCAGTGCGCGCCAAGCAGCAAAAAAGCCAATAATGTATCAACATAAGTGAGTATCGATATGGAAACACTACAACAGCAGGCGCGGGCTAAAGTGCCACAAGTCACCTTAATATTTTGGCTGGTTAAAATACTGGCGACCACCTTAGGCGAAACGGCAGGTGATGCTTTATCGATGTCGCTTAACCTCGGCTATTTAGTGAGCTCAGTTATTTTTATCGGTTTATTCGCGATAGCGGTAGCAATACAAATTCGCAGTAAACATTATTCTTCGAGTATTTATTGGGCCACCATTATCGCCACAACTACTGCAGGCACTACCATGGCAGACTTTGCCGACCGCTCATTAGGCATAGGCTATACCGGGGGCACATTGTTACTGGTGAGCCTGTTGTGCATGTCATTTTCAATTTGGTACGTCAGTGCCGGTAGCCTGTCTAATCAATCGATAAACAATACCAAAACCGAATGCTTTTATTGGGTCACGATTTTACTGTCACAAACCCTAGGTACAGCTTTAGGCGACTGGACTGTGGATAGCGCGGGTTTAGGTTACGATGCCAGCGCACTTATCTTTGGTAGTATGCTATTAGTATTATTAGCCGCCTATCTTTGGAGCCCAATATCTCGCACACTGTTGTTTTGGCTTAGCTTTATTTTAACCAGACCTTTAGGTGCTGTAGTCGGTGACTTTTTAGATAAACCCATTAGCCATGGTGGATTAGAATTTAGTCGCTTTACTGCATCGGCGGCACTACTCTTTGGTATGGTGTTGTGTTTAATGCTATTTAAGCAGCAAGCTGCAACAAAGAATCATTAATGAAGACTTTCCACTTTGTGTCATTGTGCTCAATTGAGGTGCTATGCGTATTTTATTAGTAGAAGACGATAAAATGATTGGTGATGCCATGCAAAGTGCCTTAAAAGATGTCGCCTATGCGGTTGATTGGATATGCGATGGCGAAGCGGCGCTGCACAGTTTACGTTGCCAGCAATATGATGTGGTGTTGCTCGACCTTGGCTTACCTAAGCTGGATGGCTTGCAAGTGATGCAATATATTCGAGCTCAGCACCCCGCTCTGGCGGTGATCATTATTACCGCCAGAGACAGCTTAGAAGACAGAGTCAAAGGGCTCGATTTAGGTGCCGATGATTATGTCATTAAGCCCTTTGATATGAGCGAACTACAGGCTCGCATTCGTGCAGTAGCAAGGCGCAATGCCAACCAGCATACGCCTGAATTAACCAATAATATTGTGTGGCTAAACCCTGCCACACATGAAGCCAAAACCCTCACTCAAGATAATATCTTACTGTCTAACCGTGAGTTCGCCTTACTGCAAACATTGCTTATCCGACCCGGTTCAATTCATTCAAAAAGTGATTTAGAAGAACGTATTTATGCCTGGGGTGAAGAAGTAGAAAGCAATGCGGTAGAGTTTTTAATCCATTGTTTGCGTAAAAAACTGGGTACAGAAACCATTAAAAATGTCAGAGGTGTAGGATGGATGGTGTCAAAAAATGCCCCCGTAACTCGTTAAAAACGCGCTTATCTTATTGGATTTCAGCTGCAATTTTGTCTGTTGCGATCATTGCTGCCAGCTTTACTTTTAGCAGTGCTTTTGAAGAAGCCCATGAGCTACAAGATGATGTATTGCAACAAATGGCTGTGCTATTTGACCGTTACTCGCTGACCCCAAACGACAGCACACTAACCCCGTTGAGCCAAGATCAGTTGGAGTTTCAAGTTTCGGTGCAGTTATTGGGTGACAATCCAGCAAGCAATCCTATAGCGAAAAATATCCTAGCCTTGCCGAGCAATTTAACTGATGGATTTCACACGGTTAATTTAGCCACACAGTCATGGCGAGTATTTGTGCGCACCTTATCATCCTCGCAGCGAATAGCCGTCGCCCAAGAGACCGCCATTCGTGACAACATCGCCTTTGAAACCGCGCTGCATACCCTAATGCCATTGTTAGTATTAATTCCGATTTTATTATTATTACTCGGCTATATTCTAGGTAAAATTCTGAGTCCAATTAGCATTTTAGCCCACGATGTAGACCGTCAAACTGAGCACGATTTACAGTTAATTCCCACTACTCAATTGCCGAGTGAAATTGTGCCCTTTGTTGAGGCGATTAATCGCTTACTCAGTAAAAACAGCCAGGTTATTACTAGCCAAAAGCGCTTTATTGCCGATGCCGCCCATGAACTCCGATCGCCTATCACGGCGCTGTCGTTACAGGCTCAACGTCTTCAGCAAACAGAGTTAACCGACGATGCGCGTCAGAAACTAAATGCATTACAGGCTGGGATCAGTCGCAGTATCCATCTGCTAGAACAACTATTATCGATGGCGCGTCAACAAGACAACAGCATCCAACAACATCAACGAACCTCACTAAAAACAGTATTCACTGAGGTGATTGAAGAGCTATACCCACTTGTGGAAGCGAAAGAGATTGATTTGGGCTTTAGCCAAGATAGCGACGCCCAGCTCAACGCCAACCCTGTCCGTTTAAAAACCTTAATTCACAACCTGATCGACAATGCTATCCGCTATACACCTAGTGGCGGTAGAGTTGATTTGAGTATTATTGAAACCGAGCAAGGCATAGAGATGACCATCAAGGATACAGGCCCAGGTATCGCAAATACTGAAGTTCAAAAAGTGTTTGAACCTTTTTATCGCATATTAGGCAGTAATGAATATGGCTCAGGTTTAGGCTTAGCGATTGTGGCGAGTATTGTGCAGCAGATGGATGCAAAAATTAGCTTAACCCCAGCAGATCCTGTAAACAACTGCGGGCTTTGCGTGACGGTAAAGTTTCCCCTTTAGGTACATCAGATGTTGCTTGAAGCCGCATCAACTTATGTTGATGCGGCATACATAAAGGACGACTTAACCTTGGTTTTCTTCACATAAATTACGCCCTGCGGCATAACAACTTGGCTGACGCGGACATACCGCACCACGCGAACAAATTAACTGGGCATCTTTTTTAATCCCACGTTCAATCCAATTAATGTTCAGAATTTTTGCCACACTAGTGAGATCTTTTTGGATATGTTTAGGAATAACGATAGAGCCGCCGCCCGTAGCACAAGCCTGTTTCAAATCATGAGCAATCGACTGAGCGTCTTTGCCTTGCGCTTCAATCGCCGGATTTAAATCTATTCCAGCACATAACACATGTGCATTGCCCGCCGAGTCATCTACTTTAATCGATTCACAGCAATAAATACGTGGTTCATTACCAACATTTAAAATCGATATTTGCGCAGAGGTACCCTCGACTTGCTCGTTAAGCATCCTAAATACAGCCCAATGCTGACAAGGATCTTCCACTAGGCGCATGTTGCCCCAAGGCAAAGGAATACCATTACCGCGATACACAGCTTTTAACTTACCCGGTGCATAGGCATCAAAATAATGCCAATGGGGATAAGGTGATACCACTGTCATGCGGCGCATAGCCACTGAAGCTGACACCTGCAATTGCTTATGCACACTAATCTCATAGCCATGACGATCCAGTAACTGTCGATACGGCACTTTTGGACACAACAAAGCACCGGCAAAGAAGCTTGATTCAAAATCGCGCCATGCATGTAAAATATCTTGTGCATTCAATGTATTGGATTGAGGGACAAGAGCATCATCAAAGTCATCACGGCGACCCGACATCATCACACTCTTTAAGCCATCTTTATTGTGTAATACACAATGACCTATGTGCACGGCCAAATCATAGCGCAATCTACTGGGTCTGTTTTTCAACATATTACTAATGTAAATAGTCCCCGGCGGCTCAAAAAATGAAGTCACTAACTGCTTAGCACTGACACCCATTTCGTTGATCACTTCTTGTGGAACCCGGTCGATCCATTTAATTTTTAAGCCCATGCCTTTGGCGATATCGATAATATCTTCAGTGGCAAGCGGCATGCGTTTTAAGCCGACCTCTTCGGCGGCGCGCTCTAAATCAGGAAAATGATTTTGATGATGCTCTTGGTGCGCGCGGATGAGTAAATGAGCAAACTGGCGGCCACTGGTGCCGGTTTGCGACAACATTTCAGGAATAGCAATTTGCAGAATGTCATTAGAAAACAAAAAACTCGGCTCCAGCGGCATACCACTAATGCCACCTTTGTTGCCTTTTTCCGGCGTAATGGCTTCATCTTCTGGCACATCATCAAGAAACCATTCCACTTCTTTTTGAAAAACGACCGCAATTACCGCCAACATATCTGCACTCGGAACACGCTTTCCGCGTTCGATCATCGACAAATATGACACAGATGGCGAATTACCTGAATCAACACGTACACAACGAGCTGACAAGTCCTCCATGGTTAAGTTGTTGCGTTTACGCAAGTTTCTTATCTTTGTGCCCAAAAAATGGGTCTTTCGCATTAGGCTTTTTTCATTTCTCATTTTGTATAATTCACACTGTAAAATTTTTATTGTGAAATTGTTTGTAAAAATAGCATAGACTAAAAATCAAGCTGCTAACAGAGCTTAATGATAAACAATAATGACAAAGGTTTCTGACCGACAACAACACGAAGAGGAATAAGGCGATGAATATGTCTACTCAAGCAAGCGCAACAGCCACCCAAAACCTTAACCGCTTCATTGGTGAGCAATTTGTGGCAACGACCAATCCACAGGATCGCAGCACAAATGCAAAAGACTTTTTGGATGCACAATTTCCATTAGCCGAAGGCTCACACCAAGATGTCAGCAGCTATGTTGTTTACTACACCCACTTATTAGCATTTTTGAAAGATGGTTCTCAGTGTGGTTTACAAAATCCATGTCAATTTGTGGCATTGACGGGTCATAAAAGTGAACCGACTTCAGTGGTGTTAAAGAATAATGATACCCATGTTGAGATTAGCTTCGACCGCCAAGGACAAATGGGCACCACAGACCAAGCTAATATTGAAGACATTCAGGTTGCGATTCCAATTAAGAATTTGCCGACGCCATACAAACAATGGATTAGCTTAATCCACACAGGCTGTCAGCCAACTGAAGGCAACTGTAAAGTGTTTACCGCTAAAGACGGCAGCGACTACGCACTGCATCAGCGTTAATACGTTAGCGCGATAACACTGCGACCATTTAGCAAAAAAGGCTTGCCCCATTAATAATGCGACAAGCCTTTTTGTTACTTAACCATGTTGCTGTGTTGCATCGAGTAAGGTCAGCACGTCTTTATGTCGTCATACTGAGATACAGAGATTACGAGATTATGGCCAAAAGAACCGTGATGTTTGCGAGGTCTGGTTCGCTGGTTCCGTTGGCGTTGGATTTTCCAAGCTTTGAATTTGGGTGACCCTAAATTGCACTGTTTGTTGCGGACTATCACTCGCTCGGTTACTTAAGCGGCCACTGACGGTCAACGGATAATCCAGTTGTTCTGCAGGTTTTATCGCAATCAAGCTGTCGGTAACGATTTGCAATACTTGCTCTTGAGCATCGTCACTGTGGATACTGATTTGATAAAAAGCCATTTGTTGCGTTTTATTGCGAATTTTGAGCTGATAGCTGTTTTCAACCTGGTCGACGCCCACTTGACGATACAAGGTTTGGCGATCGCGGATCACATTAAGCTGTATATGGCTTAAGTGGCTTAAATCGCTAATGATCAGAATAATCATAATCAATAGTGCACTGGCATAACCGAGAGATTTTAGTGACCACAAACTGGCTTTTGCTTGTCCTGTTAAGGCATTCTCGCTGGTAAAGCTGATTAAATTAGCGGCATAACCAAATTTTTCCATGGTCTGATTACATGCATCAACACAGGCACCACAGTTAATGCATTCGTATTGTAAGCCGTTACGAATATCAATCCCAGTTGGGCAAACATCAACACACAAATTACAGTCTACACAGTCACCTAGCTCCGTTTTTTGTGAACGTTTACGTGGCCCACGAGACTCACCTCTAGCAGCATCATAGCTAACCGTTTTAGTATTGGCGTCAAACATCACCGCTTGAAAACGCGAGTAAGGACAGCAATGCAAACACATCATTTCACGCATCCAGCCGGCATTTAAATAAGTGCATATGGCAAAAAACCACACCCATGTGCCAGTCCAAAAGCCACTGTTTGCGCTAAAAATATCAACATACAACTCGCGAGCAGGCATAAAGTAACCAATAAATCCGCAGCCGGTCAGCAAGGCAAACACCATCCACACCGCATGCTTAGTCACTCGTTTACGTACTTTACTCAACGACCATGGGGCTTTATCTAACGCCGCCCGATGATGATGATTACCCTCTACTTTGGCTTCAACCCACATGTAAATAAAGGTCCACGCAGTTTGTGGACACAAAAAACCACACCACACCCGCCCCCAGTAAACAGTAACAAAAAACAGCCCAAAAGCAGCAGCCATAAAAAACCATGCTAATACGGTAAAGTCTTGTGGCCACAAGGTGATATTGAAGAAAAAGAATTGCTGTTCGGTTACATCAAACAGAATGGCTTGCCGGCCTTGGTAATTGATAAATGGGATCAGGAAAAAAATCGCAATCAGTAAAGTATTACTGTGCTGACGCAGTCGTTGAAAAACGCCCTTCTGTTCTCGAACATGAATTTTTGTCGACGGCGTAGCAATTTGCACCACTGGGATCCGTTGTGAAACGGCAGCGTTATCGACTGGCATAATCGCTGCCGGTGTTTGAGATGATAATTTAGGCATGAAGATATTCCTATAACACAATATTGCCCTGTTATAGCAAAGACTAAGCCAACTCAAGAATCACCTTAACAGCATGATTTTAAACAACTAAAACAAAAACCCCATAAATAAAAATCACGATATATCATCTTTTACGCGATATATCGCGACTTAATAAAGTGAGTAATAAAAATTAGCGCGTAATGGCTAACTTTTTCATCCGAGATCGCAAGGTACTCGCCGGCATATCTAGCATTGCAGCTGCACCAAACGGGCCAGAAATACGCCAATGGCTAGCATTTAATACTGTAATAATATGCGCGGCTTCGGCTTGTGCCATGGTTAACGTGCTGGCTGCCAACGGAGGGGCAACCACTGCGGGCAAAGTATTAAACAGTAAATGGCCACTTTGCGATAAAATCATTTCTCGCTCAATCAGGTTTTGTAACTCTCGCACGTTACCTGGCCAAGCATATTGCTGTAAGTTCTTCAGCCCTTTAGCACTCACTTTAGTGATTTTTTTTCCAAGCTTTTTACTCAGTGATGTGACTAAATCACTGACCAATTGTGGAATATCTTCACGGCGCTCTCGTAAAGGAGGCACGGTAATTGGAAATACGTTCAGGCGGTAATACAAGTCCATGCGAAACAAGCCCTGTTCTACTCTTGCGGCTAAATCGTGATGGGTGGCAGCAACTAAGCGAATATTAACCTTAATGGTTTCACTACTGCCAACACGCTCGAAGCTTTGCTCTTGAATCACTCGCAACAATTTAGATTGTGCCGATAAACTTAGCTCGGCAATTTCATCTAAAAATAAGGTGCCATTATTGGCCAATTCAAATCGGCCTTTGCGACGCGCTGTGGCGCCAGTAAATGCACCTTTTTCATGCCCAAACAGCTCACTTTCTAGCAAGGCCGTCGAAAATGCAGCGCAGTTAACACTTACCATAGGCTGGTCTTTACGATGACTTAGCCTATGTAAGTTACGCGCAACTAACTCTTTGCCGGTGCCGTTTTCACCACAAATTAATACCGTACTGTCGGTATTTGCGACTAAGTGGATCTGTTGAATGAGTTGATTGATAGGTTGGCTGTTACCCGATATTCCTGAGGCGCCTTGCTGACCTTGAAGCTCAGTGAGTAAGTATTGATTTTCTGATGCTAACCGTTCTGACAAAGCCTGCACTTGTGCCAATGCTTGTCTCAATGATTGCTCGGTATGTTTTTGCATGCTTACATCACGAAATATCGCGATAACACCGACGAGTTGTTGCTGATCATATACTGGGGTGGAACTGTAATACACTGGAAAGCTGCTGCCATCTTTACGCCAAAATACATCGTCGGTCACTTGCCGAGGGATAGCATCATGTAAGGTGCGATAAATGGGGCAATCATGCTGAGGATAATGACTGCCATCTGCATGACTATGATGATGACAGTCATGAATATTTCTGCCAATTAATTCGGCACTTTTCCAGCCGGTCATTTGTTCTGCCGCGGGGTTGATAAACACTGCATTACCGGCTAAATCAAAACCATATACGCCCTCTGTCATGGCATTAAGCAATAGAGTATTTTCGGGTAGAAAATGATCAGAGCCAATATAGTCAGTGGTTGTAGAGTCAGTCATAGTCAATCTTAAGGTTACCAATGCATATGCTCATTATAACCATTGAAAAACATAAGTCGCGAAATATCACGACTTTGAATATCCAAAACAATAATGACTTATTTTCGTGTTATTCACGACTCATCAAGATAATAAGAAACTGATTTAAGCTCTTTTTATTTTAAAAAAAAATATTATTGTCGTCAGCTCAAAAGCCTAGCAGCATCAGCCGTCAATATTAACAAAGGTACTCTGTGACTTTCGCGTTTGTGTCATGTCGATCATCATCTGGCTGGCGATTGAAAAAATACAGTAGCCTAGAAAATAATAGAAACCGATTTCAAACTGAGATTGAGTCTTAAGCATATCGCCCATACCGGCTGACGCATTACCTGCCATGTAGGTCACGATAATAGCAACCACAAAAACATCGGCCATAGACCATTTGCCGATAGCGCCAATCATACTGTTAAGCTGTTGTTTGATTCGCTGGGGCACTGGCAGCAGTAATATCAGCATAGTGATTAACTTCACTGCGGGGATCACAATACTAAATAACCCCACTAACATGGCGACGATTAGATTATGAGACTGGTACAGCGCCACTATGGTATCAATGATACTGCGACTATTGCGAAACACCTCCACCTCTCCCTCAAGTGTATCTAGGCCAAACAGACTGGCCGCAACATCGAGTATTCCACGGGTATTAGCACGAGAATCTTCGGTGAGTTTTTGGGTTAACATGTCTTTACCCGTATCAAGCAACTGTGACTTTTCAATCGTTCCTGTCATCGTTAACATGGGCTCTGTTACACCGGGAATGAGTAATATTAACGATATCAATACTAAACTAATCGATAAATACACTTTCATGAACACCTCGGTTAATAATTTGTAGCAAAACAAATGGTCGTATTTTACTGTGATAATGATGTATTTTGAGTATGCTAGGTTATGATGTCATATTGTTCATATGATTAGCCATTATGTTGCAACCCGCTCTACTGTCTAATAATGAGGCGAATACATGCCAATGTTCCGGTTTACGACATGCTTACTCTGGTTAACTTATATTATTTCAGCATCAGTGACTGCGGCAACCTTAACGGTTGATGTTACCGATGCTCAAGGTAATATGCTCAGTGATAGCGTGGTAGAACTTATCTCGACTGCGCCACTTGAAGCCACTTCGACAACAGAAATAACACTGCCTGCTACAGCCCATTACGAAATGCGTCAACAAGATCGCGTATTTTACCCTTTTGTATTAGCTGTGCCACAAGGGGCAAATGTTGATTTTCCTAATTTAGATCGTACTCGACACCATGTTTATTCCTTTTCTGAAGCCAAACAATTTGAGCTAAAATTATACGTAGGCACGACCGCAGATCCGATTAACTTTGATAAAGCGGGTCTAGTCGCTATCGGCTGTAATATTCATGACTATATGCAAGCCTTTATTTACGTTGCTAAAAGTCCTTATTTCTCGGTAAGTGATGCGTCGGGGAAAATACAATTAACGGATGTACCGCCAGGAGAATATCAAGTTAAGATTTGGCATCCTTGGCAAATTGTTGCACCAGCATCATCTTCGATTATCCTTAATGATGGCGCTAATCAATTAGCGCTTAGTGTCGATATAGAACACCAAAATAAACCATCATCGCCACCTAGCGGATTTGGTGCTTCTGATCATGCCAGCCATATGATGGGACAACATGCCAAATAGTTTTCGCAGCAGATTGATCATTGCATTTTTACTCATATTAACTTTAATGCAGTTAACTACTGCCTTGTTTGTGTTAAGCGCAACTCAACGAGATTTCCGCCAACAACAAACTCAAAATCTTAAAATTGGCTCTAACGTTTTTGTCGAAATGTTGTCAAATCGCAACAAGCAGCTTAACCAAAGTTTGTCATTATTAAGTGCTGACTTTGGCTTTAAGCGCGCGGTCGCGACCGGCGAGCAAGATACAATATCATCCGTTTTAGCGAACCACGGCCGTCGGATTAATGCCGATGCCGCTATTTTACTCTCTCCACAGGGAACCCTGCTGTCATCAAGTTTACAAGGTCTGACTAAAGCGAATATTGATGAGTTATTTGCATTAACAAAAAATCGCTCAACCACGTTCGAAATTTTTAATTATGATCACAGTAGCTACCAATTTGTTTTGCAGCCAGTTAAAGCACCTACATTAATCGCTTGGGTTGGTATGGGCTTTGCGATGGATAAAAACGTCGCCGACCAAGCAAAAACCATTACCGGGATCGATATTAGTTTCATTAACCAGTCAGCTGACAGAGTTGAAATAGTCTCCACCCTGCCAACCGCTCAGCAACAAGATGTTCTAGCGCAGATGGATCGATTAGACCAAACTATCGATGTGGTCAGCGACGACGTACCACTGGGCTATTTATCTACCACCATTGCATTAGACAACAATAGCGATAATCAATTAGCGGTATTACACCAATCGAATATTAAGTGGCAGCAAAATTACGATGCTTTACGTAATAACATGTTACTTGTATTCGCGATAACCTGTTTACTGGCCTTTATGATTGCTGCCTGGTTTGCTGGCGGCTTAACCAAACCTATTTATGGATTGGTTAATTTTGCCCGCAAAGTGGGCCAAGGCGAAAATCCTCCGCCAATTAAAGGTGCTCCCGCAGAGTTACAAGTATTAGCCAACACCCTATCGATAATGCGTGAAAATATTGAGTCACGCAAAAATGACTTAGTGTACCAGTCACAGCACGATAACCTCACAGGCTTGTATAACCGCGTAGCAGCTAAACAGCTCCTTAGTCAGCTACTAAGCAAAATGCATGGCAACTTAGTGATGATAGACATCAAAAACTTTCGTCATTTGAATAACATTATTGGCTTTGCCAATGCCGATGATCTGTTGGTATTGTTTGCGAGTCGCTTAGAAAGCTTATCTCCAACAGCACAGTTAATATCGCGCTTAGATGGCGACTCGTTTTTATTATTATTCCAACCTGGTATTGATGATCAACAGCTTGATAATTATTTACGCTTATTAACTCAACCCTTTGCCATTCAAGGCTCAAAAATCACAGTCAACGTTCGCGTAGGGATGGTAGATTTATCCCGAGGCTATGACAGTAATGATATCGATACCTTGATTCGCCATGCTGAAATTGCCTTAAACCAAGCGCGCATGGAATCATTAAGTATTGCCACTTATCAACAAGGCGAAGATGAGCGCTATCTGCGTGAATTAATGATTATCCGCGATTTACCGATAGCCCTAAGTCAAGGGCAACTGCATTTAGTGTTTCAGCCCAAAGTTGATATTCAGACGAATCATTGCCATGGAGCAGAAACCCTGATCCGTTGGCTGCACCCTGAATTAGGGTTTATTCCACCGGACGAATTTATTCGCTTAGCTGAAAACTCAGGTAATATCTCGATTATTAGCGAGTGGGTGCTCAATACCACCATAAAACAGCTAGCAAAATGGCAGCAACAAGGTATTTCACTTACGGTCGCGATTAATTTATCCGCCCACGACTTAACCAATCCTCAGCTACCACTGGACATTGAACAATTACTCATTAGCAATAATTTACCCATTACCGCCTTATCGATAGAGGTCACTGAAGGTGCGGTGATGAAAGATGCGCAAACGGTGATTGCGGTTTTACAGCAATTTCGCAATATCGGTATATCGATTGCCATCGACGACTTTGGCACAGGACACTCTTCATTAGCCTATTTGAAATTATTACCGGTCAATGAAGTGAAGATTGATCGCAGTTTTATTAAAGATATTCATACCGATGCCACTGATTTAATGATCGTCGATACTAGCATTAGGTTAATTAAGGGACTTAACTTATCCGTAGTGGCTGAAGGCGTAGAATCCGCAGAAGGAATCGATATTTTGCGCAAGCTTAATTGTGATATAATTCAAGGCTATGTGTATTCTAAGCCATTAAAAGCGGATGATTTTATTGTATGGTTTCAACAATTCAATCAATCTAATGTCCCATTCTAATGAAGATACGGTGCGCTAATGTATCAAATCATATGCATTATATTATCCGGGCTATTAAGCCTAATCGTGACGCAGGCCCAAGCTGATACGAGCAAAATTATCGCCACTGGCGGCGCAACCACTATTGAAGGTAGTGCCGGAGGTGGCATAGTACCTTGGGCGGTAATTAATGGTTATGCAAGCTCTGATCAATGGTCTTTAACCGCGATGAACTCCGCCGTTTATGTTGACGACTTTACCCTGCATTCTATGGGAGCATCGTTAAGCATTGATAATCGCTTTGAACTGAGTATTGCCAAACAAACTTTTGATTTAGACACTCTGGGCGGCAAACTAGGCCAAGATATTGTAGGTATAAAATACAAACTGGCTGGTGAAGTGCTCTATACCGCAATGCCGCAAATCAGCTTAGGATTACAGTACAAACGTGTTGATGACTTTGCCTTACCACAAGCGGTGGGAGCAAGAGATGATTGGGGGTTAGATGTGTATTTGGCCGCTAGCAAGGTCTATTTTGAAGCCATTGCAGGCCGTAACCTTGTGACCAACCTAACCCTGAGAGCCACCAAAGCAAACCAAACAGGTTTACTCGGATTTGGCACTGCAACCAACAACGATTACACCTTACAAGCCGAAGCTTCTATTGCGGTGTTATTAACTGATAATATTGCTCTGGGTTATGAGTACAAACAAAAACCAGATGAGTTGAGTTTTGCGCAAGAGCAAGATTGGCAAGATATTTTTGTCGCCTGGTTTGTTAATAAACACCTTTCGGTTGTCGGCGCATATGTCGATTTAGGCAGTATTGCCGGATTTAAGCAGCAACAAGGGTGGTATTTATCCGTAGAGGGAACACTGTAATGCTGAATGCTTTTAAACATCATCTACTGGTATTGGGCGCACTGTTATTACTGTCTACTGGCTGCGCAAGCCAACCAACAAGCCTTTACCAGCAGCTGGGGGGGAACAAAGGCATCAGTATGATCACCGACGATTTCCTGGTTAATTTGTCCCAAGACAAACGCCTCTTGCATCACTTTGAACAAACCGACATCAGTGTTTTTCGTCAACGGCTGATTGAGCATTTATGTGTTGTCACTGGCGGTGAGTGTCTTTATCAAGGAGCATCTATGTATGATGCCCATATCGGACTGCACATTAGCCAAGCCGACTTTGATGCCTTAGTGGGCCATTTGATTGAAGCCCTTAAACAACAGCATATTCCTATCGCAACACGTAATGCGCTTCTAGCTAAGTTAGCACCCATGTACCAACAGATTATTGGCCATTAGTGATTGCTATTCACTCACAGGGCTTTACTGGCATTTAGTAAAAAGGGCTAGGATCGACATCGAGCATACTTGGCGATACGCCTCGCTCAATATTTAACTCAGATTTAAGTAAATCCACCATAGTCACTTCGGTATAGTGCTTATGCTTGATTGAATAAAAGCACTTAACGATAGGATGCAAGGCATCGCGACCTTTAGCATCCCATACAATTCCTACACGCAGGTCCGATAGCTGTACTAATGAACCGACAGGGTAAATACCCACGCAGCGGATGAACTCATATACCAGTTTTTGATCAAGATGAAATGGTGTCAAGCTGATCAATATTTTAAATGCTGCCGCGGGGCTCATGGCTTCTTTGTAACAACGAGCAGCAGTTAACGCATCGAAAATATCTACAATACAACTCATTCGCCCATGCTGAGGAAGTTGCTCATCTTTGAGGCCATTAGGATAACCGCGGCCATCAAGCTTTTCATGATGCATTAAGCACACATCTTTACTCACTTGTGACAGCCCTGTTGTTTCATTCATGATTTCAATTGCATAAAATTGATGCAATTTCATGTGTTCAAATTCTTCTGGGGTCAGCTTACCTGGTTTGTGTAATATTTCGTTATCAACTTTAATTTTGCCGATATCATGTAAAATCCCCCCAACCGCCATTTGCTTAAGCAATTCGCGGTCAAGCTTAAGGTGCTTGCCAAAGGTGACGAGCAAAAAGGCAACATTGATAGAGTGTTCAAGTAAGTAAGCATCTTTGCTACGCAGTGCTGAGATACACTTAAATGCGTCGGCATCATCCATAACCGACTCAATCATTTTATCAGCAACATCTTCAAATTGACCCACTTCGATAGCTTTACCTTCGAAGGTTTCAGACATTACTTTTTTGATAAGCCCCTTGGCTTCAGCAAGTAACTTTTTAGCTTGCCCTCGCTGACCATCTCGAGTGACCGTCGCTTTACGCATTAATAGGCTGCTAGCAGAGCTTGATCTTTCTGCTTTTTTTAATCCACAGGTGTCTGAAGAGCGTTCAATATCAACCCACACCAATGCAATATTGTTGGCTTTAAGTTTGACAATTGCATCACGGTATTTAATTTGTCCGGGATTACGGATGGCTACTTTACCGTTCTGATGATCTATCGCTGTAACAAACATGCCTAAAGCAAGTTTATCGATAGGGACTTTGATGACATTGCTTGATTCGGCAGAATCATTCATTGTACAAATTACTCCGGGAGACAAAACTAAAAAACGAAATCTGACTTGCAATTTCTAGTTATATTTTGAACTACTTTACTCAATTCAGCTAATTTTTACTTCAGATCATCACACAAATATCGATGGCACTTTAACATTGGCTCAACGAGATGTTCGATATTGCTTTTTCATTCTATAACGATCCAATAACACTAGCCAATAGCTGAATTCTTTAACATGGTTACCTAACAGACGCATTACCAAAATCTCATGGCTATATTAGCAATTCAGATCACACACTTTAATCTTGCTAATTGACACTTTTTCATCTGTTTATTAACGTTAACGCTTATGTTGATGTACGAGAGGCACAGATTGAAAGGTCACTTTTTTTCACCACAATTTAGCGAGTTGATCTCTAAGCTCGAACAACTTCGCAGCATACCGATCTGTGACCCTATAGTGCAACTGTCAGTCGATGCTCCAGCATTACCATTAATCTCTTGGTTAAGTGCCCAAACCGTATACCCTAAAATTTATTGGCATGGCCGTGATAGAAATGAAGATGTCGCCGCTATAGGTTCATGTAAGGCATTTTATTTTGCCGACCAAGTCGACGACAATGCCTTAGCGCAAATCTATCAGCAACAGCGTAACAAAACCAATCACCAAGACATTCGCTATTACGGCGGTTTAGCGTTCGATCGCACGGTAGAATGTTGGCCTGAATTTGGCCGTGCACACTTTATATTACCTAGAATAGAATTACGCCGAAGCGGTCATAAGGTTAGGATATTAGTAAACCTTAATTTTGAGAATGGAAACGCTGAAGACGAAATCCAAGCTGCACTTGATACTATCGCGATGGTGCAAAAACCTGCTCCCTTGTCACCACCGAATAAACTCATGTTAATGGGTCGAAGTGATTTACCTAATTTTGCCCGTTGGAAGGAATTAGTTGAACAGGTCACCCAAGCTAATTTTATCAAATCGACCCCCAAAGTCGTCTTATCACGCCACAGCCAAATTGATGTAAATGACCATATTGACCCTTGGACTGTTTTAGCCTGTTGGCAAGGGCGTAATCCAAATAGCTTTCAATTTGGCTTTCAATTTAGCCCTGAACGCGCATTTATATCTTGTTCACCCGAACGGTTATATTTACGCCGCCAACAGGAACTGTTTACCGAAGCATTAGCCGGAACAACAGTGCGAGGACTTAATCCTGATGAGGATGCATTACTGGCTCAAGCGCTATTAGATGATATTAAAAATAGCCATGAGAATCAGTTAGTCAGGGAGCATATTGTCAATGTACTCACACCATTAAGTCAATATGTGGGCGCCGACGAGCAGCCTAAAATATTTAAGCTTGATCATATTCAACATTTACATCGCGCTATTCGAGCACAGTTAAAACCAGGCATTAGTGATTTTGAATTATTACGGGCGCTGCATCCTACTCCTGCCGTAGGAGGTTTACCTCGCGAGGCGGCATTAAACTTTATTCGCCAGCGAGAAGGTTACGCTAGAGGTTGGTATGCTGGAGCTTGTGGTTATTTAAATCACCATGAATCAGAGTTTTCTGTTGCGATCCGCAGCGCTTTAATTGAACCCAGAAGAATCAACTTGTTTGCCGGAGCAGGTATTGTTGCGGGGTCAAATCCTGAAGCTGAGTGGCAAGAGCTGGAAAACAAATTAGCGACAGTATTGTCTATATTAATCGATTTTTAATATTTCTAAGCTGACTCCAACGATGCTTGCTCGCCATGACTAGGCCTTTCGCTTGTACAAAACCCATGCTATTATCCCGCCCCCATGATTGCTGACCGCCATGAATTCGCTTAAAAAGGTTAATCAAGTGGTGTATTTATCAGCAAACACGACCAATAAACTATAATGATAATATTCTCTATAACAGGTATTAACTTATCGGCTTAACTCAGGCTATATAGTCCCGTTAACACCAGTAAATACTGTTAACTAATTAATAGCGGGTTCCCTCACCCCGCGCTAACCCAATTAAAAAGGCCACAATATGTTGACGTTAACCCAGGCGAAATATCGCCGAGCACTGATGCTATTAGTCAGTTTCCATATCTTAATTATTTGCGCAAGCAACTATCTTGTTCAGCTACCATTTCAGCTGTTTAGCTACCACACCACTTGGGGTGCATTTAGCTTTCCATTTGTCTATCTCGCCACCGACCTAACCGTAAGAATTTTTGGCCAACAAGCTGCTAGAGGCATTATTCTTAAAGCCATGATACCGTCACTTGTGGTGTCGTATTTAGTCGGGGTATTGTTTCACCAAGGTCAATTACAAGCGTTTGGTGCATTAATCGAGTGGAACAGCTTTGTGTTTCGCATCGCCTTTGCCAGCTTTGTGGCGTACTTGATTGGCCAGCTAATGGACATCACTGTATTTGCTAAATTACGTCAGGCCAAAGCTTGGTGGGTTGCCCCCGCAGCATCAACATTAGTAGGTAACTTAGTCGATACCTTAGTGTTTTTCAGTATCGCGTTTTATGCTTCCAGTGATGTATTTATGGCCACACATTGGCCAGAAATTGCTAGCGTTGATTACGCCTTTAAATTGATCGTGAGCTTAGGATTGTTTTTACCGGCTTATGGGGTGTTATTGAAGGTACTACAAGATAAAATTTTATTAAATGACATCACGACTGATGACGACATTATTATTCATGCATCAAAGTAATCGTTGTTAGGATAGGTGAATAAGCAAAAGCATCGTCAGCTCAATTACAGTGCCGCCGATGCTTTACTTATTTAATATGCGCAGTTTTTATCAAATACGATGACAGTATTGTTGTTCTAAACAATATTCCACAGATTATCATCAGCACATTAATCGCAAGATGCGCCTCGCGTTCCAGTAACGTTCATCTAAGCGTGAACAATAACAATCAGACTAACACCAACCTCTAATACCAGAATAAGCGCCAAACTGTTTTATTTTACAAAATACATTTACACACAAGTAATAAAGCATAAACATTTTTAATAAAAACAATAGCTTATTATTTTATGTGCTTAATTAAATGTAAAGATTCGATATATTACCTTAAATGCTTGCAAACACTAATGAGAATGATTATTATTAACTTGCGTTCCAAAACTCGGTTTAGTGATTAAAGACTTCATCACCTTTAATCACTTTTCAGAGTTCGCAAGCACGACATTGCTCATACACTCTTTGTGGCCGGATTCATCATCCGGCTTTTTTTTTAGCTGTTTTCTTATTGTGCTTTTTCACCAAAATGTAAGCCTTCATAAGGCCCAAGTTGTTGATCATCTTTTGCCTTGTGGTAAAGACCAATGGTAAATATGGTGCCCTTACCTACTGTCGAATTCACTTCAATCGTACCACCAAGCCGTTTAATTATCCCATAGCTCAACGAGAGACCTAAACCGGTACCATCTTTACGTGTGGTATAAAATGGGTCAAAAATACGACTCAAATCTTCTTTATTAATCCCCACTCCCTCGTCTTCAACTTCAATTTTAACGCCAATCGTTTTGCCATCTTCTAGCCAGTCATATGTTCGTAGCCAAATTCGGCCTTTGTTTTCAATCGCATGAGCGGCATTAACCATTAAGTTAATCAGAACTTGTAACAGCTGGGGACGATTGACTTCAACATCACCTGTGGCAGTGAAATCTTTGATCAGTGTGACCTCTTGTTGTTCAATGGAATGGCGGGCTAATAACAGCATCTCTTCAACAATTTGCGTCACTGGTTGCGATGTTATGGGGGCATTGAACTCACCTGGACGGCTGTATTGCAGTAGGCTTCGTATAATTGTAGTGATCCGGCCCACTTGCTGGAGCACTAACTCGATTTCTTCTTCGACTACGGCAGCATTATCACCAAGTTCATATTTTAACAGTTCCATATTGCCCAAAATTACCGCGGTAGGATTATTAATTTCATGGGCGATACCTGCGATGAGCTCTCCTAATGCGGTAAGTTTTTCATTGGTGACCAACTGTTGTCTGGTCGCATGCAATAACGCCACATTACGCTCGAGCTCCTCCGTTTTATCTTGCAAGCTACGAGTACGCTGCTCAACTTTAATTTCAAGTTGCTCTGCAGCAGATTGAATTTGGGCATTACGTCGCTGTAATTGATCCAACATATTGTCAAATTGTTCGGCTAAATGTGCCAGTTCATTATCACCATTGATGTCTAATTTACCGATCCTGATATTGCGCCCAGATTGCACCGCAGTAACCACTTGGTGAATATACTCAATTGGCTGTAATAAGCTGTTTGCTCCCCGGTACACTAGAAGACCTGAAATCAATAACACAAACACTAAAATGGTACCGAGCTCGATAATATTGAGTAAATAATTATGCAGAAAAGGAGACTCAGAAAAGCCCACATAAACCATCCCAATCCGTTTACCGCGCACATCCTGTAAAGGTAAATAACCAGAGATGTACCAATCATTGAGAACAAAAGCACGATTTATCCATGTTTGCCCTTCAACCAGTACTTGTTGATACACTTCATTAGACACCAGCGTACCTAATGCTCTATTAGGTTTATTCGGGTCTTTGGGAAATTGCTCCATCGGCACATTAGTACTAATCCGAATATTATCCAGAAAAAGGGTCACGGTACCGATTGAGCGTTCTGGTAATGTGCCTTTGCCGTAAACTAAGTCACGAATATTATCGACGATGGCAGTATTGCGGTTAAACAACATACCACCATCTAAATACCAAAATACATTACCCGACTGGTCGGCTATCGGTAATAAGGTTCGGCTTAATAAACCACGTGTTTCAATATTTTGTAGAGGCTGTTTGGCATGTAATGTGGGAATTAAGCTAATGTTAGCTTGGGTTGCTAGACTTGAATTAATTCTTTCGAGACGTTTAGCTGACAGCACCATCAAACCAGAAAAAGCCTTCTGTTGAGTTTGGTGCAACATCAAACGTAAGTCGGGATCCGCGGCAGCATCTGCGACACGAATTAACCTTAGAAAGTCTAATCCTGATGCTTTTTGCTGCTGTTCTAATAGTATATTTAGCGCACTAATAACCTTGGGATCAGCTTGCTGCTGACTGTGTTGTAGTAACCTAAATGCATGTTGAAAATCCCATGATTTACTGATCGACTCTAAACTGTCTTGTTGGCGTTCCTGCACTTGCATCAAGGTACTATTAGCGACAACTAAATCAGCCTTTACCTTCATAAACAATTGTTTGCCCGTGTATATTACATTCCAATATATGGTTATAAAAACTAAGCTAACTAGGGTTAATACAATAGGCAGAGATGTCAGAAACAAGATCCGATAACGTACTTTGGCTTGCATTTGCTGCCAACTAATACCGAAAACTCGTGTAAAAAAACCCTTCGAATTCGCCACGTTTATGTGTCCTCGTGACCTTCTTCGGCGTGATTCAACCAATCTTTAAATTTTCGATCTAATGTTTTTCGCGACACACCTAAATCGCGGGCAGCAGCAGATTTATTGCCGTTATGATTATCAACAACCTTTGTGACATGTTGTTTTTCAACTTCTTTCAATGGCCAGTTAAGCGGGTAACCCATGGCATCGTTGACCATAACTGACGCAGGCTTTTTCCAATATTCAGCAGGGGGTTTGCCTAATAAAATACACCGTTCAATCATATTACGTAGCTCGCGAATGTTGCCAGGCCAATCATGTTGCTGCAGCACTTGCAGATCTTCGTGGCTCCAAATAACGTCTTTAATACCCAATTCTTGTGACAATTGTAAGGTAAAATAATGGGTAAGTTCAGCAACATCATCGGGGCGAGATCGCAAAGATGGAATAACAATATTTAATACATTCAAACGGTAAAATAGATCGCGCCTAAAACGTCCCGCCTCAACCTCATCGATTAATAAACGATTAGTTGCCGCGATAACGCGCACATTAATATCCACTTCTTTTTCGCTTCCAACTGGACGAATCGCACGCTGTTCAAGCACTCTTAATAATGCCGTTTGCATATTCATTGGCATTTCGCCAATTTCATCCAAGAATATTGTGCCACCCGAGGCATAACTAAATAAGCCTTCACGATTACCTTTGGCCCCTGTAAATGCGCCCGCAGTATGGCCAAACAACTCACTGGCCAACAGATCTGGGGCTATTGCACCACAGTTCACCGGCACAAATGCACCACTTCGACCGCTAAGCAGATGTAGCTGTCTGGCCACCAGCTCTTTACCCGTTCCAGACTCGCCTTCAATTAACACCACAGCATTCGTCGGGGCGATGCGTTCAATCACTTCTTTAACATCGCGAATAGCTTCACTGTTACCGATAATAGTCGATGATTGACCGTGCGATAATTCACGCTTTAGCATAAAATTCTCACGCTTAAGCAAACGTTTTTCGATACAACGATCAACGGCAGTGATCATCTGCTCTAAATGAAACGGTTTCATAATAAAGTCACACGCACCCGCACGTAATGCTTTGATTGCCACATCCATATCGGCGTAACCAGTCATAAAAATAATATCGGATTGGTGCTCGGGATCATTAAGCGCTTCATGCCATTCAATACCCGATCTATCAGGCAAGCGAATATCCACAATCAATAAATCGAAATGACCATGACTGCGTAACTCTTCAGCTTGGGCAATTGAAGAAGCGGTTTCAACCAAGGCAAACTTTTTAGCCAAGGCTTTCATCAAAAAACTGCGCATACCGGGTTCATCATCAACAATGAGTACTGACATTGTGGTCTTTGCTACTGGGCTGGCATGTTCATTTGGACTCATAAATGGACTCTTATATGGACGCTTTGGCAAGCTTTGTAATACTGTATCACTGAATTCAAATCACTTGGTCACTATGAACCATAGAAAGGTGATCATGGGACAATTTGTCTAATATAAATAACCATAGCTTGGGAGCAAGTTCACAGTTTCGATTTTATGCGTGAACAGTATTTGCATTAAAGTACTTTGGCATTTAACTTGCTTATTACGTTGGGAATTAGTTATTTCTTAATGCATTTAATTTTTTAGTTAGGGCTTGTTGATCTTTCGAGATGAATTTTTACGCAGTTTATAGCCATTTCTTCGAGGCGAAGCTTATAGCATGTGATCATTCTACATGAACAAGCGGTCAAGTAATAGAAAGTGGCTACAAGTGCTGCCCGAAGGGTTCCACTTAAGCGCGTGACGCCTTTGCAAGTGGAAGTCTTTTTTGCAAATTATTCGCTTAGCAGGCTAGGCGTCATAACTTGCTCTGCGATTTTGATACAAGGTGCGACACGGTTTACGTTTAAAAATTTTGATCATCAAAGATCAACAGACCAAAAATATGAATATCATAACGATTAATATATCAAGGAGCGGCAATGTTAAAACTCAAAGCAAGCATTAGTATTCTGATAGCAGCATCGGTACTTAGTGGAGCGATGTTTAGCCCTACTGCACTGGCAAATGAAGTGATTAAGTTAGCAACCACAACCAGTACTGAAAACTCAGGCCTACTGGGGGCACTGTTACCTAAGTTTGAAGCTGAATCAGGTTATACAGTTCAAGTTATTGCAACGGGTACAGGTAAAGCATTAAAACTTGCCAGCCAAGGAGATGTTGACGTTGTGATGACTCATGCCCCAGATGCTGAAGCGAAATTTATCGCCGATGGCGATGGTATTGAACCGCGCGGCATTATGGAAAATGATTTCGTGGTATTAGGACCTAAAAATGATCCTGCGGCAGTAAAGTCTAGCAAATTAGTCACTGAAGCCTTCAGTAAAATTGCCCAAAGTAACAGTAAATTTGTTTCTCGCGGCGATAACTCTGGTACCCACATGAAAGAATTAATCATTTGGAAAGATGCCGGCATTACACCAGACTTTGCAGGTTATACCTCTGTAGGCCAAGGCATGGGTAAAACGTTATTAATGGCGGATGAATTACAAGCTTATACATTAACCGATCGTGGAACGTATATTGCTTATAAAGCTAAACTCGATCTCAATATTAGCTTTGAAGGTGGCGATAAATTAGCTAACCCTTATCAGATCATGTTAATTAACCCAGCAAAATACCCAGATTTAAATCATAAGGGTGCCAGAGCATTGAGCGATTGGTTTATTAGTCCTGCAACACAAACGATGATTAACAATTATAAAGTGCAAGGAGAGCAATTGTTTAAGGCAACCTATAAAAAATGAGTGATGGCTGGTTAGTACTATTGCAGCAAGCATTTAGCTTGCTGCTCTCTTTTGACCCTCATGTTTGGGCCATTATTAATATTTCTTTTTCAGTGTCTTTTGCTGCACTATTGATCACGATTATTCCCTCTATTATTTTAGGTTTTATCCTTGCTTTTAGCCACTTTAGAGGTCGTTGGATTGTCACTAACTTAGTGCAAACTTTACAATCCATTCCTACCGTTGTAATCGGTTTATTAGTCTATTTATTGCTGACCCGTAATGGCGCTTTAGGTGATTTAAAGTGGCTATTTACTCAAAAAGGCATGATTCTGGGTCAAATGCTAATTTGCGCCCCGGTATTGATAGCATTATCACAAGCAGCATTTTCGAGTGTCGATCGTCGAGCTTGGGAAACATCACGAACCTTAGGAGCATCCTGGTTACGCGCAGTGTGGACTTTATGCCGTGAATTACGGGTGCCACTCTTACTCGCTATTATCGCTGGGTTCAGTCGAATTTTAACTGAAGTGGGTTGCTCTATGATGGTCGGTGGCAATATTATGAATGTCACTCGTAATATCCCTACGGCTATCGCCCTCGAAACGAGCAAAGGCGATTTTGCCCAAGCAATTGCCTTAGGACTGGTGTTACTCATATTAGCCTTAGTGTTAAATTTCATCTTGGGTTCATTGCGAGGCAAAGCCGTCCCAAGGAGCCATTAAAATGTCGTTAGCGAATAACGCTGTTAAATACCCAGTCAGTATTGAAGCTAAAGATGTCATGATTAAATTTAATCAAAAGATATTATTTTGTGCTGATAGACTTAGCTTTAGTCAGGGTGATGTCATTTATCTGCAAGGTGATAATGGCTCAGGTAAATCAACCTTGATGAAGCTACTTGCTGGATTACAATCCCCTACTAAGGGCCAAATTGAGAGTCATGGCTTTGTGCCCACACCTTGGTGGCGAACTCAGTCGCTTTTAGGTAAAGCAGTCTATTTGCATCAGCATCCTTACCTGTTTGAGGGGTCTGTCAAATACAACTTAACTTATGCCTTAGCTCAACGGTCGTTATCGTCAGAACAACGAAAAAAACGCATTAGCCAAGCGATTCATATGTCTCAATTAACTGACTTGCTTAACCACCATGCCAGCGATTTATCTGGCGGAGAGCGACAACGCCTTGCCATCGCAAGAGCCTGGATCGCTCAACCAAAACTATTAATGCTCGATGAACCGATTTCGAATATGGATAAACACTCGCAGAGTTTAGTGCTTGCGATGATTAATCAATTAAAACAAGATGGCACAGGACTATTAATCAGTAGCCATCAAACCTGTGGCCTGACGGCGTTATGTCATCAATATTGGCACATCAAACAACATACCATTCATACCAGCATGCATGTTCCTACAGTAGAAGAAGTGCATCAGGCTAATACAACGGAATTACATTATGGCACCACAAATTGACGCAGTAATTTTAGCTGGCGGCATGGCTAGGCGCATGGGTGGCAATGACAAAGGCCTAGTGAGTCTTAATGGCCAAGCCATGATTTGCCATACAATTGATAAGCTAAAAAGCCAAGTCGATGGCATTATGATTAATGCTAACCGTAGTCAAGAGCAGTATGAACAATGGGGTTACAAAGTCTTTAGCGACCAAGATAGTGGTTATCTAGGGCCGCTTGCTGGAATGGTCACCGCATTAAAGCAAACTGAAGCAGATTATCTTCTGGTCGTGCCTTGTGATTGCCCAATGTTACCTGATGACTTAGTCGTAAGGTTATTAGCGGCTTTAGAGCAACAGCAAGCCGACCTTGCTATTGCAAGTGATGGTGAGTATGAACAACCCGTAGTGTTATTGCTAAAACCACATCTGGCGACATCGATGCAAGCTTTCTTAGATGGAGGCGATCGCAAAATTTTCTTATGGTACAGCCAGCATAAAGTGGCAGTAGAAAGTTTTGCCGATCAACCCAATGCATTCATTAATATCAACACGCTAGAACAAAAAAATAAAGTAGAAGAAAAAATCGCTAAGTAATTCAGTAGAGGTACTTCATGACAACATTATTTACCAATCCATTGCCAATCCCCGTTTTAGGTTTTTGTGCATACAGCGGCACGGGAAAAACCACCTTACTGAAACAACTTATTCCGTTATTGAATCAGCGTGGTTTACGTTTGGCAGTCATAAAACATGCTCACCATAATTTTGATGTCGATATTCCAGGTAAAGACAGTTTCGAAATGCGTAAAGCAGGAGCAAAACAAGTCTTAGTGGCGTCGAATATGCGTTGGGCGTTAATGACCGAAGATCCGCTCGATGATGATCCCCAGTTACAACACTTATTGCGTCAAATTGAAGTCGATAAAGTGGATATTGTTTTGGTAGAGGGCTTTAAAAAGTTAGCATTACCTAAAATTGAACTACATCGTGCAGCACATAATAAGCCATTGATCCATATCCATGATGACAATATTGTCGCTATCGCCTGCTGTGATGAGACGACTGTCCCTGCATCTTTAACTCGTTTAGATTTAAACAATGTGGCACAAATTGCTGATTTTGTTCAGCACTACCAACAAAACTGGCAAGCTACAGTCATCAATTTACCGGTTGATGCCAGTAAAGCGGCGAAAATAGACGACACCGCAAACAATAAAAACGGTATTAGTGTATCGCAAGGTGTAGCTGCAGTGTTGGCACAAATTACACCAACGAATCACCCCGAAGTCGTTGACCTGATTGATATCGATAACCATGTGTTAGCACAAGATATTATTTCTGAAATCAATGTGCCGCAGCAAACGAACTCCGCAATGGACGGTTACGCATTTGCCTTCAATAGCATAGCTAACGCCCCCCTCAAAGTTGTCGCTGAAGTGTTAGCAGGACATCACTATCCTAATATTTTACAAGACGGTGAAGCAGTGCGCATTATGACTGGAGCTACCGTGCCACAAGGCGCCGATACGATTCAGGCAATCGAACTGGCAAATGAGCAAAATCAAAAATTAATACTGCTTGAAACAGACAAGATTATCAAAGGCCAACATGTTCGCCTTGCTGGTGAGGATATAGCTCAAGGTCAAGTCGCTTTAGCTGCTGGTACAAGATTAGGCGCTGCAGAACTGGGATTAATGGCCTCACTCGGTTTCCATAGATTACCGGTATTTAAACGCCCGATTGTGGCGGTATTTTCTACCGGTGATGAAGTAAGTCAGCCCGGCGATCAACTAAAAGCTAACTGCATTTATGACGCTAATCGCTACACGATTTTATCTATGGCGAAAAAGCTTGGCTGTCAGGTCATCGATCTCGGTATCATAGATGACAACGAGCAGACACTGACCAATACCCTCATTGATGCCGGAACCAAAGCAGATATTGTGATCAGTTCTGGCGGCGTATCCGTAGGTAATGCCGATTACATTAAAATGGCTCTCGCGAATGTGGGCAATACCCATTTTTGGCGGATTAATATGCGCCCAGGAAGACCGCTTGCGGTGGGTAATATTAATCAAAGTCTCTTTTTTGGCTTACCGGGTAACCCAGTGGCTGTAATGGTGGCTTTTCTACAATTTGTGCAGCCGGCTATTCGTAAAATGGCAGGCGAAGCAAACTGGCTACCGCAATTTATTCCCGCCATTGCCAGCCAACCACTGCGAAGCAAAACAGGTCGCACAGAGTTTTTACGCGGTATTTATACTCTTGGGCCTGATGGCAAAATTCATGTCAGTACAACGGGGGCGCAAGGTTCAGGCATGCTCAGTTCGATGGTCAATGCCAATTGCCTTATCGTCATTGGCGATGACCATGACACCATACCCACTGGTGGATCTGTATTTATTCAGCCATTTGCCGATTTATTGTAACTGAAACTAAACACGTCCCCGATAGTCATTACACTAATATCATGACGTCATGATATTAGTGTAATGACTATCGGGGAATGCAGTAAAGCAGATAATTCATTGCTCATCGTTAACCTAAAACCCTATCCGCAACCGTATCAATACTACAACAAAGATTAACTTACGGATGACTCCTGAGCCGATTCGTTTTTTATCTCCTGGGTGATACACTCAAAAATCAACAGGGCACAATGCTGCTTTAAGATAAATAACATCATCCGATTAAAGGTAATGACTATGGCGCTTTCTCGTAAAAGTTGGAACTATATTATTATTGGAGCCAGTGTATTTATGATTGCCGTACTGTCTTTCATCAATGATAAAACGGCTAGCGTTCCCGCTGATGCTGTGGCTTTATTTGACTCGCAAATGCCTTTAAAACAATTACACCTCGATGATATATGGCTAAGTCAACAAGATGGTCAATGGCAATGCCACCAGCAAGTACTCAATTGTCAGCAATGGGCCCAATCATGGCAAAACATTAGTGTGTCACCATTAAAAACCGAACCAGAGCATAGTCTTGCAGAGCAGACGCTGACGATCGCGATTAATCATGTTCACACAGCACAACAATGGCGTTATTTTCCAAATGAAGGTCTATTACAATCGTCTAACCAAAATTGGTATCAAGTACCACCCAGTTTACGCGCCGATTTACAGCCTATTCTTGCCGTTCCTTCTCAATCAAAATAAGAGTTTTTATGCCTGAATTACCGGAAGTTGAAGTAACCCGCCTTGGGATCAGTCCTTATCTCATAGACCAAACTGTCAGTGAGCTAATTGTCCGTAATGGATCATTACGCTGGCCAGTGCCTGACGTGGCCCAAAATATTGTCGGTCAACGGATTAATAATGTTCGTCGCCGCGCCAAATATCTATTAATCGACACTGATGCGGGCATCACCATAGTGCATTTAGGTATGTCCGGTAGTTTACGTATTTTGCCGCGTAACACCCCGGTAGAAAAGCACGACCATATTGATTTAATCCTCGATAATGGTCGTATGTTGCGATTTAACGACCCGCGACGCTTTGGCGCCTGGCTATGGTACGAATTACCAGAAGAGGCTCATCCATTGCTATCAAAGCTTGGTCCAGAACCATTAAGCCCGCATTTCACACCATTACAAATGCAAGCTGCACTGGCTGGCAAGAAAAAAGCCATTAAGTTATGCCTAATGGATAATCATATCGTAGTGGGAGCAGGTAATATTTATGCTAATGAAGCACTATTTGCAGCAGGGATCCATCCACAAGCTGCCGCTGGGAGTATTGACCTAGAAAGGTTAACCATTCTTGTGGCGGAAGTTAAACAGATTTTGGCTCATGCTATTGAGCAAGGTGGAACAACATTGAAAGATTTCACTAATGCAGATGGTAAGCCAGGATATTTTGCGCAAAAGTTACATGTTTATGGCCGCGGCGGCGAAACATGTACTAGCTGTGGCAACTTATTAAGCGAGATAAAACTCGGTCAGCGTACTACAGTATTTTGTGGTTTATGTCAGCAACGGTAAATGTCTAGCCACTGCGCCTAGCATTAACCAATAAAAAAGGGAGCCATTCGGCTCCCTTATATCATCAACCTCAACTCGGTTAATCAACCATAACGCTTAAAACTTATATTCGTAAGTTGAAAAAATAGTCCCTTGACTATCATTGGCTTGCACTTCAAATTTGGAATTTGCCACACTGCCGCCTAAGGTCAACATACCGTTAAACGCCGGCAAGCGATATGACAACTCGAGCATCATAATATCTTCTTTTAATGGTTGCGGCGCCCATTCACCGCCACGATTAGCACCATCTTTATTCAATTGAGCGTAACGAATAATTGAGGTAAAACCATGGCTATTGTCGAACTGACCTATTAACCCGAGAGCATAAACATTGGCATCGCTGTCATAGGTACTGCCAAAAGCACGACCATAATAACGTGAGCCACTTTGGTAAGTTGAATGCTCGTAAAAACAGTTAAACTGGTTTTTATCTTCACCGCAATACACCATAGTATCGGTATATTCGATAAACAATTTGTACTGTTGTTTGGCAAAATTGAAACGCGTGTCAGCACCGACCATTTTGCCACAGTCAACGATTTGCCATGGATCACCTTTAGAATCTTCACAAGTGCGTTCTAGATACAAACCAACAGGCACATTAAACCAGGTATCTGCATAACGGAGATCAAAACCCGCCATCTGGTTACCATAGTTTGAACAACCAAATTCATCGACATTATCTGCTCGACAATCGCGCTGACCAGTAATGGATTTAACCGCTGTATTAAAACTACACTCTTGGCCTTCACCACAAAACTGCGTAGTCCAAGACAAGCCTATTTCTAACTGTTTAAATGGCTTAATGGCACCACGGAGGTTCCACAATAGGGTATGCGGAGCATAACGATCTTTCTCTGTAACACTTATACCACCAGTTAAACTCCAATCGCCCATCCATGACAGCCAAGGCGTGTCGAATGCTTGTGAATTATTACGGCTGACCATCAACGATGGCATGGGTCTGGCATTGTTCGATTTATGCAGCGAGGAATCAAATCCTGGTCCCCACCACTGGCCAACACTGCCAGCAGTGACAATCCAATTGCCTAACACCACAGCAATATAAGAATCATCTAAACGGATTTCTTCGTCGTCCGCAGGGTTATAATTTGCAGAGGTGGAAATCTTATAAGCGAAACGCTCACCTGTGTATTCGTGTGAGCCTTGTAATTGGCCCTGTTCACGGTAATCAGAGCCAAAATGTTGAAAGCGCGCCTCATCAGATGCAGCAGCCACTTTGATACTGGTGTTACCACGATTACCCACAGCATTCTGGTAGTAAAAGTTAACCCGTGCGAAAGCATCCACTAAGTCAGGGGTTAATATCGAAGGCTCAACTTTGGCAAGATCAGCTCCAATACCCGCCCACATCAATGGAAACGTATTAATCGGCGCGCTAATCACACCTGCATCGGCTAAAGCTTGGATATCTGCGCGTAAATAGATATCTGAAGTATCAACCCAGGGCGCAGCTTGAGCACTGGTGTAAACCATCATAGCGCTCAACCCCAATGCGGCGGCAACACTAGCTAAACTAAATCCTTTTATCATGCAATTACTTACCCTTATTCTCAGCTTTAATTTGAGCAACTTTCTGCTTTAATTGTAACGCAATCTGTGGATGGACAAACTGGCTCACATCCCCTCCGTGCAAGGCAACTTCTTTCACTAGCGTAGATGAAATAAATGAATTCTCTTCCGCTGGTGTCAAAAAAACACTTTCAAGATCGGGGCTTAAACGGCGATTCATATTCGCCAATTGGAACTCATATTCAAAATCGGATACCGCACGCAATCCACGCACCAACACGCTCGCATGCTGTTCTTTGGCAAAATCAACCAACAAGCCTGTAAAGCCGACAACTTCAACATTGTCTAAATGTGCAGTCACCAAATTAACTTGAGCGACACGCTCTTCGAGGCTGAAACGAGGTTGCTTAGAAGGATTTGAGGCGATACCAATAATCACGTGTTTAAATAGGCGTGCAGCACGTTCGATTAAATCGGCATGACCGTTGGTCACTGGGTCAAAGGTACCCGGGTAAATTGCTCTTCTATGCATAATATTTAGCCTTTATATCATCTTTATAGTCGCTAGTTTATCTATTTTTTTGGTCAGAATGAATCACTATTAAGTTTACATATTAGCAAGGTAACATGGCTAAATTACTCTTTTTGTATTCTGGGCAATGGCGGCAATTGTTGTTTATATTTTAATAATTCCAGCTCATATTTCACTTTTTGCCAAATACGCAATAAATGATGACGCTTGGCGTTATTGCGTCGCCCTTGTCGGCTAATATCACTGTCTAAATCGGTCGCGATCACCGGGAAAGGTCTAACAACAAAACAGCGTAATTGTTTTTCATACCAATACTGAATATCAATATCCACAGGACGTGCAATAGGATAGGCCGTTGCTAATAATTTTTCAGCACCAGCCAATGACACGCACTGCCCGCGAGTCGAAGACGGCAGCTTCAAACACGTCGATAAACTAAAACGCTCATCAAGCGCTATCGATTGTACAATGCCTTTCTGCTTACGCCCATGACACAGTTTGATGTAATCCCAATCTGTAGATAAATTATCGATATGCTGTATCACTGTCATCAATGCGGGATCTAAGACAGAATCATCTTCGAGAATTAAGGCATAATCTAATTGCTGATCAATAATCATTTGCCAACATTGCACATGACTGAGGTAACAACCAATTTCACCTAAATTCAGTTTTTTATCGTACTTTTGGAGGTTTGTTTGCGGATCATATACTTTGCTAATGTCGGTAGCGTGTAAATCCTTACCATATACGGCAGAAATACGTTGATATTCGATACCTAACTGTTTGAGTTGATCATCCATGAAGGTAAATCGTTCTGTACTGCTATCTAAATTTATTAGAAAAACTTTAAATTTCATATACTAATAACCCAAACACCTATTTTAATCATGTTCAACTACTGACGATTAACCCAATAATACTCAGTCGTGATGATATCTGCTGAATAAAATGGTCGATGCTTCAGTTAGGTTACTTTTGCCAGTGACATTTGATGTAATCCGTTGAATAAGCTTGAAATAACCGTTATTAAATTAGTGGTTATTTGCGTCCTGTCTCTCACATACATTTCACTATTTTGAGAGTGAGAGGTTTGGGAGTATATCACTAATATTATCGCTTTAGTTTGTTGTCAAAAAACTTCTTCATTGTCACCAGATGAGTTAACAATAACAACCGATATTTACTCACCCTCAATACAATTCCTAATGCAAAACGATGAACAAACGGTCTTGAGTTGATATACTTGGCAAAAGCGTTATACCTCAATCATCATGATGGTTAATAGAATCGTTAAAAGTTACACTATAATGAGCCCCATCATCTGATGGAATTAAGTTAATATTTTTATCTTTCAGACACTAATATGAAAAAAATCTTAGTCATCAAACACGATAAAATTGGCGATTTTGTACTGACATGGCCTGCATTCTATCTACTCAAACAAGCCATTCCAGATGCGACAATTGACGTATTTGTTGCCAAAGTAATTACACCTTTTGCCGAAGCATGTCCCTATATTGATAATGCTATTGCTGATTCTGGTGATGACAAGGCTATCGCAGAACATATTGCCAAGCAAAATTACGATGCTGTCATCGTGGCACATTCTGAAATGAGAATGTATAAGCTCTTAAAAAACATTGATATTCCATACAAGCTAGTGCCGAAACATAATTGGTATCAGTATCTGTATAAACATCGAGCAAACACAGATTACAAAAAAGGTGAAGGTTGTTGGCGTGGCAGCTGTATGTTGATAGAACATTTTTTACACCATCATGGTTATCCTATCCCAAGTTTACCGAAGCAGTATTGGGATATGAGTGAATATAAACCTAAATGGCAGCAATATTATGGCCAACAAGGTGATGAAAAGCTGATTTTTATTCATCCAGGTACCGGTGGTTCTTCGGGCAGTGTTGCAGAAGTCGATCTGGCAAAAATGATCAGCCAAATCAACCGCCTTACCCAAACAGCTTGTCATTTTGTTTTAACCTATAATGGCGATGAATTGGTTTTAGCCCAAAATATTCAAGCGTTACTTGCAGATCAACCTATACGCGTTTCGTTAGCGAAACCATTAAGCAGTTTACGTGATTTTGCCGAGTCGCTAGTTGCCGCAGACATGTTTATTGCCGGTTCAACAGGCCCATTGCACATTGCCGGCTTACATAATGTACCGACTGTCGGTTTTTATGCCGGTAGACGATCAGCACCACATATTAGATGGCAAACGTTAACCGAGCCGAGTAAGCGACTCACTTATACGCCGCCAATTGGTAAGAAAACTGGCCGTAATATGTCGCTAATTGACTTTGATCAAGTGTCCCAAGAAATTGCAGATTTTTTGAATAAGTTATCTTAATCGCAATAGGTTCAGCCTGCTCATCTAGAGCACAAATATTGGAAATATTATTATGATAGTGGTTACAGGCGCAGCAGGGTTTATTGGTAGTAATTTAGTTAAACAACTTAATGCCATGGGACGAAATGACATTATTGCCGTTGACGATTTAACCGACGGTACCCAAATGTTTAATTTAGCCGATTGTGAAATCGCCGACTATCTCGATAAAGATGACTTCATCAAGCAAATTCAAGCAGGTGATTTTGATAACGCACTCGAAGTAATCTTCCATCAAGGTGCTTGCTCATCGACCACAGAGTGGGATGGCAAGTTTATGATGGCTAACAACTACGAGTATTCAAAAACTTTATTACATTATAGCCAAGCCAATAACTGTCAATTTATCTATGCTTCTTCGGCCTCGGTATATGGCGGCAGCGAAAAGTTTATTGAGCAACGTGAACTCGAGAAGCCGCTGAATGTCTACGCTTACTCCAAATTTTTATTCGACCAGTATGTAAGACAACAAAAACTTACCAGCCAGGTAGCTGGTTTACGTTATTTCAATGTCTATGGTCCGCGTGAGCAACATAAAGGCGGTATGGCCAGTGTGGCTTTCCACTTTAATAACCAAATTAATCATAATGGTGTATGTCGTTTATTTGAAGGTGTGGATGGTTATGACAATGGCCAGCAACTTCGTGACTTTGTGTTTGTCGAGGATGTCGTTAAGGTTAATTTATGGCTCTGGCAGAATCCATCAGTATCGGGCATTTATAACTGTGGTACTGGCCAAGCACAAAGCTTCAATGATGTTGCTAATGCTGTGATTGCGTATCATGGTAAAGGACACATTGAGTACATTCCTTTCCCTGATAAGCTTAAAGGTGCCTATCAGAGTTACACTCAGGCTGATTTAACCCAACTAAGAGCCGCCGGTTATCACACCGAATTTAAAACGGTCGAACAAGCGGTACCAGAGTATTTAAATTGGCTTAAGAGCCAGCACTTTATTGGTCAATAATGACGAGCAACCGTTAAGCTAACTCTTACTTTACTTGGATACAATAATGAAAAAAGCTATCTTCACGCTTGCGATTGGTGATGAAAATCCGATGTACCGAGCGGCACTGCTCAGCTTTGAGCAATATGCACAAAAAGTTGGCGCGGATCTCATTGTATCTAAAGAATTTCATTATCCAATCACGATTACAGATCCTCAACATACTGCCAGCCCTGCATGGACTGAAAAACTGTATATTAAAGAAATTCTGAAACAATATGATCGCGTATTGTATGTCGATGCTGACATTATTATTCAACCCGATGCAGAGAATATCTTTGAGGTTTACGATGACCTGAACACGGTTTATTTGTTTAATGAAGGCGAGCACTTAGAGCGCCAAAGTGTAATTGATAAAATAACCTCAATTATGGGGCCTGTCGATAACTGGCCTGTGGTCAACAATCGCCCAGTGTATTACAACTTAGGTTGTATGCTTATTTCGAAGCAAAACCGATTGTTTGATATTGCTAAACTCGACGATCTGCAACAGCTATGTAACCATATCAAGTATTACGAACAAACATATGTAAACTACTTATTGCACCGAGACGGTCTAAAGCATCAGAATATTTCGCCTAAATTTAATCGCATGGACTTTATGGGGCCAGAGCATTATCGCGATGCCAGTTTTATTCACTACGCTGGCCGAGGCTACAGTAATTCATCGCTCAAGCGAGAAGTAAGATTTGTAAATGACTTTTGCGAGCTATTCAAAGGTCACATCGATGACAACACATTAGATGAAATTAAACAAAGTGGTTGGGATCTGTTTATCAATAAAGCCCAACAACGCTATAAATTACCCAAACCGATTATCAATGCGATAGCAAAGCGTTTTATCACTATTTAATAAAGGGTTATTGACCCTATTCTTAGCGTAATAGGCATTGAGATTTAACCCGTTTAGCAACAAAGTATTCCGTGAAAAAGGCTTAATTATTCATGTTAAAGTACAAAGTGTTTGTTATTAATTTGGCTCGTTCGCAAGAGCGGCTGGCACAAATTGCAGCGCAACTTGCGGCGGTTAACATTCCGTTTGAACGCATTGACGCTGTTGAAGGTAAATTGCTATCAAGCGAAGAAATCGAAGCCGTATCCCCCGCACGTATAGCCAGACAACATTATTATCGCGATCTCAGTGCTGGTGAAATCGGCTGTAGTTTAAGCCACAAACGAGCGTGGCAAAAAATTATCGACGACGATTTAGACTTAGCCTTTGTATTTGAAGATGATATTCACCTTGAGGCTAACTTTGCCGATACAATCAACATGATCCTCAATCTGCCCACCATGGATTGGGACTTTATTAAGCTATATCCATTGACACGAAAAAGTCGTAAAAATATTCAGTCGTCGATGCACTATGGTGAATTTGAATTTGTGACCTATAAAAAATTTCCACTTGGGGCAATGGCCCAAGCCATTAGTCGTCGTGGTGCAGAGTCACTGATTAAACATATGCCTTATATTGTTCAACCAGTTGATGGGCATTTAAAATCTTGGTGGAGCCTAGGAATAACGCCTTTTGGCTTGCTGCCTTACTGTATTTCTGTCGACATAGAAGGTCCGTCAGATATTAATCCTGACGGTAACTTAGAAAGAGCACCTCAACGACGTGTGACAAAGTTAATGTTAAATTGGAGCCGGGCATTGATGCGATTTATCGCAACACCTCAGCTGGAAAAACAATTTCGTCAATTCACTCAAGCGTTAAAAAAGGATTAATGTGTCTTCATTAATTAGCCATACACAATTACAAAATGCCCAGCGTATTTTGTATATGACCCACTTAGCCATTGGTGATTTTGTTTACCAGAGTGTCTGGTTAAAAGCCCTAAAAGCTAAGTATCCACATTTGGTTATTGATGTGTGGTTTGATGATTGTCGTAGTCGTCCACAATCGTGGGCAACAGGCCGCAATAAAGTCCTCAATGAATGGATAGACTCATTGGGTATTATCGATAACACTTACCCCATTGTTGGCGATCTCGTCCAAAGACAAGGCTATATCAGCCAAGCACAATCGCTCAATTATGATTTAATTGTATTTATTGGTAAGAATCGCAGTGAGCAGTTCGCAAAAATTGCTCGAAAAATATCAACTTCAGCCTTTGTCGTCGCCTCTAAAAGTAAACCATTGAGTAACCCGATAGCAAAATGGCTGTATTTTAATAATATAAATGCCTACTTCAGCTACGATGACATGGTTAAGAGCAGTCAACATATTACCGATTTATATGGCCAATGTTTCGAGCGGGCTTTAGGTCTTACTTGTGGCGATTTAGTCGATGGTCAAAAGCAGTTAGTGTTTCATGTTGATGCCATTTATCAACAACAAGCTTGTACACTGATTAACAAGTTAACCGCAAATGACACCAATAAACTGGTGGTGTTTGTAAACCATTTATCCACCGCCGATAAACGTGATTATCCTTTTGCTCAACTTAAACAAGTGATTTTAACTCTCGAACTTCAATATCAAAATCTGGTGTATATTTTCAACTGTCCGCCAGATAAATTGAATGAAGTGACCACTCAAGTTGCTGAAGATAGCGAGCTAAACCATTTAGCGATTACCACATTTACCGCCAAGCAAAACTTCTTTCAATTGCCCGCCTTAATTGCACAAAGCGATATCGTCATTAGCACTGAAACCGCTACGGCACACTTAGCTGTATGCATGGATAAACCACAAGTGACCATAATGTCGAATGATTTAACCCTATGGCAACCTCAGGGCGACAGTATTATTTTAACCGGTAGCGGCCAAGCGAAATCAATTACACCGCAGCAAATTGTTGATGCATTCACCCAACAGCTAAAGCAACATTATAGTGGCACGCCCAAGCTAGCTGAACGGCTATAATTGGAGTCAATAAAAAAGGCCGAATAGGCCTTTTTTATTGAAACGGTTAACCGTGAATGATGCGAGTTATGACATCAATTCGGTAACAGGCAGTAAATCTAATAAACTCTGGGTAGCATAAGGTGCAGCCTGATTTAAATATTCACCGTTAAGCACCTTGTCGTACATGGCTTGATATTGCTGCGCCATCACATCGGCATTAAACACATCCCTTGCCACTTGGTGACACACTTTACGATCAAAACGATCTAGGTGCTTCAGTGCATCCACCATCTCATTGTAATCTGTCGTTAGAAGTCCCATTTCAGGTTGGGTGATAATCTCAGGTAAAGACCCAAAGGGTGTTCCAATAACTGGCGTACCTAAAAACAGGCTTTCGGTTATCGCCAAGCCAAAGGGTTCATGCCATCTCACTGGAAATAATAACGCTTGTGATTGCTTAATAATCGTAAATTTATCATCGCCACCCACCATGCCTTTAAAGTCGATATTCATATCAAGGTTAAAGTAGCCTTTTTTACCAAACTCAAATCGTTTACCGCCCAATACCGCTAATTTATGACCCGCTTTTTTAGCAATCTTAGCGGCGCCAGTCATGTTTTTATGACGAACCGTCGCTTTACCCAAAAAGTGAACATAGTTACTGTTAGATTCAAAGCTAGGTTGGCCATACTCAGACCAATCTAGGCCATTGTAAACATAGCAATCACTGTGATGATTATTAGCATGGCGCTGGGAGATAAAAATAGTGTTGCGATCATATTGTTTCGCTTTATCTGCATTGGCGTGTTCAGTACACACAAACGGCTTATCTAATTCGCCAGTAAAGGCGCAATGAAAATGCACCACATCAGGCCAATCAGTAATCTGTTGATTAAATGATTTTCTCTTATCGTACAACAAGGTTCCTTCAGGCCTAATATCATGTGGGCGCATCAAAAACTTAACTTCGTGACCTTGCTGTTTTTGAGCGGTAGCCAATGACCATACCACGCGCTCAGTACCGCCAAACTTAAACGCCGGAAACGGTCCTCGGCAAAGTAGTACATGTAAGATTTTCATTTAACCTTTCCATATTGAATATGTCACCGAACAGAATAATCGCTGATCTTCTATCAGCGTAAACCAGCAGCTGAAACTGTGTATTGCTCTGCGCAAAACTGTTTGAAGGAGGCAATAACCTCATCAACCTCTATTATTGCCATTAAATGCTCGCCTTTAGCGCGCGTGCCCCACTTCACTGGTGCATCAAATTGTTTTGCTATTACTTGCGGGTATACACTCACAGTGTATTGGCGAGAAAAATAGGGACCCGTTCGCCCGGGATTAGAATGAGCATATAAACCAATAACCGGAGTACCTTGAGTCACCGCCATATGTAATGGCCCGGTATCTGGTGCAAGCACTATTGTCGCTTGCTTTAACACCGCAAGCAGTTGCGTAAGCGATGTCTTGCCCACTTGATTATCAAAGGGCTGCTGACTATGAGATTGAATCACATCTGCTAAGGTTTGTTCTAGCGCGCTTGGGCCGCCACACAGTATCACTCGGTAACCTTGATCAATGGCGTAATCGGCTACGGCAGCGTAACGCTCTGGCAGCCAATTACGCTCTGCTTTACTGGCAGCAGCACAAATCACCAACACCTTATCATCACCCACGAGCCGTTTAGCAAAATCAGTATCGGCTTGCGGTACCGGAATATTCCAGCTTGGGGTTAAGTCTTCTACGCCAATGGCATTAGCAAAGCCCATAAAACCATCTAATACATGCGGCGTGGCCAAGGGCTCAACGGCATGATTGGTAACCAACCATTGACCTTCTTTGGCTCTTGCTTTATCAAATCCGACCCGCACTCGGGCCTTAATCATTAACGATGCTATGGTTGCGCGCAAGGCAACTTGCATGTGCAGCAACACATCAAAACGCTGACCATGTAAATCACGACGTAACTGAACATAACTACGCCAGCCCTTAGACTTATCGAAAATAACAAACTCAATGCCAGGTAAGTGTTTAAGTAACTGATATTCGATCTTGCCAATAACCCAAGTGATACTCAGATCGGGATACTGTTTTTGAATAGCCTGTACCATAGCTACAGCGTGGCAAACATCACCAATAGCAGATAAACGCAGTAAACATAATGAACGTATCGCACTAAAGTCAGCTTTCATTGATTATCCAATATGCTTAAATGAAGAAGTAAGACGGTGGAGGAAAGTAAGTGATCTTAAGGTATAATGTTATTTCGATCCACAATCTCGCCAATGCTATTGATAATTAGATGCAAATAAAAACCACTCAACTTGGCCATATTGCCTGGTGTGAAACTACAGCCCAACAACTGGAACCTCACGACTTTGCCGTAGAGGCTTGGCAACAAAGAAATGCCATTGTCGGTCAATCTAAGGGGCGTTATACCACCTGGTTTGTCAAAACCGATAACTCGGATTCGCCGCAAACATGGGTGTTACGTCATTACTGGCGTGGTGGGATGATGGAAAAGTTGAGCCGTGATGCCTATCTTTATACTGGCCTACAACATACTCGCGCTGTGGCTGAATTAGCCATACTGGAAACCTTATATCAAGAAGGCTTTGCTGTTCCACGTCCAATAGCAGCGAATGTTGAGCGCTTTGGTTTATGGTATCGGGCCGACATCATCATTGAACATGTCGCGGGATCAAACGATTTAGTGGCGCATTTACGCCATAAGCCAATGACAGAAGCACAATGGTATTTACTCGGTGAGACCATTGCCAAATTTCATCTGCGTGGGGTGTATCACGCAGATCTAAATGCTAAAAATATCCTACTGGCTCAAGGGAAATTCTATCTAATTGATTTTGATAGAGGTGAATTACGTCAACCACAAGCCAGCTGGCAACAAGCCAATCTGCAGCGGTTACTACGTTCTTTTAAAAAAGAACTCGCCAAACTCGCTACGCTGCAATTTAATCAACAGCACTGGCAGCAATTACTTAGCGGTTATCAAAGCGTTAATCCTATCTAAACCAAGTCATCGTCTGGCCTTGTCATACGATTAACCGTTCAAGATTAAACGATAAGTTGATTGATCAATGTAAACTGCTTTAATAACGCACCACGATTTTGCTCAACCACTGCAAGAGCGGCAAAAGACGCCGATTGATATAGGGGGTTATCTGTGAACTTATGTTGTAACTCTTGGGCTAATTGTTCTGCAGAAGTAATGCAGCTTAATGCTCCGGCATCTGCGAGTAATTGCGTAATTTCAGCAAAATCCCAATGATTGGGACCAACATACACAGGTAGCCCCATGGCAGCAGGTTCAAGCGGGTTATGACCACCATTATTAATCAGTGTCCCGCCAACAAATGCCTGATCAGCTGTACCATATAGCATAACCAGTTCCCCCATAGTGTCACCAAGTAACACTTGAGTTTGCCCATTCACTTCATCATGCATACTGCGTCTAGCTAAGGTCAATCCAGACTGAGTAATCGTAATCGCGGCTAAGTTGAATTGCTCAGGATGTCGGGGTGCCATGATCAATAATGCATCTGGAAAATAACTCAGTAGCTGCTTATGGGCACTTAACATTGCCTCAAACTCGCCAGGATGAACACTTCCTGCTACCCAAATGGGTGAGTTAACACGATGCCATTGATCTCGAAGCGTATTGGCTTGCTGTTTTTTAATGGGATCAATCGTGAGATCAAACTTCAAACTGCCACACACCTGTAGGCGTTCAGCTTCCACTCCCAGATGAATAAACCGCTCTGCTTCAGCCTGAGTTTGAACAGTAATCAACTTGAGTTTATTTAACATAGGTACTGCTAAACGACGCTTTTTAGCGTATTTATCGGCTGATTTCTGCGACAAACGTGCATTGGCTAAAATCACAGTCACTTGTTGCCGCGCGGCAAAGTGGACTAAGTTAGGCCATAACTCGGTCTCCATGATAATGCATACTTTGGGCTGTAATTGGCGGAGAAATTTTTTAATAGCATAAGAAAAATCAAATGGTAGATAACAATGCTGTACCTTATCGCCAAATGCTTTTACCACCTCAGCAGACCCTGTTGGGCTAGTAGTGGTGACGGTAAATAAATAATCTGGGTGCGCAGCCATAAGCTGCTTAATCAAGGGAATCGCCGCCAGGGTTTCCCCCATAGACACGCTGTGGATCAATACATCAGTTTGCTCTAGTTTCGCCAAGCCAAAACGTTCAGACCAACGACGACGGTAATCGACACTTTTTATTGCCCGAAATGCAAGATAGAGCACCACCAGCGGAAACAATAAATACAGAAATAAAGAATAAAAAATACGGTTCATGGAAGAAGAGTCATCGATTTTTGCTTGTCAGATGAGCACAATGTTAACATACTCATACTAAGTCGGCTTAAGCAATTATTTGACCGATAATAAGCTAATAATGAATATGGAAATCAAATGAAAACCCGCGATAAAATTATTTTTGCCAGCTTAGAGTTATTTAATGAACATGGTGAGCGTAGCATTACGACTAACCATATTGCCGCTCACTTAAGTATTAGTCCGGGTAATTTGTATTATCACTTCCGCAATAAAGAAGACATTATCAATTCGATTTTTAGTTTATATGAAAGTCATTTAGAGTCAGGCTTTAAGCCTTATGATGATGTGCCTATTACGATTGAGTTATTAATGGGTTACTTTGATGCCATGTTCTACACCTTATGGCAGTTCAGGTTTATGTATGCCAACCTAGCTGATATTTTAAGCCGTGATGAAGCACTTAAAAAACGCTATTTACATGCTCAACAACAAGTGCTTAATCGTTCAAGCGATGTGCTTCGCAAACTCAAAAAAGACGGTTTCCTCGATGTCGATGATAATAAAGTCACTGCGCTTGCCGATACCATTAAAATGATGGTCAGCTTCTGGATCAGCTATCAATTAACCCAATCCAGCACATCAACTATCACTAAAGCCACTCTGTATGATGGACTATTGCGAGTTTTGATGATTTTTCAGGCTTATTCTACGCCTACGTCAAGTGCAACATTTTGCCGTTTAGAACAACATTATTTAGATATAGCCAGCCAAGAGCGCCATAACGCTGCGTAACCAAATACTGACATTCTCGCTTATCTCATATCCATAACATACCTTCCAATCCGCAAGTAACCGACTACAATTGAGTCGGTTACTTGCGGATGATGTTGGACGGATGCATCCACTTCCCCAACATCGTAATCAATCATGTTAATGATTAGTTTTTTTAATGTGAATATATCAGTAGCCCTAAACTAACTCATGTTGGTCTGACGACTAAAAAAAACGCTGTAGAGCGGCAAAAATAAAGGTTAGAATGCCAACAACTCCAGAACACCCTGTCATTTATCGCGGTGTTTACTGCGTGATTTGGATAAGCATAATAACCATATTTAGGAGAACACAGGTGGCATCTACCTCTTTTTACGACCGAATTAATCAGCAAATTATCGATGTAAAAGCCGATGGTTTATACAAGAATGAACGCGTCATTGCTTCTGCTCAACAAACTGCCATCCAAGTTAATAGTGAAGAAGTGATTAACTTCTGCGCCAATAACTATTTAGGTCTAGCCAATCATCCCGATCTTATTGCAGCAGCAAAAGCAGGTTTAGACAGTCATGGTTTTGGTATGGCTTCGGTACGATTCATTTGCGGTACTCAAGATATTCATAAGCAATTAGAAGCTAGCCTAAGTGAATTTTTAGGCATGGAAGACGCTATTTTATATTCATCTTGCTTCGATGCTAACGCGGGTTTATTTGAAACCCTATTAGATGCAGAAGATGCGATTATATCTGATGCGCTTAACCATGCTTCAATCATTGATGGCGTGCGTTTGTGTAAGGCTAAGCGTTTTCGTTACGCCAACAACGATATGGCCGACTTAGAAACTCAGCTTATTGCCGCCCAAGCTGCTGGTGCACGCAACATTTTGATCGCCACTGACGGTGTATTCTCAATGGATGGCGTAATCGCTAACCTTCAAGGTGTGTGTGATCTAGCCGATAAGTATAGCGCATTGGTGATGGTCGATGACTCTCATGCCGTAGGCTTTATCGGTCAAAATGGCCGTGGAACCCATGAATACTGTAATGTTATGGATCGTGTCGACATTATTACCGGTACATTAGGTAAAGCCTTAGGTGGTGCATCGGGTGGTTTTACTGCAGCGAAGAAAGAAGTGGTTGAATGGTTACGTCAACGCTCGCGCCCTTACCTGTTTTCAAACTCATTAGCGCCTTCTATTGTTAGTGCATCAATTTGTGTGCTTGAAATGCTAAAAACCGGTCAAGACTTGCGTGAAGCCGTATGGGAAAACAGTCGTTATTTCCGTGAGCAAATGTCAGCAGCAGGTTTTACCTTAGGTGGTGCAGACCATGCCATTATTCCGGTTATGATTGGCGATGCGAAATTGGCAGGTGACTTTTCAAACCGTTTGTTGCAAGAACACATTTACGTGGTTGGATTCTCGTTTCCTGTAGTGCCTAAAGGCCAAGCGCGTATTCGCACCCAAATGTCTGCGGCACACACCCGCGAGCAACTTGATCATGCAATTGGTGCCTTTACCCGTATTGGTAAAGAAATGGGCATTATCTAATTCCAGACAACATAGGTCATTAACATGAAAGCATTAAGTAAGTTAAAGCCTGAAGAAGGCATCTGGATGGTCGATGCACCAAAACCAGAAATGGGTCACAACGACCTACTGATTAAAATTCGTAAAACGGCTATTTGTGGCACTGACGTCCATATCTACAACTGGGATGAATGGTCACAAAAAACCATTCCTGTACCTATGATTGCTGGCCATGAATATGTCGGTGAAGTTGTCAGTATGGGTCAGGAAGTTCGCGGTTTCAATATTGGCGATCGCGTATCGGGTGAAGGTCATATTACTTGTGGCCATTGCCGTAACTGTCGTGCAGGCCGTACTCACTTATGCCGTAACACTTCAGGTGTGGGTGTGAACCGTGACGGTGCATTTGCCGAATACTTAGTGCTACCTGCATTTAACGCTTTCAAGATCCCGGCTGATATTCCAGATGATTTAGCGGCTATATTCGATCCTTTCGGTAACGCTGTACATACCGCATTATCATTTGATTTAGTCGGTGAGGACGTATTAATTACCGGCGCTGGTCCTATTGGTATTATGGCTGCTGCTGTGTGTAAACATGTCGGAGCACGTCATGTCGTGATCACTGATGTAAACGAATACCGACTTGATCTTGCTCGTAAAATGGGTGCAACCCGCGCAGTGAATGTCGCCACAGAAAGTCTTAAAGATGTGATGAAAGAGCTTGGCATGACAGAAGGTTTTGACGTCGGTTTAGAAATGTCAGGTGTGCCATCGGCATTCCATGCCATGTTAGACACGATGAACCATGGTGGTAAAATTGCCATGCTAGGTATTCCTGGTGGCGAAATGGCTATTGATTGGAGCAAAATCATTTTTAAAGGTTTGATCATCAAAGGTATTTATGGCCGTGAAATGTTCGAAACTTGGTATAAAATGGCCAGTTTAATCCAATCTGGCTTAGATTTATCTCCGATCATTACTCATCACTTTAATATTGATGATTTCCAGAAAGGCTTTGATGCAATGCGCTCAGGTCAGTCTGGCAAGGTTATCCTGAGCTGGGATTAATTTTTATTAACATCTAGCATATCCACACTAGCAAGGGGTTGTATTTATACAACCCCTTGTTGCAGACTGATACTAGTCAAACGCTATGCGTACATTTTTATAGGTAATAACATGTCTGGTTTTAAACATCTGTCGATTAATGAGCTTATCCATATGTCCTCCGAATCTAACGACATACAAGTTGTTGATATTCGTGATGCTGCTAGTTTTACCGCTGCTCACATTGAAGGTTCAACCAATCTAACCAATGAAAATCTAGCAACCTTTATTGCCGATGCTGATATGGACAAACCTTTGGTCGTAGTGTGCTATCACGGCATGAGTAGCCAAAGTGCGGCCAACTACTTAAATGAGCAAGGTTTTGATGATGTTTACAGCCTAGATGGCGGCTTCAGCGCTTGGAGCTTAGCTCACTCATGATAGAAATTGGCCAACTTCCTAATGCACGTGCAGCACAAGCATTTATTGACTACCTTAAAGGGTTAAATATTCAATGCCATGCTGTTTCTCATGCTGAGGGTGTTGGCCTAGCGATCACCAATCCTGCTGATGAAGTTCAAGCCCGCGCCGAGTTACTTGAGTTTGCTAAAAACCCTCACGACAGCAAGTATTTGCAGGCATCTTGGGATAACGGCGCTACCGATACTAAATTTGACTACGGCCCGGGAGCTAAAGGCCTAATTCAACAGTTTATGACAGGTGCAGGCCCACTCACATTAGTATGTTTTTTTGCATGTGTGGCCGTTTTTGCTGCTATGAACCTTGGTTTTGCTAATGATACCTTTACTAAATTATCTTTTTTCGGCGCCGTAGCTGATAGTGATTTAAGCCAAATATGGCGAGTCTTCACCCCTAGCCTAATGCACTTTTCTGCTATGCATATTATCTTTAATTTACTTTGGTGGTGGTATTTAGGCGGTAAAATTGAGACCAATTTAGGTACTCGACCATTATTATTTTTATTAATCGTCGCGGGTACGTTACCCAATATTGTGCAGTTTTACATGACAGGGCCTAATTTTGGCGGGCTGTCTGGCGTCGTTTATGCTGTGGTGGGTTACACTTGGTTAATGGGGATCCGTAAACCCACTTGTGGTATTAATTTACCGCAATCTTATATGGGGTTTATGATGGTTTGGCTCGTTCTTGGCTTTACGGATGTGCTGGGAATGCCTATTGCAAATGGTGCCCATATTGCAGGGCTTTGTGTTGGTTTGGCTCAAGCATTATTTGATAGCAAAAAATCACCAGCCGCGAAAACGAACTAACACTCTTGCAGGATGAATAAAAAATGCCACCAAAGGTGGCTTTTTTATTCATCCGCTCACATGTAAGATATATGTCACGCCTAATCGTTAAGCCATTTCAAGCACTTTTGTAACCAGTTTCTCAATACCTATGTGCGCCTCTAAAATCGAGGTTGCTAACATATAGGCTGGCGTACTGACGATTTTATTGGCCTCATCAACCACAATATCTTCCACTTGTGCATCTTTATGCTTACCACCCATTTCATTAAATGCATGCGCGGTATCAGAATCAGTTCCAATAGTACCGACAGCTCCTTTGCCATAAATATTGGGGATCATCACAGGTGAAACACACACAAAACCCACCGGTTTATGAGCTAAAGCGAATTCACGAATAAAGTTCTCTACAATAGGCTGAATATGGCAATGACTGCCCGTGGTGGCAAAGTTTGATAAATTTTTAGCCGCACCAAAGCCACCAGGGATCACCAAAGCATCAAATTGACTGACCTCTAAGGCATTAGCATTAAGCACTTCACCACGGGCAATTCGCGCCGACTCAACCAAAACATTACGGCTTTCGTCGTTATTGACCTCACCGGTTAAATGATTCACTACGTGCATTTGAGTAATATCTGGCGCAAAACATTGATATGTCGCCCCAGCTTGGGTTATCGCCAGAAGCGTTAATACCGCTTCGTGAATTTCAGTTCCATCAAATACCCCACAGCCACTCAGTAAAACAGCAACCTTTTTCATGACACTCTCCTTCATCTTTTAAGTGACAATACAAAAAATACAACAAAAAACTAACAAAACGGTTGATCTGATTAAAAATCGTGCTAACTTAGAGCGTCGAATTTAGTAGATGCGCTTTTTTTAGTCACAAAACATCACTAAATTTGCGAGTGACTTAACTGACATCAATAAAAAAGTCCACAAAATAGTAATATTTATTAAAATTAATATTTAGCTCACAAAAATAAAAATAAATTAAAAAAATCAACTAGTTACCGATTTAATTTCAAGCCGTAAGAAAATCTATCCAACAAGGTTGACTATTCCACTCACAGACTTATCCACAGGCTGGGAGCTTTTTTCGTGGCTGATTTTCTACTTCCTGAGATATTTGCACCGATAAAGTCCCACTAAATGCACGACTTGTCATACGTCAAGATTATTTAGCGTCATTTTGGATAAATAACTGACAATCTCACAAGCATCTTGAGGTGCTGTGGGTATAATGTCATCCTATTAGTCTCGCAAAATAATGAACACGAATATTAATTATGCCAACGATTCCCAATAACCCGCTCATCCTAGTTGATGGCTCATCTTATCTTTATCGCGCTTATTATTCGCCGCCTCATTTAACCAATTCAAAAGGTGAAGCGACTGGTGCGGTTTATGGCGTCGTTAATATGCTTCGCAGTTTATTAAGTCGCTATAGTCCGAGTCATATTGCGGTGGTTTTCGATGCCAAAGGCAAAACCTTCCGCAACGATATGTACGGCGAATATAAAGCCCAGCGTCCACCTATGCCTGATGATCTGCGTACTCAAATCGAACCATTGCACAAAATCATCCATGCGATGGGCTTACCACTGATCAGCATTTCTGGTGTCGAAGCCGACGATGTTATCGGTACCATCGCCCTGCAAGCGAGTAAAGAAGGCCGAGCAACCTTAATCAGTACCGGCGATAAAGACATGGCGCAACTCGTCAATGAGCATGTCACGTTAATCAATACTATGACAGACACCATTATGGGACCGGAAGAGGTCAAGGCTAAATACGGTGTCCATCCAGATAGAATCATCGACTTTTTAGCACTCATGGGCGACAAGTCAGATAACATTCCAGGTTTACCTGGCGTCGGCGAGAAAACCGCGCTGGCGATGCTGCTTGGCGTGGGAAGTGTAGAGAAAATTTTAGCGGATCCACAAAGCGTCATTGAAGTGGGCTTTAGAGGCTCAAAAACCATGCCGACTAAAATTATCGACAATGCCGATATGCTAAGACTGTCTTACGAGTTGGCCACCATCAAAACTGATGTCAAACTTGAACAAGACTGGCATGAACTCACAGTTAAGCCACAAGATCGAGATGAACTGATTAAATGCTTTGGTGAAATGGAGTTCAAGCGTTGGTTAGCAGAAGTATTAGATAACAAGCAACCTCGCGGCACAGTTAGCGACAAAGATAGCGATGAAGACATCACGGTATCACCGACCATTGAAGCAGAATATGAAACGATTCTGACGATGGAAGCACTCGACAAATGGATCGAACAGCTCAATAGCGCTGAACTGATTGCAATTGATACTGAAACAACTAGCCTCAATTACATGGAAGCTGAACTTGTGGGTTTATCATTTGCCACTGAAGCAGGTAAAGCAGCTTATTTACCATTAGCACATGATTACCTTGATGCACCGCAACAAATTGATAAAACCAGCGCACTTGAAAAACTGCGTCCTATTCTTGAAAGCGATACACCGCAGAAAGTAGGCCAAAATCTCAAATATGACATGAGTATTTTAGCCAATGTTGGTATTTCCCTAAAAGGTGTCCGCTTTGACACCATGCTCGAATCCTATGTATTTAACTCAATAGCATCACGTCATGACATGGACGGATTAGCGCTTAAATATCTTGGCCATAAAAATATCAGTTTTGAAGAAGTCGCAGGCAAAGGCGCAAAGCAACTGACTTTTAATCAAGTTGATTTAGATATTGCTGGACCATATGCCGCTGAAGATGCCGATATTACCCTGCGTTTACATCAACACTTATGGCCAAGACTGGAAAAAGAACCCAAACTGGCCAGTGTGTTTGATGAGTTAGAGCTACCGTTAATTCAAGTACTGTCAGACGTTGAACGCCAAGGTGTCCTTATCGACTCAATGTTACTGAGCCAACAAAGTGGTGAGTTAGCCAAAAAACTGGATGATTTAGAAAACAAAGCCTACGAAATAGCCGAAGAGAAGTTTAACTTAGCCTCACCAAAGCAACTACAGACACTATTTTTTGAAAAACTAGGTTACCCAATAAAGAAAAAGACTCCTAAGGGTGCACCATCAACTGCTGAAGACGTATTAGTCGAGCTAGCACTTGATTATCCTTTACCTAAAGTTATTCTCGAGCATCGCAGCCTAGCAAAACTAAAAAGCACTTATACCGATAAACTGCCGCTAATGGTTAATGCCATAACAGGCAGGGTTCACACTAGCTATCATCAAGCGAATGCCGCAACAGGCCGCTTGTCATCAAGTGAGCCAAACTTACAAAATATTCCTATCCGTACCGAAGAAGGCCGCCGTATTCGCCAAGCCTTTATCGCTCCTGCGGGTCGAAAAATTTTAGCGGCCGATTATTCACAAATCGAACTGCGTATCATGGCTCATTTATCTCAAGATGAAGGCTTACTGACCGCTTTTGCTGAAGGTAAAGATATTCATAAAGCCACTGCAGCCGAAGTATTTGGGGTGCACTTTGAAGAAGTCACGACCGAGCAACGTCGCCGCGCCAAAGCGGTTAACTTTGGTTTAATTTATGGCATGTCTGCATTTGGTTTAGCTAAGCAATTAGATATTCCACGCAACGAAGCACAAACCTACATAGACACGTATTTTGCTCGCTATCCTGGTGTGCTTAAGTATATGGAAGAAACCCGCGCCATTGCTGCTGAATTGGGTTATGTTTCGACCTTATTTGGCCGTCGTTTATATTTACCTGAAATCAACGATCGCAATGCCATGCGCCGCCAAGCCGCAGAGCGAGCAGCGATTAATGCTCCCATGCAAGGGACTGCAGCAGACATAATCAAAAAAGCCATGATTGCTATCCACCAGTGGATTAACCAAGATACTCAAGGTGAAATTACCCTGATCATGCAAGTACACGATGAATTAGTGTTTGAAGTGGATGAAGCTCAAGCAGAAACACTCAAAACCAAAGTGTGCGATTTAATGGCACAAGCAGCATCATTAGATGTGACCTTGTTAGCAGAGGCAGGTATTGGCGACAATTGGGATGAAGCCCACTAAGTCGTAGTTTGATAGGTTTGCATTGCATAAGATAAATAACCTAAGTTGCTAAAGCATAAAATGCCGTATTCATTGGAATACGGCATTTTTATTGGCCAAACGTTTCAACGGCTACGCTTTTCAACATCTGTTGACCTTGAGCGCATAACCTACACCCCAAATCAACCTAATAAACACAACATTTTCGTCGACACAGTTAACAAAGCTGCATTAATTTGTTGCCAAACTCACAGTTATTGTATCTTTATATGAAAAACAGTTTTTCATTTTAAGGCGGATACGGTATTATATTCGCTGTAGGGTACAGAGGTTAAGATGTTCAATCTTTCAAACCTTTATTTCACTAGCAGTAGTGACTAGCCAAATTCGGCGCCCCAGCAACTCAGGTTGCTGGGGCTTTTTTTTGATTTTTTTTCACCGCGAAAATATTTAGAGTAAATACTTTAATGTTGGTTAAAAAAAGGTTATTGTATGGTTATTGAGAGTCATCAAATTGAGTTGATGGCACTTGAGTCTTGTTGAATTTAGCTTCTCCCCAAAAGAGCTAATTTTTTTGTACCGATGACCGTTTGGTTATCGGTTTTTTTTTGCTTGAAAATCACTATTCTCATATCAAACACATAAAAAAACCGACTTGGTTGTCGGCTTTTCGTGCTGTTGGTAATCAATTACATCATGCTATCGTTACTCAGACTCTGAAGCTTGCTCGGCCTTCTGTTCCGCTAACCATTGGGGATGACACCAATCATTTAGAATACTGAGCACTTTAGGTTTACCCGTGCCTTTTAGCGATGACAGCGTCTCCACTTGTACTTTATCACCAAAATCTTTTAAGGCAGCACGGACATCATTAACTGTTTTCATTTTGACACTTTGGGTCAATTTATCCGATTTGGTTAACAATGCTAACACCGGAATATTACTGATCACGGCCCACTCAATCATTTGCATATCAAGATCTTTCAATGGATGACGAATATCCATCAACACCACCACGCCACTTAAACAAGCTCGTTTTTGCAGATACTCGCCAAGCGCCTCTTGCCATTTATTTTTTAACGCTAAAGGAACTTGGGCAAAACCATAACCCGGTAAATCGACTAAACGACGATCATCATCTAACTGAAACACGTTAATCAGTTGGGTACGACCAGGGGTTTTACTGGTTCGAGCTAAACTTTTTTGTTCAGTAAGTGCGTTTAACGCACTGGATTTACCGGCATTAGAGCGTCCAGCAAACGCAATCTCAACCCCGATATCCCCAGGAAGATACTGATCTAAATGCGCAATATCAGGCGCACTGATTAAAAACTTAGCCCTACGGAAATCGATACGAGATTCTGTCACTCTTAACTCCAATTAAATTACTTCTAGTAAACGCGTTACCATAAATTTTTAACAATTGCTTACTTTTGCACATTTTCGTGTAAAATATTAGGCAGATCACATTATATACCCAAGCAAAGCTGATATGTGTGATGTAGTCAAAAATGATCTCACTCTTAACGAGCATCGTAAACTACATCAAAGCGCTTGGAAAAACATTTTACCACGCTTGCGGGTCTTCCTAGTAAGCTCAGGACAATAAATTAACTAGAAGTTGGAACGCCATGAAAAAGTTAGCTCTTGCGCTGTCTGTAGTAGCCGCTATGTCATCATCAGTTATGGCTGAAGGTAATGCTGAAGTAGGCAAAACTAAAGCAATCGTATGTTCTGCCTGTCACGGTGCTGACGGCAATAGTATGATTGATATGTATCCTAAATTAGCAGGTCAACATCCTGCATACCTTGAAAAACAATTGACTGAATTTCGTTTAGCTGCGAAAACCGGCGGTGCAGAGGGTCGTATGAACCCAATTATGATCGGCTTTGCTATGGGACTCAGTGATGAAGACATTGCAGACCTTTCAGCATACTTCTCTAGCCAAGTACAAGCGGCCTCAAATGTTGCCGATGTACCTGCTGCTGGTGAAAAACTATATAAAGGCGGTGATACCGCTCGTGGAATTACCGCATGTGTTGCTTGTCATGGACCGGAAGGTAAAGGCGCCTCTGCTGCAGGTTTCCCTATGGTTGGCGGTCAACATGCTAACTATATCAAAATTCAGCTAACACAATTCCGTGATGGACTTCGTCACAACGATTTAAATGGCATGATGCAAGATGTAGCGAAAAAATTATCTGATGCTGATATCGAAGCATTATCTAAATATATTTCAAGTATTAAGCATTAATACCACTGAATATTCACTAATAAAGAATGGGCTTTTGAGCCCATTTTTTACCGCCTAAAGTTTACGTTTACGTCAACTTCACTGATTTTTACTTGACAGTGTTCGTTGTTTTAGCGTTAAATACACCCCGTACCGAGGTAAACCCAGCTGTTTGTAATATAAATCTAATAACATCAAGCAGGTTTCGGACTGATACATTTAAGATATAAGAATAAAGCTAATTTATAATAATAATAATTTAAGACCACTCACTAATAATAACTACATGAGTCGATATTTCATCTTGAAATACTGGTCGTAAAATTTGTAAGGAACAGACCGATTGGTCGATATGCTGTTTAGCACTGCCTTACACAACAGAGTGACTGATAACCCAGAGTATTATTTGAAGATTCAAATAATAGCTGACAAAGCTTATAGCTGAGGATGCACACTGGAAGCTTTATCGCTCGAAGGTACAAAGCAACAAGGATGGTTAACTAATGTCATTGAAGACAATTAGGATAATGATGCGTCATTGAAGACCATCTACGGAAGCTGTAGTCAGGACGGCAACAGAATATAAAAAAGCGTCATTGATGACCAATAACAACTAAAAACGGCATGGAAAGCAGAATAAATAAAGATCTGACCGGGACAGTCACATAGCAAGTACGGATACTTGGAATCAGAATAAAGTGCGTTAAGCACTGTTTTACGAGGTGGCAGTTTATACTGCCACCTTTTTTTATGCCTAAAAAGCATTAATATCGACTTGATTTCAAATACTTACTTTTAATTAACCGCATTCGCTATATAATCGTTTATCCAGTCAATACTTAGGTGCTGCTGTATTTGATGAATGTATGTCCGCTTTGTAATCATATTGCTGAATTTTTTGTTCAAGACAAAAAAAGAGCGTTCTACAGCTGCGAACAATGTGGTTTAGTCTTTGCTAACCCAAAATCTCATCTGATGCCCGATCTTGAGAAGCAGCGCTATGGTCGATCGCAAAAGTCATCGAAACAGAAGCCATTATCGCAATTTATTCTGCCACTGTTAGATCAAATATCTCAGCAACAAACCGGTACATTAACAGGCCTCAATTTTGGCCGCTTACTTGACGAGCACAGTAGACAATCTATCGCTGATGCCGGCCATATTGTTAATGAGTACGATCCTTTTTTTGCTGCTGATCAGTCAGTGCTGCAACAGCGTTATGATTTTGTGTGCTGTTATCGAGTCTTTGAACACTTTCGTCATCCTCACCGAGAATGGCTCTTACTCAATCAATTGATTAAACCGGGTGGCTGGTTAGCAATAAGCACTCCCTTACTGACTGATAAAGACCATTTTGCCAAATGGCATTACAAAAACAATCCAACTCATGTAAGCTTTTATCAGCACTCTACATTTGAATATTTAGCATTGAATAGTGATTTTGAGCTATTATTTGCATTGAAAGATCTGGTTTTGATGCAAAAATCATCAAAATCTGATATAAAGCGCATCCTTATTTAGTGTCTTGTAGAAATTGATCTGCAAGGACGTGTTTAGAAAACCTAACGAGAACATCATGGCTCGCAGTAAAAAAACTCGCAAAGGCGGCGAAAACGGCGCTAAGTTTGCCCCAAGAGTAAAAAAAGTCGATCGCAATGCGGTCGATGGTAAAAAGTCAGAAACCGGCCGTAAATCAGGCAGCCGTCATAATGAAACGTTGCTTAAACAAGCTGCGGATAATGCAACGGTTAAAAATAAAGATGCACGCCATGGCAGTAAAAAGCCGGTCGCATTAATATTACCAACATCAATTACCAAGCCTTTAGTGGTTAAGCCTAAACAGCCTAAGCTAACTGACGAGCAAAAGTTATTGAAACTCGAAGACGATCCAAGATTAAATCAGTTACTCGACCAACTTGAAGAAGGTCGTGATTTATCTGACGCAGATCAAAAGTGGTTGGACGCTCAATTAGACAGAATTGAGCAACTGATGTTAAGTTTAGGTCTTACTGATGGTGATGATACGCCAATGGAAAGCCCTAAAAAGCAACTGAGCGACGATGACCTATTGAATCGTTTTGAATCAGGTGCGGATCTGCTTAAAGATTATCAGCAGAAAGACTAGTCTGCTCGATGAAAGTAATACCAAGCTATTTCTTGGTTTGATATCAGAAAACTGGCGCATATGGCGCCAGTTTTGTATTCAGAAAAGGATAAATTGTGTCTACAACCGCCATCGTTATTGCATTACTCATCATTATTGCCCTTGCAACTTACGCAACATACTTACTGATAACGCTTAAGCGTCGCACCCAAGCTAATCAACTCGCACAGTCAGAGCGTAAGGCTAAAGCCGAAGAGCGCAGACAGCAGATACTGACCGATATCCGCTATATTGCTGCAGCAATGTTAGAAGATCGCTGTGAGTTGTCTGAAGGCGTTATGCGCATTGGCAAATTATTTGATGCCTTATCCATGTCGGAACAAGTTGTCGCCGACTTCCCTAAGCTGTTTAGCCATTATGAGCTGATTAGAAACCACCCTATTATGGAAGCTCGCACTGCTTTACCAAAGCAACAGCGGATGAAATTAGATTTGGAACGGATGAAGTCAGAAGCAGAATTAGAACAAGCCATCCTAGACGAGGCAAAACGCATTGCAGAATTTAGCAAACCAAGCACTCACTAACACATCCCGCTTAAGAATAAGTTGATGCTACACGCTTAGCATGCCGATGTGCTCTGCTAAGCGATATTTCACTAGGGCGAATAAGCACACTCTTGAGGCACAAATTTTCCTGATGAGCATTTCAGCCCATGCCTAACATAGTCTCATGCCAGCGATTATTTTAAGTCAGATTCAAGCATCAAATGACCATGATGATCGACTATGCTGATATGAGATCAGATACACTGACACGTCGCAATAGCTAGAAAACATGTTTGACTCCGATTCTCGGCACAGGCTTTGATGAGTCAATACCATAAAACAAAAAGCTTAATAAAGCTCAATGATTGGAATGACGCCATGTTCAGCTCACTTTGCTCTGGATTACTCACAATACTTGGTTGGAAAATAGATGGCCAACTGGATAAAACCAGGCCGTGCGTCATCATTGTTGGCCCACATACGAGTAACTGGGATTTCATTATCGGTATTATCGCTCGCAGTGCGTTAGGCACTAAAATCCACTTTTTGGGCAAGCATCAGCTGTTTATTCCACCTTGGGGGTGGATGTTTCGCGCCATGGGCGGCAGTCCAGTCAATAGAAGCAAATACAATAATTTAGTTGATGGCGTCGTACTGTTATTCCAACAAGATCCGCTTTATAAACTAGCCTTAGCACCAGAAGGTACCCGCAGCCCTGTAACACGTTGGAAAAGTGGTTTTTATCATATAGCAGCCAAAGCCAATGTTGATATTGTGCCAATAGGATTAGATTTTGGCCGAAAGGCCATTGTGATTGCCAAGCCCTTAAAGCCGAGCGGAGAGATTGAAGCGGAAATAAACCAGTTAATGGACTTCTATCGTTCAATCAAGGGTGTGCACCCAAAAGTAATTCCTGACTATCAACAAAAATAGCGGCGATATGCTACTGCTTAGCCAATGAAGAAATAACCTTTAACTCACAGTCCTTGTTTATACGCTGAGTCACTTAACCCTGCCTATCACTATGCTCAGACCTGTCGACACACTATGGCTGTGGTGACTTATTGCCCGAACTTGCCTATTGAGATTATTTAACCAACTGGCTTGCACGGGCACAGCCCTGATATAAAGAGTCGTATCGGTGATTTAACGACTCAGAGATCCATTATCTGACCACTTATCAATCTTGTTCGGTGTGTTGCTTTATGCTGCGAATATCGGTTCCTGTCGGATTTTGAAACGCACGTAAACCAAACTCGGGTAACACGGCAAAAATGTGGTCAAAAATATCGGCCTGAATGGCTTCGTAATAGGTCCATCGAATGTCATTGGTAAAAATATACAACTCGATGGGTAAGCCTTCAGTCGTTGGCGCAAGCTGCCTAACCATCAATGTCATGTCTTTATGTATTTTTTCATGACGGCGCAAATATTCTTGTAAGTATGCTCTGAATGTTCCGATATTGGTTAGATGACGACCGTTCACCTTCATTTCAATATCACTTACGTTAGCATTAGCGACACTGATTTCAGTAAATATTTGTGGTAAGTATTCTTTTAAATAATTCACCTTACCTAGGCGTAGACGTTCTTCATCAGTTAAAAATTGAATACTATTTACATCGATGTTGATTGAACGCTTAATCCGTCGACCACCAGACTCAGACATGCCGCGCCAGTTTTTAAATGCATCAGACACTAATGCATAGGCTGGGATCATGGTAATGGTATTGTCCCAGTTGCGGACTTTGACTGTGGTTAATGTGACGTCTTCAACTGCGCCGTCTGCAGCATACTTATCCATTTGGATCCAATCGCCTTTACTCACCATGCGATTAGCCGCTAACTGAATTCCGGCAACAAAACCCAAAATAGTGTCGCGAAACACTAGCATTACCAAACCAGTTGCCACACCTAAGCCACTAAAAAAATAAATAGGCGACTGGTCGGCTAAAATGGCAAATGCGACAATTAACCCAATAAAGAACAGGAATAATTTGGTTAGCTGAACAAAGCTTTTTACCGGTAAACGGCGATTCACATGATTAACATCAGCAATTTCATCGATGGCATTTAGGCCGCTATATATTGCGCGAATAATAAAGAACACCAACAAAGCGCTAAGAGAACGGTCGATAATGGCACTGATTAACGGGTGCTCAGTCACTAAAATAGGCATTAATAAATCGAGGATTAAAATCGGTACCAGAATAGCGAGGCGCTCAAATACAAAAAAGCGCATAAAAATATCGTCCCAAGTCACCGAGGAGCGACGGATCACGGCATTCACACCATGAACCACAAATCTGTGGGTAATGTAGTAACTGATACCTGCCACTAGCAAACAAGCAAGAACTAATATTGATGTGGCAACACCATCCGATGGTTGGCTATTAATACCTAAGCGGGTTAACCAGGCCGCCATTTCAACTCGTACATCTATATTCACAAAAAAATCCTTAGCAAGACGTTTTCTTTACTCAATAAAGAGACTTAAATTAAATCGCGTAAAAAATGATAAAGCATTCACAGGCTTATCAATATGACATTATGCATTGTGTTGATGCAGAACGTTAACGAAACCTCGACAAGATCAGTAACACGCTCAATATAAATGTAAGTCACTGCTATGTTAGCAGTGATAAATAGTGCCAGTATACCTATGAAAGATTAAACAAAAATTAGCTTAGCCTTGAACAAGAAAGGCAATAAAAAAGGACCTTACGGCCCTTTATCGGATTATTGATCAATATCTTATGCTAATGATCAGTGGCATCACTAAAAGCTCGGTAACATACCCTGTGGCAGCAGCCTGTTAAAGCTTGCACTCGATAACAAATCGACCGAGTTCTCGATATCAGGTGAAAAATACCGGTCTTTATCATAAAACGTGACGATGTCACGCAGTTCGGCTTTGGCCATTGCCACTGCTGTACTTGGTTGCAAAGGCGTTCTAAAGTCGAGTCCTTGTGCAGCAGCTAACAATTCAATGGCTAATACACCACGGGTATTTTCGCTCATGTAGCGTAAGCGCCGTGCAGCAAAGGTGGCCATCGACACATGATCTTCTTGGTTAGCCGATGTGGGTAAGCTGTCTACTGAGGCTGGGTGAGCATAGGTTTTGTTCTCAGACGCTAACGCTGCCGCAGTCACCTGAGCAATCATAAAACCAGAATTCACCCCGCCGTTATCCACTAAAAATGGCGGCAACTTAGATAAGCTAGAATCAATGAGTAAAGCCATTCTACGCTCGGAAATTGAACCCATTTCAGCAATCGCAATTGCAAGATTATCTGCCGCCATTGCTACAGGTTCCGCATGAAAATTACCGCCCGAAATAATATCGCCAGTGTCTTGGAACACCAGTGGATTGTCGGTAACACCGTTAGCTTCAGCCCCAAGCACTTCTGCAGCTTGACGTATTTGGGTTAAACAGGCACCTAACACTTGCGGCTGACAACGCAGTGAATAGGGATCTTGTACTTTTTCGCAATTGGTATGGCTTAAGCTAATTTCTGACTCATTGCTTAACAGATGACGGAAAATAGCGGCCGAATCAATTTGGCCTTTTTGACCACGCGCAGCATGAATGCGTATATCAAATGGGCTACGACTGCCCATAGCCGCTTCAACACTCATAGCACCAATCACTGAACTGGCAGCAAACAAGTCTTCGGCATTAAATAACCCTTCAAGCGCTAGCGCTGTCGATGCTTGAGTACCATTGAGAAGCGCTAAACCTTCTTTAGCGGCTAATTCTATGGGGTGTAATCCGGCGATGTCTAAGCCTTCTTTAGCGCTAATGATCTGGCCTTGATAACTCATTTCGCCTTCGCCTAATAACGGCAAACACATGTGTGCGAGTGGCGCTAAATCACCTGATGCACCAACCGAGCCCTTTTCAGGCACACATGGATACACACCGGCATTGATTAGCTGGATTAAAAACTCGATCACTTCTAAACGAATGCCCGAAAAGCCGCGACTTAATGAGTTAATTTTCAATACCATCATTAGGCGCACAGTGGCATCTTGCATGTATTTGCCAATACCTGCGGCATGAGATAGCACAATAGAGCGTTGCAGTAATTGCAGGTCTTCAGGGGCAATTTTAGTATTGGCTAATAAACCAAAGCCTGTATTGATGCCGTAAACAGTTCGGCCTTCGCGGAGCACCTGCTGAACAATTTCAGCACTTTGCTTAATGTCTTCAATCGCTGCAGTAGCAAGAGTCAGCTTGACATCATTGCGGCTGATCGCACGGGTTTGTGCCAGGGTTAGCGTACCTGGAATAAGTTCAAATGAATAAGTCGACATGGGTTATGCTCCTAACATTGGCAGGTCTAAGCCTTGCTCTTTGGCGCAGTTTTTTGCAATGTCATAGCCAGCATCTGCATGACGCATTACCCCAGTAGCGGGGTCGTTCCATAATACTCGGCCTAATCTCACCGCAGCCTCATCGGTACCATCGGCAACAATCACCACCCCTGAGTGCTGACTAAAACCCATGCCTACGCCGCCGCCATGATGTAATGATACCCAAGTCGCACCACTGGCCGTATTGAGTAAAGCATTCATTAATGGCCAATCCGATACCGCATCAGAACCGTCGAGCATGGCTTCAGTTTCACGGTTTGGACTGGCAACTGAGCCAGAATCTAAGTGATCACGACCAATGACAATCGGTGCGGATAACTCACCATTTTTGACCATTTCATTAAAGGCTAACGCTAAACGAGCGCGATCTTTTAAGCCAACCCAACAGATACGTGCCGGCAGACCTTGAAATGCAATACGCTCACGCGCCATGTCGAGCCAATTGTGTAACTGCGGATTATCAGGGATCAGCTCTTTGACTTTGGCATCTGTCTTATAGATATCTTGCGGATCGCCAGACAAGGCGACCCAACGGAATGGTCCAATGCCTTCACAAAATAATGGCCGCACATACGCAGGCACAAACCCTGGGAAGTCGAACGCATTCGTCACACCTTCTTCAAAGGCCATTTGACGAATATTATTACCGTAATCCGTGGTTGCCGCACCGGCAGCTTGTAATGCCAACATAGCTTTAACTTGAACGGCCATTGACTGCTTAGCCGCTTTAACCACTGCCGCTTCATCAGTTTTACGCATTTGCGCTGCGTGCTCTAAGGTCCAGCCTTGAGGTAAATAGCCGTTTAATGGATCGTGGGCTGAGGTTTGGTCAGTGACCACATCAGGCACAATGCCGCGAGTCACTAACTCAGTAAACACATCGGCGGCATTCGCTAATAAACCTACCGAAACAGGCTTGCCGCTTTGGTTTGCTTCATAAATCATCGCTAATGCTTGATCTAATGAAGTGGCTTTTTTGTCTACGTAACCGGTGCGCATGCGAAAATCGATACGGCTTTCATCGACTTCACAGGTTAATACTGAATAACCCGCCATAGTACCAGCCAATGGTTGCGCGCCGCCCATGCCGCCTAAACCGCCAGTTAAAATCCACTTGCCTGCTGACGAGCCATTAAAGTGCTGTTTTGCCATGGCGACAAAGGTTTCGTAGGTGCCTTGAACAATGCCTTGGGAACCAATATAAATCCACGAACCAGCGGTCATTTGGCCATACATAGCCAAACCTTTTTTATCCAGTTCATTAAAGTGCTCCCAGTTAGCCCAATGTGGTACTAGGTTTGAATTAGCAATAATCACGCGGGGCGCATTGGCATGAGTGGTAAACACCCCAACAGGTTTACCAGACTGCACTAATAAGGTTTCATCGTCTTCAAGGCGTTTTAGCACCTCAATAATCTTGTCGTAACTTTGCCAGTCACGCGCAGCACGGCCAATACCGCCATAAACCACTAGGTCTTCTGGGCGCTCGGCTACATCTGGGTGGAGGTTATTCATTAACATCCGCATTGCCGCTTCAGTTAACCAGCTTTTACACTGTAATTGAGTACCGTGCGGGGCAATAATGCGACGGCTTGGATCATGTCGTTTGTCCATATTATCCTCTTCAACCGATTAATTCGGTTTGGTTTTTTATTGGTCTTGTTGTTTATGATTAATGTCTTAAGGTTTTCATTTTCGATATCACTATTTAACGCGCAAACGTTAAATGACCACCCAGTTTAAACTTGCTGCCCGGGTGAACTAAGCGAGCAAAACTGACCACACCTTGGCGTGACCAAGTACGACGTAAAATTTGTAAACAGGGTTCACTCGCCGTAATAGCTAAACGTTGCTGCAACAGCTCATTAGCCATAATGGCTTCAACGGTATGTTTAGCCTCTGTCAGTGGCGCCACCGCCGATAAATATTCATGGGGTGTATGTAAGTTAAAATCTTGTTGTAGGTAATTAGGTACAAGTAGTGGATTCACATACCGCTCTTCAACTTGCAGTGGTAAGCCTTGCTCGCAATGCACTAATACTGAATAAAATACTGGGTTGCCGACTTCAAGTCCTAACGCATTCGCCACCGCTGTTGAGGCATCGATTTGTTTTAGTTCCAGCTGTTGAACGCTATAGCCATGGCCGCGATCTTTTATCTCGTCAGCAATATTACGAATAGCCAACAGTGACGATTGCGACTTTAATCCTGCCACAAACGTGCCTACCCCTTGAGTGCGCTCTAACACGCCCGAGTCCACCAGCTCAGTTAACGCCCGCCTTGCTGTCATGCGGCTACAGGCAAACAATTCAGTTAACTGATTTTCAGACGGCACTCGATCGTTTTCTTGCCATTCGCCCGTTTCAATACGGCTCAAAATGAATTGTTTTATTTGGGCAAACTTTGCTTGGACCATATCAGCAGCTCTCAGGTTTTTTAGACAATAATGCCATTGCTGTTTAAAAACACATCACTCATCCTACCTTGTATATACAAGCTAAAACAAGTATTGTTTAGCAAACAGTTATAAACCGATTTTGAGGGGATGTTATGTCGTGGGATCAAGTGTGGATTGATGTAAACGTGGCCACCATGGATACCAATATCCAAGGGGCTTACGGCGTAATACATCAAGCGGCCATTGCAGTAAAAGACGGTAAAATTGCTTGGGTTGGCCCGCGCAGTGAACTACCTGAGTTTGATGTACTGGCAACACCTGTTTACAGAGGCAAAGGCGGCTGGATCACGCCGGGGCTCATTGATGCACACACCCACTTAGTCTTTGCCGGTAATCGTGCCCACGAATTTGAACAGCGTTTACAAGGTGCGACTTACGCCGAAATCGCTCGCGCAGGTGGCGGTATTATCTCAACGGTTAATGCGTGTCGTGATGCCGATGAAGCCGAACTCTTTGAACTGGGCCGACAACGCTTAAACGCCCTAGCCAGAGAAGGCGTCACCACAGTTGAAATTAAATCAGGCTATGGCTTGAACACCGAAACCGAACTTAAATTACTTCGCGTAGCGCGTGAACTCGGCGAGCATCATCATATTGACGTCTGCACCACCTTTTTAGGCGCCCATGCTATCCCGCCAGAATATAAAGATAATGCCGATGCGTACATCGACCTCGTCATCAATGACATGCTCCCCGCGGTAATCGCTGAAAACCTTGCTGATGCTGTGGATGTCTTTTGTGAAAATATCGCCTTTAGTCTTGAGCAAACGGAGCGAGTATTAACCGCAGCTAAACAAGCAGGATTACAGATAAAACTGCATGCCGAGCAATTAACCAACATGGGCGGTAGCGCCTTAGCCGCCAAGCTTGGGGCTAAATCAGTCGATCATATTGAGTTTTTAGACGAAGCTGGCGTTAAAGCCATTAGTGAAAGCGGTACCTGCGCAACCTTGTTACCAGGGGCATTTTACTTTTTACGCGAAACCCAATTACCGCCAATTGAATTATTGCGCCAATACAAGGTACCTATGGTGATTGCCAGCGATTTTAATCCGGGGTCATCGCCTATTTGCTCAACCTTATTAATGCTCAATATGGCCTGTACGCTATTTAGATTAACCCCAGAAGAAGCCTTACAAGGTGTGACCATTAATGCAGCAAAATCCTTAGGCATCGACAATCACCTTGGCAGTATCGCAGTCGGCAAACAAGCTGACTTCTGCTTGTGGGATATCACCACACCAGCACAATTGGCTTACGCATACGGGGTTAATCCGTGCAAAACCGTGGTCAAAAAAGGTCAGATAATTGCCCTACCGCATTAATCGTGCAGTAACCAGTCAGTTACTGTGATTTAGTCATCCGCCATGACAACAGCTTAACGTCTAATCAGAATTGGCCGTTAAGCTAATTTACAAATCCTTAGACAAAGGAGTTAAACACATAAAACGCTAATCGACATCCCATTACGCCTCTTGCCATTAACGATTAATTAACATTTAATGGGTACTGATTAAATGGTCGTATGACAAGGGATAACAAGATGAAAAAAGGGTATTTAGCGCTATCGATAGCATTGGGTTTTGCAGGTTTTAGCGCTAACAGCATGGCGCAAACCACACTGGTGCATCACGTTAATGGCTACACTCTCGTTGACGGCAAACTGCAAACCTTTAATGCGATTCAATTTACCGATGATAAAATTGATCAGTTATTTAACCAAAATCAAACCTTACCCACGGCGACTGATATCACCTTAATTGATGGACAAGGTAAAACGCTACTGCCTGGATTAATCGACGCCCATGGTCATGTACTGAATTACGGCTTGAGTCTGCTCACCGCTGATTTGACCAATACCAGTAGCGAGCAAGATGCTGTTGCGCGAGCTCAAGCATTCAGTAAAAAAAATCCCACCGATGGCTGGTTGATGGGTCGCGGTTGGAACCAAGAATTATGGGACAGTAAGCAGTTTCCCAGCAAAGAAAGCCTAGATAAAGCCTTTAGCGCTAACCCAGTGTCATTTGGTCGGGTAGATGGCCATGCTATTTGGGTGAATAGCAAAGCCCTAGCCCTAGCCGGTATTTCCGCTAACACAGTCGCGCCAGAAGGCGGGGAAATTGTTAAAGATGAGCAAGGTAATCCAACTGGCGTACTTATCGACAATGCAATGAACTTAGTGTTTAACATCATTCCAGACCTTAACCAGCAGCAACTTGAATCCACTTTAACGCTAGCGATGAACAGCCTTGCCTCTTACGGACTCACCAGCGTTCACGATGCTGGCATTAGCATTGCTAACATCAAAGCCTATCAGCAATTAGCCGATAAAAAAGCCATGAGCATTCGAGTCAATGGCATGCTGTCGGTAGAAGACCCACGCTTTGACACCATATTAAAACAAGGATTCATCACCACGGCTGACGATATGTTTAAAGTCGACAGCGTTAAAATCTCAGCCGATGGTGCACTGGGCAGTCGCGGCGCTGCGTTAATCAAAGAATACTCAGATCAACCTGGCCATAAAGGCTTAATGCTTTACTCAGACGAGCAATTAGGCAAACTAATTTTACAGTCGATGAAAGCGGGATTTCAGGTCAACACCCACGCCATTGGCGATAATGCCAATCAAGTCGTACTCGATAAATACCAAACCGCGATTGCAGCTACAGACTCTAAAGCATTACGCCACCGCATTGAACACGCACAAATTCTCGATTTAGCCGATATACCGCGCTTTGCCCAACTTGGGGTTATCGCCTCAATTCAAGCAACCCACGCCACCAGCGATAAAAACATGGCCGAAAATCGTTTAGGTAAAGCCCGTCTAGCCGGCGCTTATGCATGGCGAAAACTGTTAAACGCCAATGCCGTTATCGCCAACGGTTCAGACTTTCCCATCGAGTCACCTAACCCATTTTTTGGATTACATGCATCAGTTACCCGCCAAGATCATGTTAACCAGCCACTCGACGGCTGGCTCTCTAGCGAAAAACTATCACGCATCGAAGCACTCAAAAGCTTCACCATCGACGCCGCCTACGCGGGCCACCAAGAACAATTATTAGGTTCATTAGAACCCGGTAAAAAAGCTGACTTTATCTTAGTCGAAGATGATTATTTTAAAATTGACCCACAACAGATTTGGCAAAACAACGTCATCGCCACCTGGGTCAACGGCCATCAGGTATTTGTACAAGAGTAAATGATTTGGGACGCCGTTTAGCGTAGTAAGTTACTGCGCCTAAACGACTTGGTACTGGCTTGGCTTAACTTGAATCGTCACTTCACTGTGACTAATTGCCAGCCGCAGGCTCAGTGCAGATGATTAAGCGAGACGCCGCAAGCACATCCGTGTGGGCTTAGCCAAAACATCCCTGTTTTGGATACTCGCTGACTCATCTGCACCTGCGATTCTAGTTACTTCGATTTAACCTCATGGTTGTCCGAAGGTAAGATCATATTTGAAAGGTTCTAAAACAGTAGCTAACTCAACTTAGCTACTGCACATTGTTACTGAAAACGTCAAAAGGTTCACATGAAGTACCTTGATGAAATAACATTTGCCAAGTTTGACCACTCAACTTCCAAGTCGAATAAGGTACAAAATAAGATACAGCTAGGTCATTTGGCCCTTTAATCGTTGCTTTATAGATTAACTGAGCCAAGCCTTCTACCAGCATTCGAATTTGATAATCTTGTTGAGTAAAAATAGGCAATACTTCATCTAGAATACGACTCGACACATGTGACTTATCTTAAGGCGCACCTGTACTTGGAGTTTCTAAAAATTCATCAGCCAATAATAGTCGTCCAAGCTCTTCCCAAGAAGAAAGAACCTCAGGTTTTAAGCTATACAACTCAATGCTATCAATGTCTCTATAAGTGAGTTCAATCGACTCCTATGGCGTTTTAACGCCGCTACAACGGTACAGAATGGCAACCTAACATGATAAGAATCGAACAATAACCAGCAATGTTATGCCAAATTTAATTGTCTGGTATGGCAGCAAGAATTGACCATGTCATCACAACCTAAATGGTGACATAGCCAAAAATGCCGAATAAACGAATTAAGCTTGCGTAAACTGCTGGTAAAGCTTGTCTTTGAGCACGGTTCGGTCAAGTTTTGCTTGATGCATAAAGTCATCACTTGTTGGAGAGTTGCGTAACTCCAGCTTACGAATTTCAGTATCTAAATTATGATACTGCTTTGCATCTTCTGCAAACTCAGTATCAGTGGCGGTTAACATCAAAATCTTGTCTTGATACTCAGGAAAATCAACTAATAACGCATGGCTTTCACCTAACATATCCTTCTCCATTTCATGTCAATGTTCAATAATGTTAGACCATATTTATACCTCATCGTCAAACTGACAGCGTTATTTTTCAATAGGTCGCACATAAAACTGCAACAGCTTAAGCCTCATAACTGTTAGGATATGTTCATATTCGTACTTGAATGCCACTATTAACGTAATGAGTAATCAATGAAAAAAATTATCCCTGCCATTATTATAAGTCTGCTTGCCACCGCTTGTTCTGATCCCAGCACATCTAATAACAACTCAAAAACAGCCAGCGACCAAACAGGTAACTCAGCGACCAAGCTAAGCCTTAAACAACAAGTAGAGTCGATCACGAGAGATTACTTTCTACTTAGACCAGAAATTGCCACTTACTATGGCGTGAGCGATGCCAGTATCAACGCCAAAGTGATGTCTAAACTCACCGACTACAGCCCATCTGGTGAAACTCACCGTCGAAAAGGCCTTAAGGCAATACTGAGTCAACTGAACAGTATTGATGCCTCAAGCCTTAGCGATTCAGAGAAAATAAGCTTGAGCGCGATAAAATCGGAAGTAAAAGGCGCATTGCTGCCGGCTCAAACAGTGAATTATGGCACGGTATTAGGCGAATATGGTGTGTGGTTTTTACCCTACTCCGTCAACCACCTATCGGGTTTACAAATTGAATTTCCGGGTTATATGGAAGACAAATTTGCCGTAACCAATACCGATGAAGCGAACGCCTATTTAAACCGTTTAAGCATGTACCCTGCAGCAATGGGAACGCTTGTCGATAAGCTTAACCATGATGCCGATATAGGCGTCATTCCACCCGATTTTGTTATTGATAACACCTTACGAGGGTTACAGGCACAAATCAGCAGCCCGGCTAACATGCATCCTTTAGTCACCAGTTTTGGCGCTAAACTTAATACTGCAAAGGTTGCGGGTAGTGATGCGTTAATGAGCTCTGCCGCTGAACTGGTTGAAACTAAATACTATGCCGCAACTCGCCAACTAATCAATGCGTTAGAAGCCGTGCGTCCAAAAGCAACCCATGAAGCTGGCATTGGTCGTTTGCCTCAAGGGGCTAAGCTATATCAGACACTTATCCAACATTTAGGTAACTCAACTAAAACCGCCGATGACATTCATCAACTCGGTTTGGCCGAAGTGGCACGGATTACTCTCGAAATGGACGGACTACTTAAAGAGGTGGGTTATGTTGACGGTACTGTAGGTGAGCGCATGCAAGTATTGCTCAACGACCCACAATATCTTTACCCAAATACGCCAGAAGGTAAGCAACAACTAATGGCCGATATTGATGCCGACTTAGCCTTAGTTGATGCCAAATTACCAGACTGGTTTGGCCGTTTACCTGACCAAGATGTGGCCATTGAAGCGGTACCAGATAGTCGTGCGGCTTCAACTAGCGGTGCATTTTATGATGCCCCATCGCAAGATGGTTCACGCAAAGGCACGTTCTGGATCAGCTTGTATGATACAGCATCACTGCCATCATATTCATTACAAACCTTGACCTACCACGAAACCAATCCAGGTCATCATTTACAAACCATTATTGGCTTGTCTGATGAATTGCCCCTGTTGAGTACCGTATTTTACTCCAATGCGGCTGGTGAAGGCTGGGCCTTGTACGCTGAACGCCTAGCTGCCGAAATGGGTATTTATGCTAATGACCCAATTGATAATATTGGTCGCTTACAATCTGAACTACATCGTGCAGTACGTTTAGTGGTTGATACGGGCATGCACGCCAAAGGTTGGAGCCGTGAAAAAGCCATTGATTACGCGGTAGCGACTGAAGGTATTCATCAATCTGAAGCGACAGCTGAGATTGAACGTTACACAGTATGGCCGGGGCAAGCACTGGGTTATAAACTAGGTGAGCTAAAAATTATCGAACTTCGCGAAAAAGCCAAACAAGTTTTAGGTGATAAGTTCGATATTAAAGTGTTTCATGATCGTCTTTTAGAAAATGGTGCATTACCGTTGGATTTAATGGAGCAGAAAATCAATCAGTGGCTTGAAACTGCTGCGTAAACAATAACGCAATCAAAAATACGGGGCGAAATCTCGCCCCGTATTTTACTGTAATAAACTCACCAGAGTTAATTTTACTGCGCTTGATATTCAGCTAATTGCTGAGTGTATTTACTTTGATAAAACGGATGATCAGTATTGGCGAGCGCTTGTTTTTCAAAAGCGATTGCTTGGTCAATGTCACCTGCTGCTGCATAAACACTGGCTAACGAATGATAAGCGGAGTCAGCTTTTGGGTAAGCGTTAATCGTATCTTGATATACACTAATGGCTTGCTCTGGAGGTAAACTATCAGCCAACGCTAGCAGTGAATCAATCGCAGGTACATCAAAGCCATAAACGTCATCTGAAAGGTGCTTGTAATAGGCTAGAATGGCCTTAGTTCCTTGTTGTGACACCTCAGAGTCTGCCGCTAATACGGTATGCACATCATTAAATATCATCTCAATACCCAATGCCGTCGCCAAAATAGGTTGAGTCATATAATAGCTGCCATCAAAGCGCTTTATTTGATAATTCAATTTGCTATTGGCATGGGTCTGAATAATATTTTCAAGCGTCGCAAACGAGTCGAGCTGCCTTTGCTCAAAATCGCTGTCGCTAGTGCTCACGAATAAAAATCGTGCCTGGTTTTTTATGCTTTGCAGCTTTTTAGGCGCATCGTTTAACACGTAGGCAAACTCTTTAGAAAGTACCGGACTGGCAGCAATATACGCATTAAACAGACTAGGACGATTGATGAGGCTATATAGCACTAAACCCGCATTGCCAGTAAAACCATTAAAAATACGAAAGCCATTGGTACGATAACGTTTATCTATCGCTGGCAATAAGTCTTGCTCAAAAAAATCCAGTAAAGCTTGGTCGCCTCGTTGTTCAATGGCCTGCTTTTTCAACTTACCTAGCCCTTGATGACCATCAGGCGCGGTGACAATGATAGTCTCTAACCACGGCCATCCGCCATTATGGCTCATCCAATCGTGCATTCCCGACAAATACAAATGGCTACGTGGGTGTAAGTCAAATAACACCACATAACGCTTATCGGTTTGCTTGGTATAACCGTTTGGCAAGGTCACCACAAAGTCAGCTGGGTCACTAAATAGAGTGGAACTGACACTCAGGGTTTCAGTGTTAAGTTGCGGCCATACCTCAGTGGCAGACACCGCGCCTATGGAGAAAAAACTCAGTAATAGAGTGTATCTCGTTATACGGTTAATCCAAATGAGTGGCCATTTGAAATAACGTTTTGTCCCTGTTGCAAGCATGGTGCCTTCCTTGTAAAACTCGAGCATAAAGTTATCCCTGAAGCTACCAGACCGCATCACTCAAGGCAATTTAGCGTTATCTAAACTTAGCTCACACCTTGCACTCAAAATCAGCGAATACAGGGGCAAAGTGATGAATAGCACTAGCCTTAATCCCCAATAAAGCATAGGATCATCATTAAGTTAATTATTGTTTTGGAGTAACAAGTCTTATGAGCATTAGAGCTATTATCGTTGATACCGCCGGTACCACTACCGATCTTAACTTTATTCAGGATGTGTTATTTCCTTACTCAAGAAAGGCTATGGCTGATTTTCTTGAGCAAAACCAACATAACGTAGTCGTTGATTATTGTATTAGCGATGTTAAAGATATCGCCTTAGAACCCGATGCGTCACTTGAACGAGTCATCGAGATTTTACAGCAATGGATCGACGAAGATCGCAAACTTACGCCACTGAAAACCCTGCAGGGATTAATCTGGAAACAGGGTTATAACCGCGTTGAGTTTACTGGCCATATTTATCCAGACTTTATCGAGAGCATTGAGCGCATTAAAGAGAAGGGCATTCGTATTTACAGCTTCTCTTCTGGCTCTGTCGAAGCACAAAAACTGTTATTCAGCCACACCGAAGCAGGCGATTTAACCAGTTCGTTCAATGGTCACTTTGATACCCGAACAGGCAATAAGTTAGACAAACAAGCCTACTGCAATATTTGCAATACCATCAGCTTGAAGCCAAAGCAGATCTTATTTGTGTCAGACGTAGCAGAAGAACTTGTTGCTGCAGAAGCTGCGGGGATGACGACTTGCCAAATGATCCGTTTTGCCGATCAACGTCAAGCTAAGTGTAAAAAAGTAACTAGCTTTAGTGAGCTAACCTTCGATTAAGACTTTAGCAGCACATATAAAAAACGCCTCTTGGGTCGTTTTTTTATATGTGCTACTTATTAGCTGCTAGGAAATGCCGGTGAGATGCATTTTTTAACTTCAAAATGATAACCATACACAGCATTGATATCTGGCGTTATCTCAAGTATTTCATAATCATTAAGTTCAACTACATGCGACAGTGGCAGCTTATGGCAGCGCGATTTAGCATTAGCCTCTAACTGAAAAGCAAACAAGGCAATGGCTTTGCGCACACTGGTAAAATACTGGCTGCGTAAATGGTTATATGGCCGCTTCGCAATCTCATCGATCACGTCACGTTCTTGATCATGCACCAATTCATCAGCACTTTTAATCAACGGAGGCTCTGCAACCTCTTGCTGCTCACCTTGTTGTTTTACAACTAAAGGGGTGCCATCATCTGCGATTATTTCATCTTCTGTTTTGGCTTCAACTAATTGCACAACTTGTGGATCATCTAAGGCTTTCTCAATCTGCCCACCCAGATCCATCAGCATGGCAAGGTGATACAGCACAACAGCAGCTAAAATCACCCGCACCCAAAAAGTAGTACGATGAAAATGTTGATGACTAATCAAGCGAAAATTGGTTACACCAAAAGGACGGAGTAAAAAAGACACGGCAAACATCAGCGGGAAAATAAGCTGCAGTACTAACAATACTATACAGCTCATCACCACACTCCATGCTGGGATATACAATAATATGGCAAAGTTATGAGTATAATTAAAACTACTAGCAGCCACACCAACCACATCGTTAACCACTGAACTTGAGCTTGCCAAGGCAAAATTAGCTACGATGGCGTAGAACAATAACAACACCGCTTTACCAGCCAAACTGTGCCACATGCGTTCAAATAAATGCCAGAACTCAATCGACATCGCCATGACGCTGATAATCGCCACCCACACAACGGAGTCAGTACAAAACAACAACACTATCGCGACGAGGTAGAGCTTTTGCGGCGCACTAAGTTGAGTTTGCAGCTTAGCAAATCGTGCAGTAAACACTGCCCAACATGACGATATCCATAAACTCGATGTTGTTAGATAAGTCTCTTTTCGCAAGGTGAAATCCTTATAAGTTCACTGGATATACTTACTGTAATAGCCACTGTCCCTTGTTGTTCATCGTCCGGACTGTTAGATTAACAGTTGAAATTTAAACAAGCGTTTAATTTATTAATCCACAACAGAGAACCGCCATGAATGACTTTTTAGCTCAACATTCTATCAGCACAGACATTCAAGTAGCATGGGGTGAAATGGATGCTCTACAACACGTTAATAACTCAGTATATTTTAAGTACTTTGAAACCGCGCGTCTCGATTTCTTTAATCAAATTAACCTACTAGGCGATATAAAAACCACTGGAGTAGGCCCAGTATTAAGCGAAACCAATGCCCGCTTTAAGCGCCCACTGACCTTTCCTGACGCTATCATTGTTGGCGTAAAAATAAGTGACATCACTCAAGACCGCTTTGTGATGCATTACACCGTGTTCAGTAAAGCACAGCAAGCTGTTACGACTATCGGCTGGGCAAAAGTGGTGATGTTTAACTTCAAAACAAACCAAAAAGCCAAATTAACTCCAGAATTACTTGCCGCATTGAAGCTGCATGAATAACGATCTTTTATAACCGCATGAATAAAAAGATTAATTTTGTTTAAACAATGCAGCAATCAATAACAATAGAGAATAAGCCATGAGCAACCAAGAAGCTGTAACAGTGCAACATCAAGTCGATCGACATCGTTTTGTAGTCGTCACTCAAGGGGCTGAAGCCGTGCTCGAATACCACTTAGATGGTCAAAGTATCGATTTCCAACGCACCTTTGTCCCACCCGCTTTACGCGGCCAAGCTATTGCCGAAAAATTAGTTCGTACTGGGCTGGCGTGGGCTAAAACGGAAAATTTTAACATCAATACCAGCTGCAGCTATGTGGTCAAATTTATACGTTAAGCCCTTATGTTACCTAAAGCTATTATGGATCATTAACGCCTTAAACCGGACCCGTTAACGCTGCCAATTGCTGACGGACACACTCAGCGAGTGGCTCACTTTTTTCAGTTTGGTAATTATAATGCACCATAGTAGTGGTCGCTTCAGCAGTTTTTTTACCTTGCTGCCAACAGCTTTGTAATATATCGAAGCTGCTATTGCCTAAACGGCTAATATGCGTTTTAACCACAACTTCTGCGCCATAATATGTTGGTGCGGTAAAGGCGACGGTAAAACCAGCAATGATCATGTTCCACTTAGTTAAATCTTGGCCTGGATTTACGATTTCAAAAATGGGCTCACGAGCCGCTTCAAACCACACAGGAATAACCGTGTTGTTAATGTGTCCTAATGCGTCGGTTTCACAAAAGCGCGGTTTGAGGGTCATGCTAAATTGAGTGTCTGTCACAAAGAATCCTTTATTATTATTTTGAGTCCATTGACGTTTTGTTCGTTGAACAAATGTCATTAGCCCATTCTAACGACACATCTCACTCGAGGTCATTAAAAAAGTCTGTATTGCGAAGGAATTATGGGGAATGCAAGGAAAGTACCGGGGGACAGACCACTATATTATTTTAGTTTATAGAATCCTTACTGGCGTCGATAACCTCTGCAGATTTTCGCTGTTGTGCAACGACAATATCAGCCTCGGCCTGTATATTCTTCCAATTTTGGACTGCATCATGCTGCTTTTTAACAAAAGCGAGATATATACTACTTTGTATAATCCATATTGATAGTATTGGAAAAGTTAAACACATAAAGTTTACAGCAATGGAAGTAATCTCAAAACTGCGCATAAACATGGAAGGTAAAAAGAAAAAAATTAAAATATATAATGTATATTTTAATATCTTCACAGCTCGGAATGAACCTCTCACAACTCGAAAATTGACAACAAAAAAGTATATTGTTGCAAAACATAATATAACGAGCATTATTTCAGGACTTAGTGAAAAATACTCGTGAATAGAAAATGATAGAATCAAAGCAATTGAAACTGTCATTAATAAAGACGCCATGAGAAAAATGATCATTCCTTTGGCATAAGAGAAAAGACCAACAGATTCATCCTTTGTAATATCATTACTCATTCTGGAGGAAACTCCTCATAAATACCTACGGCTACTGCTAAAGATCTTAATGTTCCGGATGAAACACTACCAGTAAAGCTCATAGAAGCACCTACAGCATCGACTATCTGAAGCCGGAAAGATGCTGTTATGTGTTTTGTTGAATAGGATTTATATCCGGGTCTTTTTCTTATACTTTTCAAAATTTTGTTGGATACTCCTGGTATATTGGCTCTAATTATTTCGTTATTCAACCTTCTTTGCTCTGGTCTTGACAAACTCTTAAGCATATCTAAAGTCGATCTTCCACTATTTGCCTGCATAATCTTAATTGTTTTGATTGTTACAAAAGCAGAAGCAGAAGCACCCGCTAACGACACTAAATCTACTGCCATTGTTGCGTTTTCATACCATTCTTGATTATCTAAATAATCATTTCTTTCAGGTGCAATAAATTCATTTGTGCCCCTAACAACACCATTAATACATTGTAAGGTACCAGCAATTGTAGCCGCTGAAGCAAGGTAAGTAATTGCAGTGCTTAATCCACCAGTTAAGGGAATCGATACGGTACTAGTTGCAATTACAAACCAACCAACCATTGCAGTCCCACAACTCCAAGCAGCATTTCCCAATTCACCAACTAATTTAGATTCACGGATATTACCTTGGCTACCTTTTAAATGGGAGGCAAACTCAGCCTGACTCATTAATTGAGGCGGCTCCCTTAGAACGATTTTAATCGGATTTAGTTGGCAAACAGGTTCGAATTTTCTTAATTCAATAATGTTGTACTTGCTATCAATATAAACGATTCCTGCGCCCGCAAGCCCTGGTATAGCGTCAATTTTTTTGAACAGCGTTTTTGTATCGATATTAGCTAACACTTTCTGGCTAAATTGATTGCCATAAAAAGACTGAGTGCTAGACCTAAAAACAGGCTTTCCATTTACCGTGATAATTTCCATAGTTCCCTCTATGTTGCCTCATTTTAAGAATGGCATTGTACCTCTACTGAAAATACTGGCAATTATCACTAAGTATTACAAAAAAGGACGCTAGTGCGTCCTTTAGGATTATTATTGATAATTAATTACTGCCCGTACATGGCATTAATTTCACTATGATATTTGCTGTAAATCATTTTACGACGCAGCTTTAATGTTGGCGTAATGAGTCCAGACTCCATTGAAAATGCTTCATGTAATAAAGTGAATTTTTTGATTTTTTCAAACCCAGCTAGCTCATGCTGCAACTCAATTAATCGCTGCTCGAAATGAGCCACCACTTGTGAGTGACGTAATAACTCAATTGGGTTTTCAACATGAATACCTTGGGCTTTAGCCCAAGTATTTAATGCTTCAAATGCTGGCACAATGAGGGCAGAAACATAATTTCGCGCATCGGCAACAATGGCGACTTGTTCGATAAACGGACAACAAGCCACCTTACCTTCAACTCGCTGCGGTGCTATGTATTTACCGTTCGAGGTTTTCATTAATTCTTTAATGCGATCGGTAATATATAAGTTACCTTGCTCATCAATACGCCCTGCATCACCGGTTTTTAACCAACCATCTTCAAAGGCTTCAGCTGTATCTTGTGGTCGATTGTAATAACCACGCATCACGGTGTCGCCACGTACCAAAATTTCGTCGTCTTTGCCTAGCTTAATTTGCATGGCATCGAGTGGCTTGCCGTTCGATCCCGATACGCGATTATCTAAGGTGTTACAAGTTACTGTGGCGCTGGTCTCTGTCATACCATAACCACACAATACCGGCACATCAATGCTGTGAAAAAAGCTGCCCACATTAACATCGAGAGCTGCACCGCCAACAGGCATAAACTTTAACCTGCCACCCAATACTTGCTGTAGCTTACTGTAAACCAGCTTGTTAGCCAGCTGCCACTGTGCACTTAACCACAAACTTCCTGCAGCACGGCCTTGGCTAACGTCAAATTGACGTTTGCCTACTCTCATCGCCCAGGCAAACAGAGCTTGCCTTGGTTTAGAGGCTTGGCCGACTTTATCGTGTACTGCGCTGTATATTTTTTCTAAAAATCGCGGCACAACACACAAGGTATGAGGTTTTACCGCAACGAGGGCTTCTTTAATTCGATTCGTGTCGTTTAGATAGACATTGTGGCCGCCGCGACACAATACATACATGCTCCAACCGCGTTCAAATACATGGCTCAGCGGTAAAAATGCCAACGACACATCACCCGCTGTAAAAGGTAACTTACTGTCATGTTGATTGATCATTGAGGCAAAATTACGGTAGTCCAACATCACACCTTTAGGATTACCTGTGGTGCCAGAGGTATAAATCAGCGTGAATAAGTCATCTAGGTTGCTATTGGAAAGCCTGGTATTGAGTTCTGCGTTAATCAGCGGATTAAATTGCGCCGCTAATACCTGATCGAAGTGCACATGATTATCGGCATTCAGGGTCACATTCGCATCAAACACCACAATATGCTCTACGCAGTCTGCTTGAGCAGCAATGGTACATGCCATGTCGTATTGCTGTTGGTTACCGGCAAAAATTAATTTAGCTTGAGCATCATTAACAATAAACACCGCTTGATCGATAGTACTGGTGGGATACACAGGCACGACCACATTGCGCGCTTTTAGGGCGCCAATATCAGCACAAGTCCACTGTGGGCAGTTTTGGGCTAAAATAACCACCTTGTCTTGTACTTGTAAGCCAAATTCAATTAACAACTGTGCGACTGAGTCGGTGATTGTATTGAATGCACTCCAAGAGACAGTGTGCCAAGGGGCCGGCATATCAAAGCCTTCAAGGGCGATATTATGACCTAGTGACTGACCTTGTTGCTGCAGAAGTTGGACTACGTGGTATTGATCTAATGACATATGGCTGTGGCCTTTTTAGCTTACAGGTGTTCCGCTTTTCGCATTCTACATTAAGCGGCCACAAACCATAAGAGCTTTTGCTCTATTTTTGAGCTTAACGTCACGTTCGGACTAAAATTAGACCTGCTGTTAAGCTGCACTAATGCCATTTTTCCATAACTGACTCTTACCCCACACTAGTGCAAGTATACCGATGACCACTAGCGGAATATCAATAAGCAGCCACATCGTCAAGCTGTCGCCGTCCCTTAAGGCGGCAAAGCTCAGTGACACCAGAATGGAGTGTATCAATACAATCAGCATTGCCGCAGTCGCTTGATAGCTGTTACGACAAGCCGAGCCAGCACCGAGCATAATGGCACTGCCCCAAAAGGTACTTAATCCTAAATGAGCCACAAACGGCAGAGTTATTTGTGGATCAATAAGCCATTTTACTAGCCCTAGCGCACTGACCATCATCACCAACACCACAATAAAACGATATTGGCTTCGATAAAATGCATCACGCAATCCGTTCAGGCCACTATAACAAGGTAGTAAAAACAAGGTTTCTGCCGCGCGCCAACGTTGAATTCGGCTCCAATGAACGATGGAGCAACTGAGCACCGAAAATTGTGCCAATAAAAATAATGTTGGCAAATTAATCTCAAACAACCACGATAACAACATCAATCCAAGAGCGATAATTGGCAAGCACAACATCATTACCGCCAGCACAGGACCAATGAAAAAATTCATCGGGTGGAAAAAACGTTCAAAGCGGGTAATCCAAGTAAAACCTTTTATGCTTGGCAACCACATCCAGCCCATTTGCACGGCGTTGAGGTACACCACACGCGATTCTCTGTTCCAGCGTAAGCGCCGACACAAGTCAATAACATAATAAGACAGTATCGCAACCATAATCAGCATTATCCACGTCGGTATGGTGAGTACTAATCGATCTAATAAGGGTACCGCTATGAATAACAAAAATGATAAATGAAAACTGTTACTGCGCCATAAACAAGCCCACACAAACAGTAAACCGACCACAATGGCGAGGAGTAATTTGGGGATGACATCATAAGCAGAAAAACTAATACAGATTAATAGCTGTATCAATAACATGCCCGCCGCGATGCTCGCTGCTTGTATGAGTAGATGCTGTTGATAACCAGGTATTAGACCGGTCAACTCGGTTGCTGATAACCGATTTAGCTGCCACGCGATTGCTGCTGCTGTAGACACAGTAGCCATTGAAAAAACCAGGCTAACAACTTCAGTTTTACCGCTGATAAAGCACAACAGTCCTAACACTAAGCCTAATCCTGCAGTGGCAATAAAACTGACACTGCCTAAGTCATATAACCATAAACGCAGCATGCCACGATAAGGTTTACGCCATAAGCTATTGCCACTGTTAAACTGCTGCAAACTCATCGATGCAGCTCCATAAATAACTGTTCTAAATTAACGGCCTTGGCACTCTGCACTCCCGTGATGACGGTCGAATCGCCTTGCGTGTCCACCAGCATATTTAGCCCGCTTTGACTCAAAATTTTGTAGCTTGATGGTAAAGTGGCACCGTCATTTATGCTGAGTAATTTAACCTCTTCTCGCAGGGCATCAATCTCTTTAAACAGCACTAGTTGACCTTTTTTAATCAGGGCAACATGACTGGCAACGCGTTCTAAGTCAGAGGTGATATGCGATGAAAATAATACAGCAGAACCCGAATCAAGCGCGAGATCAAATAAGTCGCTCATAAACTTGCGTCTGGCGATAGGGTCAAGGCTGGCGACGGGCTCATCGAGTAATAACAAACTTGGGCGATATGCCATGGCCATGATCAAGGCCAATGATTGACGCTGCCCAACCGAGAGTTTTTGCACCGCTTGGGTGACATCTAAATCGAACCGCTCTAACCAATCTTGTTCAAGTGTCATATCCCAGCTTGGGTAGAAGCTTCGATGCAATTCTAATGCTTTATCAATGGTAAAACCTTCATAACCAAAAGGCTGCTGTGGTACATAACCAATACGTTCTTTTGCCTGAATAGATAACGCGGCAGGCGTTTCGCCTAAGGTTAAAATATCCCCTTGATCAATATCAATAATACCTAACGCACAGCGCATTAGTGTCGACTTACCGGCACCATTTTGGCCTAATAATCCGACCACCATCCCAGGATAAAGTGTTATCGATAGATCGGATAATACTGTATGTCCTGCTGCCGATTTATCTTTGGCGGCAAAAGTTTTGCTCACATGATTAAAACGTAAAATGGGTTGTTGTTCGGATTCCATTGTCGACTTCCTAGATAATATCCTTAACGATAAAATGAATGAACTGTGTTGCTGCTATTCTTTATCCCAATATTGCGCCAGCAAACGCTGTAATTGGTCATAATCGACTCCTAACTGGCGCGCTTGCTCAACTAACTCAGATAATTGCGGTGCCAGTAAACTACTACCAGAAGCACTATTGGCTGACGTTCTTGCTGCCACACGTGATGGCTGGCCACGACGACGTTCAACCCAACCTTGGTCGACAAGTTGCTGCATAGCCCGCGACACTGTCATTGGGTTTACAGCTAAATGCTCAGCAAGTTGACGTACCGAAGGCAGCACATCTTCAGGGTGCAATTGTCCGCCAACAATTAAGCGCACGATTTGATCGTGTAACTGTCGATAAATGGGTTCACCACTGCTGGGGTTGACATTTAATAATTCTAACATTAGCCTTTAGGAACTGTATTAATACATTGATACACTCATACACTAGATGCTAAGGTATCATAATCGTCATGAAATGCAAAAAGGAAACGTTCCGATGATCAACAGGAAGTTTGTCAACACAGCCTTAGCAGAGCGAATTAACCGCCCTGGTTTATGCCATTCGCTAACGCTTACGAGCCGCTGGTTTATTGCTGCTATAAGTATTTTACTCGCCAATTATAGCTATGCCGACACACCAGAGGTTAATCTCGCAGCGGCTGCTAAAACCAGTGCTTGTTACTTAGACGGTTTAGACGAGCAGCTTCAATGCGGTAAAATCAGCGTGTTAGAAAATCCTAAGCTCACTGATGGCAAGAGAATCGACATTCATTTTGCTATTTTACCCGCGATTAAAAACACTCATCCTGGTGAAGCCTTACTGGCCATCGCAGGTGGTCCTGGCCAATCAGCGATTGAAAATGCAGCTGGTTTTAATCGAATGTTGTCAAAGGTTCGTCAGCAACGCGACATTTTACTCATCGATCAACGCGGCACGGGCCAATCGAATATTCTATCTTGTGACGATGACACCACTGAATTACTCAGCATGAATGATGACGATATCGATGTGATTGCCATGACCGAAAAATGCCTCGCCCACATTGATGCCGACATCACACAATACGGTAGCAACTCAGCATTAAAAGACTTTGAAGCGGTACGCAAATTTTTAGGTTATCAAAAACTGCATTTATACGGCATTTCTTATGGTACACGGATGGCACAGCTTTATATGCGCCACTATCCAGAAGCACTATTGACAGTGACATTAGATGGCGTGGTGCCCATGCAACAAAGTGTTGTCGCCATTGGTAGCTCAATAGAACGTGGCTTAAATGTATTATGGCGCGACTGTAAAAGTACTCCAGCTTGCCAACAGCAATTTCCTGAATTAGCTGACGAGTTCAATAAAGTCGATATGCTACTCGCGAAAGCCCCCATTAGTCAGCAAGTACGTGATCCGCTTACCGACGAACTCAGTGACTTTTTACTCACACGCGGTAAGTTTAGCGGCGCAATCCGCATGGCGATGTACATGCCAAACATACGCGCACTGATCCCCCATGCGATTCACCAAGCTGCACAGGGTAATTATCAACCCATATTAGGTATTTACACCTTAACCGCTGACAGTACAGGTATTGCTATCGGTATGCATGCCTCTGTGGTTTGCGGCGAAGACATTCATCGCATTACTTCACAAATGCGCAAAGATGCTAAAGACTCCTACATCAGTGGCAACATGCTAGAGGGGCTAGAAAAAACTTGCCAAGCTTGGCCAATGCCATCTGAGAGTGAGAATTTCAGCGAACCAATCCACAGTGACATACCGACCCTACTATTATCTGGCGAGCTAGACCCGGCTACGCCACCTAACTGGGGCGCGCTAGCGCAAGAGAAACTCACCCACTCAAAACATTTTATTGCGCCTTATGCTACCCATGGTGTAGCAGGACAAAGCTGTGGCAATGACCTAGTCGCCCAGTTAGTTGAACAAGGCTCGGTAAAAGACATCAATGGCGAATGTTTGCAAAAAGATGTTCGTCGCAGTTTTTACCTCAACGCGAATACTGTAGAAGCATTGCCAGTTGTCAAAACGCCCACAGACATAGAAACAACAGCGCCAGCGAATACTGCTGCAGATAAGGAATAATCATGATTACTGTTGCAAACTTAACCAAAAAGATTGGCGATGTGCAGGCGTTAGATGATTTAAGTTTTAGCGCTGAAAATGGTCAAATCACTGGATTACTTGGCCCAAATGGTGCCGGTAAAACCACCTGTTTACGCACCTTATTTGGCTTACTTAAGCCTGACTCAGGAACCGCGACCGTCAATGATATTGATGTCGCTATCGATCCTATTGGCGCTAAAAAGCAGCTAGGTTTATTCCCCGACCCTTTTGGTTTGTATGAGCGCCTTACGCCGCGTGAATACATTAGCTTCTTTGCCGAGCTCAGTGGCATGTCACGTAAACAAGCCAAGCAAGCCACCGCCGATGTGATTGCACAACTGAAGCTTGAAGACATTAGCGACCGTCGTTGCAAAGGTTTTTCCCAAGGCCAACGAATGAAAACGGCCTTAGCACAAGCCATAGTACACAAGCCAAGTAACATCATTTTAGATGAGCCCACTCGCGGACTCGATGTCATGAGCACTCGCTTACTGCGCGATATTTTATTGCAACTCAAAGCTGAAGGTCATTGCGTGCTGTTTTCAAGCCATGTAATGCAAGAAGTCGCCGCCTTGTGTGATCGCGTCATCGTAATGGCTAACGGCAAAGTTGTTGCCATTGGTAGCCCAGATGAACTGTGTCAGCAAACAGGTAAAGACTCGCTTGAAGATGCATTTATCGAACTTATCGGAACAGACGAAGGGATTGCAGCATAATGAAAATGATACTCGCAATGGTGCGTAAAGAACTCGTCGACGCCGCACGCGACAAACGATCGGTAATGGCTGGTCTTTACTATGCCATCGGTACACCGTTGATCATGTGCGCCATGTTTATGGTGTTAATTGGCCAGTTATCTAGCCCTGAAGATTTAAACATCAACATCCACAATGCCGACAAGGCGCCAGATTTAGTGCGCTACTTAAGTAATAACGGCATAAACCATGGTGAAGATGAACAAGCTAAAAAAATCATCTTAACCATTAGCGATGAATATGCCGCTAACATGGCTAAAGCCAAACCGGCAGAAGTATTATTGATTGCTGATAATTCAGATGAGAAGCTACAAAAGTCGATTCGTCGACTTGAACGTCAGCTGCAAACATATAGTGCAGAAATGGGCAGCATACGTTTAATTGCCCGTGGAATTAATCCACGCATTACCCAACCACTCAAAATAAATATTGAAGATCAAGCCACACCGGACTCTAAAGGTGGAATGATTTTGGGTATCGCCATTTTCACCATGATGTATTCAGTGTTTATCTCTGGTATGAACCTCGCTATCGACACCAGTGCTGGTGAGCGCGAACGTAATTCGTTAGCGTTATTGCTTAGCCATCCCATGAGTACCCGCCAGTTAGTGATAGGTAAAATTATTGCCGTAACCTGTTTTGCTTTACTGGGGTTAATCTTGATTTTACTGGTATCTAAAGTGGCTTACCCTTTTGTTCCGTGGCAAGAAATTGGCTTTACCGTCAATATCACTCAAGATTTTATGGGCTTAATGTTCTTAGTTGGTATTCCCGTCGCGTTAATGGCTGCAACCTTGCAACTGTATGTGTCGTTTATGGCTAAAACCTTCAAAGAGGCACAATCATACTTAACCATGGTGTTATTTGTCCCCTTGGCACTTTCTATGGCCGCTAGTTACAACATAGCTCCAGACGTATTGCAGTGGCTACCTGTGTCGGGCCAGCAACAAGCCTTAATGGACTTTATTAAGGGCCGTGAAATTCCAATGATGCAATTAATCGTGTCGTCTGTGGCCACATTAGTAATAGCCATTGGATTAGCTGCAGGCTTAGAGAAGTCCCTTAAGAGTGAAAAAGTGGTCTTTGGCTTATAACTACTGTTATCAGCGTTTATTGATAACGGTGTGACGCCAGCCTTAAGGGTTTAGAGTAAGGCTGGTAGATTTACAACTTTTTGATTTAAAAATGATTTACACGAATTAATATAGCAAAGAGCATTAACAAGGAGCATATTATGGACAACGATATTGCGATCATAGCGTTAGTATTTATTGTTATTGTCGGCACCACGGCATCCGAAATGTTTAAACATTATTTAAAGCATAAACAAAAAGCTGACGCCGATGGTGTCGCCGATATAAAAGCCCAAAACCAAGCATTAATCGAACGGATACAAGTGTTAGAAAAACTGGTAACTGACAGCGATTTTGAGCTTAAGCAGCAATTTAAAAAGTTATAGTGCTTGCGCTAAAGTGCCAAATATCGAGTTAACTCATCGGTATTCGGCATATTTAGTTGCTAAACCTCGCCACGATGACGGTATTACGCCCCGTTTGTTTGGCCAAATAAAGTTGCTCATCTGCATGTTGTAGTACATCGCTAAAGTTGTATTTTTGTACGCCGGCTAATTTATCATTAACCACAACAACACCAATACTAACGGTGACCCAATTTCGGCCATCTATTTTATTGGGGATCTGCAATTGCTCGATAGACTCACGAATTTCTTCTGCGACTTTCAATATATTTTGATAATGATTATCGGCCAAAATTATACAAAACTCCTCACCACCATATCGAGAAGCAAGCGCATCATATGGAGCCATGACCTTTACCAGACAGGTCGCGACGGCAACTAATGCATCATCGCCATTAAGATGACCTTGTTGATCATTAAAATACTTAAAATTATCGACATCAATCATCATCACACTGAAACCAATATTTTCCAGATGCCAACGTGAAATAATTCGCTTTGAAAATGATTCTAGTCCTCTCCGGTTAGTAATGCCTGTGAGTGAATCTTGAACCGCTAAGGTCTCTAAGTAATTTTGTTGAGCGTTAAACTTAAGCAGTAATTGATTAAATGAGTAAGACACATTTTCGATTTCATCGATAAAATGATTGGAAGCCATTTTGCTCATAAAATTATTATCTGATGAGTCATTAATGCTTTTGTTAAAACGAATAAGCGGCTTAATAAGCAGTCTTGATAATGCTATTAACGAGAGAGAAACAATCAACACTATTGACAACAATATCGTTATGGCCGAGACCCAATTCAATTGGGGTAACGACACTTTTTTATGGTGTAAAGTCATCTGTATTGCTTGGTTATCAAATGTATTACGAATTAGCCAACTGTGTGATGGCGCAATGTTTTCAATCGGTTTTAAACTAAAAAACTCTTGCATGCTTTTGGTTGATGTTTGTACATCAGCAATTGAAAAATTCACTAAAGAAAACTGACTGATATCTTTAATTAACGCTTTATCCACTAAACGAACCATAGTTAAACTACCAACGATTTCACCGTGACCAGTCGATGGTAAAATAGTGGTATTACTAAAGTAAATTAGCGCCCCGCCAAAAACGATATAACCACTGCGGCTAGACACTGTTTGTGATGCAATTTCTGCTGTTGTCGGCAAAATAGCAAAAGATGGTATATTTTGCTGATGAATTAAATCAACGAGTGACAATCTGGATGATGTTAATGAGTAATCCTGATAATCCCAAACCAACTCATTATTAATGTCACTGACAAAAACAGCATCAATATTTGCAGCTTTAAATGCATTGTCAGGCATACTGCGTTGAACAAAATCATCAGTCGGGTTACCAATATATTCAACTAACTCATCCCACACGGCGTAATCGTAACATAAGGTCGTTAAGCTGTTTTTTGATAACGATAATGCAGAATACAACAAATTATATTCTTGTTGTTGTTGATCTAAAATTTCAGTTTTTATTCCAGGAAGGTAGAAAAAATAGTAAATACTCACCAATAACATGGTTATTGCAAGTAATAGTGAAGACAACAATAAAAGCGAAAAACGTTTTAATGTCATAATGAACCAGCCCTACTGAAGATATATTGCTAGTGTAGTACTAAATATGACTCAAAGTACTTTTAACAAAGTGATCAATCAAAGCTTGCAGACTTTTATTGATCTATCACAGAAAATGAACCCGGTTATCAAGCAAATATTAATGAATAATCGCAATGGTCATTAGCTCTGTATTGGCCTGCAACAACAGCAAACTAATACAGAGCCAGCTTATTAATACTACTTAGCTTTCGGTCTAAACGGTTTTATCACGGCTTCGTCACAGACTAAAAACGGTCCGTCCATTAAGTCGATACAATAAGGTATTGCGGGAAATACAGCATCCAAACATTCGCGGATTGACTTAGGTTTACCAGGTAAATTAACAATTAACGAGTTGGCACGAAGACCCGCAGTTTGACGAGACAAAATAGCTGTTGGCACAAACTTTAATGATTCGGTGCGCATTAGCTCACCAAAACCAGGCATCATTCTGTCGCACACAGCTTCGGTGGCCTCTGGCGTTACGTCGCGTTTTGCTGGGCCCGTGCCACCAGTGGTGACAATTAAACAGCAATCTTGATTATCGGCTAAATCAATCAATGTCGCTTCAATAACGTCACGCTCATCAGGTATCACCTTGTAAACAGGTTCCCATTCAGACGTTAAATAAGCATTCAATACTTCAATAATGGCTTTACCAGACAAATCTTCGTACACGCCAGCGCTGGCACGATCACTCACAGTCACGATGCCGATTTTAGCTTTGCTCATGGTTATTTTTCCCTTATGAGGTTAAATCAGTAATGCATTTATAGGAGAGTAATCTACCAAATAAATGTGGGTTCACAAAATCTCAAGTTGATAAACAGAGCCCTCTTAACACAATGGCATAACCTTAGGGGCTATTGATAGGATGATTATCTGTGTACTGGGTTTAACTGCCGACACCCACAAGAGTTATGCATATAATTAATAGTAGGGATTCTTCCTATTGAGTCAGTTGCGATGAGCCCACAGTCGATGTAAATGCTAACCAGACCTTTTGATTGCTCGGATTGGATAACCATCTATATTACAAAAAGATACGATAACACTGGGAGCTATAGATCAGCTTATTCGGTAAACTTATCTGTTGTGGTTAAAGCAATATTTTATAGTATTACCATAGCGACTGTTGGAGCTTAATAACAAGCAACAAATAGAGAAGATGTCTAGAGAATAGTGGATGTTTAAACAAGATTGATACTGCCAAAAAGTACAGTATCAATTGATTTACGGGTTAATTTTGAGAATGAGTGACTAGGTTACTTAGGATTAATGTACAAAATCAAAATGCCATCTACGGCCATGTTGGCAATTTGCAGTAACTCTTCAATGCTTGCCCCTTCAGATGCCTGAATCGACATCCCCTGAAACAAGGTCGTAATCAATTGAGCTAACACTGCAGGCTGACAATCTGCATTTAACTCACCTTGCTGCTTAGCTTGCTCAAATCGAGCGACTAATTGGAGCTTATGCCGTGCTTTGCGCTCTAAAACGGCTTGCTTAATTGATTCGCTCGCTTCACTACAGGACAGGGTGCTGTTAATTAATGCGCAACCTTGAGGATGGCTACAGTCAGTAAATTTGGCTGCAGCACCAAGCAATAGACCGCGAACCACATCAGCAATGTGTTGATGTTTAAAAGCTGTATTAAATAATGAATCTGGACGGTTTTCATATAAATCGATAGCTTTTAAAAATAGCTGCTCTTTATTACCAAATGCGGCATACAAGCTAGGCTTCTTGATCCCCATCGCCTCGGTCAGCTCGTTTAAAGAAGTTCCTTCATATCCATGACGCCAGAAAATATTAAGCGCTTGCTCTAATGCCAAGTCGATATCGAACCCACGAGGGCGACCAACACAAGCTGCTTTGGTTATTGTCATAAATAGTACCTCTTATATTAACGGAGCTTTATTTATCAAAAGCTTAACTAACTTTTATGACAAACAACCCGCATACTTTAGCATAATATTAAGCCACATCAGGGTTAATATTATGCAGATTAGTCGCAACTATAACAATTTAACAAGTATTGATTAACGCTATTTCATCGCAACAAATCACCTTACAAATAGTGATGTTACTTTATTTTCCCGCTTATTGAACCTCTTGTCAAAATAATTTAATACCTATCGGTACAAAAGTCATTGACAGGGTTATTTTAATCTATATATTACCGTTCGGTACAGAACATTTTATACCTATCGGTATAAAATAAACTCGTATACCAATATAACGCACCTTACAGCCTGCTGAAAAAACGTAAATGCTATTGATTAAAGGACCGCACCATGAAGACGTTAAAATCAATTAAAATCACTTTACTAGTTAGCCTAACGGCATTGCTATTAGTGGCGTGTGGAGAACAACCTGCACAACAGGCGAATACACCTGCAGCGCCTAAAGTAGACGTAGCTAACGTGCTTTATGAGCGCATTACCGAGTGGGATCAATTTACCGGACGCTTACAAGCTCCTGAAAAAGTGACCTTAGTCCCTAGAGTATCAGGCTATATTGAATCGATTAACTTTAAAGAAGGCGCACTGGTTCAAAAAGGTGATGTGTTATTTACCATCGACTCGAGGGTTTTTACTGCTGAATATGAGCGTCTTAAAGCAGAATTAACCAGTGCAATATCAGCTAATCAACTTGCTGAAAATGATTATGAGCGAGCCAATAAACTGTTTCATCAAAAAGCGGTTTCAGAAGAGCTGATTGATACTCGCCGCTCTAACATGCATCAAACTGCAGCAGCGGTTGCGTCAGTTAAAGCTGCATTAACTAGCGCCCAACTTAACGTTGAATATACCCAGGTTACCGCACCTATTACTGGTCGAGTGTCATATGCTAATGAAACGGCAGGCAACTATGTCACTGCGGGTCAAACGCACCTCACCAGTTTAGTCTCTACATCGCATATGTATGCTTATTTCGATATCGATGAGCAAACGTATTTAAAATATGCCGCGTTATCGTTTGAGAACAAACGTCAAAATCCACGTTTAGGTAACAACGCTGTGGTTATGGCTCTGGCAAATGAAACCAGCTTTAATCATCAAGGTGTGATCGACTTTGTCGATAATACCGTTGATCAACAAACTGGTACTATTCGGGTTCGAGCTAACTTTGCCAACCAAGAAAATCAATTATTACCCGGCTTATTTGCCCGTATCAGCATTGCAGGTAGTGAGTCATACGACAGTATTTTAATTGACGACAAAGCCATTTTTACCGACTTAAATAACAAGTTTGTTCTGCTGGTAAATGACAAAAACACCCTTGAATATCGAAGTGTTAGTCTAGGTGAAAAACTTCATGGCTTACGTATTATTACTGCTGGCTTATCACCTAACGACACCATAGTGGTAAACAGTCTGCAGAAAGTGCGCCCTAATGTCACTATTGAGCCAAACCTAACCGACATGGCTGATAGCGAAAAATTAGAAGCATTACATCAAGCACAACGCCTCCTCGATAACCAGCCATTAACAGCACGTGTTGCTGATGACGCAAGTCAGGGTTAAGGAAACTACATAATGTTGTCTCAATTCTTTATTAAAAGACCAATTTTTGCCGCTGTTTTGTCGCTGCTGTTCTTTATTTCAGGCGCACTAGCAGTATGGCAATTACCCATTACCGAATACCCAGAAGTGGTACCACCTACCGTGGTTGTTACGGCAAACTACCCAGGTGCGAACCCTAAAATCATTGCTGAAACAGTTGCATCCCCGCTAGAGCAAGAGATTAACGGCGTCGAAAACATGTTGTACATGTCTTCTCAAGCCACGTCTGATGGCCGCATGACGCTAACCATCACCTTTGCAATTGGTACTGATGTTGATTTAGCTCAAACTCAAGTACAAAGTCGTGTTGAGCGAGCAAAACCACGGCTACCAGAAGAAGTACAACGCTTAGGCATAGTCACTGAAAAATCATCACCAAGCTTAACCATGGTGGTGCATTTAACCTCACCCGATGACCGTTATGACATGTTATACCTGTCTAACTATGCGGTATTGAAAGTCAAAGATGAATTAGCCCGTATTACCGGTGTAGGAGCTGTGCGCGTGTTTGGCGCCGGCGATTACAGCATGCGCGTGTGGCTAGACCCTAATAAAGTGGCCGCCTTAAGCTTGTCACCGAGTAATATTGTTGCTGCTATTCGTGAGCAAAACCAACAAGCAGCCGCTGGCAGTTTAGGTGCACAACCAAGTGGCGACAGTGATTTCCAATTACTGATTAACGTCAAAGGTCGTTTATCCAATGTTGAAGAGTTCGAGGACATTATTGTTAAAGTGGGCGATCAAGGTCAGATCACTCGTTTAAAAGATGTTGCCCGGGTGGAATTAGGTGCATCGACTTATGCCCTGCGCTCAATGCTAGATAATAAAGACGCGGCTGCATTACCAGTGTTCCAAGCATCAGGCTCTAACGCAATTCAAATATCTGATGATGTTCGTTCTAAAATGGCAGAACTGTCTAAGTCATTCCCAGAAGGCTTAGCCTACGACATCGTCTACGATCCAACCGTGTTCGTGCGTGGCTCAATTAAAGCTGTAGTACAGACACTGGTCGAAGCATTATTGCTGGTTGTATTAGTCGTAGTACTGTTTTTACAAACCTGGCGCGCATCCATTATTCCATTAGTGGCGGTTCCGGTATCACTTGTGGGTACATTCGCCTTTATGCACCTAATGGGCTTCTCATTGAATGCCTTATCACTGTTTGGCTTAGTGCTGGCGATTGGTATCGTGGTCGATGATGCAATTGTGGTAGTTGAAAACGTTGAGCGAAATATCTCTGACGGATTATCACCCGTTGCTGCCACCCAAAAGGCAATGAAAGAAGTTACCGGTCCAATTATTGCCACCACATTGGTATTGGCAGCAGTATTCATTCCTACTGCGTTTATGTCAGGCTTAACTGGGCAGTTTTATAAGCAGTTCGCGCTAACCATTACCATATCCACTTTTATTTCGGCAATTAACTCGTTAACCCTTAGCCCTGCTTTATCGGCATTATTGCTTAAAGGTCATCACGAGAAAAAAGATCTGCTGACCCGTGGTATGGATAAACTGCTAGGCGGCTGGTTATTTAAACCGTTTAACCGCATGTTTGCGCGTATGTCTGACGGTTACGGCTGGTTAGTGAAGAAAATCATTCGTTTTGGGGCTGTCATTGGTATTTTGTATATCGGTTTAGTCGGCTTAACTGGCTTACAATTCTCAAGCACTCCAACAGGTTATGTACCTGGGCAAGATAAACAATATCTTATCGCCTTTGCTCAGTTACCTGACGCAGCATCATTAGATCGCACCGAAGCTATCGTGAAAGAAATGTCGCGTATTGCACTAGATCAACCAGGTGTTGCCCATGCTGTCGCCTTTCCAGGTTTAAGCATTAATGGCTTTACCAATAGCACTAACAGCGCCATTTTGTTTACCCCGCTGGATGACTTTGCCGATCGCACAGATCCATCATTATCGGCAGGTGCTATTGCTGCGGCGTTAAATCAAAAATTCGCCGCGATTAACGGCGCATTTATTGCGATTTTCCCGCCACCGCCAGTGCAAGGCTTAGGCACCATTGGTGGCTTTAGATTACAAATTCAAGATCGTGCTAATTACGGTTACGAAGAGTTGTATAAAGTGACCATGCAAGTGATGCAAAAAGCATGGGCAACGCCTGAGTTAGCAGGAGTATTCTCGAGTTATCAAGTCAATGTGCCACAACTTGAAGTGAATATTGATCGCACCAAAGCCAAACAGCAATCGGTGTCGTTAGACGAATTGTTCTCCACCCTGCAGGGATACATGGGTTCGGTTTACGCCAACGACTTCAACCAATTTGGTCGCACTTATCAAGTTAACGTACAAGCAGATGAGCAGTTTAGACAAACGCCTGAACAAATCGCCCAACTAAAAGTACGTAACAACCAAGGTGAAATGGTGCCGATTGGTTCATTTATTAATGTCACCAATTCATCTGGTCCAGACCGAGTGATGCATTACAACGGGTTTACCACAGCCGAACTCAATGGTGGTGCTGCACCTGGCTTTAGTAGCGGTGAGGCGCAAGCTGCCATTGAAAAGATTTTAGCTGAAACCTTACCTAATGGCATGACGTACGAGTGGACTGAACTCACCTACCAACAGATCCTGGCAGGTAATGCGGGCGCGTATATTTATCCATTAATTATCTTGTTAGTGTTTATGGTTTTAGCGGCGCAATATGAAAGCCTAAGCTTACCTATAGCCATTATTCTGATTATTCCAATGACGCTATTGTCGGCATTAACAGGGGTTCTTATCTACGGTGGAGATAACAATATCTTTACCCAGATTGGGTTAATTGTCCTGGTGGGGCTAGCAACCAAAAATGCCATTCTCATTGTTGAGTTTGCCAAAGAGTTACAAGATGATGGCATGGAACCATTAGAGGCCATACTTGAAGCCGGCCGCTTACGATTACGACCTATTTTAATGACCTCGATAGCCTTCATTATGGGTGTGGTACCTATGGTGCTTTCTAGCGGACCAGGTTCAGAAATGCGTCAAGCAATGGGTGTTGCGGTATTCTCTGGCATGATTGGGGTAACTATTTTTGGTCTTATTTTAACGCCACTGTTTTATTATGCCCTCGCAAAACGTGGCAAAAATAAAACCGAATTAGCTGAATCAAGCATAACCCAAGATTAACCACGTTATTGATTCAATGATAACCAAAAAGAGGTCACCTTAGGGTGACCTCTTTTTATGACTAATAACGCTACTCTACACCCACTTGATCCATTATTGCACTTGTGACCAAACGGGCAACGCAGGAAATGCGCCTTTTTTCCCACACGTTATCGCACCACACTTAATCGCAAACTCAGCAGCAGTTTGAACCTTCACTCGATTAAGCAATTTTTGCACTAAAAGCTCTGGCGCTAAATATCCTTCATCACTGCCAAGTTCATATAAGAACCCCGCAACAAAACTATCTCCGGCGGCTGTAGTATCTGTGGCGACAATTTTAGGCACCGGCAACTCAAAGGAAAATTCAGCGCTGTGACATAAAATGGACTCTGGGCCATTGGTGACCAAAATTAACCTCACCCCTTGTCCAATACAGAATGCTAAATATTCGTCAAATGATGCCCCACGCTCCTGAGCCAAATACAATGCTTCCTCTTTACTCATTTTAAGCACGTGAGTATAACGAAAGCATTGCTCCACACGGGCTGATAACAACCGAGTGTCTTGCCATAATGACAAGCGTAAATTAACATCAAAACTGACTAATGCTTGTTCCTTATGCGCTTTTTTAGCACCATAAAGACTGGCATTGAAAATAGCCTTTTCAGTAAAGGTATTAGAACAAAGATGAAAAATATCAATTTTTGACCAGTCGATAGCATCAAAATCAGCTTCACGGTATAGCATGTCAGCAGTGTTCTGCCGATTAAAGCTAAACGACCGCTCCCCCTGCGCATCCAAACTAACTAACACTGTGGCAGTAGCAGCATCTGGTATTAATGCTAAACAACTAACATCAACACCTTGTTCTACCAGTGTATTTGTTAACAACTGGCCATGATCGTCAGCACTAATGCCACCAGCAAAAAGACTCTTACCACCTAATTTAGCGTAACCCACAGCGACATTGGCAGGCGCGCCGCCAGGGATAGGCTCGTGAACCAAACCAGAATGGCCCACCGGAAGTAAATCAATTAATACTTCACCAAAACTCAATAATGTACTCATATAAAACGTCCAAAAAAAAGCCCATTTGCATGGGCTTGTTAACAGGGATTTCTAAAAACTAATACAACTAATACTATTACAACTAAGGTTATGACAATAAAAGATTAAAACTCGTACTTAACCGTTGCGCTGGTTGTACGACCGTTAATGGTTCTGGCACGAATGATATTGTTATCGGGTACCGAACCTTCTTCAGCTTCGGTAATACCCACAGTATCAAACAAGTTATTGACGTTAAGCGCGACTGATAACGCATTGGTTAACTGGTAAGATGCAAACGCATTGACTTGAGTATAACCATCAAAACTTAGGTCATTATTATCTTGAGCATAAGACTCAGTGGTACCAATCAAATTGACCCCAACAGAGCCTTTATCAAAGTTATAACGGCCCATTAGCGAGTAAATAAAATCAGCTTGGCGACGAGGTGTGTTGCCAATTACACTTGGATTAAGGGCATCTTTAACAATTTCAGCATCGGTCCAGGTTACGTTACCGCGAAAGTCGAAATCACCAACATAATAAGCACCTTCTAACTCAATCCCTTTGGCTTCATATTTACGGTCAAAGAATATTTGGCTAGTGGCTTCAAAGTTTTGCTCTTCTGTTTCAGAGTAAAACGCCGTGGCAAATAGCGACACGCTATCGTAACGATACTTCACACCCACTTCGTACTGGTCTACTTCATCCACAGAGTCTTCGTCAGAAACTGAACCATCAGCATTCACTTTACCAAACAACAAACGGTCAGCATTGGCACGACCACCATGACTGATACGACCAAATGCGGCTAAATCTTCAGATACTTGATAGTTAGCACCTAATGAATATGACAGGTAACCCCAGTCATAATTCACTAGTTGTGGGTTAGCATTATCAATTGACGACACACTTAGCTCAGGCTGAGAAATCACCCCATCACGGTTCATATCCACTTGTGATTGCACATTACCCGCATAGTAACCACTGGCATCGCCAGAGTCATAGCGCACGCTACCGTCTAATGATAAATCGCCGAACTTAGATGACGCAGCAATATACGGTGCTTTAATAGTGTAGTCTGAATCATAGTTACGTTGACAGCAATTGCCCCAGTAAGGCACGCCATAAGCGTATAAACCATTATCTGAGTACTCAGTGCCATCGGCACCGACCACATCTAAAAGCGCGGCATTATCGCCTTGCACTTCCATCAAATAAGAGTTCCACATCCAAGTCATATTGATATTTTGCGTGGCCGTATAAAAACCAAAAGTGACATTAGAATCATCAAACGTCTTGGTTAATTTCATGTCATTGACGATAGAACCAAAGTCATTCATGGTCACATCAAAACTGTGTACGCGCATAGCTAAATCACTATCAAATGCTTGACCCGCTTTGGCACCATTAGCATAAATCAGTGATGATCCGCTGCCACCAATACTGTCAGCAATACTCGAGCTGTTAGCCACTTCGGCAGGCATTAACGACATAAAATTACCGCTAACATCCGAGATGCGGAAACGGTTTTCAACTAACCAGTCATCGCCTAAATCAAATGAAGCTTCTAGTCCAACTGAATTCACAATCGGATTCATACCATCACGCATATCACCACGGCTGATATTGCCGTCAGCATCTAAGCGCAGGGTTGATAACATGTTAGCCGAATGAACCGTATCAGATTGGGCATCAAATCCAGGTATTGAACTGCCATCTGAATACATTGGCATCGGCAAATAACCAATGCTCTTATCATTTAAGTGCTTTACATACAAACGTACATAACCAGAATCAAATTCTTTGGTTAAGTTAGCTTTAATTTGGCCACCCTTGTTCGCGGTGTAACCAGGATCACGCGGACCATCACCGGTACGCACGAAGCCACCAATATGAAAACGCATTGAGTCATTAATGCTTGCGCCATATTCAAAATCAGTACGCAAAGTATCGTAATCAAGACCCACAGTAGACGAAATACTGCCAGCATCACTGGTGCCCGTTTTACTAATGACGTTAATAATACCGCCTGGTGCGTTACTGGCAGCTGTTGAGGCTGAACCACCACGGATTGATTCAATAGTTTGTGTTGTAGAATCAATACGTAAGAAAATATCCGCATTACCAAATGCAATATCACCAAACTGTAAAATAGGTAAACCATCTTCTTGAATTTGCAAGAATTTAGCTCCACCAGAGGCAACCGGTAAACCACGTACCGCAATGTTGGCGTTACCTTCACCACCAGTCGATTCAACCTTCATGCCCGGAATAATACGGAACGCTTCGGCTGATGAACGAGGTGAGCTAATTGCTAAATCTTCTGGTGACACACTGCTCACTGACACGCTCGAGTCCATTACACGTGTACCACGTGCAACACCCGTTACCACAATGCGCTCAAGACCAATGGCGTCTTTTTTAGTTTCCACCGTGTCAGTGTCAGCAGCCCACAAGCTTGAACTGACCATCACAGCTAGCGTACTCAATACAAATTTTTTAGATGTGCTTTTTATCATTTTTATGTCCCCACATAGAGTGTATTGATGTTGTCTTATCTCCCCATAACAACATCAGTAATATATTCATCAATCGAACTAAGCCCCAAACTATCTCAATAGCTAATCAAGGCGCTAAACTTAAACCTTTTACTTAATCGATTAAGTTACAAGTTAGCAACTAAATAGTAAATTGCAAGTACAATTTATGTTCAATTATCGTTAACTGGATTAAAAAATCGCCTAAGTAGATGTTTAATAAATTAAATATTTATAATAGTAGTTGTTGATTATTTAGCGTCAGCGGTTAACAAATGCCCTGAGGGGTCACGAAACAGATTGTATGCTGCCAAAACGCACAACATAAATGCAAAGCCGGTGGCTAAATAAAACCCGTATTTAACATGACCAAATATGTCGCCTACTAGTCCCATTAACAAGGGACCTAATGCAGCAGAAAGTGCAGTAAAGAATAAAATGACCCCAGCAACCGAACCATGTTGATCAACCGGGAAACAGCTGATCCCTTTAGAATTTAATGTCGGATACATCATAGACATAAACAAACCTGATAAAGGCAATAAAATAACCGCAGCCGAAATGCCATACACCATAGCGCCTAAATAACATAAGCTAATTGCCAGACTGAACCAAAACATCACCTGTTGCCAACTGAATTGATTGAGGATCCACCCCCCCAGAAAACGTCCCAATGCCCGCAATGTGAAAAAGATAGTTAACGCATACGTTGCGATTAATGCCAACTCGCCTTCATAGTTGAGTAATAACGTCGGCATCCAAACATAAATAGCCACTTCAGTAGCAACATAAAGCCCAATCGCTAAAGAGTAGCCTAATGCATAAGGGTTTTTCATCATGCTAAACGTACTGGCGAGATTAATATTTTGAGTAGATGAGCGCTTAAGTTGCGGGTATTCAGCCTTATAAGCTAACCAACATAATATTAAACAAAACGCCCCAGCACCAAAATACAGATACTTCCACGACACGCCTGTTATCAATAAATAACTGACAATCGCCGGACCAACCATAGCACCCACACCAAAAAAGCCTTCAACGGTATTCATAGTACTTGAATGTTGTTTTGAGTTAGTTGAAATATCACCAATTAACCCTAGCGCGCCAGTTTTGAATACCCCAATAGCAATACCCACTAGTGCCAACAAACATAGAAAATAATAAAATGACTCACCTAAAGCGAACATAAAACTGGCCAGCGCAAACAACAGTAAGCCAATTAAAATCGTTACTTTCCGGCCTAACTTATCTGCCAGAAAGCCTAAAAACAGCCCACTTAATGCAATAAAAAGCATTGGCATGTAATGAAATGCGCTCGCTTGTGACATCGATAAGTCAAATGTGTTAATCAACTCAGGAATAATCACTCCCACTGCATCAGAGGTCATGGCAAACATAAAAAACATTAAATACGTTAGTATTCTTATCCTAGAGTTACCGCAATTATCTAGCTCTTTCATATGGTTAACCATACTTCTCACCTTATTGTTATATGTTTTCTTTGTGGTCACACTGTCTATTTATGGCGACACATTCGTCTTCTCCCACAGAAAACGAATTCAATATTTAAACAAAGCCCTTGAATAATGTTTCATATTGGTTAAATATACAACTTAATCGATTAAGTTTTTTTAAATACTTACTTTAAGAGTCACCAAAATGAAAAATAATGTTCAGCTGATCACTTACGTAGATCGTATAGCGCACTCAGACTTAAAAGGACTCAAACAGGTTCTCGACACAGAACTTCATAATCTCTTTGGTGGCGTACATCTGTTACCTTTTTACTATCCAATTGACGGCAGCGATGCTGGCTTTGACCCTATAGACCATGCAAAAGTAGATGAACGTCTTGGTGATTGGAATGACGTAAAGCAGATTGGCCAGCAATACGACATCATGGCCGACTTAATCGTTAACCACATGTCAGCGGAGTCTACCGAGTTTCAAGACGTACTTGCCAACGGTAAAAGTTCTGTTTACTGGGATTTATTTTTAACTAAAGAGAGCGTATTTCCTGACGGGTTGAGCGCAGAAAACCAAGCTAAAATTTATCGTCCACGCCCAGGGAGTTGCTTCACTACCTATAAACTTGCCGACGGGACAGAAGCCGAGTTTTGGACGACTTTTACCTCAAACCAAATTGATATTAATGTGCATACCGCTGCAGGTCAGGCGCATTTAAACAAGGTGCTAACGCGTTTTCATGAAAGCAAAGTCGCTCTTATTCGTCTTGACGCTGCTGGCTATGCGATTAAAAAGCCGGGTACTAGCTGCTTTATGATTGAAGAGTCATTTGAATTTGTCGATGAGTTAGCCAAAAAAGCCAACAGCCTAGGCATGACCACCCTTGCCGAAATTCACTCGCACTACATGACCCAACTCGATATCGCTAAGCGGGTAGACATGGTGTACGACTTTGCGCTACCGCCATTGATCCTTCACAGCCTATTTAGCCAAGATGTCAGTGCATTAAGCCATTGGCTATCAATTGCACCACGCAACTGTGTCACAGTATTAGACACGCATGACGGTATTGGTATTATCGACGCAGGCCCTGTCGGCAATAAAGCAGGTTTATTAACCGCTGCAGAAATTGATAACCTAGTTAACCGCATCCACAGCAATAGCAAAGGTGAAAGCTTACAAGCAACGGGCGCGGCAGCCAGCAATGTCGATCTATATCAAGTTAATTGCACCTACTACGATGCGCTTGGCCAAAATGACATTGATTATTTAATCGCTCGAAGCGTACAATTTTTTGCTCCAGGTATTCCGCAGGTGTATTACACAGGTTTATTGGCTGTGCCTAATGCCATGGAATTGCTGAATCAAACTCAGGTAGGTCGTGACATTAACCGCCCTTATCTACAGGTAAGCGACATTCAAACCGCGATGCAAAAACCAGTTGTTAAAACGCTATGTGAGCTGATCACTCTTCGCAATAATGTCGATGCCTTTAATGGTGAGTTCACCATGACAAACCAAGCTAATCAGTTAACACTTTCTTGGGTGCATGGCGACAGTTCAGCCAAGTTAAGCGTGAACTTTGCCACTAAAGAAACCCATATCAACATAGTTGCAGCCCAACAATCGACCCACATTGTGCTGGCCGATTTATTGGCCAAACATAGCAGATAATCTGACGGGTAATTTAAGCTCAAACGTAAATAAGGCGCCTATTAGGCGCCTTATTTGTATCAACATATTTGTATCGAGATCGTCCGGTCATCAATATTACATCAACAACTGCCACCACGTGACAATTCATAACCTAACACTTCAGCATGATGGGCATCAGCAATAAACATTTCAGCGGCTTTACGGCCTTTTTGTTCTGAATACTGGAACACAGTCGTCAGCGGCGGGATCGCCCGAGTACCTTCGTCAATACCATCAAAACCCACCACTCGAACATCTTGTGGGATACGTAAACCTTGTTGGATTGCCTCGCGCATTAAACTCAAAGCAATTAAATCACTCATGCACAAAAATACATTCGGACGCGGTACACAATTAAGCGCCTCTTTGGCAGCTATGGTTGCAAAGTCGGCATTACTTTCAGGGATATTCCATATGCGGTCATCACCAAGCTTAACCCCAGTATCACCAATGGCATCCAAATAACCTTGCAAACGCTGATGCGCTACAGACGTGTCAATTTCCATAGAATGAATATCATACACGCGGCAGGTTAAATGGGTATCAAGCAAGCGTAATCCAAGAATTGCGACCTGATCTTGCTCAGATTGAATTGCCAACTTAGCCACTTCATAGGCACCGGCTTTATTATCGATACTCACCGAAGCACTACGGTGAATATTAAAGTCGACCGTTACCACTTTTTTACGGATTTTTTTCAATTGCTCTGCCAATAAACGGTTACGGGGGCGACCATAACAAATAAAGCCATCGACAAAATCATTGACGCCATTCACATTGTCAGAGCTACCAGAAAACAACAGTAAATTAATTTTATGTTGCTCGAAAACGGCCGCAACACCTTTCATAAATTTACTGGCCACAGGATCTGATACCATGTATTCAATACTGTCCGACAACACCAATGCGACCGTATCAAATTTACCACGCCTTAAAGATTGCGCGGCTTTATTAGGTCCAAAATATCCTAGCTCGTTGCAGGCAGCGAGAATGTCTGTGCGGCGTTTTTCCGACAACTGATCTGGACGATTAAACGCATTAGATACCGTCGCATTCGACACACCTAATTCTTTGGCAATACTTTTTAAGGTCCAATGCTTGGAGTCTGGCATAACGGGTCCGTTTACGTCGTGGTTTTAGCCTAAACAGCTATTTATAACATGAATATATCGATGCTAAGCGGTGAAAACAACCCAAGCAATACTTCAAATGCAGGCCTAGGGTTGAAGCAAATAAACGGCACCAGCTGTTAAACTGCTGCTAAATTATAAATGGTCTTGCTGTTGAACATGTTCGACCAAACTGGCTATCGACATGTTTTGTTCAAACGTTGGATTGTCTATGCGTTTTGCAAACCAGAAACGAGGCTTCCAATAGATATTATTCAAACTCGAAATTTTTACCCCTTTTTTAGTCGAGGCATGTAAAAAACGATCATTGCCCATGTAAATACCGACATGATGAACCGTCCTAGTGGTTTTAAAAAAAACTAAATCGCCGGTTTGTAACTGGCTGCGCGGCACGTCTTTACCCAAAGTCCCCTGTGAATTCACTGTACGAGGTAGTTTGTCGCCGACAATGTTCAGGTAGGCCAAATACACAAACCCTGAACAATCTACGCCATTTCGGCTCAGGCCACCTAAACGATATGGCGTACCTTTCCATTGATTATGAAAACTTAACAGGCTTGACTCGCTCCACTTGGGCGCTGCTTGCTTAAGCATGGGTGGAACTACCACAGGCTTAGGTGCGATAACCACTTGCGGACTAGACGCACATGCCGACAGCAGTAAAACCAAACAACTAAGTAATAATCTTTTAGCCAATTAACCCTACTCCAAACACCGAAAAAACCGCTCTATGTAGCAATATTTTTTCCACAATACACGCTCAAAATCACTGCTGCAGCACTTGAATCTATCGAGTCATCATCTGCATACACTGCACTAAAGCTCGCTTAGCAGTCATTTTATCGACTTTAATTTGGCAGCGTAGCATAGTTCCTTGCCAGTTCGCCCAAAAAACACTCGCTAGTGTTAATGCTGGCAAGTCTGTACGGATATGGCCTTGCTGCTGCCCCTGCTCGATAAGCGCACTCAATAAGCCCAACCATTGATCATAAAGGTGGTTTAAGGTTTGATGCAATAAAGGCGCTTTGCTACTGACTTCAACCATTAAGTTACCCATTAAACAGCCACGAGGCTCACTGCCACTAAACAGCTCATCAATGAGTTGATGATACCCATTAAGCATTGTTGATAAATTAGTTTTAAAATTTACGCTTGAATCGATAGCAATAGGTTGAATACGTAATTGAAAATAATGTTCGGCAACGGCTGCCGCAAACGCCTCTTTACTGGCAAAGTAATGGTAAAAAGACCCTTTAGGAATACCGACCTCGTCGAGAATTAATTTAATGCCCACGCCACTATAACCGTGTAACGCAAAAAGCTTTTCGCCTACGGCGCATATTGATTGTCTACTTGCTGCACTTTTGTTCATTGAGCCTCCATTTCAATGACAGGATAAACAAGAATAGACCAGTCGGCTAACTTTAGTTGCTAATAATCAAAATATAGTGACTTATTGCCTATTTTAGGCATAAAAAAACCAGCCCAAAGGCTGGTTTAAAGATTATCAATAGATTACTGAGTGACACGTAACTTATTAACAACATCTTTTACGTCATCAGTATTTTTGGCAATCATTAAAGCTAAATCACGTTCAGCATCACTCGATACCGAACCTTTTAATGTTACCACGCTATTTTTTACCTCAACGTCAATATCGGTACCAGATACGTCGGCTGAGAATAATAGTCGCGTTTTGACTACGGTAGCGACTTTTGAATCGGTGAGGGTTTTAGCGAGATCATTAGTGTCTTTATCGCTATCAGGCTTCATTACCGACAATTCATTATTGACGTCTTTAACGCCATCTAAGCTTTTCACTAATTCTCCGGCAAGTGCCTTATCAACACTACTGTTAACTTTACCTGTTAGGGTCACATTGCCATCATGTACGTCAGTATTAATATCGAATGAATTCAAATTAGTATTTAACAAAAGTGTGGTTTCAGCTTTACCATCGATCCACGCATCTTTTGCATCATCTTGCCAATCTTGTGCTGCACTTGCACCGAATGCCATTGAACCTAACATGATGCTCATTACTACAGATAATGTGGTCTTTTTCATAAAGATTTCCTCCGTTGTTAATATCAAGGATTATAATGCGCGAATCATGCCAATAATTATAACCACATGTAAAATAACAACTAATTAAATTTCTTCATTGCTATGATGACTTTTAATAGTAATGTTATCGGACTTTTTTACCGATACTAGGTAAATTTTTCCTCATGGCAATCAAGAGTGGCTTAACCTCGACTAGACTTAAAAGGTGACGAAGCGAACATCAACAAAAAACGCCTGAGAATCAACATTATCAGGCGTTTTTATTACCCGCAGACTAATTACCTGCAACGGAAAGGTGTTTCATGGTATCAAAACTCATCTGTAGCCAAGCAATGCCTTCGGCAAGTTGCCCTGCGACACGCTTATTTTTAGTTTTTTTAGCGGCGTACTTTAATTGAGTTAATACTTGTTGCTCAGTTTCAACCAATACTGCAATCACCTGCGGTAATGGTTTATCCTGTATCAGGTGTTCGGCCTTAGCATAGTGTTTATATGAAGATTGTTGGTGAAAGGTTTTACTGTCCATAGGTCTTGCTTGGCTGGATCGCATCAACGTAAATAATGGTGTTAAACGCGTTAGCATGCATTTTCTAATGTCAGCCATATGGATAAAAACCCGCTTAATGTTGTAATCGTCGGCCCCTAGTATTGCTTGGGCATAAAATTGCTCGCCCTCTTGGCATAAATCAATCGCTTCATGCAAAAGCCACACATCGGACTCAACTTGTTCGTCTCGAGTATATGATTTCAACGCAAATCCTCCTGTATTCGATAATTTAACTAGTACTTTGCTCTATAGGTTGTATAACCTATAGAGATCCAGCACATATTATGTAAGCAAAGCCTAAACATAAGCACGTCTGCACATGGACAAAATTTAATTAACCATCTGATTATTAGTGTTATTATAATATTTTGTTACACGTTAATGGCCTAACAACACTGAATGATTGTCTTTAGTTGTCACACGACACCCGAGACAAACATTGGACTACATACCACAGGGAGTGAATCGGCATGCCACGTCCAACACTTTTTTACCATTTACACCGTCAAGAAGGTGAAGCTCGTCTACTTGCTTTACCAAGTAGCCAGCACTTTAATAAGATTGCCAGCTCAGTTGACCAGTCCTGGTTAGACCAACTGAAGAGTAACTCAATAGACGTTGCTATCATTGAACTGTCACAATTAAGCCAACAAGAATACGCTGAGCTAACTGACAGTTCGATAATGTCTGATATTGAGCTCATCTTCTTAACCGAAGGTAAGCCAAACCCCAACTTAGATCATTTAATGTCAAAAACGGCTGGTTATCATTTTCGCCAGCCTTACGATGCTGATGTGATTAACGACACGCTAGAAGACTTTGCCCGAGACTTCAAATCGCAATCGACTAAGCAAAAACAGCCTTTTTCGAGTGAACTAGACCAATATGGTTTATTGGTTGGTTCATCGCGTGCGATGCACAAGTTATATCGCACTATTCGTAAAGTCGCTGTCACCGAGAGCAACGTGCTCATCGTTGGTGAAAGCGGTGCAGGTAAAGAGCTCGTTGCCAATACTATTCATTTGGCTAGTCATAGAGTCGACGAACCCTTTATCGCAATTAACTGTGGTGCATTAAGCCCTGAACTGGTCGACAGCGAACTGTTTGGCCATGTAAAAGGCGCTTTTACTGGTGCCCATCGAGATCACCGTGGTGTATTTGAGCAGGCAGAAGGCGGCACCTTATTTCTTGATGAAGTAACCGAAATGCCGTTAGAACACCAAGTAAAATTACTACGCGTACTCGAAAATAATGAATATCGCTCGGTAGGCTCACAACATCTTAAAAAAGCCAATGTTCGTATTATTGCCGCCACTAACCGCGATCTAGCCGACGCTATTGATGCGGGTCATTTTCGCGAAGACTTATATTTTCGTTTAGCGCATTTTCCCATCCAAGTGCCACCATTACGCAACCGTAACAACGACATAAGTGGACTCGCACAGCACTTTTTGGCATATCGAAACACAGCTGAAAAACTCACAAAAATGTTTTCAGATGATGCTCTTAACCTGATCCAACAACAAAAATGGCCTGGTAATGTCCGCGAATTGAAACACGCTATTGAACGTGCATATATTCTGGCAGAAAACGAAATTTTACCGAGCCATATCATGGTGTCATCGCTAGAACCTTCAACAGAGCCGTTAACTGACGGCGTACAAATACCTGTGGGCATGCGCCTCGACGAACTAGAAAAAGCTGCAATTTATCAGGCCCTTGATGAATCGATGGGCAATAAAAATGAAACTGCAAAACAATTAGGTATCAGCGTTAAAACCCTTTATAACAAGTTAAGTAAATACCAAGACCAAACGAGTCCTGACGAACCTTAACAGCGTGCTAAGTGATTAAATGTGTTTGCTCGCTTGAGGCAGCAACACATTTAATGACTTAGGTTTAACCTTGATGCATAAATCTTCAGACTCAAATAACTCACCATCAATAACATATTTGCACAACGAGTCCGTGCTCAACTGAATCGTCTTAGCTTGCTCATGATGAATTCCACTCTGCTGATCATCTTCACGCTCGCCTGTTAATCCGGCAAATAATAGCTCGGTCATACTCAATAATTGTTGTGGTGATGTCTCACTGGACTCAATCCAAGTAATGTCTAACAAACCATCGGTAATATTGGGTTCACCATTTCCTTGGGCTAATACACTGGTGAATGGCGCCGCATTGGCAATCACTAAACTCGTGGTGTTAATCATTTGAATGTCACCACTATCAAGCTGTAATTTCATCGACAAAGGCTGATTTTCATCTATCGCCTCCCACAAACCATTAAGGTAAGCCAACTGTCCGAGCTCATTTTTTCGGTCGCGATCGGCTTTCTGTATCATTTTCCGCTCAAAGCCCAAGCCCGCTAGCAACAACATCAATTGCTCATTACACATGGCAGTATCTATGCGCTGAGAATAACCTTGAATCAAAATATCAAGCGCTTGCGATACCGGTACTAACTTACTGGTGATACCAAACAAGGTGTGACTAAGTGCATTAGTGGTGCCCATAGGAATAATACCTAGATAAATATCACTGTCGACAATCACCGATGCCACCTCGTTAACTGTGCCATCTCCACCACAAGCAACAATAATATCAGCACCCTGTTTTTTGGCATGTTCGGTTAGTTGCACCGCAGACTTGTCTTTAGTGGTATATAAGACTTCAAGCTGAAAATAATCGCTCAAGGTTTGAGTTATATGATCGGCTTCATCATGCCACTTACCGCCACCTGACACTGGGTTCACTATCAACCAAGCGCGTTTATGGATATGAATTTGATTCAGGCGATGCATTTTTTCGACGGCTGCTAACTGCCATTTATTTAACCGCGCGGTTTGACGAATACTACTGATAGATTTCAGCACATCATTAACATTACGATTTTGCTCACGGCACACTAAGTAAGCGGCTAGCACTAACACCGAACGCCCTCGACCTAATGCACAATGTACTACGACATTTTTGCCATTACTGACTTGGTTATGTAACCAATTAATCGCTTGATTTAACTGTGCGACGCTAGGTACGCTGTGATCCAATACCGGAATATTTAAATAGGCAATATTTTCATCAACCAGAGTCCACTCTAATGCGTCAAATTCTGCAGTAACATCTAAAATAGCATCAATTTTCTCATGCTTTAGTCGGTCAATATCGCCAGAAAACAACCGGCAGGCTAAATACAGCTGCTTATCAATTTTTTGTATTGCAGGAACTTTGTCATTTTTTCTCGCCCAGGCGTTATATAGCTGGCAACCCAATAAAAACGGAATAAAGCTCCAACCTATATACCAAGGAATACTGCCATCTTGGCGTTTACGGAAAATACCTGCACTATTAAACCAATACGCCGAACTCACCAAGCCTAAAGATAATGCAAGCCACGCAAAAACAAGCTTAAGTAACACATAAGGAAGCGCCACACATAAGCACGCAGCCAATAACGTACCAAGGGTATAATAATATTTAATATGGATACGGGTGAGCATTGTGGTCCTCCTTTTTTAAAAAAAGCAGCACATGAGTGCTGCTTAAGACAATACTTATCACTATAACTATCTAATCACTTCGCGCCACGCTCTTAAGATTTTACATTGACTTATATGAGTCTAAACAAGTCGTGACCTTTGACATCAATGTACTTTACGTTAATAACCTAACGGCTCTGAACGGATTAAATAGTTAATCAGATTGCACTGTATTTAACAGTCTGGATCTTCTGACTTCATGCCTTCTTTTACATCTTCACATGCATCTTCAACAGCATTACCAGCATCTTGGATCATTTCATCCACTTTCTCACCAGCATTCTCAGCTTTATTGTCTGAACATGCTGATAAACCAGCCGTTAAAAACACCATTAAACTTGCCATTGTCAGTAATTTTAATAATTTCATATTCATCTCCTAGATGATGGTTGTAATCGAATAACGTTTTGTCGCTAACCTTAACTCGGCTTCAGAGCTCAGGTTACCTACTATGCTCGGGGACCTTTACCTCTAATCGCACTGGATAATAATGAAATCACCAGTAATACAATAAAGATAAAGAAAATAATTTTGGCGATCCCTGCTGCGGCTCCAGCAATACCAGTAAAACCCAATAGTCCTGCTATAACGGCTATAACTAAAAACATTAATGTCCAGCCCAACATAAAAACCTCCTTGGTGTACGATTTACAGTATGGTGCGTGATGTGCTAATCCTTTTGATATCGACCTCATACCTAACCATCTGAGAATTAACCATTTACACAACGACTATGTTTTTACTAATGCCAACATCGTGCCAACAGTAAATAAAAAATTAAAGCCATGATTATAAAGGATTTAATTTAATATCGAAAAATGAGCGATGGAAGAGCCACAGACTTGTAGGCACTTTTTACCGATGTTTCCGGTAAGAGTTTCAGATACTAGCGAACCAGTATCGAAAGGAGCAATGAAAAGGAGTCAACATAAGCGCCGCCAGAATAACACCAAGCATTACAACGTATACGGCAGCTTAAATGATATTAATGTTGCTAGCGCTATAAAGCCACTCGATATCCACAAACAAGCTTCTAAACCGTATATTTGATACACCAACCCCGAAAGAACGGTGCCGATAAGACGTCCCATGGCGTTGGCCATGTAATAAAATCCCACATCAAGTGACACGCCATCATGCCCTGCATAACTAACAATCAGATAACTGTGCAGTGACGAGTTAATGGCAAACACAGCGCCAAATAGCATTAATCCGGCAATTAATGTCACGTGGATATAAAAGTTAAAGTGCAACGCAAGAGCAATAGCAGCAGGAATAAGTAATAAGTAGCCAGCCCATACAAAGGCTGCGCGTCCTGTTGGTACTTTGCCGTGTTTTTTACCAGTAACATAAGGCGCAAATGACTGGACGATGCCGTAGCCAATCACCCAACTCGCCATAAAACCGCCCACCCACCAATGATCCCATTCAAATGTCACCGCTAGAAACACTGGTAACGCCACCACAAACCATACATCTCGAGCACCAAACAAAAACATTCGCGCTGCCGACAACAAATTAATCGCCGGACTTTTGGAAAAAATATCGATAAATTTAGGTTTGTTTTTCGCTTTGCCTAAATCCGCTTTTAAGCTCAATAGACTCATCACCCACACACAAGCTAATAAGGCTGCCATCAACAGCACTGCACCGCGAAATTCAAATAGCGTGAGCAAAATGCCACCTAAAAAGAACCCCAGTCCTTTTAACGCATTTTTAGAGCCAGTAAGAATGGCCACCCATTGATACAACTTGCTCTGCGCATCACTAGGCACCAACATTTTAATCGCACTCTTGGCGCTCATTTTATTGAGGTCTTTAGCAATACCCGACAAGGCTTGCGCAACCATGACATACATTATGGTCAACATGTCCGCTGGTACGGCCAACATAGCTAGCGCAACTATTTGTAGGCAGAGACCAATATTCATGGTGTTATTTAAGCCAAGCCTTGCCCCTAGCCAACCACCTACAAGATTAGTGACTACGCCAAAAATCTCATAAAACAAAAACAACATCGCGATATTGAACGGGCTGTAACCTAGCTGATGAAAATACAGCACCACCAGCATACGCAGTGCACCATCGGTTAAGGTAAATGCCCAATAATTACCAGTGATTATTAGATATTGCTTAATGTGAGATGGCAATGTACTGAAAGTTAACAGCCCCATGTTAGCTTATTCCTTGTCCGCCAAACCTACTTTGCGCGCAAGCTCAGCGGTGCGATTAGCGTAACCCCACTCATTGTCGTACCACACATACAGCTTAACTTGGGTATCATTAACCACCATAGTCGATAAGGCATCGATAATACTTGAGCGTGGATCGGTTTTATAATCGACCGACACTAATGGGCGCTCTTCATAACCCATAATCCCCTTAAGTTCGCTATCAGCAGCTTGCTTCAAAAGCTGGTTTACTTCTTCTGCCGTTGTGCCACGGGCCACTTCAAACACACAATCGGTAAGCGATGCATTGGCTAGCGGCACCCGAATCGCATGGCCATTTAACTTGCCTTTCAATTCAGGAAAAATATGGGTAATAGCAGTAGCAGAGCCGGTGGTGGTTGGAATTAAACTGATGCCACACGCACGGGCGCGGCGTAAATCTTGATGCGGTGCATCTAAAATCGTTTGGGTGTTAGTTATGTCATGAATAGTGGTCATCGAGCCATGTTTAATGCCTATTTTTTCGTGGATCACTTTTACCACAGGCGCTAAACAATTGGTGGTACAAGAAGCTGCCGTTACGATTGGATGAATCGCTTTATCGTATAAATGCTCATTTACGCCCATCACAATATTGAGCACGCCGTCTTCTTTTACTGGCGCGGTTACTACAACTCTTTTAACCCCTTGATCTAAGTAAGCTTGTAGCAAGGCTTTGGTTTTTATCTTGCCGGAGGCTTCAATCACTACATCGCATTTTGACCAATCAGTGTCTTGGGTGGCCACATTACGACTGCAAGGAATAGCTTTACCCTTAATCACTATGGCATCACCATCATGTGTCGCTTCATGATGCCAACGACCATGAACTGAATCAAAGGTCATTAAGTGCGCCAGGGTAGCAGCATCGCCAGCGGGATCATTAATGTGCACAATTTCAACATCGTCCCAATCATACGCCGCACGCATTGATAAACGTCCCATACGGCCAAAACCGTTAATGCCTATTTTTATTGTCATAATGGTGTCCTAAGCTTGCGCTCATTTTTAAGTGGTAATGTTAAAGGTTAGTCACTACATGCTAACCATTAAATGCATCAAAATATTCACGCTGAACCGGATGAGTCAGCGCCTTGGGTCGCAGAGTTTGCACTGCATTAATCACTTTATCTTTAGGCCAGCCTAAGCTTACTAATATCAGACCAATGACTAATCCCGTGCGGCCCGAACCGCCTTTACAATGCACTGCGATAGCGCTTCGGTTATTCAGCAATTCAATAATCTGGAGTTTATGGGCTAACCACTGAGTTTCAAACTCTTGCCCTGGCGCAGCATCATCAGCAATGGGCAATTGCACCCAAGTAATGGCTTGTGAGGCACATTCTGCGGGTAAATCCTCCGCTTTATTACGCACTATTTCGTCATCAAACATCAAAGTGATTAGCATTTTTGCACCCGCCGCCTTTAATGTGGCAACTGACGCAGCTAATGCTTCATCTTTGGTACCAGGACACGGGGTAAAAATCAGCTTGGCGCCATTATCTAACGCTAAAACATCATAAGGATGAGCTTGCATGGTTAACTCCAAAAAGTAACTTCAAAATATGTTCATAAATTGATTCACAAAGCCGAATTCACAAACTGACTTAATTAATGGTTAAACCAATGTTGAGTCCGATTGATAATGGCCACCAGCGATAACATCACCGGCACTTCAACTAATACCCCTACAACCGTAGCCAACGCGGCTCCTGAGTGCAGCCCAAACAACGATATCGCCACAGCGACAGCTAGCTCGAAAAAGTTAGATGTACCAATTAAACAAGCTGGGGCGGCAATGTTATGGGCTAATTTCAGCCATTTAGCTGCTATGTACCCAATAATAAAAATACCGTACGTTTGAATAACTAGTGGTATGGCAATTAAGCCAATGGTTTGCGGATCTGACACAATCACTTCAGCTTGAAAACCGAACAGCAACACCACTGTGGCCAGTAAACCGATAATCGACCATGGTTTTAAATTGGCTAAAAATGAGTTAACAGCGGCTAAGCCATGGCGACGATTAAGCAAGTAACGCGTTGTTACACCAGCCAATAATGGCAACAACACATACAGTAATACCGATATAAGCAAGGTTTCCCATGGCACCTGAATATCGCTTACACCCAGTAATAATGCAGTAATTGGCGCAAAGGCAAAAACCATAATTACGTCATTAACTGACACTTGCACTAATGTGTAGTTCGCATCACCTTTAGTTAATTGCGACCACACGAACACCATTGCGGTACAAGGTGCAACGCCTAATAAAATCATCCCTGCGATATACTCTTGCGCAGATGCAGGGTCGACCAAATCGGCAAACAGCACCTTAAAAAACAACCAGCCCAATGCTGCCATGGTAAAGGGTTTAATTAACCAATTAATGACAATGGTGAGTAATAATCCCTTAGGGTTTTTACCTACATCTTTCATTGCCGAAAAATCAATTTGCACCATCATTGGATAAATCATCACCCAAATAAACACCGCAACAACCAAGTTAACGTGGGCGATTTCAAGATTAGCGATAGCCTGAAAGACCTCGGGCTGCCATAAACCTAACAACACTCCGGCCAACATGCTTAAGCCAACCCATACCGATAAAAACCGTTCGAACGTTCCCATACAAATGACTCCAAACAACGAGGTATACCACAACGTATTCTTAAAATGACAACATCAGACTAGCGACAAAAGCTCACCTTATTAGGCCTATTTTGCATAATGTCTAATCGTTGTAATGACGACATAATCAACCCAAGGTTGTTTTCGGTGGTTTGTGCTATTACTGATTTGGCCCATAGAGGTAAGTTAGGATTAATGCGATAAAACACCCATTGACCATTTTTTCTGTCGCTAATAATCGCAGCCTTTTTTAACAAGGCTAAATTACGCGACACCTTAGGTTGGCTATCTTCATTCAGCGCTGCCATTAGCTCACACACACACAATTCACCGTGGTAATGGGTCAACATTAAGCTTTTTAAGCGAATGTCATCGGTAAGGCATTTATAAAACGCGAGGGGATCAATACTGGAGAATTCAGCGGCATTCAATGCAGACTGAGTCTCTAGCGACATTGGCTCTGTAGTTGGTTGCTCCACTGACAAAAACATCGTCAGGCGGTTGTTGATGTCATTTAAGGTGGTCAAAAATGCTTGTTCACCTGCGCGATTTTTAGGATCAGGAAAGTCCCACGCCAGTTGCTTACCCGCGCCAGGATAACTACGACATTCGTTATTGGCTTTGTCACAAAGGGTAATCACGTAATCAAATGTTTTACCCGCAAAGGTTTGTAGCTTTTTAGACACTAAACCCCGAGTGTCAGCGCCAAAGCGAGCTATAGCGTCAATGGCCCTTTGGTCAATATCTTCAGGCTGCGTGCCAGCACTAAATACATCAAATAGATCCGCAGCTCTACTTCTTAGTAAGGCTTCAGCCATTTGCGAGCGCGCCGAATTGCCAGTACAGAGAAACAACACCGTTTTATTTTTCATTGTTGACTCACTAACACGCAATACAAAATATACACCTGAGTGTATATATGATTATTTACATATACAAGCTTGAGTTATAAAAAAACCGATCCAGTTCAATGAATCGGTTTAGCAAAAAATGCGGCTATTGTTATCGTTAACAATTATTTAAAACATATGCAGATATATTCCACCCAGAAAAAACATTGTGTCAAAAACCACTACGGGCAAACTTTATTGTCTCTACACACATCTAAACCGCCAACCCTGCCGCGACACCGGATGACCAGGCCCATTGAAAATTAAACCCGCCTAACCAACCACTTACATCCATTACTTCACCAATAAAATACAATCCTGGTACTTTGTTAGCTTGCATGGTTTTAGATGACAGCTCATTAGAATCAACACCACCTAAAGTCACTTCTGCAGTGCGGTAACCTTCTGTGCCATTCATGATAATTGACCAGTTATTTAATTCGTTTGCTAACTTTTCACGCTCGCCGTGCCCCAGTTGATTTAGCGCTTTATCTAATAGCGACTCTTCAAACCGCGCATCGACCAAGCGTTTAGGTAACCATTGGCTCAGGGTATTACGCAAGCTTTGTTTCGGATGATGTTTCAGTGCAAATTCAATTTTGTCTAAGGCGTTTTCACCCGGTAATAAATTGATAGAAATGGCTTCACCTGGCTGCCAGTAGTTTGAAATTTGCAGTACCGCGGGGCCTGATAAGCCGCGATGAGTAAATAATAAGGCTTCGCTAAACTGGGTGCCATCTTGCGCGGTAATTGTGGTTGGTACAGCAATACCCGATAACGGCTCAAAGCGGACTTTTTGTTCGGCATGCCAAGTAAAAGGAACCAAACCAGCACTGGTCGGCAGAACCTTTAAACCAAATTGCTCAGCAAGCTTGTAACCATAAGGCGTAGCACCTAATTTGGGCATGGATAAGCCACCAGTGGCAATAACCAGTGATCCGCAGCTAAAGTCGCCATTAGAGGTGCTTAAGGTAAAGCCGGTATCAGTTTTGTTGACCGATAAAATCTCAGTACGTAGCTGAACCTTGACCCCAGCCCATTCGCACTCTGTCATTAACATGGTGACTATGTCTTTAGCGGAGTCATTACAAAATAATTGACCATGATCACGTTCATGGTATTCAATGCCATGACGTTCAACCAAATCAATAAAGTCACTTGATCGATAGCGCGCTAATGCCGATTTAACAAAGTGCGGATTGTCACAGATGAACTGGTGCGGCTCCACTTTTTGGTTAGTGAAATTGCAACGCCCGCCACCACTGATAAGAATTTTTTTACCAGCTTGTTTGGCGTTATCTAACACCAACACATCACGACCTCTATAGCCCGCTGTCGCAGCACACATTAGTCCTGCCGCACCCGCACCGATAATGATTACGTCATGATGTTTCACGTTTTACTCCACACTGTTTCAATTGGTTGTTTAATAGTTAACTGATAAACATCAAATGCAAAAAAGGATGCTATTTTAGCATCCTTTTTTGTTACTACTCACGATTAACTTAGCTTCTGTGTGACACTATTTTTTGAGTGTTTCAGACGTTTTTTCACGGCTAAGTAACTCTTTAGCAGCTTCAATTGGCGCTTTACCTTGATAAAGCACCTGATAGATTTGCTCGGTAATCGGCATTTCTACCCCAAGGCGTTTAGCCAAGGTAAACACTTCTTTGGTATTGCGATAGCCTTCAACCACTTGTCCAATTTCTTCTTGCGCGGTGATCACATCTTTGCCCTGACCTAAAGCTAAGCCAAAACGACGGTTACGCGATTGATTATCGGTACAAGTTAATACCAAATCACCTAAACCCGCCATGCCGATAAAGGTTGAGGCATCTGCGCCGAGCGCAACACCTAAACGGCTAAGTTCGACTAAACCGCGGGTAATTAATGCTGTACGAGCATTAGCACCAAAGCCAATACCATCTGACATGCCAGCACCAATAGCAATGACGTTTTTAACCGCACCACCTAATTGTATACCTGTAAAATCATCATTCGCGTATACGCGCAGACGTTTAGGGCTATGAAGTAGTTCGACCAAATCATGAGTAAACTCGGGGCAAGTACCCGCTACAGAAATGGCTGTCGGTAAGCCTGCGGCTAACTCTTTAGCAAAGGTAGGCCCTGACAATACCGCTAATGGATATTGTTCACCTAATTGCTCACGAGCAACATCTTGCAATAAACGACCAGTTTCAGGCTCTAAGCCTTTGGTTGCCCATACAATCCGTGCATCTTTTCGCAGTAATGGCTTTGCTTGTTTGAGTACATCACCAAACACATGGCTGGGCACAACCACTAAGATATTTTTGCTTGCCGCGAGTGCTTTGCCTAAATCCGGTTCGATTGCTAAAGAATCGGGGAACTGAATACCAGGAAGAAAACGCTCGTTACAGCGACTGTCAGCTAACACTTGCATGCTCTTAGGATCGTGACCCCAAAGCAATGTCTTATGACCGTTACTGGCTAAAGAAATAGCAAGGGCGGTGCCATAAGACCCCGCCCCTAATACCGTAATTTCGGCAGCATTATTCATAAATTATGCAGTTGCTGCTTCAGTTGCAGCAGCTTGACGCTGTTGAACGTACTGAGCAAATAGTGCATCAAAGTTAACTGGAGCAAGATTCAGTTGTGGGAAAGTACCACGACCAACTAAGTTACCGACTAATTCACGTGCGTACGGGAATAATACGTTAGGGCAATATGCGCCTAAAGAATGGGCAAGTTGTTGTTCAGTTAAGCCAACGATTGAGAAAATACCCGCTTGCTGAACTTCACATAAAAAGGCAGTATCTTCGCCATTTTTAGCAGTAACAGTTAACGATAAGATAACTTCAAATGTGTCATCTGACAGCTTGTTGCTACGAGTATCTAAATCCAATTTTACTTCTGGGTTCCATTCTTTCTGGAAAACAGCAGGGCTATTTGGCGTTTCAAAAGACAAATCCTTTGTATAAATACGCTGAATGTTGAACTGTGGTGCTTGTGCTTCGTTGTTTGCTACTTCAGCCATAATTTCCTACCTATCAATGTTATTTAGCTTTTCTGTGAAGCTAATTGTGTTGGGCTGTCACACTTAATGTATAAAGAATTAATCTAACATTAGTGCTATCCCGTAAAGTTGATCCAGCTCGATAAATCATATCGAGCAAGATCTTGATAATAAACAGTGTTAACTCATACCCAAATGCATTAACACTGAATACAATTAAGCAACCATATTAACGCTTGCTTTTAACTACGGGTAAATTAGCACCCTGCCATTCACCCATGCCACCCTTAAGGTTAAACACATTCTCAAATCCTTGTTTAGTAAGAAGTTGAGCGGCTTGTGACGATGTCATACCTGAGTTACATACTAATATAATGGGGCTGGTTTTGAACTTTTCAAGGCTAGTGACTTGATTATTTTTTATTTCAGACAAGGTCACATTAAGCGCATCAACAATATGACCTTTTTTAAATTCTTCTTTTCCACGCACATCAACAACTTTAGCATCTTGCTTATTTACCATGAGTGTTAGCTCTTGATGGCTAACGTGCTTCACTTTTGATGTACCAGATTTAATGACACTAACAACAAGCGCTACAAACAAGCCGACCCACGCTAAACTTAACATTGGGTTCGCTTTAAAAAATTCCATATATTCTTGCATAATTACTGATTTCTCTGACGATGACTAAGATGAGATGGCCCGAGTATATCGTTTTGCTCGGCAGTTTTCATTAAAGAAACACCGAAAATAAACGCTTTACGCTGAGTTATTCGTGACTCGCCCCTCGTTATCAGCAGCTTTGGTTATATCTTCAAACCTATATGCCTTTTGCACACTATCGATAAGTAGTAATATTCATACAATTGAAATTTTCTAACTCTTCTATTTCCAACTTAAAGGTATTTGCATAATGACAAAGAAACGTCCACTCGCATTACTTATCCTTGATGGCTGGGGTTATAGTGAAAACACGCAAGATAACGCGGTTTTTCATGCTAAGACTCCTGTTTTAGATAAGCTCAATGCACAATATGCTCACAGTCTTATTTCGGGTTCTGGTATCGACGTCGGCTTGCCTGATGGTCAAATGGGTAACTCTGAAGTTGGCCATATCAATATCGGCTCAGGCCGCATCGTGTATCAAGAACTCACTCGCATCAGCAAAGCGATTGCCGACCATGAGTTTGAACAAAATCCTGCACTTAGCAATGCAGTAGACCAAGCCATTGCCGCAAATGGTGCGGTGCACATTATGGGGCTGTTGTCTGCCGGTGGTGTACACAGCCATGAAGAACACATTGAAGCAATGTGTCGCATGGCTATTGAACGCGGCGCGACTAAAGTGTACTTGCATGCCTTTTTAGATGGCCGAGATACACCGCCTCGTAGTGCTAAAAATAGCTTAGTTCATTTTGATGAACTATTTTCTGAATTAGGTCATGGCCGTACCGCATCGCTTATTGGTCGCTACTTTGCGATGGATCGCGACAACCGTTGGGATCGAGTATCGCAAGCCTACGAGTTAATCACTGAAGGTAAAGGCAAGTTTACCTATGCTTCTGCGCCTGAAGCACTTGAAGCGGCCTATGCTCGTGACGAAAATGATGAGTTTGTTGCTGCATCTGTGATTGTTGATGCTCAAGGCGAGGCTGCTGAACTTAACGATAACGATGCGCTCATTTTTATGAACTTCCGCGCAGATCGTGCTCGTCAAATTACTCGCACCTTTGTCAACCCAGATTTTGACGGTTTTGTACGTAATAAAACACCAAAAATTAACTTTGTGATGCTAACTGATTACGCGGCTGATATTAAGGCTCCAGTAGCCTATCCATCGAGTGATTTAGTGAATACTTTAGGTGAAACCCTGCAAAATCTGCATAAAACTCAGTTACGCATTTCAGAAACTGAAAAATATGCCCATGTGACCTTCTTTTTTAATGGCGGTAAAGAAGAGCCATTTGAAGGCGAGGATCGCATTTTAATTGAGTCACCTAAGGTCGCAACTTACGATTTACAACCTGAAATGAGTTCAACTGAATTAACCGACAAATTGGTCGCCGCAATTGAATCAAATAAATATGATGTGGTTATTTGTAACTATCCAAATGGTGACATGGTAGGCCATAGCGGTAAGTTTGATGCTGCAGTTAAAGCTTGTGAAGCCGTTGATGCTTGTATCGGTCGAGTTGTTGAAGCCTTAGCTAAAGTTGATGGCGAATGCTTGATTACTGCCGATCATGGTAATGCGGAGAAGATGACAGATCTGTCTAATGGACAAGCATTTACAGCTCACACCAGTAACTTAGTGCCCTTCGTTTATGTCGGCCGTGATGCGGTAATAAAAGATGGTGGACGTTTGAGCGATATTGCGCCAACTATGTTAACCTTAATGGGCCAAAGCATCCCGAAAGAAATGAGTGGACGCTGTATCATTGACCTTAAAGAGTAAACATTAACTCGTGATAACTCGTTTATTTGTTAAAGCCAGCATTATTGCTGGCTTTCTAATCTTCTCATTTACGGCAACTAGTGCCGATTTGTCTTCACGCCAATCGGCTTTGAAGTCTATCCAAGCGCAAATAAACCAACAACAAAACTCCCTTAAAGATACCTCGAAGCAACGCGAGAAGCTCATTTCACTGCTTAAAAGTGATGAAAAAGCGATTGCAAAAGCCGCTCAACAAGTTAATCAATCACAAAAGGCATTGTCTGAGGTTAACATCAAACTTAAAGAGCTTGATAAACAACAAATTGACTTAGCTAAACTGAAACTAAGTCAGCAAGACACCTTATCAAAACAATTATCGAGTGCTTATTTAGCCGGTAATCATGATTACACCAAAATGATGCTTAACCAGCAAAATCCAGCCACGGTTGAACGTATGCTGGCGTATTATCAATTTCTGAATAATGCCCGTATAGACGCTATCCAGCAGCTGAAGCAAACCAGTATTGACCTTAATAAAGTAAAACAACTACAAGTCACTGCGCAGCAAAAACTCAATGCTTTAGTGATAGATCAAAAACAACAAGCACTGCAATTAACTAAAGAGCAAGGTCAACGCCAGCAAACTCTGACTCAATTACAGCGCACCTTATCGAGTAAAGGCGCAGAATTAGAACAACTGCAAATAGAAGAGGCAAGTTTAAAGCGCATCGTGCAACAAGCCATGGTAGCCGCCAAATCTAACCCAACAATGGATGGGTTATTGAATCAAAAAGCCAAATTAACATGGCCAACCAAAGGTAGAGTGAGTAAACGCTTTGGCAGCAGTCGCTCAGGACAGATTGTTTGGAAAGGCACAGTACTTTCGGCGCCAGAAGGACAAAATATCAATGCGGTTGCATCAGGTAAAGTCATTTATGCCGACTGGCTACGAGGTTTTGGTATGGTGTTAGTGATTGATCATGGTAAGGGCTATATGAGCCTCTATGGTCACGCCCAAACATTATTGAGGCAACCTGGCGACATGGTCAAAACGGGTGAGTCTATTGCACTTGTCGGTCGATCAGGCGGACAAAGTGAGCCAGGACTGTACTTCGAAATTCGCAACAAAGGTAAGGCCGTCGATCCGGCTTATTATTGCCGTTAAGCTTAACAAAACGCGATATAAAATCGGCTCACGGATGAGTAATAGCAGATATAAAATAACACTGCACGACGCTATTCAGTAGCACTCTCTTAACAAATGCTATATCAAGCTGTGTAACTGTGTTTATAATCGTCTTGTTATGCATGTCATTGAACAATTAAACTCACCCAACTAGATAAGTCAAATTCGTGCGCAATCTACTATTTATCTTACTCAGCCTCTGTAGCATCGTGCCTGCCACGGCAGCCAAACTAGCCATTATCATTGACGATATAGGTTATCGTTCAACTGACGAAGCCGCATTGTTATTACCCAATGCCATCACTTTATCGGTATTACCGCATACTCCGCTAGGAAAAAAGCTGGCCACTGATGGTTTCAACAAAGGCCATGAAATTATGTTGCACCTGCCAATGCAAGCCTTAAATGGTAAAGCATTAGGGCCGGGAGGATTAACCAACGACATGACTGAAGTGCAAATTAAACAACAGTTACAAAGTGCGTTCGCTAATATTCCGTTTGCGAAAGGGGCTAATAATCATATGGGCAGCTTACTGACTCAAATGGATAAGCCGATGTTATGGGTAATGCAGAGTTTAAAAGAGCGACAACTGTTTTTTATCGATAGCTTTACGACTAGATATACTAAAGCTAGCAACAAGGCGATGCAGCTTGGTGTGCCATCAATGAGAAGACAGATATTTTTAGATAACGACACTAGTGAACGAGCGCTTGAAAAACAGTTCCAACTGATAATTACACAATCGAAACAACAAGGTAAGCTGATTGCTATTGCCCATCCTTATCCTGAAACCATCCGATTTTTGAACGCTAATTTGGCTCGTTTAAATGACAATGGCATTACACTACTGCCAACATCTCAATTATTTGATGATCTCAATGTTGCTTTATCAACTCAAGCTACTCCACCTGCAACACTGAGATAGATAAGTCTGGTAACGTTGCTAGAATTTCTGATTTATTCGCGACAATATCTGCTAATGTGTATTGGTCAAGCACCACTAAATAAGCTGAAACAGCCTGCGCTAACACGCCTTTTAATCGGCATATTGGTGTAAAGCGGCAATATGGTGACTCACAATCGATAGGCGCTAATGAGTGCTCTAAATCACGAACCAATTGCCCTATTAACACCTCATCTGCTGGCTTTGCTAATCTAAAACCACCACTCTTGCCTCTGACCGTTTGCAAATATCCCATCTTACCTAATTGATGAATTATCTTTGCCACATGATTTGAAGAAAGATCAAATACACTGGTGACTTCGGCAATTCGAAACAAAGTTTCGCGTTCAGATTGCACAGCAAGATACATTAAAATGCGGATACCAAAATCTGTATATCGGGTTAGTTGCATGGTCTAAAATATCCAAGATAAATAATAAGTGCAGATTAACATGTTGATGACTCTAAATCAGTGATCAACCATAAAGCTTGATCATTGCTAGTACCACATACATCGATACTTGCACTAAACTCAGCGCATACCTCTGGACGCTCTGGCTGACCAAATATCATACATAAGTTAGCATCATTTAATTGGATACAACGCACCCCTGCAGGTTTACCATTTGGCATTCCCGGTATTGCACTAGTAATAGAAGGCGCAATACAGCAAGCACCGCAACCTAAACGACAATTCATAATCCTACCTACTTAATAAAACCACACTGTAGCGTAAAACAACCCATCCATCACGACATGGTTAATAACAAATTACATTGAGAGATTTGCAACAACTCTTGAGCTAAGGCAAGTTACTGCGGCTCGATTATCTCAACCACTATGCCATGGTATTTTAGATCACATTTTACTTTTTAAGCATTAAGCCAACAACAATGATAGTGGTACATTATACCTTCTTATTGAATAAGGAAATTATCCATGAAACGTCCTGTTATTCTCGACTGCGATCCCGGTCATGACGATGCCATCTCACTTATTTTAGCACTAAGTTCAGCAAAACTTGATGTGTTGGCCATTACAACGAGTGCCGGTAACCAAACACCAGAAAAGACCTTAAACAATGCATTGCGCGTACTTACCCTATTAGGCCGACATGATATTCCGGTTGCAAGTGGCGCTCCGAAACCATTAACTCGCGATCTTATTATTGCTGACAACGTTCACGGTGAAAGTGGTCTTGATGGGCCAAAACTTCCCGATCCGGCATTTGCACCAGTACAACAAACCGCTATTGAACTAATGGCCGATAAGGTGCGTGGCAGCAAGCACCCCGTCACCCTTGTTCCTACAGGACCGTTAACTAATATTGCCCTGTTTCTCGCTGCACACCCTGAATTACATTCCAACATAGATAGTATCGTACTGATGGGCGGTGCAGCAGGTGTGGGCAATTGGACTCCTGCGGCAGAGTTTAATATTTTTGTCGACCCAGAAGCTGCTGATATGGTGTTCAAATCTGGCTTACCGATTGTGATGTGCGGACTCGATGTAACCCACGAAGCACAAATCATGGATGAAGATATTGAACGTATTAGAGCAATCAACAACCCAATAGCCAAATGCGTCGCCGAACTGCTCGACTTCTTTATGATTTACCATCGTGACCCTAAATGGGGTTTCACAGGTGCACCATTACATGATCCTTGCACCATAGCATGGTTGCTCAATCCATCATTGTTTACCGCTATTGATTGCTGGGTTGGCATTGAAACTAAAGGGCAATATACCCAAGGTATGACAGTGGTTGATCGATATCAATTAACCAACAATCCACATAATGCCAAAGTCTTGTTTAATATAAACCGAACGGGTTTTGTAGACTTTATTATTGAGCGTTTAAACGATTACTAACGAACTCATGCCATGCCGATTTAACTAGATCGGCGTGGCAACTAAGGATAAACATGAGTACTTTATTAGTTGTCGGCAGTGCTAATGCCGATCATGTTCTAACATTTAATGAGTTACCTCAAGCTGGGCAGACGTTGATTAGTCAGCAATATCGGCTAGAACTTGGTGGCAAAGGGGCAAACCAAGTTGTGGCGGCTGGGAGATTGAGTAACCCTCAACAGAAAGTATATTTCATCTGTGCTCTGGGTGATGATAGTAACGCTGTAATAATGCGCAAAACTTGGGCTGCTGATGGAATCAATTTAAGTGGCTGTTATGATATAGCTAATCAGAGTACCGGCACTGCCGTAATATTTGTTAATCAACACGGTGAGAATAGCATCGGAGTTGTACCTGGTGCTAACGCCTATTTGTCTGCGGAGCACATTCAGCAGCAACAAGCATTGTTTGCTCAAGCAGATTACGTACTAGTCCAACTAGAAACCTCGTTAGACACTGTTCATCAGGCATTAATCCTCGCCAAGCAGTATCACTGCACGACCATACTCAATCCAGCTCCAGCAGCTAAACTGAGTAATGACTTGTTGCGCTTAATCGATATCATCACCCCAAATGAGACTGAAGCCTTTGCATTAACTGGCATTGAGGTTATCGATCAACAAAGCGCAGAGAAAGCAGCACAAGATCTTCATCATAAGGGCGTTAATACCGTTATTATCACACTTGGAAGTAAAGGCGCTTATGTCAGTAAAAAAGGCCAAGGACAAATCATTCCTGCGCCCATAGTTAATGCAATTGATACGGTTGCAGCCGGAGACACATTTAACGGTGCACTAATGGTGGCATTAGACGAAGGAAAATCATTAACAGAAGCAGTAATGTTTGCTAACTTAGCCTCATCAATAGCCGTTACACGCAGCGGAGCACAAAGCAGCATTCCTTATAGAACAGAGCTGACTTAAAACCGTTTATTAGATGAAGTGATGCAATAAATTTTTAAATAAATGACCAAGGCCTCACATTGCAAATGAGGCCTGTTGTTATTGATAAATGCGCGGGTGAATATTGATATAAACACCACAGGTCCTCGGTTAACAAAGCACTTTACAGGCTCACCGATACAGTTAACATCAACTAAAAATCTGTGTATCAGTGATAACTTCGCTAATATTTTTTACCTATTTGACCCAATTACAGGCACAAAAAAAAGCCTTTGCATTACAGCAAAAGCCTTCAACTTACGTTGTTTTGCTGGAGCGGACGGGTTTAATCCGTGAGTTTTTGTGACACAGACAGGCCGCTTTCTGTTCATAAAGAGGCTAACATGCCATGGATGGGGCCATGCACTACAATCTCACAACCTTGTCACTTCAACGAACCGCAGCGGGATTTTATGTTGTTATCTTTTTATCGCCCTATCTTTTTATCGCCCAACGAAAAAAGCCCTAGCATTTCTGCTAGGGCTTTCATCTTAAGTTGGCGGAGCGGACGGGACTCGAACCCGCGACCCCCGGCGTGACAGGCCGGTATTCTAACCAACTGAACTACCGCTCCTTTAGCAAATTGCTTACGCA